>JBCCOO010000116.1:0-13293 GCA_039025345.1 Cyanobacteria bacterium P01_D01_bin.105 | reverse complement strand
CGATTGAACTCGATATCCCGCAGGGCTATCAGGCAATTGGGTTCCATGGCCGCTGCGGCAAGCGTATTGACCAACTTGGGGTTATTTCCATACCCGTCATTGACCAAACCCCTCATTAACCAGAACTGAAGCGGAGCAATCTACCTCAATGGACGAACAACAAAAACAGGCGCGGTTAGCCAAATGGCGCGGATACAAAGCCCCTGCTTACCGTCGCTGGCGTGTTTACAGCACTTTTTTGACCGGTTTTTTGATTGGGCTCTTTTATGTACTGCTAATTAGTGAGTCAATCTTTGCTTGGGCAGGCGAAGAAGGACAATATGCCATTGTATTAATTTTCTCTGGCATCTTAGGTGGTGTGATCTATACCATCATGGTAGATGGACACGTGGAAATGCCTCGCTTTATCGCGAACAAGGGCGATAAGTTTGAGGCAGGACTCTTTGGCGATATTTTGCTCGGGATTGCTGGCGCTGTTGTATTGGATTTTATTGCTACCAAACAATTTAAAGCTGAATTTGTTCCCGGTGTTGAACTTGCTGCGGTTGGCATTGTTGGGGGCTATGGTGGTCGCGCTATTTTGCAGTTTGCGCTGCAGCGTGTCTTCAAAGATGTCAATCTTCTAGAAGCAGAGCGTCAGGCGTATCTTCAGGCTAATTTGCAGCAGCGGCTGGAGAGAAAGGATAGCCTGGAGCTGATGGACTGGGTGAATCAACAGATTAAGGTAGGGCTAGCTGCCAGTGAGTTGAGCGAGCTGGGCGCTGAAATTGAAGCGGCTGATTCTGGCATAAGGAAGCGCATTTTCAATATTGTTCAAGAATTTCGGCTATCGGCCAAGGCTGCTGGGGAGCGCGATCGCATTACCCGCATGATACCGCTGTTTGAAGCGCTGGTTAAGAGCGAGCCCGATCAGCACAGCTACTATGCGGAGTTAGCCTTTGCCTACAAAGATTCAGGCTCGTCTGATCTATTTCAGGCCATTCAGTATTTAGACAAAGCCATTAGCCTCAGAGGCAATCAGCAGCGAGCTGAAACCTGGAATTATGAGCTGAGCCGCGCCATTACACGAATCGAAAATGCTCATAGAGAAATCGAAAGCTACGACTTTGATCCGTCTGTACATGAGCGCATCATCGCTGATTTGTTATCAGTGGCCGAAATCTACAACTTAGAAAATCTTCTCAAGGCGGTTTCCGATCAAAGCCTACCGATTCCAGTGATGAACTGGATGCAACATAACCAGTCGATGTTGACCGCTCATCCTACAGCAAAGGTCTTGATAGAACAGCTGGATACTATGATGGAGGGTAGCGAATCTCAAGAAATACCTTCGTCCCAGTCATCGCCGACAGACGAAGCTATCCCATCACAGGGGATTGAGCTTATTAAAGAGTTTGAGGGGTATCACGAAGCGCTGCCTGACGGCCGTGCGACAGCTTATGCCGATGCTATTCACGGATGGAGTGTGCCTACCATTGGCTACGGGACAACAAAGTATCCAGATGGCCGGCAAGTCAAAAAAGGCGACATTATTACCCGTGAAGAAGCCGAGAAGTATTTGTTTGCCGAGGTCGAACATAGCTGTCAGCGTAAGTTAGAGGCTATTCCGACATGGTCTCGGATGAATGCTAATCAGCGAGCAGCCCTTTTTTCTTTTGCGTATAATTTAGGCCCTGCATTTTACGGTAGCGGCGAAGATTTTGCTTCTATAACAAGGGTCTGTAATTCGCCTGAGAAATGGTCAAACACCGCCTGGATTATCGAGCAGTTTGTAAAGTATCGAAACCCTGGTACCAATGCTGAGGAGGGACTGAGAAGAAGACGGTTGGCAGAAGCCGATCTGTTCTGTAAGCCTGCATCTGCTAGTCGCAAATCAAGTGTAGACAAGCACTGGATGGAAGCTGTTAAGGAAACTTGGCTAAAGAAGTCTCCAGATCCTGTTGAGCTAGTGTTGCCAGAACATAAAAAACACTGTGCTCCGGGCAAACGGTATGAAGTTGAAAGCTTTAAAAGAGAAAGAGACAATCACTATCTTGTCAGACTAGCCCATGGCTTGGGTGATTGGTATATCTTTGATTCTGCAGAAGATAACCATTGGGATACAACCTGGGAGAACGATCACAGAGAATCTGACGAATTAGGCGTTTTGACCGCTGAAACAAGGCTAGAGATGATCCAAAAAGAATCGGCAGGGAAACAACCTGTAGGCGCGCGCTTAACCAAAGATATGCCCTTCGATACACTCATTACTCCCCATATTACCTATGGAGAGTTTGCCTTATATCAAGAAGCGCGTCGCTTTACTCAGAACTATCAATGCAAAACAGCCTATGAGATTTGCCTGTTTTTAGAAGATTGCCGACAGCATTTTGGCAACAAACCCATTATCATCACTTCAGGATATCGGCCGCCAGCTATCAACCGAGCCTGTGGTGGAGCCAGTGATTCTGAGCACTTATACGATCATCAGGACAAAGGGGCCATTGATTTTTGGATTGACGGTGTAGATACATTTGAGCTGGAAGACTGGTGTGATAAAAACTATCCTCATAGTGTTGGATACGGTGCAAAAAGAGGTTTTATTCACCTAGGTTTCCGACCGGGTAAAGGCCGCATAAGATGGCCCTATTAGCGGCTTATGTCCAGTAGGGGTAAGCCTTGCCAAGGCAACCAAGGTGAGAAGTCGACTCCAGCTCACGGCAATGTCTTCGTGAGTATAAGCGCTGCACAAACACCCGCCTGTAAATGAGCGAGTCTCAAACTTGAAATCCGCCATTCAGGAGACTGTTTTAAGTCTACAAGGGCCGTATTCTATTAAGGCGTGTTTTCTACAAACACTATTTCACAACAACTCTAATTCAATACCCACCAACAAGTACTGAAAGATTGAAAGCATGTCTAGCTTGATGATGTGCTGCAGTTTTTTGTATGCAGAGAGATTGCCAATCGAGCAAATCTAGCGCCGTCGCCGTCGTTTTTGGGTTTGCCACCACATGGTGAAGCCTGTAATGAGCAGTGTTAGCAATCCTAATGCATTCAAAAATGGATAGATCGTTGATAGATCCAGTGCAAAAAGTTTTCCCCGGTGAAGGGCCAGCAACCAGAGGTAGTCACCCCCGTTACCGCTGACCAAGGCCATTTGGTAGAAGAGGCCTGTTGTTAGGGTTAGCAATAGGGGCAGCGCCATGATTGGCGCTAGCGTAGCGTGGAGCTTACGAACGTTAGGGTTAGCCATAGCCGTAGTATTCAAGCTAAAAGATAAGGTTACAGTCTGATCGCCGTCCTAATGGTTAACGCACACGATTTTTTATTAAACCCCATCAACATTTACCAATCGCAGTACTCAAATGTGATGCTCAAATGCGGTTAACATTATTAATTAAACTCCTGCCGAGCAGCTACTTATCTTTGCTCCAAATGCAATTTATTCCTGCATCGCCGTCTGATCAAACCTGTGCCTGCAATGAGTACCCCTATATGTGGCTCAATTAAGGGGATTCTCGAGAGCTACGTCCTTTTGTATGGTTAGTCCTTGTATGGTTAGTTCTAATTCGTTTGATGTTTTAGTTATCGGCTCAGGTGCTGCCGGACTCTACGCGGCGCTGTGCTTGCCTCAGCACTGGCAGGTCGGGCTAGTCACAAAAGATAACATCGAAACCGGTTCTAGCAACTGGGCGCAAGGCGGCATTGCCGCAGCCATTAACCCAACTGATTCACCTCAGTTTCACCTTAAAGATACGCTCAAGGCTGGGGGAGGGTTGTGTGATGCCGAGGCCGTTAACTTCTTGGTTGAACAGGCTTCTGACTCGATTGTGTCTTTGCTGAAAATGGGCGTAGGTTTTGACCGCCAGGGCGATCGCTTAGCGACCACCCTAGAAGCGGCCCACTCTCATTCCCGTGTTCTGCATTCAGCAGATACTACCGGTCGCGCCATTGTGGATACGCTGGTTGAGCAAGTGCTTAACCGCGACAACATTCATGTGTTGGCACAGGCGTTTACCCTCGGCTTATGGCTTCACCCACAAACCTCACACTGTCAGGGCATTAGCTTACTGCATCACAATCAGATTCAGTGGCTGCGAGCCGGCGCTGTGGTGTTGGCCACGGGTGGGGGCGGGCAGGTTTTTGCGCAAACGACTAATCCCACGGTGAGCACCGGAGATGGTGTGGCTATGGCATGGCGGGCAGGGGCAACACTGCGGGATTTAGAATTTTTTCAGTTCCATCCCACTGCCCTGAACTTACCGGGGGCACCCAGATTTCTGATTAGCGAAGCGGTGCGCGGCGAGGGGGCGCACCTGGTGGATAAACAAGGCGATCGCTTTGCCTTTAGCTACCATCCAGACGGGGAGCTGGCGCCGCGAGACATTGTCAGTCGCACTATTTTTAGTCATCTGCAATCACAGACTGCGAAGGAGCAGACTGAGCAGGATCAAGCTGCAAAAGCAGAAACGGCTGAAGCAGATCATGTTTACCTGGATCTGAGTCCAATTACACCGGAGCGAATTCGTTACCGATTTCCTAAAATTATTGAGGTTTGTCAGCAATGGGGCGTGGATGTTTTTCAAGCCCCTATTCCTGTGGCGCCCGCGGCACACTACTGGATGGGCGGCATTCAAGTAGATCTTATGGGTCAAACCTCTGTGCCTGGACTTTACGCAGTGGGTGAAACGGCGAGTACAGGTGTACATGGTGCCAATCGCTTGGCCAGCAACTCACTGTTGGAGTGCATTGTGTTTGCCTCTCAGCTAGCGAAGATTAAATTAGAGAAGCCTGAACTAGAACAGCGCTCAACAGCAGAAAAATTCTCCGAACAACTGCTTGAAACACTGGCGCCAGATACACTCCAATGGAACAACAATCTTCAGCGGATCGCAACTATTCGCAGCGATCTTCCGCAACTAATGTGGCAGCACGCTGGGGTCTATCGTCAGGCACTAGGGCTGCAGCAGGCGATTGACCAGGTTCAGGCTTGGCATGCAGAGGTTAGTGCCCTAGACATTAGCCGCTACGTGCTGCTATTGGTGCCTAATCAAGCGGTTACCTTCGATCGCCCCCAGGCTCAGCAAGATCTTCAACAGGTGGCTGAAACACTTAACTTACTCGATATTGCCTGTCTGATTTTGCGTGGGGCCATGATGAGAACAGAAAGCCGAGGCGGGCACCACCGGGTTGACTATCCCGAGACTTCAGAAGACTGGCGAGCACATACGCTAGTGCAAGGAGATCAGATGTGGCAAGATGTCGTACAAGTGCCAGTTCCTGCCAGTAACAGTAGTGTTAAAGGCTGCAAGGAGAGTATATGAGTCTCACTCACGAGAGCAAGATTCGAGATTATCTACCAAAGAATCTGAGGCGATAAATTCATCAAGATTGGTGCTGTCGCCTGCTTAAATTAAAAACTTGTTAACGTATTGAATCAGCTGAGGCGTTTCCATTACCCCTTTGATGCGGCTGGCCAGTTCTCCATCAATAAACAGCAGCGTCGTGGGTAGCGAGGTAACCTCATATTGCTGGGCAATTTGTGGATATTTTTCGTTACTGATTTTGATGACTTTGATGCGATCGCCCATCTGAGCCTTCACCTGATTCAAAATTGGCGAAAACTGCTTGCAATATCCACACCAACTGGCATAAAAGCTCACCAGCGTTGGCCTACTGCGATCTTGAATCAGCTCTTGAAAACTGGAAAACTGCTGTTTTTTTGTCACGCTTTATTACCAATACTGACCACAGTGAGCGAATGACACAAAAAGGTGCATAATCTTGACGACCTTACAGGCCATAACTAGATGGTTGTCGTTTTCTATTGCTATCACATCAACATCAAGCACCAGCAGGTAATGGCAACAGAACCATTTGGCCGCATGTATTTTCCGGCGGTGCCCCAAGTGGGGCAGCTCGTTAAGCTCCGCGCAACTGGCATGCTGGCTGAAATTGCCAGCATTGACCACTACCAGATGGTGATTGATGTCATTCCGCTGCCGATTGCAGACCCAGCTGTAGAATCTGTCGAAGACACTGCGGCAACCGTGGCCTGTTGATTCCAATCAAGCACTCTAGCTCAAATCACTAGGTCAAATCAGATAGCTCACCCACCTTAACTGCTGAAACAGTAACTTTTCCCGCATTATCTTCAAGTTCTACATCAAAGAAAAATGCGCACATCGTCACCGTTTCGGTGACCGCCAAGGTCACCGTGTCATCAAATCCATTTAGGGTTGACCAGCCCGCTGGAACCGTAATTCCAGTCTTGAGGTTTTTAAACTTACCGCCGTAAATCCATAGCATTACAATCGGTTCGCCCGCTTGGGCATCGCCGCCAACATAATCAAACCCACCTTTGCGAATGCGCACGACATGGATGCCGGGTTCTAGCGTTGTTTCTACCCCGGTTGATTGAATCGCACTCATTTGCTCAGGGGTGAGCTTATAGGCGTTCTCTTTACTGTCAACAATGAGATCTTTGATGGCTGTTGTTGTCATGAGAAAAAAGTCTCCGTAGTTTAAGTCAAATCATGAAAAGTCATTCCCTGCCGGATTCAGTCTGATGCCTGAACCCATACAGAAACCGAACCACCCTGGCAGCAGAATTCAGCCCATCCATGGTTATTGGTATAAACCGGGTCTTTCATGTGGCCGGTTATATCCACAAACTTGGCATTGGGCTTGCCAACCTCCATCCATTTTCCGCCGCCTGGGCCATTGCTCAGCAGCACCGCCATCCCTTGTGGATGTTCAGCATCGCCCAGCCGAGTCCAACCCATTAAATTCCAATGATCGCAATAGTCGTACTGGTCTCCATAGGCATACTTCTGGCGAGCGTCTAGAAGCTTATCAATCATCCACTGGTGGTTCGCCAGCGTCACCCGATGGCGATTGCCATCTCGGCCCCAGTCTTCATAGTCTGCGCCATAGTAGTCTCCATAGAACACACAGGGATATCCCTCACGGCGCAGCAAAATAATGGCATAGGCCAGTGGCTTAAACCAATCTTCAACCGGAGACTCCAGCGCTTGCAATGGCTGAGAATCGTGATTCTCTACAATGGTGCAGGCTAAGGCAGGCTGCTCTGCCATCAGTGTTCCGGTGAGAATCTGGCGCATATCAAAGGCAGCGCCCATTTTGCTGGCGTAGTGGAAGTTGTAGTGCAGCTCTACATCAAACAGAGACATCCGTCCCCCGGTTTTATCGATGTAGTCGTGCAGGATGCCCGTGTTGTTCTCCCAGTATTCTCCAACACAAAACAACGGTTTGTCTGCGTAGTTGCGGACGTGATCTAACCAATTATTAAAGAACCACGTGGGGATATGTTTAATTGCATCTAAACGAAATCCATCAACGTGTGTGGTATCCAGAATCCACTCTCCCCAGTAGTTGAGTTCGTTGCGTACCACTGGACTACCCATATCCAAATCGCAGCCCAGCAAAAAGTCGTAGTTGCCGTGCTCTAGGCTCACCATGTCCTCAAAGCTTTTGCCTTCAAACAAATAGATTTTGGGCGGCTGCTCTTTGGGGCGAGCGTGGTTGTAGTTCACCGCGTCAAAGTGAGTCCAGTTCCACTTTAAGTCAGAGTATTTGTCGCCGCGTCCGGGGAAATCAAAGCAAGTAAAGGTTTCAATTTTCTCGCTGCCACCATCGTTCATTACCCGCTGGTGGCGGCTGTCGGCATAGTAGGCAATGGCAGGGGCCAGCTCGGTGCGATCGCCCCCATTTTTGTGATTAAATACCACGTCGGCATAAATCTCGATGCCCACCGCATGAGCCGCTTCAATGGCCGCTACATACTCATCTTTTGTTCCGTACTTGGTTCGTACAGCTCCTTTTTGGTTAAACTCTCCTAAGTCAAACCAATCGTAGGTGCCGTAGCCCACATCATCCCACTCTCTATCCGGTGTCATGGGGTTACAAGCCTTGTAGGCCGGAGGCAACCATAACGCTGTAATGCCCGCAGCGGCTAAAGTAGAGGCATCTGCTTTAACTTTTGCCCAAAGATTATCGTCGGCACTGCTATACCAGTGGAAGTATTGCATCATGACGCCATTTGTCTCAGTCATTCAATCAAAATCTCCTTTTAAGGATTATGTGAGCTATGTGATATTGCGCCTTTTGAGCTGTTGTTTTTGAGCTGTTGTTTATAGAAACGCTATCAATTAAACATTCTTTCTAACGCTGGCTCCTTCTAGCGCTGAGTTGTCTGTGCCGGACAGGTAAGACTGGCCTCCACCTCTTCAACTTTGCGAACGCGGCGAATAATCACAATTTCTTCTTCACGGCGAACCAACGTGCGAACTGGGGCAACGCAGACAATGTCTCTGGCTGGATTGCGCTGGAAGCTATTAAACGAAAGCTGATTGAAGTAAGCGCGATCGCCCCTCGGCATGACAGGAACTTTTGGTTTCACAATCTCTTTGTCGGGTCGCTCGTTGTTCATATCAGATTCTTTATCGCCTACCCATTCAGGCGCAGCTTCAGGCAAAGTCTTCGGAGGGATCGGGAGTCGAGCCGTAACAGGACTCGGCTGATAAACGGCTAGCCCCGCCCAGCAGCCGAGCGGTGAGGTATTGGTGACTAAGGTGCCTTTGCCCGTAGTGGTATCGATGCGAATCAGCTGACCGTTTTGGCCGCCCACTCCTTCATATTCACCGGCTACGCCGTAGAGCGTATGGTCAATAAATTTCATGCTGGCTAACCCCGGAAAACCAATATCACCAATGAGCGTGACCTGCCCTGTTGTGAGGTTGCAAGTTGCCAAATACTTTTTCAAGTCAGTGTCAATCAGCGTAATGTAGGCTTGCCCGCTGGCATCGAAGGCCAGTTCTCCGCAGGATCTATCGCGATCGCTCAGCGTCACCACCGGCTTCGCATGGCCTGTGTCTAAATCAACTTCTACAATTTGATAATTGCGATGGGCTGTTGCATATAGCTTTTGTGTTACTGGGTTGTAGGCTAAGCCCACCACATCAAACCAAGTATCTCCGACGGTCTCGGTCGCGCCCGTCGCCGGATCGATTTTAATCAGCTTCATGGTTTTACGGAAGCTAAAATCTTTTTTATCTAGCCCGTAGAGCGTATCGCCAACAAAGGTGAGATCGTAAGTTTCGGTTGCCGTTTCACCGACTAAATTTGCCTGGCCTGTCGATAAATCTAGCGTGTATAGCTGGCTAGGGGCATGAGGTCGGTAGTCTTGAATGTATACGGTGTCTGCTTTTAAGGGCGTTTTCATAGCATTCTCCTGTAGAGATTAATTATGTTAGCTACTTAACTATTGGCTTAACTATTGGCACTACCTGCCGGGGCTTGTAGCTGCTGCAAAAGCTGTTGTTTCCCTTGCTGCTGAGCCAGTTCTGCGGCTTTTTCAAAATCAGACTGAGCGGCTTGAAATCTATCCATGCAGCGATTGACAATGCCCCGGTTATGGTAGGCTTCCGCGTATTGAGCATTGAGCGCGATCGCCTGGGTGTAAAATTCCATCGACTGAGAGAAATTCTCTAACGTCAGATGCGCGTTTCCGCAGTGGTTTAGCGCTTCGGGCTGATTGGGTTCAATTTTCAAAGAGGCCTGATAGTTCTCTAATGCTTCGTCATAGCGCTTCATCTGATAGAACAGATGACCAATATTGTTGTGCGCCTCAGTAAAATTGGGATTAATGTCAAGCGCCTGGTCAAAGTCATCAATAGCTTCCTGATAGGCCTTAACTGCTACGTAGCAATTCCCTCGATTATTGTAAGCTTCTAGCGACTTGGGCTGAAGCTTAATCGTCTGAGTGAACGCCGCGATCGCCCCTTCCATATCGCCCATGGCATAGCAGGCATTGCCTTTGTTGTAATAGGCCCGCGTATAGCCACTCTGGAGGGCGATCGCTTGAGAATAATCTGCGATCGCATGAGGATATTGTCTCAAAACATAATAGGTATTTCCGCGATTGTTATAGGCTGCCGCAAACCCAGCATCTGTCTGAATCGCTTCGGTGTAGTGAGCCAACGCTGCCGCGTAGTTTTGCTTTGCAAAACAGGCATTGCCCAGCTGATAGGCCTCACGACCATCTGTTCTGCTGTTTTCCCCACTGTGCGATCCATTATTGTTCGCATCAGGCTTACATTCCTCAGAGTTAGCCTCTGCTTGAGAGTCTTCCAAATTTTTCTCAGAAGAATCAGATTCTTGAAGATGTCCTGCTTGAGGCGTTTCTTTTTGGGGGGCTTCGCCCTGCGGATCTTCTTTGAGTTCTGTTTGGGTATACGTATGATTATGTTGAGAAGTTTTATCTTGAGGGATTTTTTCGGGGAGGATCTTCTCTTGGGATGCCTCTTGGTTATTTCCCTGAGCCATTCCCAGGATCAATAACCCTAAAACAACCGCAACGCCTAACAGAAAGAAGGTACTGTCAAGGTCAGTGCTTGTGTTGGTAATGCCTAAAAAACAATGTCCCATGACAGCATGATCTGTAACTGTACCTTCTCGACCCCACACTCGAACCCACAGTCTTAAGCGACACCTAAAATGCGCTACGTATCCTGCTGCACCCCAGACATCTGCCCTTCGCTAATGGGTGTTGTCCCCACTGGGCAAGTCGGACTCGCATCCACTTCTTCTACCTTACGCACGCGGCGAATAATCGTAATCTCTTCTTCTCGCCGCACGATTGTGCGCACGGGCGCAACACAAACAATTCGCTCGCCAATATCCCAAACATTCTCAGGCAACCCCGGAATAATGGGAACTGGGCTAGGATAACTCTCTAGATCAGGCTGTTTAACGTCAGGTTTTTTCGCTTCTGGTTTTTTCGCCTCGGGCTTTTCTCCTTCAGGATGTCTAGCGTCAGGATCTTTAGCCTCTGGCTTCCTTGCCTCAGGCTTTTCATCTTTGGGTTTTCCAGGTTCCGGTTTTTCAGGCTCGGGTATTTTCGCCTCAGGCTCTATGACTTCAGGTTCTATGACCTCAGGCTCTATGACTGTTGGCTTAAGCTGAATAGAGGTATAAAGATTGAAATTGGAATCAAAGGTATGGCGCTCTGCATGAAATATATGAATATCGTATGCTTTGCCAACCTCTAAAAACAGCTCCAGATATTCATCTGCATGGCCAATTCCTAAATCATCTTTGAGCCTCAGCGTTAATGCTTGGCTGTTATCTGCCGCTCGGTTTCGTGCATTCTCTAAGCTCAAATCAACCCGAGCCTTTGCTGAGGCATGTAGACCACCCAAATCAACCACCAACTTACCGTTGATGAAAACCCATAGGTCATCATCACCCTGAAACTCAAAATGTTCACTGCCCTGGTAAACAAACGTTGTGGAAATCTCTTGCGTGAAATGATAGTTATGCGTTTTAGCTTCTTGGCTATCAAAACGCCCTTTAATGTCCGCCTCAGTTAAATATTCACCAGGATTTTTCTCAATGTATCCCAGTTTTTTAACGGGATCTTGAAGATTTTTAGCAATAACCGTCGATAGCCCACCGTTGCGATGAACTTCATCGTGCAGATTCCCAAACGTACTAGCGCGGGCATCTAAAGGAAAAAAGCGATCGCTCTCATACTTATACTGGGCTGATCCTTCAGCTGTGTGGTCTAACTTCAGCTCAAGCGGTAGCTCCACACTACAATTAACGGCCTTATCATCTCGATACCACTGATCAAAAGCCACTTTCCCAGAGGTGGTTTGAGTGCCCGATTGGGCATCGCCAATATAAACAGGTTTGTTGTCACTACCAAGGACAGCGGCAACAATTCCCTTCTCCGGTAGGCTCAAATCTGTGTAACGATTCCAAAGCGTTTGCTGATCGTTCTCAAAGTCTGGATGATCCGCACGAAAGTCTCTAATCACTGATTTGAGCGTAATTTTATCTGCAAACGATTGCGTCATAATTTTACAAAAGTCATGAAAATGAACAGGACTCCAGCGTATTTTCAGTGCTGGTTTTCAATGCTGCTACTCCGTGCTGGCTTATTGTTGAGCTGCTGATAAGGTTATTGAACCCACCCCAAACCTCTGCTCCGGAGGGATGTTACCGGATGGGCCTGCCAGATTTCACGATGGGCGCTGTCAGAGCTATATAGATTAGTTAGACAGTGCTCCTCTTGGATGGGGCATCTGCAGGATGGGATAGGTTCAACCTGTGTGACCAGCCAATCAATCAAGCTAACAAACTATTGATTCTTACTATTGATTCTTAGTTTGATTGTTGAACTTGGTAAGAGACCTCACCTTCCTGCTGTACCTGGGACATTTGTGTGGAGCCAACTGGGCAAGTAGGGCTAGCATCCACTTCCTCGACCTTACGAACTCGACGAATTAGCACAATCTCCTCTTCTCGGCGCACCATGGTGCGAACAGGTGCCACACAAACAATGTCACGATTGGGATCGCGACCAAAACTATCAAAACTAAGTGCATCCAAATTGTTGAGAACAAGGCCGCCATTTTGCTCGGACATAGTGAAATAATCCTCTTTATTTTGTGTAATGCCTGCTGGTGTTGTAAACGGAAATCGCTCCAGATGAAATTAGCTGAATAAAAACAGCTGGGGATAAAAGCAACTAGGTGAAATTGACTAGCTCCGCATACCTAAACCTTGAAGCATTCACTCAGGATTTGTCTACTGTGACAAAAAAACTTAATAGGTTGAAATACGGGAAGAACAGGTAACTTTTATAACCTTAAGAAAGATGACGTTACTCACGTCTGTTGGGTATTTTTGTTGCTGTTAAAGCGTCTGTGAAATAAGGATTTAACCGTTTTTAATTGTGATGACTATACTTGTGGTGACAGCTGATATAGCTAAAACTCCGCTCCAATAGCGAGATGTTCTGGAGAAGTATTTTTTCTATTTTAAAGAAACTAAAGGATATTCAAAACGGTATTAAGAGCACAACGAAAATGCTATGGCTTTCTAACAATTCAAGGTGAAAGATGTTTTGCAAATTACCTTGATATTTTTGGATGCCCTAGCGATCAATGAATCCGATAAATAGCGTTAATGGAGAATGTAACCTTCAGGTTACTTTTGTAACCTTTCTCAGTTAGCTGCTTTTCTCAGAGTTGTTTCCTATGGCGTTTACTATCTTTTGAGAATATGTTCTCCTTTCTTGAGTATCAATGGCATTTGCCAGCAAGTTTAAAAGCTCTGATTAAGTAAGCTAGGAGAACAATGTATGGCAATCGCCATTTAGGTTAGGTCACCTGCTTCAAAACATGTTCTATTGCTTCTCTGAGCGAAGGAAACTGTTGTAGTTGCTTGCGAATTCTACTCTTGAGCCACGACCAGCACTTCTCAATCTTGTTGAGGTCAGGT
>JBCCOO010000115.1:0-13416 GCA_039025345.1 Cyanobacteria bacterium P01_D01_bin.105 | reverse complement strand
TGCTAAATGGCCTACTTTGTTCAGTAGACCCGGTATGATAGCTGTTATAGCCATTTTGGTGGTTTTGTTGTGTTAACTAAACCCTATGCCCGAATGGCTTTTCTGACTATTGCTCTCCTTTTTCTGTCCGGACTATTGCTAGAACAACGGGCATCTAAAACAACGGTCTTTTTATAAGATCGCCATCTAGAACAACAACCATATTGAAAAACAGTAGCCTGTCTCACAATATTCTTTTGGAATAACCGTTCTAATAGAGGCTGACAGCTATCTCTTGTCAAACTATTTCTTGTCAAACTATGCTTTCAGCGTCTAGTCGCTCTCGTCAGTGGGCCAACCTTAGCTGTGAACAGGGAACACCTAAAACTGTTCCTATGCGATGTGTTATCTGCGGTAATTTTCACACCACAGAAGAACACTGGCGGGCTGATGGCTGAAATGCCCCAGAATCCAGCCGATATGATTGACGATCTCGTCAAGATGCGGATGTACAAGCCTGCAGCGATAGAAGCTGCCGATGCCATTAGCGCAGCCGAGCTACGGACAGCGCTGTTTGTCAGTATGGCCGCGAATGGCAAACCCAAACGGGAGCGGCTAGTTCGTGACCTGATTGCATTGGCAGGCGGGCTAGATCAAGCATTTAGTGCCGCCTTTGGCCCTAGGGCAGGTGAGTTTTTTACCGATGCTAAGCGGGTGAGTCAGGTAACCCGCCGGAAGTTTTTGCAAAATGTGGCTGTCGGCGCAGCGCTCGTGACGCTGACGAATTGCGCTTCTACACCAGAAGAGGCTGAACTGCCGGCTGAAGATGGAAGTTCAGATACACCTGCAGCACTGGAAAAAACAGATCTTAAGGTGGCATTCTTGCCAATTACCTGTGCGACACCGATTATTATGTCGAAGCCATTGGGCTTTTATGAGAAGCATGGGCTGAATGTAGAGCTGATGAAGTACGCAAGTTGGTCGGTGGTGAGAGATGCGGCAATCGCAGGTGAGTTAGATGCTTACCACATGCTCGCGCCCATGCCGATTGCGATGTCTTTGGGCTTGGGTTCTACACCCTTTTCGGTGAAGCTAGCCAGCATTGAGAACAACAACGGCCAAGGCATTGCCGTGGCCAAAAAGCATTTAGGCAATGTGAATGGCCCCGCCGACTTTAAGGGCATGACCATTGGCATTCCTTACGATTATTCGAACCACAATCTACTGCTGCGCTATTATCTGGCCTCGGGCAGCATCGATCCGGATGTGGATGTAAAGCTAATTGTACTGCCGCCACCGGATGCGATCGCTAAAATGTCCACCGGTCAAATCGACGCGTTCATTCTGCCTGATAACTTTACCCAGCGCGTGGTGAAAGACGATATTGGCTTTATTCACCTGCTCACTAAAGACCTGTGGGCCGGTCATCCCTGCTGCGCTTTTGTGGCCGCGGATAATTGGATGAGTGAAAATCCCAATACGTTTAGAGCGTTGAACAAAGCGATTATTGATGGGGCAACCTACGCGAATAATCCGGCCAACAGAAAAGAGATTGCGGCTGCGATCGCCCCAAGAGAATACCTCAATCAACCTGTAGATGTGCTCGAAGCGGTGATGACTGGCAAGTTTGAAGACGGTCAGGGCAACTCCTTTGATATCCCCGACCGAATCAACTTCGATCCATATCCTTGGAAGAGCTTTGCCAGCTGGATTTCGACCCAGCTTGTGCGCTGGGACTACATGCCCACCGAGCAGGCTAACTACAATGAGCTAGGCGAACAGATCTTTTTAACCGATCTTGCCCGAGAGCTTGCTGAAGAACTGGGGGCTGAGGCACCGGCAGAAGTTTCCCGCGTGGAGAAACTGAAGCTTGGCGACTTTGATCCGAATAAAGCGGACGCCTATTTAAAAGAACAGATTGAGAAATTTGGAGCGTGAAGCTAACGCATGTCTATTGGAACGTTTCTATAAGTGTGCGTCTACAGAACAGCATCTAAAGATGCGCATTTATAGAAAATGTTCTATGACGCATACATACCACTCACCTGCACAGGCGAAAGCGGCAACAGCACTCTAAAGACAGTCCCCTTTCCCAACTCGCTATCTACCTGAATTTCTCCTCGCTGTAGCTCTACAAACTGCTTGACAATGCTCAGACCTAAGCCAGTGCCGGGAATATTGCTGACATTCTTACCCCGGTGAAAAGGCTCAAACAAATGGGGTTTATCCTCCGGTGATATTCCAACCCCTTTATCCATTACTTGAAAAACAACTCGTTGCTTACGCTTAGACAAAGAGAACTCAACATCACTGTCTGCCGGAGAGTAGCGAATGGCATTCGACAAGATATTAATCAAAATAGAGCGGAGCAATGTTTGATCTAGCTCAGCTGTCAGCGCCTTATGGCGACCCATAAACTTTAAAGCGCCCTGCTGAGGCTGAAATTCTGTCAAAAGGTTTTGACAAAACTCAACTAAATCAATGGGTTCGGGTGCTAAGTGAAGCCGCTTCGCCTCTAGCTTGCCAAGCACTAAAATATCGTCAATCATTTGGGTCATTCGCTCCACATTTGCCGCAATACCCTGTAAATACTGATTCTTTTGCGCAATTTCAAGCTTCGTATCGTAGCGACTCAAAGAAGACACTGAAAGTGCAATATTATTCAATGGATTGCGAAACTCATGACAAACCATCGCCACAAAACGAGACCTAAGCGCACTGAGTTCTCGAAGCTGTTCATTGGCCTCATATAGCGCTGCCGCCCGCTCTCTGACTTTGGCTTCCAAATCCTCGTTGGCCTGCTGCAAGACAGCTTCGGCCCACTTTCGCTGGGTGATATCTCGAAACGTAATCACCGCCCCAATGAGCTGACCTTGCTCATCTTGCATGGGCGTACTAATGTATTCCACCGGAAAGCTCGTGCCATCTTTTCGCCAAAACACTTCATCTGTCACGCGGCGGGTACTGCCATCTTGAAAGGCCGCGTAAATAGGGCAGCATTCTCTGGGGTAGTGACTGCCATCTGGATGAGAATGATGCAGCACCTGATGCATTGACTTGCCAATAAGATCTTCCATTTCCCAATCGATCATGCTGGCAGCGGCAGGATTGACAAAAGTCACGTTGCCTTGAAGGTCTAAGCCATAGACCCCTTCACCGACCGCATTGAGAATGAGCTGATACTGACGGCGCAGTGCTTCAAGCTCTCTTATTTCATGAGGTTTCATATGTGTTGTTTTATGAAGGCAGTCGCATACGAGGTGAAGACTGTAGTGCACGACACCACAAACGAGGCTTTAACACTTAAGTATATAAGCAGCCTCACTGTATCAATCTTATGCGAAAGGAGGGGTGAAGCTGTTTAGCCCTAAGCTGTCTAGCCCTATGTCAAAAAAGATTCTCGTCATCGAAGATGAAACCGAAACGAGAAATATTTTTTTGAGGTGTCTAGCATTTGAAAGCTTTGATGCAATGGGCGCACAAGATGGCACAACCGGCATTTCAATGGCCACTCAACACCGGCCTGATTTGGTGGTCTGTGACATCATGATGCCAGATATAGATGGGTATGAGGTGCTCACGGCGCTACGTTCACAGCCGATAACTCGCACCATTCCATTCATCTTTTTGACGGCCAAGGTCACCATGGCAGAGCTGCGAAAAGGCATGGGTCTAGGCGCAGATGACTATCTGACGAAGCCCTGCACAGTGGAACAGTTTTTAGAGGCGATCGCGGCTCGTCTCACCCGCCAAGAGGCCCTCAAGCGCGACTATGCTCAGGCGGCCCAATTGCACGCAGCTCAACGACAAGATTCGCAGCCAGCGGCTCCTCAAGTTTTGAGTATTTTTCCCGACTGCCCCAAACTAGCAGCCGTCTTCGAGTTCATCGAGGCTCACTACCAGCAGCCTATTCATCTCAGCGATGTGGCTCAAGCCGCTGGGTATTCTCCTGCCTACTTAACCAATCTTTCTCAGAGCTACACAGGACGCACCATTAAAAGCTGGATTATCGAGCGGCGTATGTTTC
Organism: Cyanobacteria bacterium P01_D01_bin.105; assembly: GCA_039025345.1. Taxonomy (GTDB): domain Bacteria; phylum Cyanobacteriota; class Cyanobacteriia; order Phormidesmidales; family Phormidesmidaceae; genus Phormidesmis. The sequence goes on along the minus strand of JBCCOO010000115.1, from coordinate 9,410 downwards.
AAGCTAGGCAGCTTTTGAAAGAAACTGCGCAATCTATCCATAAAATCGCTGAAATGTCTGGATATTCAGATGCTGGATACTTCACCCGACAGTTTCGACAACTCCACGGCATAACCCCTAAAAAGTGGCGTGGGGAATCTGGGCGAAGCGTAAACAACATCAACTATCAAGCGTCAATCATCAAAACTGGTAACAACGGCAACAAAACAGAACCCTCTATGAAAGAGTCCTACTAAAAAGTCCTAATTTCCCGAAAGATAGTCCGATTCAATCTTCTCGCTAACTTGGTAGATTTACTAAAACTGCCTTCCAACACGTTTTCTTTAGGTGAGCAACACATGGTTTCGACATCGTCAGCAACTCAACCGGGTGACTCAAACTGGGATAATCTAACGAGTGATCGCGGCCGACTCTCTGATTTTGAGATGGCCTGCATTCTCTGCGGCGGCGCTCATCTCACCAAAGACCACTGGGAATTTCTCCAGACGATGCCCCAAGAGCCAGAGGAGATGGTTGGTGACCTTGTCCGCATGGGTCTTTATAAAGATCAGCAGCTACATGCGGGCGATAAGGTCAATGCCTACGAGCTCAGAAAAACGCTGATGCTAAAGGCTGCAGGCAAAGGTGACCCGAAGCGAGAAAAGTTGGTTCTAGCCCTGGCGAAAGAAGCAGGCGGGCTCGAAAACGCGTTTTCAGCCGCCTTTGGCCCTCAAGCGGGTGCGTTTTTCTCAAACACTAGACGCCACAGCGCATTTAGCCGCAGAGAGTTCCTGCGGAACTTAGCGATTGGCGCTGCGATGGTAACGCTTGCCAACTGCGGCCCGAAAGATGACCCTGCTGCTGACGTCTCAGATGACGCGGCTCCTGTAGATGTCTCTAACTTAGAGAAGACGGATCTGAAGATCGGGTTTATTCCCATTACCTGCGCGAGTCCAATCATCATGTCAGAGCCATTGGGCTTCTATAAGAAGTATGGGTTCAACGCAGAAGTTGTGAAAATGCCGAGCTGGGGCGCGGTGAGAGATTCTGCGATCGCCGGAGAACTCGACGCTTACCACATGCTGGCCCCGATGCCGATTGCTATGACCCTAGGACTAGGCTCAGCCTCCTTTGGGGTCAAGCTGGCCAGCATTGAGAACATCAATGGTCAGGCAATTACCGTTGCCAACAAGTACAAAGGGCAAGTCAATGGCCCTGCCGACTTTAAAGGCTTCACGATTGGTGTGCCGTTCCCCTATTCCATGCACAACCTGTTGCTGCGCTACTACTTAGCAACTGGCGGTATCGATCCAGATGTGGATGTGAAGATTCGTCCTGTTCCACCACCGGATAGTATCGCTCAGCTTGTGGCTGGAGATATCGACGCCTATCTCATGCCCGATCCGTTCAACCAGCGGGCTGTGTTTGAAGAGGCTGGATTCATCTTCAAACTCACCAAGGATCTGTGGCCAGGACATCCCTGCTGTGCATTTGCAGCCAGCGATCAGTGGATAGATGCCAATCCAAACACCTTTAGAGCCTTAAACAAGTCCATTATTGAAGCCGCTGGCTATGCGAGCGATCCTGCTAACCGCGCTGAAATTGCGCAGGCAATTTCTGGACGCGCCTTTCTCAATCAACCCCCTGAAGTGGTCGAAGCTGTGCTGACAGGCAACTTTGAGGATGGGCAAGGCAATACATTGAACGTCCCTGACCGCATCGACTTTGATCCATACCCCTGGCAGAGCTTTGCCAACTGGATTTCTTCACAGCTAGTGCGCTGGGACTTGCAGGGTGACGGTAAAGCGGCTCAAGAGATTACGGATGATAGCTACGACACCGTCGGCAAGGACATTTTCTTGACTGACTTGGCACGTGAGTTGGCAGAAGAAGTGGGGCTCAATCCGCCTTCGGATATCTATCGAGAAGAGGCCTTAGAGTTTGACTCATTTGACCCACAGGCTCCAGGGGAATATATCAAAGAACAGATTGATAAGTATGGCGTCTAACGCTATCGCAGCAGTATGGGCTATCACGGCAGGTACGGCGTGTGTATCACTGTGATAGCGCTGTGGCACACAACACTTTTGTTGTGTCGCGTTCTTAAGCTTGAGGTTGAAGGTCGATGACAGTTAGTAAAGCCGGTGGCGAATCGAGTTTAGGGCATGATGGCACGCTCGATAAAAAGTCTGCTTGGCTCAATGAAAATACGAAAGCGATCGCACTCTTTTTAGTTTCCCTCATCCTGTTTTTAGGCTTTTGGGAAATAGGTGCGAACATGAAGCTGTTTGCCAAAGGGATGCCAACAGCGTCAACCACACTCAAAGAGCTCTGGTGGTGGTCTACGCATCCTTTCTTTGATAACGGCCCCAACGATCTGGGCATTGGCTGGAATTTGCTCATTAGCTTACGCAGGGTTGCTATCGGCTATACGCTGGCATCTTTAATTGCGGTACCGCTGGGCATTTTAATCGGCATCTCGCCAGTTGCGTACAAAGCGTTTAATCCCTATGTACAGGTGCTCAAGCCAGTCTCACCTTTAGCATGGTTGCCGCTGGGTTTGTACATCTTTCGAGATTCTGAGCAAACAGGTGTGTTTATCATCATGATTTCCAGCATCTGGCCAACCTTAACAAACACAGCTTTTGGCGTTGCCAATGTCGATCCCCAGTTCTTAGATGTTTCTAAGACATTGGGTGCCTCTAGACTAAGAACTATTTTTAAGGTGATTATTCCAGCGGCGCTGCCTAACATTGTGTCGGGTTTGCGCATTAGCATGGGCATTGCTTGGCTGGTTATTGTGGCGGCTGAAATGCTTTTAGGCACAGGGCTAGGCTACTTTATTTGGAATGAGTGGAACAACCTATATATCCCCAATATTTTAGTGGCCATTTTTATCATTGGATTAGTGGGATTGATTTTGGACAACATTTTCGCTGCCCTAGAGAAATTTGTTGAATTTGGTCGTAAAACGTGAGTATTGCCGCTGTGAATTCCCTGAACACTGGTTCCTCTAATGGCTCATCAGCCGGGGCTATGCCGCCGCCGCTTGCTCAGCTTTCTATCCGGAATGTGACCAAGGTCTTTTCGGGTAAGCAAGATCTGATCAGTAAGCTAACCAAAAAGACCAGCAAAGACTTTGTCGCGATTGAAGATATTACCTTTGACATTGAACCCAATACGTTTGTCTCCATTATTGGGCCATCGGGTTGCGGTAAGTCTACGCTGCTCAATATGATTGCTGGACTCTCTGACATTTCAAGCGGAGAGATTTTACTCAACGATCAGCCGATTACGGGGCCAGGCCCAGATCGAGGCATGGTATTTCAAAACTACGCTCTGATGCCCTGGATGACGGTAGAGGAGAACATTCGCTTTGCGGTTGAAACGGTTTATCCCAAGCTTGCCCCTAAGCAGATGAGCCGGAGTATCAAAGAGCAGATTCAGCTTGTAGGGCTAGAAGGCGCCGAAAAGAAACATCCGCATGAGCTGTCTGGCGGGATGCGGCAGCGGGTTGGCATTGCCCGCGCACTGGCGATTAATCCGCAAATTTTGCTGATGGATGAGCCCTTTGGCGCGCTGGATGCGCTAACCAGAGGCTTTTTGCAGAGCGAGGTTGAGCGGATTTGGGAGCAGCAGCGCAAAACGGTGATTATGATTACCCACAGTATTGAAGAAGCTCTGCTGCTTTCTGACCGCATCGTGATGATGACTCGCGGCCCAGCCGCACGGGTGGATGAAATTTTAGAAGTGCCCTTTGAACGGCCTCGCAATCGGGAGACCATTGATCAGCATCCGGCCTACCACGAGCTTAAAGCTGAAATGGAGAGTCATCTATTTAGAGAAACCCAGGCGGTGGAAGCGTCTCGACTGCGCTGATGGGGATATCTCACTCGGCGTTTAATCGGCGTCTAATTAAATGGCTTTTAATTAACGGCCTCTCATTAAACGTTTTTGAGTGAAGCATCGCTGTCTAATCTGTTGTTTCGTACCGCCTGTTATTTCACGCTGTCTGTTATTTCCACACTATCTTTTTCACTGAGGAATTTGAAACATGGCCATATCAGAAATTACGTCCAAACTACTCGCAGCCAAGAAAGAGAAAGGTCTAAGCTTTGCTGATTTAGAAGAAAAGCTTGGTTATGACGAGGTTTGGATTGCCTCTGTGTTTTACCGGCAGGCAAGTGCTTCTGCAGAGGAGGCAAGCAAAATGGTAGAGCTGATAGGGCTTGGGGCAGAGGAGGCGGAGGCGCTGACAGAATGTCCGGTGAAGGGCGGTCTGGATCCGCTGGTGCCGACTGATCCGCTGATCTACCGTTTTTACGAGATTATGCAGGTGTATGGGATGCCTGTAAAAGCGGTAGTCCATGAGAAATTTGGCGATGGCATTATGAGTGCGATTGATTTTTCGATTGATGTGGAAAAGGAAGAAGATCCGAAGGGAGATCGCGTAAAGGTCATTATGTGTGGAAAGTTCTTGCCTTATAAGAAGTGGTAGTGAGCGTCGGCGCAGCTTTGAGCTGTATGAAGTCGCTAGGTTTGAGGTGAAGGTCTCACCTATGGTTGTTTACCTAGCTGGCTTTGTGATGGGTCAGAGGTTAGGCGTCTGAGCACTGCCTGGCATAAAAACTCGCAATACCGCAGGGCGTTCTAATTCGAGCGCTCTGCGGTATTGTTGTTTTAATTAATTGCTGTTTTAATTAACTGTTGATTTAATTAACTATGGCGTTATGGCAAACACAGCATTAGTCACAGGCGCATCCAGCGGCATCGGCAAAGAATTAGCCCGACTCCATGCCCGCAAAGGCGGCAACCTGGTGCTAGTAGCCCGACGCGAGGCCGCACTCAACGCGCTAAAAGCAGAACTAGAACAAGCCTACGACATCCAAGCCATCGTAATCGCCGCAGACTTAGCCCAGCCTGACGCCGCCCAGCAAATCTTTGCTGCCACCGAAGCTACCAACGTGCAAATAGACGTGCTAATCAACAACGCAGGCTTTGGCGGCTACGGCAAATTTCACGAGCGAGACCTCGCCCAAGACCAAGCCATGATGCAGGTGAACATGGCGTCGCTAGTGAGCCTCACCCACCTATACCTGCAGGGCATGGTGCAGCGCAACAGCGGCCAAATTTTGCACGTCGCCTCTACAGCAGGCTTTCTGCCAGGGCCCTTGCAAGCCGTTTACTATGCCACCAAAGCATTTGTGCTGTCATTTTCTCAGGCGATCGCCCAAGAACTCTCCGACACCAACATCACCTCCACCGCCCTCTGCCCCGGCGCAGTCGCCACCGGCTTCGTCGCCGCAGGCAACCTAGAAGGCAACGACCTATGGGAAAACGCCGCCACCCCAGAATCTGTTGCGGCCTGTGGTTACGCCGCCATGGAAAAAGGCGAACTGGTGACCATTAACGAACGCCGCCTAGGCTTCATGCTGAACTGGATTATCCCTCTCTTACCCCGAAAGATGGTGCTAAAAATATCTCAACAATCCATGGAAAAAGGACATTAAAAAAATGCAATTCCAGATTAAACACAACGTTAAGACCCCAGCCTATCAGCCACCTTGCGGGTCTTTCTGCCCTGCTCGAAGGCGCCATCTACACAAAAGATACAACAACCTCACAGAGGGGTCTACTTCCACCAAGGCATATCAACACATTTAAGCCTTCATAGAAACCGACTGCTGCGCCAGCCTAACGCCCAAACAAATAAGCAAAAAAACCAAAGCAGGCACAGGCGGGTAAGGCAAAAATCCACTGAGGGCAATCAGCACTGCAAAAAAGAGCATCACTACATTTTGCGAGGATTTGAGCTGATAGCGATCGCGCACAAACCACAACCCAAACACATAAAACGCTAACGGAATCGCGATCGCAAAACCCGCCGTCTCCAACCCTACCGCCGTCGCACCATGTCCCGCTTCACCAGCGGCCACCTCAATGGAGCTCACTTGACTGGCCGCTAATTGACTAAGCTCCACTGCCCCGTGCCCCGCCGCCGCGATCACATCCACCAACAACAACAGCCCTGCCCCCACTGCCGAGCCTGCCGCAAACACCACAAAGTGACCATACCCCCACACAAACGTCCGCTTTATTTCAATATCTTCTAAATGCTCCGAAATAGAAAAATATAGCCACCACATCGTAAAGGCCATCACCATACCGCACACGCCAACCCCCACCAGCGCCCAGCTAAAGTGGTCAGTCACCGCCACCTCCAGCGCATGGGTTGCCCCCACCAGCACTTCTCCTAGCACAATAATATTCAGCAGCCCAAAGCGCTCAACAATGTGCTCCCGGTGCCAAGGCGTCTTCGAAGCCCGCTCCGCATACCAAGGAATCAACAGCTCCAGCAGCGCCGCCAACGCAAAGTAAATAGGAAACACAATCCCACTCGGATTCACCCCAAATATCCCAACTGCCCAGATGCCCTGCATAGCAATTTGGCCCCAACCATAGCGCTTAGCCGTTTGCTTCAGGTGCGGATTGCCCCCGCCCACCCGCAGCCACAGCACCGCCGAAGCCAGCCGCAAAATCACATAGCCCACAAATCCAAATACAGGAGAGGCGCCCGCAAAAATAGACGGAATACTCGCCGCGATCGCCATCAGTGCGATCATCATCACCATCACATTCAGCCGATAAGACGCATCGTCATTGTCAAAGCTACTGGCAAACCAAGTAAACATATTCCACGGCCACCAAACCGCAAAAAAGGCCATCAAAAAATGGATGAGACCAAAGCCAAGACGTCCGGTTGCAATCTCGTGAGCGAGACCGTGGGCAGCAGCAGCGATCGCAATCACCACGACAAGGTCAAAAAACAGCTCGAGCGGCGTAGCGGCTCGGTGGTCTTCATCGCGATCGCGAGCCAACAGAGGTTGAAAAAACGGCGGTCTGGGGGATGTCATGGGTTAGCGGGTTAAGTTTCAGCGCAGCCAGCTTAAGCACGGCTCAAGAGAATCATGTCATCAAGCCGGAAAGGAGACCAGCACAAACCGCTAAACTAAAACGTATGCTACAAAAATGAACGCTGACGGTTAGCCCCTGTGAATCGACTCAAGTATCTGCGCAGTAGCGCCCTCATCGGCATTGGCTACATGCTATCGCCTCTCTCCTGGTGGAACGATTTATTTTTTAACCTGCCAATCGCGTTAGCCTTTGGCTATGGGGTGAGCTGGATAAACGCCCACTGGTTTCTCCCAGGCACCCTTATTGGCTACTGGCTCTCTAATGTTCTAGGCATGGTGATGATGCAGTTTGGCGCAACCGATATGTTGCGCTCTGAAGACAACCGCAACCACACCAGAGATCTCTTCATCGGCTTTGGGGGCGCAACCCTCTACACCATCATTGGTGCTGCCCTCGTTTATTACCACATTCTAGATGTCCCTGACTTTTTGACAGCTATTGGATAGCGCTGAAAGCAACTAGGAAAACAATACAAACAACAAACAACCGTGGGCCAGCAGGCATACACAACACAACCGCTATTGCCCTGTCATATCAGATGTTTGATGTATGAGATATTTGAATCACTGATAAATTAACCAGCCAGAAGCAAAGCACGTACTGCTTCGTACTCCTTCAACCGGGCAAAATCTTTCTCAGAAGGATTTTTAATACGGCTCAAATCCATATTCTCAGCATTATCTGCAAGTTTCACCATTCGAGCAATTGGATTTGCAACGGCTCTCTGTGCCGCCGCCATACGCGTTTCACCGGGTCGCTTGGTTAGGGCCTCAACTGCCACTAAAATCTCTTGCGAAAAGCCCTCTTCAGCAAGTTGTTCCATCGAGACGTTCGTATCTTCCACAACATCGTGAAGAACAGCCGCAATGCGTTCTGGCTCGCCACTGACCCGCAACATCACTTTAATAGGATGCAGAATATAAGGTTGATCAGCCTTATCCACTTGTCCAGCATGGGCAGCCGCTGCAATTTCAATAGCACGTTCCAGCGTAGACATAATGGCTAAAGCTGAATGTTAGAAATCTCTTTTCTCGGGTCGCTGCTGCGACTATCGCGAATCTTCTCGTAAAGAGACTTTTCCTCACTGCTCAAATTCTTCGGCGGCGTAATCACCACTTTCACCAGCAAATCAGTGCGCTCTTTTCCTTTCTTCTTAGGCCAGCCTTTCCCGCGCAACCGCAAAGACTGCCCAGACTTCACCCCCGCCGGAATGCTCACTGTCACCTGACTATCTGGCGTTGGCACCGAGACCTTGGCACCCAACACCGCTTCATCCGGTGCAATCGGCACCTCACAAATCAAATTATCCCCATCAAACTGAAAGAAACCGTGGGGCAACAAATCTACGGTGAGATAAACATCGCCGCGCTGCCCGGTTTGGGGATGGGTCGCCCCTTTACCCTTGAGGCGAATTTTGCTGTTAGGCTTGACGCCAGCCGGAATGCGAACCGTTACCGACTCACTGCCGATGGTAAAGCGCTTTTGCGTGCCATGAAAAGCCTCGGACATGCTGAGCTTCAGTTCGGCTTCTTGATCTAAAGCACTTTTGCCCGCTGCCGAACGACTAGCGGTGCGACCAGCCCCTTGGCCGCTAAACCCGCCGCCAAAACCGCTATTGCCAAAGCCAGTGTTAAAGCCACCCGGACTCTGCTGATAGCCACTTTGCTGATAGCCATAGGGAGATTGCCGCGCACCACCCGCTGCGCCCCCGCCGGTGCCCACACGGTTCAACAGCTCATTGATAAAGTCATCGAAGCTGCCGTACGCACCAAAGTCAAAGCCGCCCGCGCCGCCGCCAAAACCACCCGGGCCACCGAACCCACCCGGGGCACCGCCGCCCGCACCCGCTCGGCCCGCCTGCTGCCAATATTGGCCAAACTGATCGTATTTTTTGCGCTTGTCAGCATCTCCTAATACTTCGTAAGCTTCGCTAACCTCTTTAAATTTAGCCTCAGCCTTTTTGTCATCAGGGTTTACATCAGGGTGATACTTGCGTGCTAACTTCCTGAACGAGCGCTTAATGTCATTCGCATCCGCCGTTTTACTGACCCCGAGTATGGCGTAGTAGTCTTTGAAGTCAGTTGCAGCCATGCGTAGCCGTCCTCCCCATTAAGTCGCAATTTAAATCGAATCGTAAGCTATACGCTTCAGCGTAGCAAAGCCCACTGCTTTGCAGGGTTCGGTTAATCAGGTTCGGTTATACAAGTTTCAGGTGATTTCGCGGCTGATGTCACAGCTGAAATGTGTGGCAGAGACGTTAGCTGTGCTGATCGCGCGATCGCCCATAAAGCTCACTCATTTGCCGCAGCCGCACAGATATCACAGGCGTCAGCATCTGCTGCGAATAGCGCCAGGTCCAATTGCCTTCCCCCACCCCCGGCGTATTCATCCGCGCATCCGCGCCAAGCCCCATCAAATCTTGCAGTGGGGTCACCGCTTGATTTGCCCGTGAGGCC
>JBCCOO010000114.1:0-13555 GCA_039025345.1 Cyanobacteria bacterium P01_D01_bin.105 | reverse complement strand
TTTGCCCACTCAATGACGCCTTGCAAATCCTGATAGCTATCGCGTAGGTAGGCCTGTAGCGTGATGCCGATATCTGATCTGTCGCGGAACTCTTCTTCTAGTAGCAGCTTTTTAAGCGCAGCGAGGGTCGCATCTTTGTAGCGATATTGCTCCATATCGAAGTGGACCGCTACGCCCAGTTCTTCGGCTCTACGCAGTAGCGTGCGAATGTGCTCGCCTACCTTGGCCTCGGAGCCTTCTGCATCTAGCGCGTCAAACTGCGAATAAAAGGCTGTTAGCTTTACTGATACCTGCACGTTTGCCAGCGACTTGCCGTCGGCAAGGTCTACGCTGCTAACTTTTGACCAGCGCTTAGAGGCCTCTGAAAGCTGTTCCATCAGTTCTAAATACTGATTTAGGTATGCTTCTGCTTCTTTCTCGGTAACAACAGCTTCGCCCAGCAAGTCCATGGTGAAAGCCATCGACTGCTTGCGCAACTGCTCAATACTTTTAAGCGCCTGCTTGATGTTTTCACCGGCAATGTATTTGCGCGCGAGTGTTTCTACCGCGCCAGAAAGTGTCGTTGCGGCTACCTGTGCTGGCATGGAACTGGGATCGGCAAAATTCAGCAGACCTTTTAGCGCCTGTGGTAGCTCGACGCTGGCATCGCCTAAGTACTCTTGAAAATGGCTGGCGATTTCTGTTTTGGTCGTGAGTGCAGGTAGACAGTCAATTAGCCGGAACATCTGCACGCGTAAGCCTGGATTATCCATTGTCCAAGCCAGCAGTTTGTCGTCCCAGCGCAGCTGATCGCGCACTTTAGAAAATAGCGATCGCTTCTCTTTGCTATCGGCTAACAGCTGCCGTGCGATCGCCTGAGTTTTTTCTTCATAATCAAAACCAGCAGCCTCACCTATCGAAGTGGGCCGTAATGCATTTGCAACCATCAAAGTCTCCTACAGCTTTTTGCACAAGCCAAAACAACACAGACAAAAATCAAGAGAATGCGCCTATGACGTTTCTCGCAAACAACGTATGTCCCGCAGTTTATTGGACAGAAATGCTACGACAGCGATGAAGCCGGTGAACTACCGTTCAAAGACTGCAGATCGGAGGCCGTTCTGACATCGGCTAGATCACCGTCTGAGGCACTGCCCTTACCAACACGCTTACCAACAGAGTGACCAGACATTTGCATGGCCATTGCTTTGTTTGGCACGCGCGTTGTAGATGGCACGGCTGGCTGTTCGGTAGCCTCAGCAGCCGTGTCGGCTACGGGCATGGAGAACCCTTCAGATACGGGGCCCCTGGCAGATATCAGCGAGATTGCCGAACTCACCTTTTCAGGCAAAATCACGACCAAGCCATTGTCAGGCGCGTTGTCTAGTGCCCAATTAACAGCATCTGCTTCGTCTAGCTGAATCGTGTGAGCAAAAAGCTCACCAGAGGCGGATTCTACTTCAGCAATACCCTCAACAATCAGGTCTGCGACTTCACCAGAAGCTCTGCCACGGGTGTCTTTGTCTTCTTTGATGACAACCTGGTCGAAGATGCTAGCCGACAGTTTACCTAGATCGACTAGGTCTTGGTCTCTGCGATCACCCGGCGCACCCACCACGCCAATGGAAGGGCCTGGCCAATTTTGCACAAAGCTACCGACCGCTTCATAGCCCGCAGGGTTGTGGGCGTAGTCTACCAGCGCATGGAAAGAGCCCATATCGAAGAGGTTCATCCGTCCTGGAATTTGGCTCGCAGACGGCTGGAAGGTCTGCAGCGCTAGGCGAATTTGTTCGATACTCACACCCTGAACAAAGCCTGCTAAGCTGGCCGCCAAGGCGTTGGCAATCATGAAAGGCGCACGTCCGCCCATGGTGACTGGAACTTGGTCGGCTCGCTCAATACGATGTAGCCAATCGCTCTGCAAAATGGAAATGTAGCCTTCTTCGTAGACGGCTGCGATGCCGCCCTGTTTGAGATGCGATCGCACCAATGGATTCTTGGGATCCATCGAAAAATACGCTACTTTTGAGCGCACACGCTCAGCCATAGCGGCCACCCGTTCATCATCCGCGTTGAGCACCGCGTAGCCATCATCGTGCACGGCCTCAGCCACAACTGCCTTTAGCTTCGCTAGCTGATCAATCGTGTCAATATCGCCAATGCCCAAGTGGTCTGCTGCCACGTTGAGCACAATACCAACATCACAGTTGTCAAAGGCCAAACCGGAGCGGAGCAACCCACCTCGGGCTGTCTCTAGCACAGCCATATCCACCGTTGGATCTTCTAAGATCATTCGCGCACTTTGAGGGCCAGTTGTATCACCCCGTTCAACCAAGTTATTGCCGATGTAAATTCCGTCTGTTGTGGTGTAGCCCACCGTGTTGTACATCTGGCGAAAAATGTGGGACGTTAGCCGAGTGGTCGTGGTTTTACCATTGGTCCCCGTGATGGCCACAATCGGAATGCGCGAGGGCTTATCAGAAGGCAGCAACATCTCCAGAATAGGCGCAGCAACATTGCGGGCCACCCCTTCACTCGGTGCGACATGCATCCGTAAACCAGGTGCGGCATTCACCTCAACGATCACACCGTCTGCTACCGATAGTGTCTTTGAAATATCTGTCGTGACAACATCAATACCTGCTACATCCAAACCAATAACGCGAGAGGCCCTTTCCGCAATCCAAATCGTTTCAGGATGAATTTCATCGGTGCGATCTACTGCTGTGCCCCCTGTGCTCAGGTTAGCCGTTTCTCTCAGGTAGCAAACTTCGCCTTTACCGAGCACCGCATCTAGCGTTAGGCCCTGACTTTCCAGCAGCTTATCGGTTGTCCTATCAAGCTGAATTTTGGTCAAAATATTGTCGTGACCATCCCCTCGCTTTGGATTCAGATTTTCTGTGTCAACCAGTGTCTGAATCGGATCTTTGCCATTTCCGACAACATGGGCAGGAATGCGCTCTGCAACTGCGACCACCTTGTGATTCACAACCAAAATACGATGGTCTCTACCCTCGTAGTAGTGCTCCACAATGACGCCATCAGAAACTTGGCGGGCCCGGTCGTAGGCCGCTTCTGCCGCCTCCCACGAGCGAATTTCTAGCGTGATGCCTCTGCCGTGATTACCATCTAGGGGTTTAATCACGATCGGATAGCCGCCTAAGTAGTCAAGCGTATCTTCTAGCTCGCGCAGTGAATAAACAACGCTTCCCTTAGGCACTGGAATTCCGGCATTCCCTAGTATTTGCTTAGTACCTTCCTTATCGCAGGCCAGCTCCACGCTCAAAATATTACTGTGCGAGGTCAACGAAGCCTGAATGCGCTTTTGGTGGATGCCGTAGCCAAACTGAATCAGGTTCCGCACTGGCACCATTAGGCAAGGAATTCGCCGAGCTTTAGCCTCGCGAACCAGCGCTTCTGTACTAGGCCCCAGTGACGCTGCGGCCTTCAGCTCGCGCAGGTCTGCCAAGTCTGTTTCTAGCTCAACACTTGGATAGCTGCCAGTTTTAATGATGCTTTCGCACATGCGAAACGCTGCTCGCGCGGCATAGCGGCCAGCTTCTTCGTTCTCGTACTCAAACACTACTTGGTATATGCCTGGAGTTGCTGTCTCCCTAGTGCGACCAAACCCCACTGACATACCGGCTAGCGTCTGCAGCTCTAGGGCGATGTGCTCGATAATGTGACCCATCATGGTGCCCTTTTGCAAGCGGCTCAAAAAACCGCCTCTCACACCGGGAGAGCAAAAGTGATCGATTAGGCTTGGTAGCGCGCTCACCAACCCATCATAGAATCCATCAATTTCGTTGGAAGGGCTATCAGCTAAGTCTTCCAAATCTAGGCGAACTACGATCAGTTTGTCGTAGCGAATACTCCAATAGTTAGGACCGCGAAGGGTCTGCGTTTTTAAGATTTCCATAGTTCCGGGGCGACAAAATAAGCGTGGGTAGAAGCTGGACTCTGTGTAAGTTCAGGAAATAAATATCCGCTGAGTACTGCGATCGCGCACTGCGTTAAAACGCTGGCCAAAACGCTGGAGAGGGCCTTAAGACTTGTCAACAGGGTCAAAACATAAATTCAAAAGCGCTAGGTAACTGTGAGCCAGGCGCTTGACTATTGATTAAGCCCGCTACTGGTCTGCCCGTTTTAGAATTGCTTGCATTGAATTTGCTGGCATGGAGATTGCTGGAATAAAGACTTAGGGGTTAGGTCTGAAACTGCAAAACTGCCCGATTTTGATAATCGTAGCAATCGCCTTTTCGCAAAACATGTACCTTAAGGTTGTGAAGGCTTAGGGGAGATGTGTCGCTAGTGGTTGCGTAGTTGGTATGGGTGAGATTGCCAGGATCAATAACGGTGATAGTGCCCTTGCCCAAAACGTGAAAAGTGCCATCACCTGCGATCGCAATACAGGTGTCTTCATCAATACCCACACCCAGGCGATTGGGATGGGCTGCGATCGCGCTCAGCAAACGCGCCATGCGATTGCGATTGTGAAAATGCTGATCAACCAGTAGCTCTGGCACAAAGCCCAACCCATTTGTCAAATCGACGAGTGCTTGGTTTGGCGACTCGCCACTGCTGCCACCTGCAATCATATCTTCACCCATGATAGCGGCACCTGCGCTTGTTCCTGCCAGAACAGTCTGCTTATTTTTAAGCCTTTCTTTAACGACATCGATAACCCGAGTACCGCCCAGCAAGTCCCTCAATCGCAGCTGGTCACCACCCGTAATAAATACACCGCTACAGTCGTTGAGAACGTCTAGCCAGCGGGACTCGTCGCACTCCGCCCGATAGCGAATGTCGAGGACCTGAGCTTGCTTAGCCCCCATCCCGGTGAAAATTTGATAGTAGCGATCGCCAACAATAGTCGGCTCCCGAGAAGCAGAAGGAATAATGCCGATAGTTGCGCGAGCACCCCCAGCGCTTTCATAAAAAGCCCTTAGTATGTCGCAGCTGTTGGTCTTGTCTTCTGCCCCACCAATGATCATCACTGGATACTGGGTAGAAATTGCCATAGACTTTTGAGCCAAACGTGATTGCATTTCCAGCATAAAGCTATCCCTGACATTTATTAAGGGCTTCGGGTAACCACACAAAAAGAAGATTTTGGCAATGACACAGCAGGAACAGTTAGCTCGCATGGCAACCCAAACCAACCCCTTACATGTATCAAAAATATCAACGGGAGCAGCGGTGATTTGTATCACCGCTTACATACCACGCTCTGTCGCTACAACGGTATATCAACCGGGAATGATGAGATTGGGGGCATTTGCCACACAGCCCAACACTAAAACCATCAACGATCACTGAGCGCAAGGAGTGAGTTATGCTTCGCTCGCCTTCTAGGCTACTTTCTGGGCAATTTCCTGAGCCGTCTTCCAGACATTTTCCAGGGCATTTTTTCAGGCAATTTTTTAGGCAACGCCTGCAGCAGCCACTGTCATGGCTATTGAGACTATGCGTATTGGCCACGCTACTAATTTACTGCTTAGGCTGGCCATTGCCTGCTACGGCTGGCCCACAAGTAGCTAACCTGCAAACCAACACACAAGCCAGTATTTCAGAAAGGACTGAAATGCCGGCCGACATTCAGCGCATTGTAGATCGCGGTAAGCTAATCGTCGCCCTGCTCGACACAGACAACGCACCCTTTTTTATGACCAAAAGCTGGAGCGAGGTACCCAGCGGCTTAGACACCAAAATCGCTGAAGGGCTCGCCGACGCACTGGGCGTAGACATTGAATTTAACCGGGCGGCAAACACCTTCAACGGTGTGGTCGATCAGGTTTATGACCTCAAGGCAGATATTGCTATTTCTAAACTAAGCCAAACGCTCAAGCGGGCTAGGCGCGTAAGATTTTCTCGGCCCTATGTCACCATGCGTCAGGGACTGCTGGTCAACCGAGTGCAGCTGGCAGCAGAAACCCATGGAAATCATGTGATTGAAGCCATTCGCAACTTTGAGGGAAAAGTTGGCGTGATTGAGGGCTCCTCTTACGTTGGATTTCTTAAGCAAAAGTTTCCGCAGGCGACGGTTCAAGAGTATCCAGACTGGGATGAAATTGTTGCCGCCGTCATCTCAGGAGAGATTCAAGCAGCCTATCGAGACGAGCTAGAAGTTAAAAAGATCATTCTTAAAAATCCCGATGCAGCGCTGAGGCTACAGACCATTGCGCTCACCGACACCAAAGACAGCATCGCTATGGCCCTACCGTGGGATAGCGGACACCTCCAGGCCTTCGTAAACCAGTACCTAGACACACTCAACATCGACTACAGCGCTGACGATGTTTTGGCAGAATACGCCGACTACTTCGCTGACCATTCAACAGGGCCCACAACGGAAAGCTAAACCAATGACGACGACACCTTCAACGAAAAGACTGCCTTATTGGGTACCAAAACGCCTTTCTATTGGCTGGCTGAAGAGTCCATGGGCAATTTTAATCAGCGTTATTTTGGCTGTTTACACTGGAACCTCGCATAAAGAGTTGGCTGTATTAATAGCGCCTCTCGGCACCCTTTATCTAGGGCTGCTCAAAATGTGTGTGCTGCCCATCTTGTTGGCCGCAATCACAACTAGCATTGGTCGACTAATGCAGAGCAGCAACGCGGCACAGTACATTAAGCGCATTTTGATTGTGTTCCCGGCAGGACTTGTTGCTGCGAGCGGCATTACGGTCATCATCGCGGCCATTATGGGCCCCGGACGTAACCTATCGACCAAAACACTGGCATCGCTGGGTTTACTGGTTAACAACTCGGGTGTCGATTTGGAAATGGCGCTGACAGGGCCTATTCCTGAGGAGCCGTCGGTTGGTCTATCGTCCTTTTTGCTCACCCTCGTTCCCGACAATATATTTGATGCACTCAGCCAAGGAGAGACTCTAAAGGTTTTGGTGTTCTCTATTATTGTGGGGATTTCTTTGGGTTTGGTACGAGATGACAAAGTTACTGGGTCGGAAAGTCGTACTGGCCTAGATACGCCTTTCAAAATCACAGCGTCTTGTTTTGATATTTTAGGCGTTGTCTATCGTACGTTTAATCAGCTCATTAACTGGCTGACTATCATGCTGCCGATTGGCCTCTTTAGCCTGCTCTCTTACCAGCTTTCGCAGCAGGGTTTGGATGTCATGCTCTCAATGGTCAACTTTTTGATCACGGCGTTTGTTGTCTTTTTGGCGATATATATTGTGAGCACGGTTGTCATTTGGCGGGGGTCAAGGCTCCCCTTACTGAAAGTACTGGGTGCAATGCGAGAGCCGACGATTTTGGCACTGGCCACTTCTAGCAGCTTGGCCTGCTTGCCGTCTGCGATCGCAAAGCTCAGCGAAGCGCTCCAGTTCAAGCGTCAAAGCGTTAATCTGGTCACCCCGCTGGCGATTACTATTTGCCGCTTCGGCTCTGTGATTTATTTCTCCCTAGGCGCGCTGTTTGTCATGCAGCTTTACGATAAGCCAGCCACGCTTAGCACCATTATTTTAGTGATTGTAGGCTCTATTTTTGCCGGGATGGCAACCTCTGGGGTTACGGGCATTTTGACGCTGACGATGCTGGGAATCGTTTTAGAGCCTTTGCAGCTACCGCTAGAAGCTGTGCTGGTTTTGTTTGTGGCGATTGATCCGATCGTGGATCCGTTTAGGACGCTTTCGATTGTTCATACTGCGATCGCAGCAACAGCAATGATTGCAGAAAAAGAAGACGCCGTGAGTGCCTCGCCTATGAGCTCTACAATGGAGACATATTAAGACTGTGAGAGAAACACATGAGCCAAGAAGCCATCAACCAATCAATAGAGGCACTCCATGCTGAAATCGACCAGCTAGATACCCCCGACAGCGATGTCAAAGACAAGCTGCTGTCGCTCATTAGCGAAGTGGAAAAGCAGATGCAAAATCCAGACAAAGCAGAGCACAAAGATGCCAACTTGCAGACGCTACCGACGCTCATCGAACAGTTTGAGGCAGAGCATCCAAAAGTGACTGCCTCATTGTCGCGGCTACTAAATACGCTGAGCAGCGTGGGAATCTAAGAACGGGATAGATTGAAAACTTACGTAGAAAAATGGCAGTGCTTGTATGGTTTGCCACTACCGCACCAGCAAGGTTGTGAGCGCTTTGGTTGATATGGGGGCAATATATCTCCATCTACGTAAAACCATCGGCCTTGCTCTCTCACAAAACGAGAGTTTTCATGCAGCTGGGTAATTCCATCAGGCGATTGAACAGTCATATCGACAGGGAGTGCAGATTTTGGCCGGTAAGCGGCCACGAACTCAACTCGCCCTGTCTTGTCTTTTTTCTGTCCTCCTTGTTTTTTAATAATCAGTAAATTTATCCATTGTGTTGTGTTTACACTGCGACTTAGGAGAATACGTTCATCGGTGTTATTACTAGCAGTACTCTTTCGCCAGGAGGGATGATGCGTTGCTAACAGGTAATCGACCGATTTGGTGCAAAAAGCGCTGTATCGCGATCGCATTAAAGCCTCTGCCGTTGGTGCGATCGCATCTCCAGTCAAGTAAGGTTCACAGCAGCTTGAAAAGGCTCGGCGCGAACCGCACCAGCATTTCTGATTCACTTTAGTGCCCACTTTTCATTCCTTGTCTTCAAATTATGCAAACAGTAGTCAGACTCACTCACTATCCTATGGTCATTGGCGCTGAGCTAGTGAGCACAGGCCGACAAGAACTTCTAGATCCCTGTACTGGCGAGGCGTTTGCCAGCGTGGCACAGGGAGAAATTGCCGATGTGTTGCAGGCAGTGGCCATCGCCAAGCAAGCACAAAAGGAGTGGGGCGCACTCTCAGTGGGCGAGCGCGGCGCAGTATTGCTCAAAGTTGCCGATGCACTCGAAGCAAACCATCACATGCTGGCAGAGCTAGAGAGCAAAAACACCGGCAAACCCATGAAGCTCAGTCTAGATGGCGATATTCATGGGGCGATCGACGCGATGCGTTACTTCGCCTCGATTGTACGGCGTACAGAGGGCGCTGCCGCTGGAGAATATATTTCGGGCTACACCAGCATGGTGCGTCGCCAGCCTATCGGCGTCGTCGGCGCGATCACCCCCTGGAACTACCCGCTGCTGCTCGCTGTGTGGAAAATAGCTCCGGCCCTAGCTGCGGGCAATGCCGTTGTCATCAAGCCCGCTCCAGGCACACCGCTCACCACTATAGAGTTTGCTCGCATTGCGCAAGACGCAGGGTTGCCAGCCGGTCTCATCAACGTCGTTACAGGCGACGTGGCCGTGGGCGAGGCTATTTGCACCCATCCCGATATTGGCATGATTAGCTTTACTGGCAGTAGCCCAACGGGTCGGCGCGTGGCCGAGTTGGCGAGCCCACTCATCAAGCGGGTCACCCTTGAGCTAGGAGGCAAAGCCCCCATGGTGGTGTTTGCCGACGCAGATATTGAAGCGGCAGCCAGAGGCGCGGTGACCGGTGCCTTTATCAATACTGGACAAGACTGCTGCGCGGCGACTCGCCTGTATGTTCAAGATGAGGTGTTCGACGAGTTCGTGGAAAAATTCGTTGCGCTGACGCAGAAGGTGAAGATAGGCAAGCCGAGCGATCGCACTACAGACATTGGCCCGCTAGTGAGCAAGCAGCAGCAACAGCGCGTCGACGGCTACGTGCAAGCAGCGCGTCAGCAGGGCATCACCATCGCCACGGGCGGTGAGCTGCCCACAGGCGAAGGCTACTACTACCCAGCCACCGTACTTTTAGAACCCGCACAGAGTGCACCTTGCATGCAGGAAGAAATTTTTGGCCCGGTGACCGCCGTCTGCCGATTTAAAGATGAAGCAGACGCCATTCGTCTAGCGAACGACACGCTCTACGGCTTAGCAGGCAGCGTATGGACTGGCAATGTACAGTGCGCTATGCGTATGGCAGCCGCGATGGAGTGCGGCACCGTCTGGGTCAATGAGCATGCCGCTTTTGCCAGCGAAATGCCCCACGGCGGCTTCAAGCTCAGTGGCATTGGCAAGGATATGTCTCACTACGCGCTTGAAGAGTACACGCTGGTGAAAAACGTCATGTTTGATATCTCTGGCGAAGCGAAAAAGGACTGGTACACCATGGTGCTAGACGAAGACGCGGTGTAATCGTATTACAACATTGAGTCTCTGCTTGTTAATACTGAGTAGAGACTCAATGTAAAATAAGAGAGTAATGAGGATGAACTGGGAAAGGAGTCACATGCCAGTACGCCACCGACGTTATAGCAAAGAAGAGATGGCTGAGCGAGGGCAAAACCTCTACGAGTCTGGAATTCGGCAGCAAGTCGAAGCCGGAAACGAGGGTAAGATTGTCGCAATTGACATTGAGACTGGACGTTTTGAAGTCGATTCAGATGTTGTTCCTGCCACGAACCGATTGTTTGAGCAACGTGCTAGCGCTCAACCTTGGGTGATTCGGATTGGGTATCGTGCCGTTGATAAGTTTGGGGCACGAAGCATAGAGTTTGCTCCAGGCTCAGTGTTCAGAGGGTACTTGTCCTAAACTCATTAGGTACTGAATCCTTTTCACTGGCCTACTTCTTGCGCAGCTGCCTGAATTTGCTGACGGAATTCTTCTTTGCTAGGTAGGTAAAGCTGATACTCAGAGGCGAAGATATTGGCGTCTTTTGGCAATGTCAGTTCAACGAGTGCATCTTCTTTTTGCTTGCACAGCAAGATGCCAATCGTTGGGTTCTCTTCTTCTGTTTTGACGTATCGGTCAAAGTAATTTACATACATCTGCATTTGGCCGAGGTCTTGGTGAGTCAGCTTACCTATTTTTAGGTCGATGAGCACGTAGCAGCGCAGTAGGCGATTGTAGAAAACCAGATCGACATAAAAGTGATCCTCTTTGAAGCTAAAACGCTTTTGTCTACCACCGAAAAAGAATCCCTTGCCAAGCTCCAGTAGAAAGGCCTCTAGCTTTTCAATGATGGCTGTTTCAAGCTCGTTCTCTGAATAATTAGGATACTGCTTCAGTTCTAGGAACTCTAAAACATACGGATCTTTGATTGCATCGCGAGGCTCTTCTATAAGTTGGCCTTCGCTCGCGAGTTTTTTAACCTCTTCTTTGTTCCGGCTGAGCGACAGTCGCTCAAAAAGTGATGAATTAATTTGTCGTCTTAGTTCTCTAGTAGACCATTGATTAGAGACGGCTTCTATCTCATAAAAACTGCGCTCATCAGGATTGTTTAGCCATATTAACGTCTGATAATGAGTCCAGCTTAATTTGAAATGCTGACTCAATTGCCCTAAAGATAATTGGTCGATGAATTGGTCAGGCAGTGCCTGACTAATTTGCGAATAGGTTTGATAAAACCGTCGGAACCCTTTCAGGTTAGTAGATGAGCAGTTCGGGACACCTGCCGCTTTCATTTGTTTTGCCAAATTAGCCAGCAGGCCGCTACCATATTGAGCGCGGTCTTCACCCGATTGCTCGAATTCGACAATGTAGTAGCCGAACAGCCAATTTCGGGTGACGAGAGAGATGTTGATAGATCGACTGGCTTGTTGCTGAAGTGCTTGATGCGTTTGAGAAAGCGTCTGAACAAGACTATCTAAATTCACGTTTCACCTTTCTCTTCGTCCCAAGTTAGCAGTTTTTCTTCTAGCGCTTCCCAAGCCGTACGAGAAACGCGAACGGAGGAATGTCTACATAGCATGATAAGCATATTGGCATACATATAATCTCTCCAAACTTCTGATTCTCTAGGGGAAAATCGAACAAGGTTCGAATCTAGCGCTATGGCTTCTTCCCAAATGCTATCAAGTCTTTTAGCCCACGCGTTCCAGAACCTTTGTGAGGCTCTTACATTCGGTAGTTCATTCGCACAAGACAGGAGATTGTCGGATAGTAACTTTATGCACTTAGTGTTTAGAAAATGATGGTCGCATATCTCGCTAAAACTCTGACTGCTCTGCCTTGCGCAATCTGCTGCAAAGAAAGCGGGGTGTGTAGCGGTCTTATCCCTGTCTCTGCCTCTATCAGAAGCAACCTTGCTCCTAAATGCACTGTCTATGACTAGGTGTTCAGCAACTCGTTTACTATCAACAAAGGACTTTGCAACGCGGCTCGATTGATCAACCGCAATCGCAATCATTGTTGCTCTCTGACATAGCGTGGAATTACCACTTTTGCTGATGTTCGCCCACTGATCCAGCGGCTCTTTCATTAGCCCTGGCATAATTTTGATTTGGCAATGGCGGTTGAGATAGTTGTCGATGTACGCCTTTGAAGCAGCACGAAGTCGATCGATGTGTTCGACTTCGGTGTATTGGCCTCTGATTTCGTTTTTAGCGTGTTTGCCGAGGCGATCGCACCCTTCACTACCGAACTCGCTATTCCTTCAATAGCACTTTCAAACAAAGGCATAGTCGTTCCAAGAAATCAGGCAGCAGGTTAACTATAAAGCGCCGTCTACACAGCTATCTACAGCTACGTTCGGCTTGTTTGTCCATCTATACTCATAAGCCCTGGACCGTTTTCAATTGCAAACAGCAGACCACCAATCAGAGCCAAGTTCTTCAAAAATCCTGATAGATCGGTCGTTGGTGGATGGAAAAGTAGAGTCGTTGGGATTAAGAAGACAATCAGGAGCAATGCGCCTATTTTCGTCTGGAATCCGAGTAGTAGCGAAATGGCACCGCCAAGCAAACACACAATGCTACCAATAGCGAGTAATACCGGTGGAATTGGGATTCCTTTGCTAGCAATGGTATCGACAAATCCAGGAAAGCCAGTGACGTGATTGATCCCAGCGTTTAGAAAAATCAGTGCCAAGCAGATTCGAGCGGCTAACGATGTGTACATAGCAAGGTCCAAATAAAAAATCAAACAGCAAATTTTAGACAGCCTCAAGCCTATCAAACCATTTGTGTTTCAATGTGAAAAAGCTCTGAATGTGGGCCTACAGATCTTTGCAAGTGGCATCACTTGCTAAAATTAGCTGAATAGAACATTTGTTTTACTATGTCGAAGTCTGCTGCTATTACCGACAAGGCTCTAGAAACTGATTCAGACGTTAGCTCGGAAGCAGGTTTGGAGGGCGTTTCAGAAGCAATTCCGGAGGTGCTTCCGGGCATAGAGCTGAGCCAGCAGCAGTGGAAAGCCCTGCAAGCGCTGGAAAGCTTTGTAAACGGTGATGACAAAATTTATCTGCTCACGGGCTATGCAGGCACCGGGAAAACCACACTGCTTCAGGCCTTGATAATTCGGCTACAACAGCAGCATGACGGTAGGCCAATTGCCTTTACCGCACTCAGCAATAAGGCGACGAAAGTGCTTCAGGCGATGGCCTATCGATGGGGCTGCGAGATTGACTGTATGACCTGCTGCAAGCTGCTGGGGCTGAAGCCGGTAATTGATAAGGAAACGGGTGGGCAAAAGTTTGAGCCAGACCGCGATCGCAAAAACCTCACCACCGAATACGACCTCGTTGTTATTGACGAGTGCTCCATGATCAATCAAGACATGTGGGAGCTACTCGTCAGCTCCGTGTCAAAATTCACCGATCGCACGCAGCTGCTATTTGTGGGCGATTCGGCTCAGCTACCCCCCGTGGGTGAGG
>JBCCOO010000113.1:0-13719 GCA_039025345.1 Cyanobacteria bacterium P01_D01_bin.105 | reverse complement strand
TTAATTGATGGCAAGGGTGGCAACGACATTATTTGGGGCAATCAAGGCCGATATATTATTTACGGTCAGGATGGCTTTGACCGGCTGCATGGGGGCGATGGGGATGACTTTATCGCAGGCGAAAAAGAAGGTGACCAGCTCTATGGAGAAGGCGGCGCAGATATTCTCTCTGGAGGACATGGTAATGATGTTATTAGCGGCGGCACGGGGCGAGATGAGCTGAAAGGCGGTGACCACAAAGATGTTCTGCAGGGTGGCGATGGGGATGATGCGCTCTCAGGTGGCAACGACCATGACTTTCTGATGGGTGCAGCGGGCCGGGATAAAGCCAGTGCGGATGCGGGCAATGACATTGTTTATGGTGACCAGGTGCTGGCTGAGAGCCGCACTGAGCTGAACGACCTCAGAAGAGATTTCTTGAGAGACCTGTGGCAGCAGGGAAGAGATTTGCGTCAAAGAAATGCGTCTGTTGCGAATCAAAGCAGTTTAGGAAACAGCATTTCTGACAGCGGTTCAACAACATCGTCTGAGCCTTCAGATGCGAATGGTTTGATTCGCATTGAAGCAGAGTCGATGACGCTCTCGAATGGCTATGTTGTTGAAGGCCAGAACATTAGAAATAATGGCTCAACTAATGCCCAAGCAATTACCACATTTGACGGAGAAGCTGGCTACTACATGGTAGCCGTACGCTACTTCGATGAGTCCGATGGTCAATCTACCCTAACGGTCAATATTGACGGTCAGACCATTGATAACTGGCAGTTTACGAACGATGATGACCAGTTTACTAGCCGCGTTGTCAGCACTCAGGTATATCTATCACCGGGCGATACCATCGAACTCATTGGTGACAATCAGGGTGGAGAGTTCACACGCGTTGATTATATTGATCTCATTCCAACAGAGAATCTGCTAGAGACTTATGTAGACGACAATAACTCAAATCTGGGAGAAAACCTGTTCGAAAATGGTGATTTTTCTTCAATCCTCGACGATTGGAGTATTGTCCAAGGCAGTGCTCAAACCGTTGAAACCGGCGCTTATGACGGGCAGTCTCTCAGCATTTCTCAAAATAGCAATGTGAATCAGTTTGTTGAGATTTTTGGCGGGCAAACCTACCAATTCAGTGCCGTTGCTAAATCCACAGGCGGTAGTTGGGGCGGTATCGGCATTCAGTTCTTTGATGAAAACTGGCAAAAAATAGACGAACAAGAATTCTCAGTCACCGCAGATGCCTGGAATACCTATCAAAATAGCTTCGTCACGGCAGAAAATGCCCGCTACGCCCTTGTTTGGGCGGGCACCGCAGATCATAACGGTCAGTTCTTGGTAGATAATATTGCGCTTCAAGAGCAAGTGGATGTTCCTGTTGAAACAGTGCCTGAAGCTGAAGATCTCAGTCTGTCTCAAGCAAAACCTTGGGATGAAGGGCTAGTGGCTCATTGGTCTTTTGATGGCATTGATATCAACAGAACCCAAGACTCGTTGAATGACCTGTCGGCTCGGTTAATCAATATGGAGTCTACCGACGTCGTAGAGGGTATGGTGGGCAACGCCCTAAACTTTGATGGTGTCAACGAACGTGCAATTGTAGATGATGGGTCTTCTTTGCAACTGGGAGAGGACAATGCTGACTTCAGCGTTGCATTTTGGATCAAGTTAGAAGCAGACGCGGAAGGTAACTGGCGCTCGGTGCTGCATAAGGGGGAAACCAATCAAGACCGCACGTTTGCTATGTGGTTAATGCCTAACGACAATCGCTTTCACTATCGGATTAGCACGACTGAGAGTTGGAATGAAGGGAGCACTAGTCAGAGCGCGTTAGAACTTAACCAATGGACACATATCTCCTATGTAAAATCGGGCAACCAGCTTTCTCTTTATTTAGACGGGCAGCTTGATTCTAGTGTGACTTTACAAGGCGAAGTCATTGCCAATGATGATTTGCTACGCATTGGCAGCAACGCGCTCAATGCTTCCATTGACGAACTAAAACTATACGACCGAGCGTTGACCACTGAAGATTTGAAGTCGTTGGCACTTTACAATGCTGACCTACTAGAAGGCGGCCAGGGACAAGATACACTGTATGGTGACGAGGGTAATGACCAGCTCTATGGCGAAGCTGAAAGCACCTTTGAGCTGACGGCGACGCAGGCTTCTG
This sequence comes from Cyanobacteria bacterium P01_D01_bin.105, assembly GCA_039025345.1. GTDB lineage: Bacteria > Cyanobacteriota > Cyanobacteriia > Phormidesmidales > Phormidesmidaceae > Phormidesmis. Next base: position 11,552 of record JBCCOO010000113.1, on the reverse strand, counting down.
TTGGTATTTTTGATGGGAGTAATGTGCAAGTGTACGACCATCAAGAAAATATGCTGCTGAATAATGGCACATTGTCATTTAGCTTCAGTGCCAACAACACATCAACTCAGCAAACGATTTTGAGTAAGGATTCTAACGGATACGATGATGGTGGTCATCTATCTGTTTGGGTTGATAATCTTGGTCGTTTGGGCGTAAGACTTCAAAGTGCATCGGGTAATTATGACCTGAGGTCAAATAGCTTAGAAGCTAATCGTATGTACAATGCGGCAGTCACTTTTGGTGATCGCGGTTTTGAGCTATGGGTAGATGGTAACCTCGTGGCAACGGATAGTTACACAGGTGGATTAGCTACTAACTCGGGCGGTTCTGGGAACCGTGAGCCAATTGTTTTGGGGGCATCACAAAGTTACAGTAACGATCTTACGGCTGATAACCTCGTTGAATATTTTAACGGGACATTGCAAGATGTACGCCTTTATAATCAACAACTCGATGACGGAACCATTGCCCAATTGCCATCAATGCCGCCTGAAAATGCTGTATTCGAAGCGTTGACCTCTGATGCCAGTAATAATGACGTGCTAGTAGGCGGCAAAGGCCACGATACCCTTTACGGCAATGCAGGCGATGATATTCTCTATGGCGACAATACCACTGTTTTAACAGATGGTGTTCAATACAATGGAAGCCTGTATCTGTTGACGCAAAGAGCGAGTTGGCACGACGCGCAGGCCCAAGCTGAGTTATGGGATGGCAATTTAGTGACCATCAACAGCGCAGCAGAAGAAGCCTGGATTCAACAAACGTTTGGAACTACCGAAGCACAGCTGTGGATTGGCCTAACAGATGAAACGACTGAAGGACAGTTTGAATGGGTGAGTGGAGAAAACGTTAATTATACTAACTGGGCACCTGGTGAACCCAACAATATGGGCGGGCAAGACTATGGCTCTTTGCACTTGCGGGGTAATCAACAGTGGGACGATCAACCTTCTGGCTGGAATAAAAAAGGAATCATTGAAATTGAACTTCCTGAAGAGAGTGGTAATGATGTGATGGTAGGTGGCATCGGCAATGATGTGCTCTACGGCGAGCTAGGCGATGACATTCTCGATGGCAGTAACGGTCAGGCCAGAGGTGCCTTTGAGAGAGATGTCTTAGCAGGTGGAGATGGGGCCGACCGTTTTATTCTCGGTAATGCTAACGATGCTTACTACACAGCAAATGGCAACTTTGACTACGCCCTGATCAAAGACTTCAATGCGGCTGAAGACACCATTCAACTTAACGGTTCTGCAAGTAACTACATTCAACAACAACAAGGCAACGACACCTATCTGTATAATCAGGCTGAGCTAGTTGCCGTGCTTGAAAATACGAGCAGCGTAGACTTCAGTCAAGGCTTTTCTTTTGTGTAAAAGCCTTCTGAAATGCCTTCTGATACGCTATGGAGGCAGCTTTCAAGGCAATTTATTGTGATCGTTACTGAATCACTGGTATACGAAGGTGCTGATGGCAAGTTTGAAGGCACGGTTAGCTGGGATAGTGCGCAGACTGGACCTAGACCAGGGGTGATGGTGACGCCAACGTTTAAGGGGCAGTCTGGGTTTGAAACGCAGAAGGCGGAGGCCCTGGCCGCGCTGGGCTATGTTGGCTTTGCGATCGATATTTACGGGCAGGGAAAGCGGGCGAGCACGCCGGAAGAAGCGGGTGCTTTGATGGCAGTATTGGATGGCGATCGCGCACGCTTGATTAGGCATATGCAGCTGGCGACAGAAACCATTCGCCAGCTAACTCAAGTAGATGAGCACAAAGTCGCGGCTATTGGCTTTTGCTTTGGGGGTAAGTGTGTGTTGGATTTGGCACGCTCGGGCGCGGATATTAAGGGCGTCGTGAGCTTTCACGGCATTTATGATCCACCGTTAATGACTGTTGCTGAAAAGGCTGCGACTGAAAAAATCAAAGCAGCGGTGTTAGTGCTGCATGGGTGGGAAGATCCGCTGGCACCCCGCACGCAGACAGTGGCTTTGGCTGATGAGCTGACGCAGCGTGGAGCAGACTGGCAAATTCATATGTTTGGGCATACGGGCCATGCCTTTACTAATCCTCAAGCTCAAGCTAGAGAGGCAGGTATGTTTTTTGTGCCAGAGAGTGCGGAGCGAGGCTGGGAAATGATGCGTTATTTTTTGGACGCTCAGTTTGCTTAAGCTTTTTTGCATTAAGCGCTGCCAATTTAATATACTTTTGAGTCTAAATAGAGTTATTTATAGACCTATTTTACTCTTATTGAGTCTCAAAATGGGATTTTATAACTTGGGAATGCTTTTGCAAAATTTAGCTCGCAACTGCGCGGATGTGCTTTTGAGTCTAAATAGAGTTATTTATAGACCTATTTTGATCTTATTAAGTCTCAAAATGAGATTTAATGATTTAGGAATGCTTTCGCAAAAATTAGCTCGTAACCGCGCGGACGTATCTGCCGGTTGCTGTGCCTCGGCTACGTTCAGTATGCCTTCGGGTGCAACACAGGTTGCCTGATACACTGATCGTTAGACTGAACGGTGTCTTTTGAACGCAAACATGACGTTAAATCATGCCAACCTTAGCCTTGTTTGGATTGCCCTGCCCTTATTGGTAGGGTTCATTATTTATCTGTTGCCCAAGCTAGATCGCATTTTGGCGATCGCTATTTCCTTGCTTTCTTTGGGCTATGGATTATGGCATGTACTCAATCCAGCACCTATTAGTCTCCAGTTATTAGATAGCTTTGGTGTCAGCTTGCTCATCGACGGTCTGAGCGGTTTCTTTATTTTGACTAATGCCGTTGTTACGCTGGCCGTTATTCTCTACTGCTGGCCGAGTGACAAAAGCGCTTTCTTCTATACTCAAGCCACCATTTTGCATGGATGTGTGAATGCTGTTTTTGTTAGTGCTGATTTGGTCAGCGTCTATGTTGCCTTAGAAGTTATTGGCATTGCCGCATTTTTATTAATTGCCTACCCTCGTACTGACCGCTCTGTTTGGGTAGGGCTGCGTTATTTATTTGTCAGCAATACAGCCATGCTGTTTTATCTGCTGGGTGCAGTGATGGTGTATCGCAACAGCAATTCGTTTGCTTTTGCAGGGTTAGCCAATGCACCCACTGAGGCCATTGCCTTTATTTTTCTAGGGCTTTTGACCAAAGGCGGCATTTTTGTCTCAGGGCTATGGTTGCCGCTTACCCACTCTGAATCAGAAAGCCCCATTTCTGCACTGCTGTCGGGCGTTGTGGTGAAAACAGGGGTGTATCCCATGGTGCGGTTTGCTCTTATGGTGCCTGAGATTGACCCTATTGTGCGGTTCTTTGGGGTATCAACAGCGTTGTTGGGGGTTAGCTATGCCGTATTCGCCAAAGATAGCAAGCGCATTTTGGCTTTTCATACAGTTTCTCAGCTTGGATTTATTTTGGCAGCGCCAGCGGTCGGTGGCTTTTATGCGCTTACCCACGGCCTGGTAAAGTCAGCTTTGTTTTTGATTACGGGAAGCTTGCCGAGCCGCAATATCAAGGTGCTCAAAGAAAACCCTATGCCTACGCCGGTTTGGATCACGTTATTGATCGCTAGTTTTTCTATCTCGGGCTTTCCCTTGCTGGCAGGGTTTGGAGCGAAGGTTCTCACCTCAAAGAATCTGGTGCCGTGGCAAGTCATTGGAATGAACATTGCAGCGTTGGGTACTGCTATTTCATTTGCCAAGTTTATTTTTTTGCCCCATACTTCAGAGCAGCCTGCAGATAAGGTGAAGCCTGGTTTCTGGCCAGCGCTTGTGCTTTTGCTGAGCGGGTTGGTGTTGGCGAATGCGCTTTATTATGACGCATATAGCTGGAGCAATGTGGTTAAGCCGCTGCTGACGATTGCGGCGGGTTGGCTGGCTTACATTCTGATCTTTCAAAAGTTATCGATTAAGGTGCCCCGTGTGGCTGAGCAGTTGGATCATTTGATTGGTGCAATGATTCTGATGTTGCTCTTTTTGTCTTGGCTGGTGCTGGAGTGATTGGCTGCTGTTGCTAGAAGCTGTACTAGTTATAGGCTGCACTATTGCTTTGGTTAATTTCACATAGTCGAGCGGCTGATTTCTGCGGGAAACATGAGCTGGTATGAATAGCCCATGTTGATGAATGGTGCATGTTGATAGTTAGCTGGTGGGTGCCATGAAGCTACGCAGATCCATTGGTACGCGACTTTTTGCCTATGTGCTGAGCGGGGTTTTGATCGGGTTGGGCGGTATGTCTTACCTGTTCTATCAGGTATTGGAAGGACATGCTAAAAACGAAATTCAGAGTAGTTTAATTATCAAAGCTGAACGGATAGAAGGACAGCTTCAACAAGTTGAACAGGATTCTAGAAACTTGTCTGGTGCTGTTGCAACGCTTCAGCAGAATGATGTAAGTGATGAGAGATTCTATATTGATCTGGTTTTTAATCTTTTTCGTAAAAGAACGGCGCTAATAACCGGGTTCAGTTTTGGTCAGACCCCGTACTCAATATTGCCGGATAGACAATGGTTCTGGCCATATTTCTATGATGATCAGTCAGTCTCAAATCCCATTGGAAAAAAGCTAGATGGCGATTTTCAAGACGTTCTCTACACAGAGCTGGGAGAGGATGATCAGTACTATCATCAGCACTACTACAACAGAGTCATTGATGAAGAAAGAAGCATATGGATGGAGCCCTACCAATGGCACGGCATTACGCTGACAACATTTGTCATGCCGATTTATGACTATCAGAAAAAGATTATTGGTGTAACCGGGTTAGACATTAGCTTTTCGGATCTTGAAAAAGAAGTTAATGAGCCAGTAACGAGAGGCTTGGGGTATTTCGTGGTGCTGAGTAGAGAGGGAAATCTGCTTAGCTATAGCCCAGCGCCCGAGAAAGCGGTTGAACTGGCTAGCTATAGCGATATTCAGGGATTGGATGCAATATGGGAGGAAACGGCAGGGAGTCAGTCTGGTGTCATTAACTACCAGGGCTCTTATTGGGCATTTCAAAAAATTGCCGGAACGGATTGGCTCATGCTAGCGGTTGTTCCCCAATCCGCCGTCTTGATTCCCGTTTTAGCTATTACGGTGGGTGGCAGCTTGGGCGCTGCGGCAATTCTTGCAATTGTTGTTGTTTTATTTGTTAGACAGCTCAATAAGCGTCTACAGCCTATTTTGAGCGAATGTCAGATATTAGCCCAGGGAAATGATTCTCAGACATCCGGTATGGATGTTCCAGCTTTGCCTGGACAAGCAGGTGCAAGGGATGAAATTGATATCCTGAGTCAATCTTTTAAGAACATGACGTCTCAATTGAAGGCTGCCTTTGAAGATCTAGAGCGTCGTGTGGAAGAACGTACGGCGCAGCTGCAAACGGCTAAAGAAGCGGCTGAAGTCGCGAATACTGCTAAAAGTGAATTTTTGGCTAACATGAGCCACGAGCTGCGCACGCCGCTGAACGGCGTTCTGGGCTATGCCCAAATTTTAAGTCGCTCCAAATCATTGCCCAAAGAGGATCAGAAGGGTGTCGGTATCATTTACCAGTGTGGTTCACACTTGCTGACCCTGATTAATGATGTGCTCGATCTCTCTAAGATTGAGGCTCGAAAGTTGGAGTTAGTGCCTGTTGGTCTCCATTTACCGGCGTTGCTTCAAAGCGTGGTAGAAATGTGCAAAATCAAGGCGGAGCAGAAGGGCGTTGAGTTTATCTACTAACCCAGTTCCCGTTTACCAGAAGGGGTTGAAGCCGATGAAAAACGCTTGCGGCAGGTACTGATTAATCTATTGGGAAATGCGATTAAATTTACGGACGTTGGCGCTGTCACGCTAAGGGTAGATGTATTGGAGCAGTCTGAGACTCAGGTTTCGCTGCTCTTTGAGGTGATTGACACTGGCGTCGGGATTGCTCAAGAAAATGTGGATAAGCTGTTTGAAGCCTTTGAGCAAGTGGGAGATCAGAAAAAACAATCAGAAGGAACAGGATTGGGGCTAGCGATTAGCCAGCGCATTGTGCAGCTGATGGGCGGCACCATTAACGTGAACACTCAGCTCGGTAAGGGTAGTGAATTTTCCTTCTGTGTTGATCTACCCCTAGTCGAAGATTGGGTGCAGAAACGGGCCACAGCGGGCAGCGGCCTTATCACTGGCTATGAGGAGAGTCAGCCTTATTCCATCCTGGTTGTTGATGATCGATGGGAAAATCGAGCGATTTTGCTAAATCTTTTAGAGCCCCTTGGCTTTAAGGTGATTGAGGCTGCGAATGGTCAGGAAGGATTGGAAAAGCTAGAGATGGTCATGCCTGATTTGGTCATTACCGATTTGGCGATGCCGATTATGGATGGGTTTGAGTTTATGCGTCGCCTTCGGCGGCATCCTGAGTTTAAGCGTCTCACGGTGGTTGTCTCGTCAGCGTCTGTTTCATTTGCCGATCAGCAGCTTGCTCTCGATCAGGGGGGAGATCATTTCTTATCAAAACCTGTAGATGCGCCAACTCTATTTCAGTTAGTCAGCGAGTGTTTATCGATTACCTGGGTGTATGAAACAGCTGTCGATGATGATGAAGAATCTTCGGCCTTGATATCGTTAACGCTTCCGCCTACTGAAATGATTGAGAAACTGTTGGCGCTGACGAAGAGTGGCCATATTCCTGAGCTTAAGGAAAAGCTGGGAGCGCTTATCGAACAAGATTCTAGCTATACCGTTTTTGGTAAAGAGATCATGCAGATGGCTCGAAAATTTCAGGTTGAAGACATTGAAGAGCGCTTACAAACCTATTTAGAACCTGTTTAACTGACCTGCCTAACTGGCTTGCTTAACTTAAGGGAATGTCCATGCAGATGAAGGCTGAAATTTTAGTGGTGGATGATACGCTTGCAAACTTAGAGGTGGTCTCTGATGTTCTATCTCCGGCAGGGTATCGAGTTTCGATTGCGACCAATGGTGAAAGAGCCCTTAAGCAACTCCAAAATCAGCTGCCTGATTTGATTTTACTTGACATTCAAATGCCGGGGATGAGTGGATTCCAAACCTGTGAGAAAATCAAATTAGATCAAAAATTAAGCGCTATCCCGATTATTTTTCTGACCGCGCTATCTGATACTGAAAGCATCGCTCAAGGCTTTTCACTAGGTGCGGTTGACTATGTCACGAAGCCCTTTCGGGAGGCCGAACTGTTAGCTCGGGTGCAGATGCACTTAAGCCTGCGGACGTTAACCGCACAGCTAGAAGCGCAAGTTGAGAGTCGTACCGCTGAACTCCAAACAGCACTGGGAGAGCTAGAAAAGTCACAACTTCAGCTTATCCAGAATGAAAAAATGACCGCGCTAGGGGGCTTAGTGGCTGGGGTCGCGCATGAGATTAATAATCCGGTGGGCTGCATTTTAGGAAACGTAGGGGCTACCCGAGCCTACATCAGCGATTTGCTTGGGTTGTTGGATCTCTATGCCAAAGAACTTCCTAATCCTAGTGCTCAATTGGCAGAAGAACTCGAAGATGCTGATCTCGATTACGTGCGCGAAGATTTACCGAAGCTGATTCGGGCAATGGAAGATAGCGGAGATCGCATCAAATCTATTAGCAAAAGCTTACGAACCTTCTCTCGATCCGACACAGAGAACAAGCAACCCTTTGACTTCAAAGAGGGGATTGAAAGCACGATCTTAATTTTACGCCATCGCCTGAAGGCCAATGAGCAGCGGCCTGCCATCGAAGTCACCACTAACTATGGTGACATTCCTGCTGTTAATTGCTTTCCGGGTCAGCTCAATCAGGTGTTTATGAACATTTTGGCCAATGCGATTGATATGTTTGATGAGATAGCGCAGCAAAGGTCGTTTGCTGCGCTAAAGGAATCTCCTCAGAAAATTACGATTCAAACTGAAAAACTGGCTGAACAAAATGCAATTGAAATTCGCATCTCAGATAATGGCAAGGGCATGCCAGATGAGGTGAAATCGAGGATATTTGACCATCTCTTTACGACGAAAGGCGTTGGGAAAGGGACTGGGCTGGGGATGGCGATCGCCCAACAAATTATTGTTAAAAAGCATGGCGGAAGTCTGAGCGTTCAGTCTGAGTTAGGACAAGGCAGCGAGTTCTGTATTCAGCTCCCACTTACGTTTGCTCAGTAGACTGATATGAGCAAACTGAACATTATCTGTTAATTACCTTTTCCAAGATTGTTTCTATTGTGCTGATGAGGTCTTCAGCCTTTTGGGGATTGAGGGCGTCTGGGTGAGGGGCGGCAAACTGACCTTTATCGTTGTCAAAATACTGGCCGGAGGCGGCTGAGAATTCATCTGTCAGCGCCGCGCGGCATAGAATATCTGCGCCTATGCGAATGTCACTACCTGCTATGCCAAAGGCTTGTTTGACCATTTTGCTACCGAGCAATGAACCTGGGTTTACAGCAATGATGGTTGGGCCTTTGCCATTGAGTGAGCGCGCGAGGCTACGAGACCACATGGTTAGCGCCAATTTACTTTGGGCATAAGCCTCACCTTCAGATAGGCTAACCTGTCCGGTCAGCGCGTTTAGGTTGACTGGAGCCTGAGCTGCGGAAGAGAGATTGATGACTCGTCCAGTGTTTCCAATGAGTGGCAGGAGCCGTTGGGTCAAAAGGTAGGGTGCGATCGCATTAACGACAAAGCGCACATCCAATCCATCTTGGGTGATGGGATTAGGGGTCCGATAAACGCCTGCATTGTTAATTAAAACATCAAGTTTGGTATGGTTTGCGGCGATCGCTTTGGCTAACGTTTCAACATCGCTCATCCTAGAAAGATCAGCGACATAGATTTCAGGCGCTTGAGCTTGTCCTTGAGCAGTTAGTTGGGTTTGCACGGTTTTTAACTTCTCTGGGTTGCGCCCATGGAGCAACACATGATGACCTTGGTCAACTAACATTTTTGCTGTTTCTAGTCCGATACCATCGGTAGAGCCAGTGATTAGAATAGTTTTTTTCATGGTCTTTTACTTTGTTATTTGGTGAAATTTGAAAGTATGTTACTCGCCAAATCCTTTAAACATGGTTATTCTTGGCTTTTTAGTTTCGCTTCAGAATTATTAGCAACGCCTAGCCTAAATGATAGACAGGCCACTAGTAAGACTAATGAAGGAATTGGCTGATAGGGTAACAATGCGCTCAAGCAAATCAATACAGCAAAAAAGAGTAAGCAAGAACTATGTAGATTATTTAATTGATAGCGATCTCGTACCAACCACAAACCTACAACATACAAAGCTAGAGGAACTGTAACTGCCCAAGATGCAGCGGCTAGTGACAAGTGTTCTTCAGAAGAATGTGTTGAATTCAGCACGTCTACCATAAGGTTGAAACCTGCTCCCGTCGCTGCGCCAGAGGCAAATACGACAAAATGACCATATGCCCAAACAAAAGTACGTTTATTCTCTACACTTTCCAAATGCTCTGCTTCACAAAAATAAAGCCACCACATAGTGAAAGAGATCGCGGCACTGCCGATGGCTAGAACCATCAGAGAGAAATTAAAACTACCGCTAGTAGAGGCTTCAATAGCATGAACGCTACTCAGTAAAATCTCTCCTAAAACAATAATATTCAGTAACCCAAAACGTTCAATGACATGATGACGATGCCAAGGCGTATTTTTGGCCTGCCTGGCATACCATGGAACAAAGAGCTCTGCAGCAATAGCAATGGCTACTAAAACAACAAATATCATACTCCAAGGCTCTGTCATAAAAACGATATATGCCCAGAAACTCTGGATTATTATTTGTCCTATGACATTCCTTTGCACCGTAACTTTTAGTTGAGGGCTCTTGTCTTTAATTCTTAGCCATAAAACAGCAGCGGCAGCTCGCAAAATCAGATAGCCAATAAATCCATAGACAATTGCTCCGCCCTGAAAAATAGTCGGAATACTGGCTGCCACCAACATAATGCCAATCATCATCACCATTACATTGACACGATAAGCAGCATCATCGTTATCAAAGCCACTGGCAAACCAGGTAAACAAGTTCCAAGGCCACCACAAGATAAAAAAGGCCAGGAGAAATTTGATAATTCCCATTGCAAAATGACCTTCACTTAACTCATGCGTTAAGCCATGGGCTGAAGTTGCGATCGCGATTACGACGACTAAGTCAAAAAGAAGTTCTAGCTGAGTCGCGGCACGATGGGGTTCATGGCGATCGCGAGCTACCAGAGAAGAGAAATAGTTTTTCTTGGGTAAAGTCATAAACTCTTTTAGAGTGATCAATTGAAGTCTGGCAATATATCATCTGCCAGTTTTTTGAGGGTTGTAGTAATCTCTGCTTTGTTGAAACGTAGGTTTAGAGCAATGTGATTGATACCGATTGCTTGACGGGATTTGAGATAACTTTTCAGATGATTAACGCCCAATCGCAGTCCTAGATGAATGGGTAAAGGAGGCGTATCGGGATCTTCCACCAGATCTATATACAGCGGTTCCATCACAGGTTGGTCAGGTCTGCCTGCTGCGGTGATTTGCGATCGCCAATCAGCAATTATTTGGGCTTGTATTGCCGTATTGCGGGGAAACAGCATCCAACCATCTCCGTTCTTGGCGATCCAGCTAGTATCTTGTTGGCTGCCTCCTGTCACTAGCAGTGGCAATTTCCCAGAGGCTGGTTTGGGTAACATATCCATGCCACCGTAAGGCTTGCCATAACTGTTCTCAAAAACGGGTGTATCTTCGCTCATGCGCTGGATATACTCAAAACTCTCTCGAAAGCGTTCTCCGCGATCGCTGTAGGATAAGTTAAGCGCTGGATATTCTTCAGGGCGATCGCCTGATGCTACGCCAAGGATAACTCTCCCTTCAGACAGAACATCGGCAGTGGCAGCAGCCTTAGCAACATGAGCGGGATGTCTCAACGGTAAGATAACGCTAGCAACTCCTAGGGCAATTTTTTCAGTCTGACCAGCTAGTAAACCTAAATAAACAAACGGATCGTAAGTTTGACCAGCATCCCCAAATGAAGGCACATTGAAAGGAACATCCCGTAACCAGACGGCAGAGAACCCAAGGTTTTCTGCCAGCTGAACCCGCTCAATATGATCTTTCATGGTGGGCAGCGATCCTGTTGTATAAGTCTCGATCGGCACTACCAAACCGAGGCTTAACCGATTAGGACGGAATACGGAATTGTATCCTCGATTAATCGGTTTAAACTGGATTTTTTCGATAGATTTGAGCATGGTGAACTCCCTTCACAAGTGCTTTGGCATTCGGGGATAGTTTGAGGGCTCCTGCAACATCTGCCGCAGAAAATTTCTCAAAATACTTACCGACAATTTGTTTGTTTTACTCAGTGCTCACTAGGTGCTCACTAGTTTATTTCCTGAACTTGCATTACCAAATCATTCCAGTTGCGCTGGTTTTCCATGTCATGTTCCATGCCTTTCTCATCGGCAATGGTAAAACGCTTAATGGCAGCGGTCTTGCTGGTTGCTTGATAGAGCGTTGCCATATCACCCTCGATCGTTTGCTCTGTAGCCAGCAGGACAAACCCCAGTTTCCCA
>JBCCOO010000112.1:0-13966 GCA_039025345.1 Cyanobacteria bacterium P01_D01_bin.105 | reverse complement strand
CTCGCTCCAGCGTTGCTCGTTCTGAATCGCTCAGCTGAACAACGTACTTCTTTTTCATTAAATTCCGCTCCTGGCCCATTGAACTTGAGCTTTCCTGTTGACTACACTATCCTAATTCCTAAGCTGGACAGAGCACTAGGTATTGACGTCCGCTAGTTTTTCATAGATTATCTGAAAATAGCTATTTTATTAAAATTTCGACTAAATTTAAGCTATTTTTCTTGTACAACACTCTTTATCAAATAGTTTCGCTGCAATTATTCAGTCTAAGGCTTAGTATGTCTGAACAAAGATACGTTGTTCTAAAAACAGAAGAGATTGTTGTCCCCACCATAGATGAACTAGGATTTAGGACATTTAGCCCCCGCCCACCCGAAGAAAGTTCAATAGAATTAACGGTCGAAGAAGCTTCTTTAACTGACAACGAACGCAATGACCTAAGACGAGATCCGCGGACAAAAGCAATTGCGCCTCTCATGCCGATGAAACTCATAGCGCCAATTGCACAGTCAGAGGTTGAAACTCTGGCTGACCCAGTAGCTTGGGGTATAGAAGCAGTACGCGCCACTGACTCTAGTTTTGACGGTAGTGGGGTTACTGTCGCTGTTCTTGATACCGGGATCGAACCAAGCCATCCTGCGTTTTCCGGGGTGAATCTAGTCCAACGGAATTTCACAACGGAAGGAGATAACGACCAAAATGGTCATGGCACTCATTGTGCTGGGACTATCTTTGGTAAAGATATTGATGGCAGCCGAATTGGCGTCGCACGTAATGTAACGAGAGCCTTAATTGCTAAAGTTCTTGGAGAAGGTGGCGGCTCTTCTCTAGACCTCGCCCAAGCCATTCAATGGGCCGTTGACGAGGGTGCTCACATTATTTCTATGTCCCTAGGCATTGATTATCCTGGTGCGGTTGAAGGGATCGTAAGTCGGCAAGGAGTACCAATAGGGGCTGCAACTTCACTCGCATTAGAAGCCTATCGTGCAAACATAAATCTCTTTACACAATTAGCCCGATACATACAAGCTCAAGGTGCCTTTGGACAAGGCACTATTATAGTTGCCGCCTCAGGGAATGAAAGTCGACGACCCAATTATGAAATAGCGGTGGCTCCCCCCGCTGCCAGTACTGGCGTCATCTCTGTTGGTGCTTTACAGCAGGGTGATTCTGGTCTCTCAGTTGCGAATTTCTCAAATGATCAAGTTAATATTTCAGCGCCAGGTGTTGACGTACTTTCTGCTTGGATAGACGGCGGTCTTCAAAGTATCGATGGAACCAGTATGGCCACACCTCATGTGGCTGGAGTAGCTGCTCTTTGGGCACAAAAACAACTGCAAGAAAGAGGAAGAATAGATAGTCAGCTTTTGACAAGTCGGCTTATCTCTAGTGGCTCAATGAAACCTCTAGCTACAGATAGTCAGCCAGAAGATGTTGGCGCAGGGATTGTTCAAGCGCCTATCAGTGGCTAGATTTCATCAACACGCCACCTTACGCCTTCTTGAGATCATCGAACTGTCAATATAAGTCCTGCTCAAAAGTAAAGATGCGAGCGTATCCAACCGCTATCTTTTCGTATCACAACACATATGGCAAAGTGCGGATGCATACTCGCGGAGAAGGCTAGCGCCTATGCACTGTGTTAGTTGAGTGAGCTGTTGTCGTATAAAACTTCTAGCGATCAGACTTCTCGCAATCATTAGTTTCCTAACTCACTCGACAGAAGCAATAGTAGAGAAACGAGTCATCACTGTGCTTACACTGTCACCGGCAGCCATGCATCGACCTAGACAGTATCAGCAGAGTGTTCGTTGGATCAAAGGTGCTTAACAATTAGCGTCGCGTCGTGAATGCCCTCTGTACGCGGCTCCTTTCACCCCAGATGCGGCGGCTCTGATGTGAAGACAGATCGCCTTTCAATCACACGTTCAACGCTTTACAAAAAATGATTTTATCGTCGCCTGCATCGTAAAAGTTACGAATTCGCGCTTCTTGCTCAAAGTCGTTCTTACGGTAAAAGGCTTGTGCAGGCTTAAAGTCTTCCACTCCAGATGTTTCCACAATGAGGAGGCGATCGCCGCTTTTTCTCAAATCCGCCTCTACATACCGCAGCAGTGCGCCCCCGCGCCCTTTACCCTGAAACTCAGGCCGAACCGCAATCAAGTACAAGTTCCAAGTGCCCCGCGTCATTCGCTCCGGCGCATAGTAGGCAACACTCACCAGCTGCCCCTGATCATCGTCTACCACCCAGCGGTGCCCCGAACTGTTTCGAGACTGGCCTTCTAGATCTTGAAAATACTCATCCAGCATTCCACGCAGAACATCCGTTTCTTCCGCCTCAAAACCAATTGACTGAGTCACCTCAAGCAATTGCTCAATGTCATCGCGCGTCACAGCTCTAATCATCAGCGGCTTCCACTCACCAACGCTCAGCTCACTCATCATCCGTCATTTTGGCAGGTGCTCAAGCATGAAGTTTCAGACAGCTTGGGAAGCCGCCCCTGGTTTGATAAAATCAAACGCTGACCCATTTCCCCACCAACCCTCTATAGATATAGATAGAGACACAGAAACTTAGGACGCAGAAGGAGAACTACGATTCATGGCCAAAATGTATTACGACAGCGATGCCAACCTAGATTTGCTCAATGGCAAAACGGTGGCCATCATCGGCTACGGCTCGCAGGGCCATGCCCATGCCCTCAACCTCAAAGACAGTGGGGTTAAGGTGGTCGTCGGGCTTTATGAAGGCAGTCGGTCTATCGCCAAAGCTGAGGCCGAAGGGCTAGACGTAAAATCCGTAGCGGATGCGGCTAAAGTTGCCGACTTCATTATGATTCTGCTGCCCGATGAAATTCAGCGCCGCATCTATAAAGAAAGCATTGAGCCAAACCTAGAAGCAGGTAACGTGCTTGCCTTTGCTCACGGCTTTAACATCAACTTTGCACAAATCGTGCCCCCCCAAGATGTAGACGTGGTCATGGCAGCGCCCAAAGGCCCTGGCCACCTCGTGCGCCGCACCTATGAGCAGGGTCAAGGTGTCCCTGCGTTGTTCGCCGTATTCCAAGATGCGTCAGGGCAAGCTCGTGATATCGCCATGGCTTACGCCAAAGGCATTGGCGGCACCCGCGCAGGCATTTTGGAAACAACCTTCCGTGAAGAAACTGAGACCGATTTGTTTGGTGAGCAGGCTGTGCTGTGTGGAGGGTTGAGTGCGCTGATTAAAGCGGGTTTTGAAACCCTGACAGAAGCAGGCTATCAGCCAGAACTAGCCTACTTTGAGTGTCTGCACGAAGTGAAGTTGATTGTGGATCTGATTGTAGAGGGCGGTTTGGCCAAGATGCGCGACAGCATTTCTAACACGGCTGAGTACGGAGACTATACCCGTGGCTCTCGAGTGGTGACGGCAGAAACAAAAGCCGCCATGAAGGAAATTTTAAAAGAGATTCAAACCGGTCAGTTTGCCCGCGAGTTTGTGCTAGAGGCGCAGTCGGGCAATGCGGGCTTTAATGCAACGCGCCGGATTGAAGCAGAGCACCCCATTGAAGAAGTCGGTAAGGATTTGCGGGCAATGTTTAGCTGGCTGAAGAAGGTGTAATCGTTAATTTGCCAGTTGTGACAGACAAAAGCCTCGTTAGTGGATGCACTGCGAGGCTTTTTTGTGCCTATTGATACAAACCCATGCCAAATGGCGAAAGCTTTATAAATCGGGACTTAGCGCTATATCTTACGACTTTATATAGGTTTATCTACTCTCGCGAATTATGGGTATAACCTTGGGATAACTTAAGTAATTTCGGAGTCATTTTTCGGTTCAAAGACTCACTGCCCGTTTCTCTCGATAGAAGCGGTTTTCAGCTTTTTATCTCTACCAATTTCTTATGCAATCAAAAGAAACAATCAATGCTGTGCCTTTGCATTCCGCGCCTGATCAGATGCAGGATGATCGCACGGGATTAACGCCAGAGATTTTGAAACACGCTTTTCTCGACAACCTGTTCTACGTTCAGGGCAAGTCACCGGGAATTGCAAGCATGCAGGACTATTACATGGCGTTGGCGTATACGGTACGCGATCGCATGCTGCACCACTGGCTAAGTTCGGCCAGCACCTACCGCAAGACAAAAGCCCGCACGGCGGTCTATCTCTCTGCCGAGTTTTTGATGGGGCCGTACTTAGGCAATAACCTGATTAACCTAGGTCTATATACCGTGGTTGAGCAGGCGATGGCCGATATGGGCTTGAGCCTAGCTGAGATTATGGCTCAAGAAAAAGAGCCCGGGTTAGGCAATGGCGGTCTGGGGCGACTGGCCGCTTGCTACTTAGATTCGATGGCCACGCTGCAGATTCCCTCTTTGGGCTACGGCATTCGCTATGAATTTGGCATTTTCAGACAGGAGCTGCAGGACGGCTGGCAGGTTGAAAAAACTGATACCTGGCTGGCGGATGGCAATCCTTGGGAGCTCGCTCGACCCCAGTGGGCGACCGAGGTTAAGCTGGGCGGCTACACCAGAGCCTACAGCGACGTTCAGGGCAACTACCGGGTAGAGTGGGTGAGCGAGCGCACCGTCAGAGGCGTTCCCTACGACACCCCCATTTTGGGCTATCAGGTCAATACGGCAACGACCTTGCGCCTGTGGAAGGCTGAATCTCCTGACGCATTTGACTTCAGCGAGTTTAACCAAGGCAATTACTACGGCGCGGTCAACTCTAAAATCGTCTCTGAAAACATCTCTAAGGTGCTCTACCCCAACGACGAGCATCTAGAAGGTAAGCAGCTTCGCCTAGAGCAGCAATATTTCTTTGTGTCTTGCTCTTTGCAAGATATGATTCGCATCCTCTTGCGAGATGGAATGACGATTGAGCAGTTCCCAGAGAAATACACGCTCCAGCTCAACGATACGCACCCGGCGATCGCGGTAGCCGAACTCATGCGCCTCCTAGTAGACGAGCATCAGCTCACATGGGACACAGCCTGGGAAATCACGCAAAAATCCCTTGCCTACACCAACCACACGCTGCTGCCTGAAGCGTTAGAGCGCTGGCCCATTGAGCTCTTCGGCACGCTCTTACCTCGTCACTTAGAAATCATCTACGAGATCAACCGCATATTTTTAGATGATGTGCGCCTCAAGTTTGGTCAAGACAACGAGCGGCTGGCTCGCATGTCTATTATTGATGAAACCGGTGGCCGCTATGTGCGGATGGCAAACTTAGCCTGCGTCGGCTCCCACGCCATTAACGGCGTAGCCGCCCTCCATACCGAACTGCTCAAGCAAACGGTTCTAAACGACTTCTTTGGGCTCTTCCCCGAGAAGTTCGTCAACAAGACCAATGGCGTCACGCCTCGTCGTTGGATGGTGCTGAGCAATCCCAAGCTCAGCCGCCTTCTTAATCAGCGCATTGGCACTGAATGGCCCACTCATCTCGATCAGCTCAAGAAGCTAGAAGCCTTTGCAGATGATCCCGGCTTCCGCACAGAGTGGCGGCAAATTAAGCAGGCTAACAAAGAAGCCATGGCGCTGCGCATTGAACGGGCAACTGGTATCAAGGTCAGCCCAACCTCTATGTTTGATGTGCAAATTAAGCGCATGCACGAGTACAAGCGACAGCAGCTCAATGCGTTGCACATTATCTCGCTGTACAACCAAATCAAGCGCAATCCTGGTTTGAACATTGTGCCGCGCACCTTTATCTTTGCGGGTAAAGCAGCCCCTGGCTATCACATGGCCAAGCTCATCATTAAGCTCATCACCTCTGTGGGCAACGTCGTCAACCGTGACCCAGACGTTCGTGATCAGCTCAAAGTGGTGTTCTACCCCAACTACAACGTCACCAATGCTCAGCCTATCTATCCTGCCTCAGATCTCTCCGAGCAGATTTCGACGGCGGGCTTTGAGGCATCGGGTACTGGCAACATGAAGTTTGCTATGAACGGCGCACTCACCATCGGTACGCTAGACGGTGCGAACGTCGAGATTCGTGAAGAGGTCGGCGATGATAACTTCTTCTTGTTTGGCTTAAAGGCGCACGAAGTCGCTGAGCTCAAAGCGCGCGGCTACACCCCATATCAGTACTACGAAGAGAATGAAGATCTGCGTGGGGTGATCGATTTGATTAACTCCGGTCTGTTCTCCAGTGGGGATACAGCGTTGTTCAAGCCATTGATCGACAATCTCCTATATCAGGATCGCTTTATGGTGATGGCTGATTATCAGGCTTATGTCGATTGTCAGAAAGAAGTGAGCGCAGCTTACAAAGATCAAGATAAATGGGTGAAGATGTCCATTTTGAATGCAGCGCGGATGGGTAAGTTTTCTAGCGATCGCTCAGTTCAAGAATACTGCGATGAAATCTGGAACATCAAACCTGTGCCCGTTGAGCTGCAAGAATATGCCAGAACGCTCAACATGTTGACTGAAAGCGGCACTCGTCTATAGGATACGGCGATCGCTCGTCGGTTTATCTTCCACAAAAAAGCCTCCGCCCATACAAAGGCGGAGGCTTTTTAATACGTCTTCACTCGGCCAGTTATAGCAATCGACAGATACATACTCTGTGAGAAAGGCAGAGCCTACGTCGATTGCTAGTCAGGTTAGCTGATGCCCTGTAACGGTTTCAGCCAATGATAGAGTTCTAACTAACCTGACAGATGCAATAATTACCAAAGACAACCGTAACCGAGCAAGATACAGGAAATTTTTCTTTTGGGCGCCTTCTCGCTCTCAGTGGTGATGGGGTTTTCACTATTTTCTACGCTGTAAGGAATGGCTGACAGTGACTCTTGCGCGATAGTTGTTGTACTTAATCCGGGTAAGGCAATAGCCGCAATGAGAGCAGCTTGAGTGATCTGTTTTAGAAAAGGATGAGACATAGCGTGACGATCTCCTACTCACAAAAAAATGTTTGCAATTAAGCACTTTCATTGTGATGATCGATATTTTCTATGCCATTGGCATTTGTACGGCGTTCAATTCTTTTTTGGGTTCTGAACTTTATAGCGACTTTGCAAAAGTTGTTCAAAAGAGTCGCTAAAACAGTCTCGATATATGTAGTAGCTAATAAAGGTTAGGCTAAAAAGAGAGAACCCTGTGCAGGTATAGTCTCCTCTGAAAACATGTTGGCACTTTGCTTTGGCTTGTGTACAAAAGCTACATATGTATTCTCAAATTAAGTCAGGACTTAGTCCACTTGGCGATTTAATCTGCCTTTATAAAATGGGATGAGGATATTACGCTGTTCTAAACTTGGAGCTGTATCGCCTGCTCCGGAAATACTAGCTTGAGCAGCCAAAAACGCGGTGTCCCAAAAACGCGGTGTCCCAAAAAACGGTGTCCCAAAAAACGGTGTCCCAAAAACACGGTATCAATATAGAGACTACCCGCGAGGGCACTAAGATGTCGCAGCAACAGCCGCCAATCTAGGCCCGCTTGCCCTACCTTTTGCCCTACAGCTATTTGCCCTAATTATCTTTGTCCAAAGCCTCTTTGGGCGGCTCGCCTGTTATCGCGGACTCCAAATACTTTGTCGCCGGTGGAACATACTCACCGTTTATTTTCACGCGAAAGTCGTAGTGTTCACCGGTGCCCAGACCGCTATTGCCGGAGTAGGCAATCACTTCGCCCGCTTCAGACTTGCCCTGCCGGCAGCCCTTTTCAGACATATGCAGCGATTGGAAAACGTACCCTGGGAAAGATTCAGCCGTTTGATTCACCACCCAACCGCCTCCATCAACATCCCACCAGCATCTCACGGTCGTTTCATCGCCTGTTTTACCCACGGCATGTATGGGCGTGCCAATGGGCGTCGCTAAATCTACGCCGTTATGCGGCACATTGGGTTGCCCGGTCACCGGATGAAACGGACGAATGCCGTATTCGTCGCTTACTTCAAAACCCGCCACAATGTCCCCCGTCACCGGGGTCACAATATCTTCTGCGTTTACGACCTCTGTTGGGTTAATCCCATCACTGGTAATCGCAATAATGCGATCGGCAATGTAAAGCAGTGAGCCTACAATCACAGCAGCGCAAAGCCCTGTGATGGCCAGCCTAGGAATAGAAATATCCGAGAGCTTAATAGGATCGTCTGCTTCGAGATCTGTTGCTGGGGTAGATGCTGCAGAGGCGGGAGTGTGTATATGAATATGTTGCGGAACGGTTGAAGCCCGTTGGGATTCAGGGTAAGCAGTGTGTTGAGAGTGCCCAGAACTCTGTATCACCGGATTTTGTGTCACCGAATTTTGTGTCACCGGATTTTGTGCCAGCGGATCTAACGCGATGGCATCGCTGGAAATAATCGCCAGTTCACCACTGCCTAGCTTTTCAAGCATCTCTGAAACGCTGCTACATCCAGCCGCGATCGCCGCCACTCTGGCCCCTTCCCATCCTGGTGCGCTCACCGTTACCCGACACGGACGCTTTGGCCCCACAGCCGCTGGGCGCGCCCCGTTGTTTGAAATATGCTTTGAACTAGACGCTTTCGAGTTAGACACTTTTGAAGTAGACGATCTAGCAGGCAACGGCTTATAGCAAATGAAGGATAAAACAATTCGACGGCAATAGTCTTTGCAGACAGAGTCCTTGTGGAAGTAGAGTCAGCCTTCGACAAGTCAGCCTCCGACAAGACGGAAATATAATAGCTCAAACCTGTCAAAAAACACTGATGAAACGCAAGAACCAGAACGACACAGATATCATCCGCCCCAAATCGCGCATTTATCTGCAAGACTGCTACGACCACGTGGTACAGGTACTCGATATCGTTGAAACCTACCGCGAGCTAACCGTTAACCTGATGGATGTATACCTATCTTCTGTTAGCAATCGCATGAATGAATTGATGAAGACGCTCACTGTGATCTCATCTATTTTTATTCCCCTCACTTTTATTGTGGGCGTCTACGGCATGAACTTCAATCCGGCGGTTTCCCCCTGGAATATGCCTGAGCTGCAGTCCTATTGGGGCTACCCTATCTGCTGGGGTGTCATGCTCTCGATTGGCGTAGCCCTATCCTTTTACTTTTGGCGCAAGGGATGGTTCAGTGATACGGCTGCTAAACTACCAAAGTACTGACCCTACAGTTACCCGCTCGCCCTCATTAATAGGTGCCCCCTCGCAAAACGTTATGGATCTCAAAGCCCTCATCAAAGACATCCCTGATTTTCCTCAACCAGGAATCATCTTTCGAGACATTACAACGCTGCTGCAAGATCCTGCTGGCTTACAGCACACTGTTATCCAGATGAGTGAACAAGGCGCTGAGCTAAACCCCGAATACATTGCGGGCATTGAATCTCGTGGCTTCATCTTCGGTATGCCAGTCGCCCACCAGCTGCGTAAAGGCTTCGTACCCGTGCGCAAGAGCGGTAAACTTCCGCGAGCCGTTCATGGCGTAGAGTACAGCCTAGAGTATGGCCAAGATTGCCTAGAAGTGCATCAAGATGCGTTTCCATCAGAAGCTCGCGTACTGATTGTGGACGATTTGCTGGCAACAGGCGGGACGGCTGCGGCTGCCGCCCAGCTGATTCAAAAAGCTGGCGCAACGGTCGCAGGTTTCATTTTTGTGATTGAGCTCAACGATTTGGCAGGTCGTGATAATCTACCTCCTGAAGTGCCCGTCATTAGTCTAGTTCAGTACTAAATCTGATTCAGCATTCATCGCTCAGACGCCGTTCATCACGCCTTTAATTGTTGAAGCCTATGTCGTCATCTACTCAGCAGCTTTCTCCCACCGCTAAAGTCGGGTTGTTTGTAAAAGATTTATTCACCAGCGAAACCACTCGCTATATTATCAAGCGAATCTTGCAGGCATTGGTAACGCTGCTGTTAGCCAGCGCACTCAGCTTCGTGATTGTGCAGCTAGCCCCTGGCGACTTCCTAACGCCTTTTCGTCAAAACCCAGAAATCTCACCTGAGACCCTGGCAGCCTTAGAGCGCAATTTTGGGCTGGATAGACCGGTCTGGTTTCAGTATTTCAGCTGGCTCAAACAGGTACTCACCAAGTTTGACTTTGGCCTCAGCTTTGCCTACAACCGCCCTGCTCTGGACGTACTGTGGGATCGCGTACCCAACACGATTTTGCTGTCGATAGCTTCTATTATTGTGACTTGGGCGATCGCCATCCCGCTTGGGATTATCGGCGCAGTCAACCAAAACAATCTCATCGACCGCTTTCTGCGCTTTATCAGCTACTTTGCCCAAGGCTTTCCAACGATTATTACGGGCCTATTGCTGTTGTTCTTTGCCCAAATGACAACGCCCCTCTTTCCCGTTGGCGGACGCACCAGCCTGTACCACGAAGATCTCAACTGGATAGGCCAAATCCTGGATGTGGCCTGGCATCTGATTTTGCCGACCCTAGCGCTGAGCATCACTAGCTTTGCCGGACTGCAGCGCATCATGCGCGGCCAGCTATTAGACGTGCTACGCCAAGACTATATCCAAACGGCCCGCGCCAAAGGACTGCCTGAGAACAGGGTGATTTATGTTCACGCATTGCGTAACGCCATTAACCCACTGATTACCATTTTGGGCTTTGAGTTCTCTTCTTTGCTCGGCGGCTCTTTTATTGTTGAAAACTATTTTGGCTGGCCAGGGCTTGGCACCCTTACCCTTGAAGCCGTTCAAAAGCAAGATCTCTACCTCATCATGGCGAGTCTCGTTTTAGGTGCGGTCATGCTGATTATCGGCAACCTCCTTGCCGACCTCACATTGTCCTTTGTCGATCCGCGGATTAAGCTCTCCCGATTAAATTAAGCCCTCTTAGTTTTCGATTCTGGCTTCTATGAGATTCTGGCCCCTATGAATCAAGCCCGCTCTTTTGCTAGTTTGCTCGTCGGTTTCGTGGTGTTCGGGATCGTTTTGTGGGTTGCCCGTACCGTACACGAGGAGCTGCAAGATGTGGGCTTTGCTCAAACCGTGCTCATTGCGGCGGGCGGCTGGGCAGCTGGATGGCTTGTGGGATTTTTGGTGTCTCCGAGTACCAGTCAAGAAATTAAAAAGTTCAGCCAAGCGGCCTCTACCATCAGTGCGTTTATTGCTGGCTTTGCCGTTGCTAAGCTAGAGCCTTCGCTGACGCCGCTCTTTGAAGATGGCAGGCTAATTAATGAGCCTATTTATGGAATTCGGCTGCTGATTTTTATGATTTGTTTTGCGATCGCCTCCATCAACATGTACGTTTACCGCGAAGGTCGCCGTTACTGAACACCATGAAAAAAGGCTACCGGATACGCCCTGTTACCTCAGCAGACGAGCCTATCCTATGGGAGATGCTGAGGTATGCCGCTCACGAGCCTGCCCTAGAAACGGTGAAAACTAATTCTGAGCTAGCGTGATACGTTCAAAACTTTGGGAGATTGGGAGATACGGGCGTTGTTGCAGTAAACAAGGAAACGGCTTTGGGGACTGCTTGGCTACGGTTATGGACGGGGGAAAACAAAGGCTACGACTATGTGAGTGATGAGGTGCCGGAACTGGCGATCGCCGTGCATCCAAACCATCGTGGTCAAGGCATTGGCACCCAACTTCTCAGTGAACTTCTCCGCCATGCAAAGTCTCACTATCCTTCTGTTTCCCTCAGCATCCGTGCCTATAATCCCGCATTACACCTGTATCGAAGAACAGGTTTCATTCCTGTTCCTAGTTCAGAAATAACCAACCGTGAGGGTGGCCAATCATTCACAATGATTCACGCTTTCTCTGAGGCCAAATCATAACGACAAACGCCACTTTGCACTGTACTTGCGAATCGAATCAATCATTTAATCGAGTGCATAAACGAAACAGTAAACCAGTAGCTGACCTTAGCCAGGTCAGCTGATTTGCATAAATTCAACTCGGGGCACCAGTGGGTCGTTTACGATGCCGACACCTTTGTAGTCCCAGCGATCGCATATTTTCTTGATCTGAGCGCGATCGCAATACTCCACCGAAAACTTCGCGGCATGTTCGCCAGCATGAGCATTCAAATAGCTCATCGCATCAAAGTCAGCGATAAACAATAGCAAAAATGGCTCGCTTGGCTGCTCAGGATGCCCGCCTTCTGCGGGCGGGCGAGCCACTAAGTACTGACTGCTGGCTTTAGAGCGAAGTAGATAGTACGGCGTAGAAAGCATGAAAAAGCTTAGTGAAGGGCGTGGGTAAGTTTAACAGGCTTATTCCACTGAATAGAATAGAACAAGCAAAAGGCCTCTACCCAACAAAGGATAGAAGCCTTTAAGTTTCAAGCTAGCACCGGAGCCAACGCTCAGTCTAATAACAATATCATCCGAAGACGAATGTCGAAATTAGTCGAGGTCGTCCATTGCCAATACTGGCTCAGCTTCACGATCCAAACCGCGCTCGAAGCCGCCGTCTGCCGCGCGAGCGCGACCAGCATGCCACAGGTGACCAACCAAGAAGAAGAAGGCCATTACGAAGTGGAAAGAAGCCAACCACTGACGGGGGTTAACGAAGTTAACAGAGTTAACTTCAGTAATGATGCCGCCCACAGAGTTGATAGATGCGTTGGGCGCGTGAGTCATGTACTCAGCAGCGCGACGCACCTGCCAGGGCTGAATGTCGTTCTTAAGCTTGTCCAAATCGAGGCCGTTAGTGCCACGAAGGGGAGCCAGCCAAGGACCATCAAAGTCCCAGAAACGCATGGTCTCACCACCGAAGATGATCTCACCGGTAGGAGAGCGCATGAGGTATTTACCCAAGCCAGTCGGGCCTTGCGCAGAACCAATGTTTGCACCCAGGCGTTGGTCACGAACCAAGAAGGTCATGGCCTGAGCCTGAGAAGCTTCCGCGTTAGTAGGACCGTAGAACTCACTAGGATAAGCAGTGTTGTTGAACCAAACGTAGCAAGCACAGATAAATGCCATCAAGGACACAGCACCGATGGAGTAGGAAAGGTAAGCCTCACCGTTCCAGATCAATGCGCGACGTGCCCAGCCAAAAGGCTTGGTCAAAATGTGGAATACACCACCGGAGATGCAGATCAAGCCGATCCAGATGTGACCGCCGATGATATCTTCCATGTTGTTAACGCCGATAATCCAACCTTCGCCGCCAAACGGAGAAGCAGTTAGATAACCGAAGATAACAGCAGGATTGAGCGTGGGGTTCGTAATCACACGAACGTCACCGCCACCCGGTGCCCAGGTGTCATAAACGCCACCTAGGAAACAAGCTTTAATCACCAGAAGGAAAGCACCCAAGCCCAGCAGGATGAGGTGGTAACCGATGATATTAGTCATCTGGTTTTTGTCTTTCCAGTCTTGGCTAAAGAAGCTGGAGTACTCTTCTAGAGTTTCAGGGCCACGAAGCGTGTGGTATACACCGCCCAAGCCAAGTACTGCAGAAGAAACGAGGTGCAGAACACCTACTACAAAGTAAGGGAATGTGTTAATGACTTCACCACCAGGGCCAACACCCCAACCGAGGGTTGCGAGGTGAGGAAGTAGAATTGCGCCTTGCTCATACAAGGGCTTTTCAGGAACGAAGTGAGAGACTTCAAACAAAGTCATCGCACCTGTCCAGAGAACGATCAGGCCAGCGTGAGCAACGTGTGCGCCCAGTAGCTTACCTGAAAGGTTAATGAGTCGGGCGTTACCAGACCACCAAGCGTAGCCAGTGGATGCCTGGTCGCGTCCGCCTCCAACATAGTTATTAGAGAGCGTTACCACGGGGGAGTACCTCTTCAGGGAATGTGTATCTAGTAGAAACGATTTAGAAACGGTGTTAGAAACGTTATTTAAACCGTGGGTGGCCCAGTGCTAACCAAAGTTAGCGCTAGGCCGGGGGTTAAAACGCTTTTTAGAGCGCATTACCACGAGGCAGTACTTCCTCAGGGAAGACAAACTGCTCATGAGGCTGGTCCTGCGGGCTGAGCCACGCACGAATACCTTCGTTCAACAAGATGTTCTTCGTGTAGAACGTCTCAAACTCAGGGTCTTCCGCCGCGCGGATTTCCTGCGACACG
>JBCCOO010000111.1:0-13987 GCA_039025345.1 Cyanobacteria bacterium P01_D01_bin.105 | reverse complement strand
GTGACGGGCATGGGCGGCATAAGTTCTGTTACCCACGCGCCATGGTGCTGACCGTAGACTGAACAACTGCTGGTGTAGATGAGCTGTTCGACGGGTGTGTTTGGCAGTACTTTGGCCATGGTTTTGGCTGTGTTGAGGTAGGTGTCGGCATAGCTAGCGCCCCGCTTTGACGCTACGCATAGCAGCACCACTTGGCGATCTGAAAGGGCCGCTGTGATGCGATCGCCCTCCGTCCCACTCAGCACTTCCACACGAGAAGCAATCGCCTTCAGCTCAGCCACCCGCTCTTCACGCGTCGTTGTCACCAATACATCTAGGCCTTGCTCGTGCCAGTGCCTGGCCACAGCGCTCCCTACGTATCCACAGCCAATAATGGCTACCTTCATAACGCTTCCCTTTGTTTTTCACCTCTTCAGTATCCAATGAAAGTGGCGTAACGATTACTCTCTACGCTCATACATTTCTGTTATGTGAAAATAGTCCAGCAGCTCGGTTAGTGATGTTGTTTCAGCCGTTGGCGTCGTCTTTTCGAGGGTGAGAATTGTTTCAGATGTCATATATTTGAAAACATCGCTTTTGAGACAGGCGATCGCACCCTCTGGCAATCCCTTCAACTCTTGATCCAACCGAGTCAAACGCCCTCTTGCGAATGACACTTCAAACCGTGCGCGTTTGAGTAACCGCTGTCTCAAATTCTCTCTAAACGGCGCATCAAAAGCAGACTCGTGCTGTACAAATTCTATAATGTCAAGATTCTCTTCCAACAGTAGCAGGCGACCTTCTGTCCTGTACGCTGCTATCCCCTCTATCCCCAGAGTGCCGATGTCCGCTAACGCTATAGATTGTGCCACCAATGAGATCGGCGCTTCGTCGTGAGAGCAGGAGTAAAGCAGCGGTTGATAGATAGCTCCGTCTATAGAGTCATGCTCGCAAATAGTCGCTTCAATCGCCTCACGAATAATCGCAACATCAGCTGAGGAAAATAGAAATTCTTTTGAATGAGTTGAGGAAACAGCTGCTTGGTTGAGCTCATGGATAAAGTTGAGCAGTGTCTCAATAGTTGCCTCTTCGCTGTGGCCTGTTTTTCTATATCTGGGCGCATGGAGTGAAGGTTGCGGTGAGAAAATTTGGAGCATATCGTGTGCGATCGCACACAACTGCAACAGATCACGCTGTCGCTCCCAACTAATTACCGTATCTTGCCTAGGAGGCTTCAGGCATGCCCCCTCGTAGTAGCCAACAACCGTATCAAAAATCAGCCGTGCCCTTCTGGCTACGCCATTAACATGATCAAACCCGTGATAGTAAAGCTGCTGCCGTTCAATCTCTCGGCCAAAAGTAGTCACTACAAATGACGTCGTTTGTTCAAGTGCCTGAGAAAAGGCATCTGAAAAATCATCAGAAAAGGCATCAAACGTGCCCGTCACTTCGCTAACTGCTGCTAATGATGCTGAGCCCGGAGGTTGATCGGGTTCACTTTGCGAATAGCCATCCATTGAAAATAAGACCTAACCCTAGTAGGTAGTCGATAAGGTGTGCCAGTTGAATCGGCGGAATGTCCGTGTAAACACTTAACAATAGAATGCATAACCTGTATGTAGAAATTGTAAAGCATCTACAACACATCTATTTTTTCACGTTGCTCATTGGTCGCTTCAGCATCTGTGCTGATAGCAAAATCCTAGAAAACATAGGGGTTTGAGTGAGTAGCGTGAGTTGTCAGCGCAGTTATTTATTCTGCGAATGACTATTAAATCAGGAGCATATCGTGCAGAAGACCATTTCGAGGAGCTTTCGGCTCCGGATGATGGCGCTGGTGATGTTCGGAATTTTACCGCCGTTGTGGGGGGCTATTGGGTATGCCAGCTACCGCGCTGCCAGTATTTTTCGGGCTGAAGCGCAAGAAAATATGGCCGTCAAAGCTGATGCGCTAAGCGCGGAGGTAGAGCATTGGCACACACAAAATATGCTCATTCTTGATGAGCTGAGTACAGAAGAAAATTTCGCCAATATGGAGCGTCAGGCGCAAATACCCGACATGCTCTCGGCCCTACACTCCGACCAATCTAGGGTTGAATCGGTGGTCACAGTAGATTTAAGCGGTGAGGTCGTTGCCGATGTCAGCACGCAGCCACGGCCCCGTGGAAACTATCGCAATCATATGTGGTTCCGCTCAGCCGCTGCCGGTGACGAAGGTAGCCGGGTGCTACTCTCCTTGCGCAAAGAAGATTCGACCGTAGCATTCTCGAAGCCCATTGTGGCCGATCCTTCTCACAGTGCCTCCCCTACGGAAAC
This sequence comes from Cyanobacteria bacterium P01_D01_bin.105, assembly GCA_039025345.1. GTDB lineage: Bacteria > Cyanobacteriota > Cyanobacteriia > Phormidesmidales > Phormidesmidaceae > Phormidesmis. The sequence goes on along the minus strand of JBCCOO010000111.1, from coordinate 11,692 downwards.
GTCGCTTCACAAAGACGACTCTGTAGAAGGCGTGGTGATGATAGAAGCTCGGCTCGATCAAGTTCAATCCGCTGTAGAAACGACTCAGGTTGGTGAGCATGGTTTTGCGCTCGTTTTAGATGAAACGGGACAAATCCTGGCGCATTCTAACCCCAAAAGCGGTGCAAACAGCACGTTGCCAACAGAGAGGTCAAAGGAGAGCCTGCCTGCCAGCACAATGGCTATGGCTACAGGCGAACAGACGCGTCCATTAAGACAAAGTCGCTCGCACTTACGTTCATACCTGCCTGCGACGAAGAATCAGGCAAGTATGCTCTCCACGGCCAGTTTCATCCCTGAGCTACTGAAAAAACAAACCAGTGCTCTTGACTTTTTGGATGCGCAGGGCAACCAGTGGACGGCGCACCGTGAAGCGTTGGTGAATGGTTGGAGCGTTGTGCTGCTACAGCCAAGCGCCGAACTATCAAAAGAGGCGAGGTTGTTTCAGCATCTTGCTTTGATCACAGGTGCGATCTCATTCCTCATCACCGCCGTCGCCCTCAGCGTCCTCTCCGCCAAGCTCACCAACCCGATTCTTCGGCTCTCTAATGCGGCCACTGCCCTCTCTCTCGGAAGGTTTGATCAAAAACTTGCTGTCGAGAAGATCACCGTAGAAAGCAAAGACGAGATCGGCACCCTCGCAACTGCGTTCAACAGCGTTGCCGACCAGCTACAGCTATCTTTCCGACGGCTGTCCGATCAAAATGAATCGCTCAAACAGCTAGACCAACTAAAAGACCAGTTCCTGGCCAATACCTCCCACGAGCTGAAAACACCGCTCAACGGCATGATTGGCATTGCCGAATCTTTGCTAGATGGAGCCGTTGGCCCACTCACCGACCCGCAGCGGCAAAACGTAGCGATGATTGCCGCCAGCTCGCACCGACTGACTAGACTGGTCAACGATATTCTGGATTTTTCTAAACTGCAGCATCAGCAGCTACCGCTACGCCGTAAGCCCCTTGCAATATCAGCCAGCGTCAGCATTGTCATTGCCCTTAGCCGCGCCCTCATCGGAAACAAATCAATTTCTATAGAAAATAACATTACAAGCGATTTACCGCTGGTGTACGCCGATGAAAATCGCCTTCAGCAGATTTTGTTGAACTTGGTAAGCAATGCCGTTAAGTTTACCTTTCAAGGTAGCGTTGTTGTGACTGCTGAACTGATAGATGAGGCTGATGCGTCGTTTGTTGCAGTTTCTGTAGTGGATACAGGAATTGGGATTGAATACGATCGCCTAGACGATATTTTCCAACCTTTTCAACAACTCAGAACTGTGTCTGACTATTCTGGCGGTGGCACTGGCTTAGGCCTTTCAATTACTCAGCACTTAGTTGACCTTCATGAGGGCAAAATCTGGGTGAACTCATTGCCAGCGCAAGGCTCTACATTTACCTTTACGCTTCCTGTTGCATCAGCCGTGGCGGACGTATCCTCTTCTGTGTCAGTGGCGCAGCTATTGCCTGCAGAGGATGGCGAGAAACACACAGAGCTGAGTCAGTTGCGATCGCTCCGCCAACGAACCAAACTTTCCGCCACCTGGAGCAAAGTCTTCAAATCCAAAGAACAGCCTTCTCCTCATCCAACTCTCGACCCTCACAAATTCAATCTCTTGGTGGTAGACGACGAACCGATCAACGTTCAAGTCCTCAACAATCATCTCTCCTCAGAAAACTACACCGTGACCCATGCACTGAGCGGTGCAGACGCGTTAAAACTGCTGACCCAAAAGAAGACCCACTGCGATGCTGTGCACTCACAACAAACCTTTGACTTAGTTGTGCTAGATGTCATGATGCCTCAAATGTCTGGCTACGAAGTTTGCCAAAAACTGCGAGAAATTTACCCAGCTCACAAGCTGCCTGTTGTTATGCTCACTGCCAAAAACCAGATCTCCGATCTGATGACAGGCTTTCACTTTGGTGCGAACGACTACATGACCAAACCGTTCTCAAAAGACGAGTTACTCACCCGTATTCGCGCGCATCTTCGACTTTCAAAAACAAATCATTCCTATGGGCGTTTTGTCCCCAGTGAGTACCTTCGCTTTCTCAAAAAAGAAAGCATTGTCGATGTTCGCCTCGGTGACCACGTCAGTAAAGAAATGGCCGTAATGTTCTCTGATATTCGCTCTTTTACAAGCCTCTCAGAGCAAATGACTCCTCAAGAGAACTTCGACTTTGTTAATGCCTATCTCCGCCAGGTAAGCCCGGCTGTGCGAGACCAAAATGGATTTATTGTGAAGTACCTAGGCGACGGTATGATGGCCGTATTTCCCGATAGTGTGGACGATGCCGTTGCGGCGGGCATTGCCAAGTTACGCAGTGTAGATGCACTCAATCAAGATAGTAAAGCACTCTCAACACCTTCTGAATCAAACAAACGACAGTCCATTAATATTGGCATCGGTATTCACTTTGGTCACATGATGGTGGGCATGGTGGGCGAAGCTGCCCGCATGCAAGGTGATGCTTTTTCTGACAATGTCAACCTGACTGCCAGGCTAGAGAGTCTTACCAAGCTCTACGGTGTTTCTATGGTGATTAGCAACCAAGCCCTCGCAAACCTGAGCCACCCCGATCGCTACCAAATTCACTTTTTAGATCGGGTCGTGGTTAAAGGTCGCCGTGAGCCAATTGATATATATCATGTGCTAGATGGAGAGCCTGCACACACCCTGACTCAGCTTCAACAATCCAGAGATATGTTTGATACGGGTATTGCCCACTATCGCTCTGGTGCATTTGATATTGCAAGAAGTTGTTTTGAGAAGATATTAAAAATACTGCCAAACAACAAAACTGCGAGAATTTACTATGACAGACTCTGTGAGCTTGTTGCAGCTCCGCCAGAACACTGGAACGGCGTCTGGATACTCAATCAAAAATGAGTGGACTCACACAGAAATTAGCCTAACTCAGGGTGGGCATGCTGAAAACAACAACTACGCTATCTCCTGTCAGCGCACTACAGGTCAGTGCACTACATACACTATGAAAATTATTACAACTGCTGATACCTTTTTTAAGGCCATGCCCGTACAGGCCTCTTTACTAAAAGAGAAAAATCTTCCCGATCAACTGCTAAAGGTAGATGCTGGCACAACCTTAGATATTGTTGATTACTTTCCCCATGAAGGTAGGGCAGACAGCACAGCCGACGATCACGTTTTTGTTCAGCTGGCTCAGCCAATGGGTGGCCACCAGGCAATTCGCTGGTTTGTGTATGGATTGCACGCGCAGCTAGAAGGTACAGAACCCGGCAACAATCCCAAAGATAAGGCCGCTGAACTTCCTGAAGACAAAAGCTCTGCTGAAACCGAAAAAGCAGCTGCCGAACCCATTGACTACGGTCCAAAAATCTCAATTCCAGGCATTAGTCGCCCAGTAGGAATTTATGAGCCTGTTTACTTTGAGCCTACCGTGTGTAACTTTACTTGGGCCGAACTCACAAAGGGCGGCTCGCGTATTCCTGTTAATGCCACAGTGACTCAACGAATTGTCAGGCTCTGTAAATATATGGATGAGGTCCGTACTTTCCTCGGCAGTCGACCTATTCGAATTACGTCTGGATATAGAGATCCTGTCAGCAATCGCCGGGTAGGGGGTGCGCGCAGCTCTCGGCATATGTCTGGTGATGCGGTCGACTTTTGGGTAGAAGGTATGGATGTTGTGGATGTTTTTTATAAGCTGAAGGACTATCATCCACGGGGCGGCTTGGCTGTAGGGAACGGATTCGTTCATTTGGATTTGCGTCCTGGCTCTCCTGCCCGATGGACTTATCCAGGTGGCCCTCGTGTAAGACTCTGGTAACGCTTGTTTTGAATCAATTTAAGCAGCCCAGGCGTTTCGATGCACTATCGAAACGCCTGGGCTTTTGTTGTTGTTCACTATCGTGATGCATAAATACGTATGCATTGACCTTTGCTTTAGTGGCTATCTCTTTTATGGGTGGGCACTTTAAGAAGGTCAATTGCTATTTGGTTTTCTGGTTATTTTTGTGGCTGTTAAAATTTTGCAGAGGCTGTTAAACAATCGATTGACGACCGAAGAGAACCGGTTGACCCAGAAACGGCTGGCTGGCCGAGACTGTAGCCTTGTAAGTGCGATCGCACTCAGCAGCGCCACAGCTGGTACATTGCTTGCACTCTCTCAGTTAGGCATTTTCCAGTCGATGGAAATGAGAGCATTTGACCTTTTCACGCAGCTAACAGCTCAGTGTGATGACGACCACACTAAAGTAATCTCAAGCACATCACCAGAGATTAACTCTCGATCCAAGTCTGAATCAAAGTCTGAGCCAAGCTCCGAATCAGACTCCGAACCAAATAGCGCCACTGCTGCCGATCGTATTGTCATCGTTGCCATTACCGAAGAAGACATTCAATCACAAAAGCGATGGCCGCTTTCTGACCAAGTTTTTGCTCAGGTGCTGGCTACCTTACAGCAGCACACCCCTCAGGTGATTGGCCTTGGAGTTTATCGTGATGTACCTCACTCACCCGGTACCAACGCTCTCGCAGTGCAGCTACAGCAAGACAACGTCATTGCCATTACTAATTTAGATCGATTGGGCAATGAGGGCGTTCCCTCTCCTTTGCAGATGCCAGAAAGCAGAGTGGGCTTTACCGATTTTGTTGTAGATCCTGATGGTGTAGTTCGGCGTAATTTTATGTTTGCGGCGATTGGCGACCGGCAGCTATATTCTTTTTCGCTCCGCCTTGCCGAAAAGTTTTTGACCCTGCAGGAGATGGCGGTAACCGCCGATGCGGATGCACTTAACTTAGGAAACACGCGTTTGCCTCACCTCACTTCCAATGCGGGTGGTTATCAATCAATTGATGCAGAAGGCTACCAAACGTTGAGCCGCTACGCTCCACCAAGCAGTGTGGCTAAGCAGCTGACCCTTACTCAAGTTCTTTCCGGCGACTTCGATCCTGATTGGATAAATGACAGCGTCGTCATTATTGGGACAACTGCGCCTAGTCAAAAAGATCTTTTCTACACGCCTTTTAGCTCTGGCGATCAGGCTGATTTGGTAACTCCCGGCGTAGAACTTCATGCTCAAATGACCCATCAGCTATTGAGCTTGGCCCTAAATGATCGAGCGCCGCTAACAAGTTGGTCTCAGTGGGGCGAGTGCCTATGGGTTTTGGGATGGGGAATGGGGGCTGGGTTAATTGCTTGGCGATTCACCCATCCTAGTGCACTAGTGCTGGCTACAGGCGCTGGTTTGGCTGGTCTATCAGCACTTACGCTGGCTTTATTTGCCAGTGGAACTTGGGTGCCGCTGGCGCTACCGGTCACCACATTTGCTGTCACAACTGCCAGCCTTTTACTCTATCGAGAGTTTCGTAAGAGTTTTTATGACTCTACAACCGGATTACCAAATAGAGGGCTGATTATTCAACAGCTACGGAAATTTATAGGACAGTCCTCACGGGCTTCTGTCGCCGTCATTTTGGTAGATATTGATAAATTTAAGATCTTTAACGAAAGCTTTGGGTTGCAGATGGGCGATCGCCTACTGCAAATGATGGCAAAACGCATCCGGCAAAACAGACCGGCCGGAGCCAAAATCGCTCGCATTGCGGGAGATGAATTCGTCATACTGCTGAAAGATAGCCCTTCTCCAGAGGCTGTACTTTCTGTTGCGCAAAAACTCACGCAACAGATGGCAGAAACTATCACACTACCCGTTGGTTCTAGTGAGCAAAAGCTTTTTCCCACAGTCAGCACAGGGATAGCCTTTAGCCACACTCAGTCTGCCGATGGCCTAGCCATTGACGCTGAAGATTTACTCAGAGATGCCCAAACTGCCACCCCAAGAGCAAAACAACAGGGCAGAGGTCGGTGCGAAGTATTTGTTCAGGACATGCGCGCTCATCTTTCTGACCAGTTGGGATTAGAGGCTGACTTGCGAGAAGCGCTGTCTCGCCAGGAGCTGTTCCTTTGCTATCAGCCGCTGATTTGCCTAGAAAGTATGACCCTTGCCGGTTTTGAAGCGCTGATTCGGTGGCAGCATCCTACCCGAGGACTGATCTCTCCGGCTGAGTTTATTCCCATTGCTGAAGATACGGGGCTGATTATTCCGATTGGTCAATGGGTGCTAGAAGTGGCCTGTGCACAGGCGCAACGATGGCAGCAACAGTTTCCAGCGAGGCCACCCTTTATGAGCGTCAACTTGTCGGGCCGTCAGTTTGCCCAAAAAGATTTGGTAGAACAAATCGCTCGAATTTTGAAAGAGACAGGTTTTAATCCAAAAGACCTTAAGCTTGAGCTAACTGAAAGTGTTGTGATGGATGATGTTGAAGCGTCTATTGATGTGCTGTTGCAGCTGAAGGCGCTGAACCTACAGCTTGGAATTGATGACTTTGGTACGGGCTATTCGTCTTTAAGTTATCTCCATCGGTTCCCGATTGATACGCTCAAGGTTGATCGGTCTTTTGTGATGGAAATGGAGTCGCTCGGTGGAACTGCCGAGCTGGTAAAAACTATTGTTGCTTTGGGCCACAACTTAGGAATGAATGTAGTGGCTGAAGGGATTGAAACTGAAAGCCAGTCGGAAAAGCTGCGGGCCCTACGGTGTGAGTATGGCCAGGGTTATTTGTTTGCTAAACCGCTCCCTGTAGAGGCGGCGAGTGACCTGTTGCGTAACCCCTCTGCAAACAAAATGCTTACCTGTTCTGCGATGTAGTGTAGTCGATATAAAAGAGCCCATACGAAGCGCCGCTTCTATGAGTCCTGACATGTGGAGGACTCGTAGAAGCGGCGCTTTGTTTTGAACGTGGTAGGTATGAGCGATGACCGAGGCTTAGTTTGATCCGATGTGAACGGCGGGTTGTGCGGGTACGACAGCTGTGAGCCCGGCAAATTCAATCAGCTGCTCCCACTCTGCTGCGATCGCATCATCAGAAGGGTTCGCCTGACGTAGCTCATTGAGTATCACAGCTGCCTCGTGCCACAGGTTTGCCTGCTGATAAAGCATTCTTGCCTGCATCAGCGGATTTGTTTCCTCAAGTGCGGTAATTTCTGTTGTATCTACTGACTGCTGACTTAGCCAGGCATCTTTCTCTACTCGGCGAATGTTGCCATTTACAACAATGTCACTTGCTCTATCGGTAACCTCTGGAATGATAGAAAAGTACCACTGGTAAGTTTCATTGAGCGCAAGTGCAGGCATATTTTCCTGCTCGGCAGTATTAAAACTCACAATGCCCTCTTCGCTACCTAGCTGAAAAAGTCCCTCGTACACCATATTGTCCTGCGCATCTCTAATAATGAGTTCTGCTGTATACTCCGCTGTCATGTCTGGAATGTAAAACATCAGAGTAGGCCGCTGGGCAGTGGTGATATTGAGATTGTCTGAGGTAGTGAGCGCAGCTAGATAGGCATACTCAGCGGTAAAGACCTGACCACCCTGACGAGTGCCCCCACCAAGGCGTCTGCCTGGCAATCCCTGTCGAAGGGTTTCACCAGATTGATTTGACTTAGCAGACGTGATTTCTGCTGTCTCTGCCAAGACCGCAGAGGAGAGTGCCCCAAGGCAAAGCACACTGCTCATGCCAACGAGCGTAGCAGCGTGAGTGAATTTTTTGATGATCATACGTGGGCTCCATGCTTATGCGCGGCGGATAAGAGATTATCGATATTTAGTGATGCTTTTGATGCATTGGTTACTGCAGCGATGCAGTCAAAAAACTGCGGAAGAGAGTGTGCTTCTTGAACTAAAGGTGCTGTAGAACCCCTGTGTTTTCCATATATGCCCTTGTATTCTAAAAATAGGTGAAGGCTTGTATAAACAGGGAAGATACCTAAGCTAGCCGCAAAAAGAATAATTACCTTTTTGTTTGTCGAATGGCTACGGAAAAGTTTTCTATAGCTTTATAGAGGTTTTACGGAGATAAAAAGAATTCCCATTTCTTTTGTGAATATGAACCCTACCTCGGAGGCTGTCGTTTCATTTCATAGGTGTTTGGAACATTGTTGCACCGGGAAAAATTGATCTGCAATCGTTTAATCCTGTTCCAAAGCTGTTAAAGTTTATGCCTTTGTACAATCTTTACAGCATCGTTGTGCATTCTGCAGCTTGGAATAGATATAGTCAGCTGATGTTGGGGCTGTGGTGCGGATGGCGACTTGTGTGTTCGCAGACAATGCCCGCCTACGGTCAGACTTTGGGCGTTTATACAGATGACACTACGCAAACGATCTTAGAGGGGAGTGCTGACTGCTCTAACGACTGCACCATTACAGGCAGTAGTCTACTCGGCGATGGCTTATTTCACAGTTTCCGTGAGTTCAGCATTCCAGAGAATACAACGGTGACTTTTGCTGATGGGGGAGCAGCCAATATTTTTGCCCGAGTTTCTGGAGAGCACGTCTCTACGCTCAATGGTACTCTGGCCGTTTCTGGAAATGCTGATTTGTTTTTGCTGAATCCTCAAGGCATTATTTTTGGCCCTGATGCAGCTTTGGAGATACCCGGCTCTTTTTATCTAGCAGTGCGCAAAGTATTCTCTTTGCAAATGACACACGGTTTGGCACGGCGGATCCTTCTGTTCCCTTGCTAAGCGTCAGCACTCCAATAGGTTTGCAGTTTGGTTCCCAGGCCCATCCTATTGTCAATCGCTCTCAATCGAGCCTAAATGGTGCGCTCAATCAAGACCTGCAGCCAGCGGGTTTGCGGCTTCTCCCTGGTAAGGCGCTAGCTCTTTTGGGCGGCGACGTTTTTTTGGAAGGGGGTAACTTAACGGCCAATGGTGGACGCGTATCGCTTGGTAGCGTAGGGGCGAACAGTACGGTTGCTCTACTGCCTGAATTTGCTTTTGGCTATGAGCAGGTGTCAACCTTCGGCGATGTGTTGCTGACACACGGTGCGCAGATTGATGTGAGTGGCAGTGGCGGTGATGTCTCTGTTCATAGTCACAACCTCTATATGGCAGACAGTTCGTCGATTACTAACTATGTGTTAGGACTGGCTCTGCCAGGAACGATTTCTTTGATCGCAGAAGATGCCATAGAACTAAACAACTCTGGAATTGTTTTTCCGCATTATTTCAGTGTGCTAAAAGAAGGCAGTCAGCTAGATATTGTTGCCAACCGATTCGCGCTAAGAAATGGTTCTATTGTGTTAGGAGTTGCGCTGGGTGCTTTTGGCGGCGGTGCTCAGATCACCATTAGTGCGGCTGACTCTATTGAGCTAACAGGCGCAAATCCGACAACGCCAAATTACATAACGGCGTCTTCTATTGCGGGTGATGGTGCGGGTGGAGATATTGTTGTAAATACAAGGCGATTGCTGGTGGCGGATGGCTCTCAGCTGGAGTCTGTGACGGGTGGTGCGGGGCAAGGTGGAGATATTTCTATCAATGCGAGTGAGCGCGTAGATGTGGTCGGGAAGGCTCCGACTTCTACAGCTTCGGCGGCTGAGAGAGTTCTTTTAGCATTGGGTTTACAGTTTGACTCTACTGCGATGGGGCAACCTTCAGTGAGCCGAATTGTGGCGACCTCAGGGGTGGAGGAGGTCGATAGCTCTGGGGTAACAGGGCCAGGGGGTGCCCTAACAATTCGCACTGATACATTATCTATTGCAGAGGGAGCGCAGGTGTCGGTGGGTAGCTTCAGCTCTGCTGACTCGGGTGATTTATTGCTGAATGCTCGTGCTGTGCGGTTGGATACGGGCGCACAAATTAGTGCAGCGACGACCGCCGCTGGGGATGGTGGCAATATTCGGCTGAGTGGTTTAAAGACTTTGGTATTGCGGCGTGGAAGTACGATTTCGACAAGTGCGGCTACAGGGGATGAGCTAGGCGATGGTGGCAATATTTCGATTGATGCGGATTTTGTGGTGGCACTGCCGCTAGAGGATTCTGACATTATTGCCAATTCAACTCAGGGTAGAGGCGGCAATATTGATATAAGTACTTTGGGCCTGTATGGGATTGCGCCGAGGCGAGCACTTTCTGGTAATGGCACTAGTGATATCGATGCGAGTTCTGAGTTTGGCATTAGTGGAACAACTGCTGTAAATCGAACGGTTACTACGCCAGCGCTGAGCAAAACCGCATTAGCAACGCAGACTTTGAACGTTTCGACGGCGGTAACTCAGCGCTGTGGTGCTAGCGGTAATCGCTTTGTGGTCAGTGCGCGTGGTGGCATCCCGCTGACGCCGACAGATGCGATGGAAGCGCACAGCGTCATGGTTGATTTAGGTGCTGAAGGTGTTGATGACAATGATGTGAATTTGTCGGCGGGTGAGCGTTTATTTGTTTCTCCTGACGTGACGGGCGATCGCACTTTAGCAGAGGCCAATGGCTGGCAGACTGATGCTGATGGACAAGTTGTGTTGATGGCTCAGCGATCGCACAGCGAGTCATTCTCTTCTTTGGCTACTCAATCTTTGGCCACTCAATGTTCTGGCTGATTCGTTTTCGTGGAAGTGATTGTGAAAAGCTTAATTCCTATTCGTATGCTTTGGCGTAAGGCGAAAACAACAAGGCAACCTTGGCGTGCCGTCAGACTGCTGATGGCTGTTCTGTTTGGGATTTGGATTAGTCTTGGCATTAGCTTTAATAGCGATGCGATCGCTCGTGAAACAGCTTCTGCACTCAGTGGCCCCATCGATAGTGTTTCTGTCTGGGAAGAGCCTGCCTTAGCTCAGCACTCTGTATCACTAGGCTCTACGCTGGCTGAAGAAGAAGCGGTTGGCAGGGCGCTTTATCGTACAGGGCGATTTGCAGATGCGATCGCTCAGTGGCAGCGCATCGCCGACGCCCATGCCGTTGACCAAAATGCGCTAGGACAAGCTGGCGCGCTAAGCAATCTTTCACTCAGCTATCAGCAACTGGGGCAGTGGGAGCAGGCCTCGTCAGCAATTCGTCAGGGGCTGAGCTTGATTCCAGCAGGACCCAATAATGGACAGATGTCGGAGGCACGGGCGCGTGTATTGGCGCGATCGCTTATGACACAAGGACGCCTACAGCTATCGTTAGGTCAGCTCGAAACGGCATTGAATACCTGGCAACAGGCAGCTGAAGCCTATCAGCACAGCCATAACACCCTTGGTTATCAGCGATCGCAACTCAATCAAGCGCAGGCCCTACGTGAACTCGGCTTTTACAGACAGGCGCTAGAGAAAGTGACAGCCGTGACAGTGGCTTTGGCTGCTGAGCCTGCCTCTGCACTGAAGGCTATTGCGCTGCGTCGGGTCGGTGAAGCACTGCGCCTTAGCGGTCAGCTGAGCGCTGCTCAAACATCGCTAGACCAGAGCCTAGACGTGGCCACGCAGATCAATGACCCAACGCAAATTAGTGCAACACTGCTGAGCCTTGGCCATACTGCGCAAAGCCAAGGAGACATGGCACAGGCGCAAAGCTTTTATCAAAGATCGCGTACCGCGATCACACAAACCCTTGAGGCGTTGAACCCTGAAACGACTGAAGAAAGTTTCCTGTCTCCATGGGTGGTAGAACAGATTTTACCTATTGAGCTAGCTCAGCTAGCCCTTGCTGTAGAAACGGATAGTTGGGCTGAGGTAGATGAACTATGGTCAACTATTCAGCCTCGATTTGAACGGTTACCCGCTAGCCGACAGGTTATTTACCAACAAATTAACTGGGCCAACAGCCTGATAAAAATGCAGCAGGCTC
>JBCCOO010000110.1:0-14253 GCA_039025345.1 Cyanobacteria bacterium P01_D01_bin.105 | reverse complement strand
CTGCTTTGCGTCAGGGCTAGCGGGTGAGAGCGCCTGCTGTAGTTCTGGCGGTAAGGATTTATCTAGTTCGTAGCCGTGGCGTAATAGGTTGGTTTCTGCAACTTTGTTCTTGGCTTCAGCATCGGCGAACTGGCGCAGCTGGCGGTCGCGTTCTTTCTGCGCTTTTGCTTCGTCGATGTCGTCCTGTAGTTCGTCTAGCTCGTGGGCAGCTACGGCGACCAGGCCCGCACCGGCTAGGGTCGTCATCAGCGTGATGCGGGTGGGGGCTTCTTTGGCGATGGGAAGAAAGGCTAGGGCGAAGCCGGTGACTAGGCCGCTATAGCAAGCTGCGGCTCTAGTTGGAAAAATGCGGGCGAGGGCTGTTCCTGCTTTTCCAAACAGAAAACGGAGGATGGCCCGATTGCGATCGCTATTGAGGTCAGCATCGAGCAGCTGCATCAATGGATTGCTTACAGGATTTCCAGCCATGTCCAAAGCCCTCCGACCACAAACAGCAGCACGATTGCCGTGCTTTCGATGGCATCGACGCCTAACAGGTTGAAGTTGAGCACGCCAGCCCAACGCTTTCCTTGCAAAACGCCTTTGATGCAAACCAGCAGGAAGGCAATGTACAACAGCGCTAGGACGCCTAGCGCGGCCACCGCTATCCACGTCTGCGGCCAAATCACGGCCAGCTGCACCAGGGCGCTACCAGCGAAACCTGATAGTGAGTAGTAGCCAAACTTTGAGATCAGGCGATGACTCATCGGTGTGCCTCCTTAGCTCACAAGCTTGATTGGGTTCTCTGGCTTGGCGCTGCTGAGTGACAATGCACCTTCATGGGTGCCGCCGGTCGCGAGGTTGGTCACGCGTCGCAGTCCTTCTTGCAGCTGACGGCGGTAGGCGGCAAAGCCGACGTTCTCTTTCTCGATGCCTGCGGCGAGGCCGATGCCTGACTTAGCTCGCACTACTTTGAGCTTGTGCTGTAGTTCTTGGAATTGGGCAAAGGCTTCTTCTCTCGCGATCTCGTTCTTCGCTGCTAGCTCTATTAGCTTTTTCATGCGCTTGATTAGCTCGGTGTCGGTCTTCAGGAGCGCTATCGAGCTATCGAGGGCGCGGATGCTTTGGGAACGGGTTTCGGCTTCTTGTGTCATCTGGTCGATGAAGGCATCGGCGCTGGCTTCGTCAAAGCTCAGCCAGTCGGTGGGGAGTTGGACGCCGGGGGGCAGCTGTAGGTTCTCTAGGTTACTGGGGTTGAAGCTGTCGTCGGTCAGTCGGCTTTTGGTGGTGAGCTGGGTCTCTAGGCGTTTGGCGAGCAGGAAGGCCATTGGGGGTTGTTCTCCTGATGATGGGGCGTTGAGCTATGGGTATAAGCGGTATTCGAGTTGATTGAGGCGTTCGTGGAAGCTGAAGGCTTTATCGACGTCGAGGAACAGGGCGCCGCCTGTGCACAGTAAGCAGCCGAATAGCAGGATGTGGGTCAGGGTGATGCGTGATTGCTTTAGGCGTTCGATGGTCTGTTGCTGTTGGCCGTCGCTATTTCTTAGGAAGGCCAGGGCGTTTTGGTGGGCTTCTAGCTGGCCTTCGACGGTGCGCAGCTGGTCGCCTAGCTGGCCTAGCTGCTGGCTGTGCAGATCGTCGGCACTCGATAGCCGTTCAATTTGGGTGACGGCTCCTTTGAGGGCGCTTTTGAGTTTGCCGATGCGTTGATCGGATAGGTCTAGGCTATTGCTTAGGGCTTCGACCTGGGTGGCTAGGTGCGTTACTTTGACTCTGACTTTGGCTTGTTCTTCGGTCAGTTCTGATAGCTCGGCGAGTTCGCTTAGGCTGACTTCTCTGGTGACTTCTCTGGGTTGTTCTTTGAATGAAGTTTCAATGCTGGTGCTCGCACTGCCAAAGAGTTCTTGATTCAGGTCGCGTCTATTCGTCATCAAACCATCCTCCTAGCGTTTGACTGATGGCGGCGCTGCGGTCTTTAGCATCAAGCACGGGGTCTAGCCAGCGGGCGGCTCGCCAGCCGGTGTAGGTGCCGATTGTGAACATGACGGCGCTGAGGCTAAGCAGCAGAATCAAGCGGATGAACATGGCGGTTTCTCCGGGAAATGGGCAATTGATGTCCGCGTACAGCCGAGGACATTGGGGTAAAGGCTTTATGGGGTGGGCGGTTCAGCCGAGGACAACGAAATCGGCTGAGGACATCGGGAGGACTGCCGCGAACAGTTGGAGGACAGGCCGAGGACGGTGGCGATCAGGTTGAGTAGGAGCAAAATACAGGCGAGTGAGAGGAGGAGGGCGGTGGCTTTCTGCCAGGCGGTTGGTGCGAGGGTTACGCGGATGGTGGGGAGGCTGCGGGCAGTGCCGTATTCGTCGAACCAGCGGCTGAGGCTTTGGGCGCTAGCAGGGTGATCGGACGAGGCTTCGAGGCTGAGAGCTGTTGGCGCAGCTGTGAGAAAGGGTTGTCTGCTTTCGCGGCACCCTCGTTGAAGCCTTTGAGGAAGGCGGTGAAGGCCTGTTGGTTCACGTAGTCGGCAGACTGTTGGCCAATGGCGTAGGCATCTGCGCTGACGTCAGAAGCGAGCTGTTGAGTGACAGCGACGACTTCGGATTGGACTGCGCTGGCGGTTTTGAGGGCTTGGGGCTGGGAGGGTTTAGAGGATTGGGGTGTGGTTTTACGAGGGTCGTTTTTAGGCATTGGTTCCATACTCCTGATTTAGAAATTGGGTGGTGGTGCGGCCTGACGCGAGGGCTTCTAGGTAACGGCCCAGTAAGCGCAGGTCGTCCATCGTGTAGAAGCCTTCTGAGTCCGCTTGAACACCGATGCGCTTACGCCAGGTGCGCATCGTTTCTGAGATGACGGGCTTGCCTCTGACCATTGCGGCAAATTCGCGTAGTTGAAACGGGGTGACGCGCTCATCGTCTGATTGGGCTAGAACTTCGACGGCTGTTGACGGGGACGCTTCTGAAACGCTCACGAAGCGCATTGATATGGGCACGGGTTAGCTCCTCCTTCGATGCCCTTTTGCTCGGCATCGCTGAACCGTTTCTGAATTTATTTGAGCTGGGCAAGAAACGGATAAACCGTTTTGTGAAACGCAGCTCTTTACGTCGAAATGTTGCGATGTGCGATCGCTTAAAATGATGATAGCATCTAAATAGATTCTCACAAGGTCTAATTTAGATTCTTTATGAGATCAAATTAGACCTTGTGAGAATCAACGTATAGAATCCAGTGGCAGCAAGTATGAACGTGCTAATGTCTGACCGTTTTTCCGTCACATTGCCTGATGAAGTCTCAGCCGATTTAAAGGCATGGGCTGAAAGCGAAGGACGCAACAAAGCTAACTTGGCAGGATTTTTGATAGAGACTGCTGTTCGTCAAAGATTTCCTGAGAAGTACCCACCTATGACTGTGGGATTTAGCTCACAACCACCAAAGAAGGAGGCTAGTTAAATTTAGGAAGATAGTGATTTAAACCAAAAAACGGCCTAAACACAAAGGTTCAGACCGTCTTTCAGTTGATGTAAATCCTGTAGCCTTCAAAATCTAATAACTGGCATTTCTTGGCGGGAATACAGTTATTGATTTTTCGCAGAGGGCAACAGGGACAATGTCGTGCGGGGCTCCGTACGTTATTTTCATGTTACCCGATTTCTCGCAGTTGCGTAAGCTGCCGTGCGATCGCACTTCACAGCGATCTTTAAAACCCTCGGATCATAAGGGTTCTGGCAATCTAAAAAGTTCTCAACAATTTAATAAGCAACCCACCTCTAACCCTGATGGTGAGCCAGATCACGACTTCTTTACGCTCTGGACGGCTCTCCCCAGCTGGTCACCCATCATCAAAAAGGCCGACGGCTGGGTCACTATCATCAATCCGTCTGGCAAAAAGGTACCGCTGGTCTCAGGCACCGTTGAATCTCACTACCGGCGTCACATCATCCTTGGGAAGCGCTTCGGCAAGCTCACCAACTACCTGATGATTGACATCGATATCAATAGCCCTTTCCATCCCAGGAATGGCGGTATCGAAAAGATTCTGGCAGCCATGGAAGCACTCGGCCTCTGCCGGTACCTACTGGTACGTTCTAGCGTCTCTGGGGGCATTCATATCTACTTCCCGTTGACAGAGCCGGTCAGCGCCTGGGCCATCGCTTGCGCGGCTCATGCTGCCCTCACCGCTGCGGGTGTCACTATCGCTGGGGGCATCTGCGAGCTATTTCCAAACAAGAAGGCGTTCAATGCTGAGCACAATGGTCATCGTCTGCCACTTCAGGACGGCTCTTTCATTCTCGATGACGACTTTAATTGTATTAGCAACAGTAAGGCCGTTTTCTTACGCCAGTGGCAGCTCTGCGCAGCTGGGCAGGGAGCTAAGCAGCTGGCGGAGGGACTCTTAGAAAAACACAAACCGATACCCAAGCCGGTCTCTGTAGGCGCTCTCCCACCAATTGCTTGGACAGACAAGGGACAATCCAATGATGTGATGCGGCAGCTGGTTAACTATGGCGATGCGGTCATGGGTCATCGGACAATTCAAGCGCTCGGTGATTGGATTATGGCGGTCGCACCTCGGCTTCCTGGCTTTCTTCAGTTTGCGAGCGCTGAGTCGAGGGATGATGTGACCCGGCGTAATTGGGCCTACCGATGGGCGAAGAGTCACTTCAAGGCGGGTCGCCTCTATGTTGCGAAGTCTAGTAGTAATCACAATGCGACGGTCGCAGCTGAGGCATTGGAGCGCTTACTGGTGGCGTTGGACAGAATCGTTATCAGCGGTGTGTGCGGCATCAAGAAGCTATGGCATTCGCTCTCTGATATTTCTAAGGAGCTATTCGGGGTGGGCTTTGGTTGGAAGCTTTTTCAGAAGCATCGAGTGCTCATTCTGGAGAGGGTAAGGAGTTCTCGTCAACTAGGCCTCTCTAGAGGGTGTGAAGAGGGTAAAAGCTTTCTTTCTAAAGAAAAGGCAGGGCTAGAAAACACTGAAGTAGAAAAGGGAGCTAAAAAGCATCTAACAGAGTTATCAACAGCTAGGTGTGAGACCTCTATACAAACTGCGGGCTTGAATGCGTCTACCCCCCCTTATTGAGCAATTGAATCTAGGGGTTAGCGAGCTGGCTGAGCTGGTGATGGGAACAGCGGTTACCTTCCAGCAGCCTGGAAGCGCCGGAGAGGGGGTTAAAACGCGGGTGACGGGTAAGACGGCTCAGCCGAATGGAACGCTGCTCTATCGCCTGAAGAAAGGCGCTGAGGGTCAGTCTTTGGTAGCTAGGGAGTGTTTGACGGTGGTGGCTGATGAGTCGCTCGTTCAGGGTGATGTGATTCGAGCGACGGCGGTGCAGCTGGTGCAGGTGTTGGGCAAGGCTTGTCCCTTCGTCGGGCCTGGGCTCTGGACGGTGAAACACGATGAGGTGACCGCTAAGGCTTGGGGGCAGTTGTGCAGGCTGGTGGGGGAGGTGTAGCCGCTCAGAGGCGTAGGGTGCGATCGCAGCAAGAATTGTGCAGCGCAGCGCTGCACAATTGGGTAGAGAAAACCTCTCCGAAGAATCAAAAATTCCCATAAACCATTTTCCATAATATGGAAAATGGTTTATGGTGTAGTCTCATTTATCGTACCAATGGTTCGAGTTTTACAACACAGGCCACTACTCTAGTTACCATGCAGGTATTAGAAGCTATGCAGCAATTGTCACGACAGGCTTTAGGGCCACTATGGCTGGATCATTCATGGCTTCTTGTGCGCGCTGCAAGTCGTGATTGAACTGCATCTCTAACCACTGTTCAGGTGTGCTTTCAAACACTCGACCTAGTCTTGCAGCCAGTTCAGCATCAATCGCTCTATGCCCTTTTATAAGTTCATCTAAGACAGAGTCGCTAATGCCTAGTGCTGAAGCCGTTGCAGGGACATCTAGCTCAAAATCATCCATTGGGCCATGAAGCAGAATTTGGCCTGGGTGCATTGCGTAGATATCACTCATCTTCGGTTCCTCCTGTCTTTGTGGTAGTCCAGAAAATCAATCAGCTTTAGAGCATTCTCTTCTTCGGCATATTGGAAAATCAATCGGTACGGATTATCTTTCTTTAGCCGCACTGACCAGTAGCCCTCGCGGTTATCATCTAACGGATGTGGATACCAGCTTCTGTAGGTTTCAAGCATCTTAAAATGCTCAAATGTCTTGATGATGTTCAACCGCGACCGAATCTTATCAGCCAGTTTAATCATCTCCTGATAACGCTTGTCCTTTCGCTGCTTTTTGTCCAGCTTCGGATCTTTATTCAACACGATCTCTTTGAGAACTGGATCGGCTACATCGTCAGCGCTTACGTTTATCATATCCTCACCCTTTTGATGTAGCCAAAGTACTTAAGGCAGTCCACAGATTGAAAGTGCCGAAAACCATTCAAGCTATCCTGGCCTATGGCGCGTTTTCTCCAGAACCATTGCCATATATCCACTACGCCTATCTGGTGAAGGTTTATCCAAGACGCTGCGGGCGTAACTTGTACTTACGCACAGTTAACGCGATCGCGTCCCGGTGGGCCTCATCTAACGAGTCAACGTACATTTGCACTACCATATTCTCGCAGAACTTCACTGCTGCGATCCCCTCAGCCTCTGAAATGTAATTTCGCGCGATTTTTGGATCACCCGACATTAGTAACCAGTTCCGTTTCATCTCTACTGCTGGTATGCCGAAAAGACCTTCGTAGATGCGATTGGTGAGCTTGCCATAGGTAGTGTTATGGACGCCTAAGTCACTCAGCAAGTCAGTGTAGGTCTTGCGGGTCGCTTTACCTGACTCTCGCTGCCTCAGCCACTGTGTAGTAGCCCGACTATCTTTCTGACTATAGGTACCTTTGAAAGCTGAAAAGGCTTCTGCATAGAAGCCTTTTACGGCGAACCAGCGGACAAACTCAGTTATGTTCGCCCTAGTGGGCTTGCGGGTTTTTCCTGGATTCAACAGCAGATCTAAACTCAGCTCGAACCAGTCACTAACCTCTATCACCTTGTAATCGTTGTTGTCAGATCCACGGATTTGCATGACCCTAAACAGCTTGCCACTAGGCGTTTCTAGCTCTTCTAGTCCATCTTTTGATGACACCCTCACGCGCCGCGTCAAAGTTGGCTGGGGAATACCAATATATCGACTCGCTTGGCCAAAGCCTAACCCGATTGAAGGGAGACCTGAGCCTAAGCCATCCGGATCGATAACAATTGCCTCAAACTCCCGGCCTTCATACACCACCGTAATCAGATCGCCTTTTTCTGTACTCATGGGGAATCACCTTATTCGATCAATTGCCTGGAAAGTTCGACTCTCTTTCTCTGCGACCTAAGCCAAGCGAAGCAACCATTTTCTGGTTTCTGGTTCTATAAATCCTCCAGGTCAAAACCAGGTGGCAACCCGAACTCATCGACTAGAAACGCCTTCAAGATAGGTGATAATTTCACCCTCTTCTTCCTGCATTCAACCTTCCAATACTCTCGAACAATGTAAGGAACTTTAAACCCAGCTACGTTGACCAGCTCCATATCCGATTCACTGTAATCAGGAGCATTCACAGTCACTGACTTTCCAGCTTTTGGTTTTTGGTTTCTGGTTTCTGACTGTTTTTTTCCATTTTCTGGTTTCTGGTTACTGTCTTCCAGAAAATGGTTTACGGGCTCTGTTTCTTGCTCAATTCCCTTGCTGACCTGGTTCTTAAAACGAGCCATTAGTTACCTTCCTCCGATTGCTGACCAATAATCTTTTGAATTTCATTGAATGCCTTTCGGTAATCAAGCCAAGGCATCCGATAATTGCCAGTCTGCTGATCTAGGGTTGAGCCTGCCAAGCTAGCATGA
This sequence comes from Cyanobacteria bacterium P01_D01_bin.105, assembly GCA_039025345.1. GTDB lineage: Bacteria > Cyanobacteriota > Cyanobacteriia > Phormidesmidales > Phormidesmidaceae > Phormidesmis. The sequence continues at coordinate 6,433 of JBCCOO010000110.1, read as the reverse complement.
CGGACACCTTCACCTCTACGGATGGATGCATTCAGCAACTGATACCCCTCTTCCTTTAGGTCTTGAGCTAGCTCTGCACCCGATTTTCCGCTAGTCAATACATCGGTGAGAAGAATACGGTATGTACCTTTGTTTGTTGCGATCGCTTTCGCAGTCTCAATCGCTGCGCTAGCACTATCAACATCCACTTTCGTTGGGATGATAACCAAATCGCTATCTTCTGCTAAGTCCTTTAGGTCGTCGTCCGAAATACTAGCTTGCGTATCCAAGATGACGTAATCGGCTCCAGCTACTGCCTTCGCCATTTTCGCAAAAGACGCTACGACAAAAGGCGGATCGAACTTAGGGTTATCGCCCGCTCTAGCTTGCCACTTAAGAGCAGTTCGATTAGCATCATCGTCAATCAGTGCTACACGATAGCCCTCTTGAGTTAACCAGTAAGCAAAATGAATGGCGCTCGTACTTTTTGCAACACCACCTTTTTTAGAGACAAAACTGACATATTTCATAGGCATCGCCTTTAGCGGTTGCTAGATGTCATCTACGATAATCCAAAAAATGGTTTTTGGAAAATGGAAAATAAAATGGTTTTTGGAAAATGGTTTTTTCGCCAAAACTCAGCAAGCTTACATCCTAGCTGCCGAGGAGGTAGACGACCTTTGTCCGAGATACGACCAATTTCGCTCACATCGGCCTGTAACCCCTATTCTGACGTATCAATTTCCTCTATAATTGCCTAAAATACGTAATTAAGTACGATCTTAGATCGCCCGTTGCGTAAAGGTTGTGGCGAGATGTGAGCGTTTTTGCATTTATCTCGGCCAAGAGTCAATTAGGATTTAAAACCCTTGTGCATCAGGGGTTTCATCCTTCGATCATAGTGTTACGAAATCAATATAATCTGGCTAAAATAGCCTTGAAAATGAACGAGTTTTGGCCGTTTCAGCCGTTCCAGTTGAGCTACTTGCCCCGTATGTCAGCTTCGCTTCAATCACCCCAAAAAGTGAGTGCAGAAGAAATATCCTAGATCCTTTACACAGAAGCGCTTTTAAGCTCATAGCACTTAGTGATAGCTTCGCTTCAGTCAAGACATCTAGGTAAAAAGGCTTTTCAGACAACTTCGTGCAAGCACGCTTTAGGATAAGCTAATTTTTCGTACTTGAAAGTAAAGCTGCCCAATAAAAAGGCCGTAGATATGGTTATAGATATCAAGATTGGAATTGTCGGTCATACAAACTCCGGTAAAACGACCTTGATTCGTACTCTTTTAAGAAGGCCAGTTGGTACGGTTGATGATCGAGCAAACGTAACTCAACTTTCTACATCTGAAGAGTTCCGCGATTTTTTTGCTGATCTTGTAGATACACCGGGGTTTCAAAACGCGGCAGGGTACTTGGCATATGTAAGCACAAAAGAAAAGTTTGGTGATGAAGCAGCTCAGAATATTAAAAATACAATACGTCTTGATTATGAAGAAGAAGTCGTAAAAACGGTAGAAAGCTGCGATGCATGTATCTATGTTGTCTCTTTAGAAACTGTCCCGGATGATACGCTCCTGGCTGAAGTCAACTTGATATCATCGCTATGTGACTCTCTGCTAGTCATCTTAAACAAAAAGAGAGAATTTTCCGAGAAAGATAGTAAAGAAGAGGCTGAGAGAAGAAGAAAGCTGTGGATAGAAGGTTGCCAACAATTCAATGTTGACAAAATCATTGATTATGATGCTCATTGGGCTTCACCAAAAGCAAACCATGATCTTTTTGAGGAGATCGCAAACCTCCTTCCGACGCACAAAAAACAACTGTTCAACATAGGTCTATCGAAATTTGAGAGCAGACGAAAGGCACTTAGAGATCAGTCCATTGAGTATGCCTTAGAGTGTATAGTTAAATGTCGCAGCAAGGATCTTAACGAAGAGATGAAAGCGCTCAATAACGAGGACGAAGAGAGCTACATAAGAAGAATAAAGGCAAGATTAACGGAAATGTGCAGCGAGGATCTAAATGATTTTTTAGACAGGTCAACATCTCTATACTCTTTAGCCGCAGAGTTGCCCACCACTGGGATTGACCAATTAGGAAACTTTACCCCAAGCCTAGCTAAGGGTTCTCGTATTGGAACAGCTGCTATTGTTGCCACGTTTATAGCGAGCGTTTTAGGATTAGCCGGAGCTATTGTCGGTTTGTTAGCCGCAAGTATAACAGCTGCTAGCGCAGCAGGGGTAGGTGGTGCAGTAGGCGGCGGATTGGGTGCAATAATTGGGTTTTCTGGAGCTTCAGGGGAGGAAGAAAAATTAAAAGCTATTCAAGCTGGCTATGTTGCAGTTATCTGTATTAATGTCCTCTGGCTCTTGTCATGTTATGGATGGGGAAAGGGAGCAGAAGTACCAGCAGGCATGCTCGACATCTTAGAAGAAAGAACGAGGAATGTGGTTTCTGGCTTAGATCCAATCAATTGGCATCGAGCGTCTTCAGATGAGATGAAAAGCTGGTTTTCTCGATTCCTAGATCGAATAGATAGCTAGTTTTCTGCCCAACCCAGTGCTTAGGATTGCCTATCTTCAAAAGTCCTGATCTTACAATTTTCAGCAATGCCTTCCCCTAATCTTTAAGTTAGGCGCAGCAATAGCACAGAGTGCGTTATCACTTTATATTTTTAGAAAACTAGCACTGAGGTCGATTCTTCTTACGTCTCAAAACTTAGACCTTTCGGGCCACGTAAAAGTTGCGTCTCATTCAATATCTCAGAATAGCCGTCTCTAAAGCACTAAGGAAAATCGATAAGCTTAATCGCTGCTAAAATCTCTCAATTTATCCATTCCTGTTAGGGGTCGCGCGAGCATAGCTGTCACCAGGGGCAATTAGGGCTCCTTCATCGTCTGAAACGGCAAAAATTCGTTAGATATTGAACCTAAATTTGAATTCTCGGCAAAAATATAGTACAAAAAGATCACCCTGAAGCCCTTTTATATCAATGCTTTTGAGCTAATCGCCCCACGTGACAGCTACGCTTATACGGCGCCTGTTACTCTCAGACTTTTCTATCACCATATTAAAAACTTTCTAACAGAAAATATTGAATATTCTCGCTAGTACTAATCCATCAGTATATTTCACTTAGCTTGAGGATGTTTTTGAGAAGAGCAACTTGTGCCTGAGTCCAGTCCCGCAAGACAACGGACTTCTGGAACTGTAAACGTAGCAACCAGCGTAAGTCCAGTAATGAAAAGCCCTATTACAGCTATATGCATCGTCCACCGGGTACTTCCACTTTCATCAAACTCCTTGGCGTTGTTGATACTGCTACTACTGTTGCTTAAATCTTGATTTCCTCCAACAACACCAGTCATTGAGCCATGGTTGATGATTCTGTTTCCTTGTCTCTTTGCCATTATCAATTGTGATTCTGCTAACAGCCTAACCGTTTCATTTAGACTAGTGTTCAGCGTAGAGAGTTTTTTATTCTCCACATACAGCTGCTTAGTAGTTGATTCTATCTCACCTCGTTGCTCTACCTCAGCAGAGGTTTCTAGTCTTACAACAAATGCATATTGGTCTTTTCGTTCGATCGCTTGAATGCTAATCGTTTCATCTGAATACAGCGCTCTGACCTCCTGAAACGATTGAAAGAATGCTTGCCAGTCAATTCCCTTAGAGAAAGTGAGGTCAATCGTTTCCAGAGCTTGAGCTAGAATTTGGAAGCGTTGAGTAAATTCTCCCTCAGCAAAGAAACTATTCTCATCGACAGGAAGCCTACCTGAGAATTTTCCGTCGTTTTCCGTTGTGCGAAAAATATAGTCACAAGCTATGTTGTCTAGCTTTGTTGAGTCACCGATATGCCAGTCTTCAATACAGGCTCCTGTCAGTTTTGCGTTAGAAAAAGATGCTCCAAGTAGTTGAGCCCTGCTGAGATCAGCGCTACTTAGGTCAGCTCCACTAAGATCAACATTGCTGAGGTCAGCTCCACTCAAGTTGACGCAGTTAAGGTTAGCCCCACAGAGAGTGACATGGTTGAGATATGCACCGCTAAGGTCGCCACCGCTGAGGTCAGCTTCACTAAGATCAGTCCCTCCAAGATTGGCACCACTGAGGTCAGTACGGCTGAGCTGAGTCTTACTGAGGTTTGCTTGGCTGAGGTCAGAATAACTGAGGCTAGCACCGTTGAGATTGGAGCCAATAAAACTGGATTTGATGAGTTTAGCTAGACTGAGGTTGGCACCACTGAGGTTGGCACCACTGAGGTCAGAATGGCTAAGGCTAGCACCACTAAGGTTAGCACCACTGAGATTAACTCGGCTGAGGTCAGTCCCATTGAGGTTGACATTGCTTAGTGTGGCCTCACTAAGATTAGCACCACTGAAGTTGACCTCAGCGAGACCGGTATAGTTGAAGTCAGCCGAGCTGAGCTTTGCCTGACTGAACTCGGCACCACTGAGATTAGCACCACTGAGGTTAGTCTTAATCAGTGTGGTCTTGCTGAGGTCGGCACCGCTAAGGTCGGCACTACTGAAAATAGTTTGACTGAGATTGGCATTTCTCAAATTGGCCTCACGGAGGTCAGCACCACTAAGATCGGTCTCACTGAGGTCTATCTTTTGGCTACCAGAGCTTTTGATATTCCAGTTGTTCCAAGTCTCAACCCCATGCCTAATCAGCGCTAGTTGACTATCTTTGTCCATAAACAACTATCTCCTTTCATGCACCATATAATCCTTATCCCAAACCTTCCAAAACATACGAAAAGCATGCATCACAGATGCCTCATTACGAAATTGTCGAGAAGGATATGGCCTTTGAGTAGCAATGAAATAGTAACCTGCGATAAGGCTGAACCCTTAGCCTTGAAAGCCTTTCACGGCAATATTTATGAACTATAGTTGAGGCCCTATCTTTGTACCAGTTAATCCTTATCCTAATTGGTACAGAAAAATAGAAGGGTACATCAGGGGTTTCAACCCTCTTTAGCCAGATAAGTTTAATTGGAACAAAAATTAGGAGTGCTTAGCGCAGTTTTTAGTTCCAATACTGCTCATGTCCCAACGACAAGACTTCCTAAAAGGAACAGTGGAGGCATTTAGGGTATGGTTAGGCCATCAACCAATCCAAGCATTAAGTGCTCGTTCGGCTTCAGAGGCAGCAACCTTAACAAGAATAGGTCGAAAGACGGCAAGCGATGAAGCGCCAGCTTTCTCCGCCACCATCTTTGCCTTCCCCCATATCGTTGTATCTCGCGCTTCATCTAAGAATTCGTGTCCACTTCCAGTCAGATGAATAGGAACAATTGTGTCACCAGCTTGGCTTTTCAAAACACTCGCCTCGATATATTTTGCTTCGTATAACAGGTATGCGTGATAGTTTATGGCCCCCTGAGAATAGCCCTCTATATCAACTCTGCGAGCTTGACTAGCATCAGACCAGCTCTCGATCTCAAGCAAAATCTTACGAAGTAAATCCAAATCTCTCTTCATCTCTTCTTGTATAGGCAAAGGAACAGGTAAAATTCTAGCAACTATCACTTGGAAGCAGTTGGATCATTCAGCCTAGAACCTACTGTTACTTTCAAATCCTTTATAAGAAGAGAATTTCAGAAGAGATGACGTCTTTTAGGGTTTACCCCGTTAGACAACTAACCGATAGTAGCTGGCGCGGCTAATGCCGACCTGATCACAAATTTCCGTAATGCTCAGCTCACTTGATTCGGCAAGCCGCCTCGCTTCTAGCTTCTGGCCTTCAGTGATGCTTTTCTTCCTACCTCCCTTGCGTCCTCTGGCTCTAGCCGCCGCCAGTCCGGCTAGGGTACGCTCACGAATAATGTCGCGCTCTAGTTCTGCAATCGAGGCCGTCATCCGAAAGAAAAACTTTCCCATAGCAGTCGAAGTGTCGATCTGCTCCTTTAGGCTTTTCAGTTCAACCCCTCTTTTCTTCAAGTCCTCAGATAGCTCAATCAGGTGCTTCGTTGAACGACTGGCGCGGTCCAACTTCCAGATGACAAGCGTGTCACCTTTGCGCAAATGGTCGAGGCAGGTATTCCATTCCGGGCGACTCGCCTTCGCTCCGCTTTCGCCCTGGTCACAGAAGACGCGATCGCACCCTTCCTTATTAGGGGTCGCGCGAGCGTAGCTGTCACCAGGGGCAATTAGCTCAAAATGCTTGATATACGGGTATTACAGCCGCCGTTATTTGCAGCACCAAAATCGGCATAGGGGTCTAAACGATAAGTTCAGCTTATTTGTGGTGACTGAAGATTACGCTCACTAGAGATGTGATTTTGAGGCTCCTCAATGAAGCGTAAATCGCCTATGTATAGAATCGGAACCATTTTGTCCTTTAAGGCTGAGAGCCAGGCTGGCGAAGGGGTCTGAGGCCTAGCTGTTGACCAATCCACTCGGCTTCATAGAGATAGGCCCCGTACACATTGAGGTGCCTCTGCCTAG
>JBCCOO010000109.1:0-14303 GCA_039025345.1 Cyanobacteria bacterium P01_D01_bin.105 | reverse complement strand
TCGAACGTAAAGTCGGCAGCGATGACACCACGCCAGCCGTCTGTCCCGAACTTAATGGGTTTGCCGACAAAGGTAGAAGGGGAGACAGAAGCCATAGTAAAATCACATGAGTCAATAAAAATAAAAAGGCAGCCGTGAGCTGTGCCCACAGCAGTGTACCGATAGATGCCGACGAAAGACTAGTCAGTAGGCTACGGTTATTAGTTTCTTGATGATTGGCTTACATGAACACTCAGTTTGTTTGTGCTGCGTCTGTTTGTGCTGCTAAGTGCCGCAGTACTCAGCTCTGTAAAGTTTTTGCGCTAAGTTCCAAAAGCCTGTGATACCCTATTAGGCACTAATTACTCATCAGAGTATTAAATATTGTTTGCTCACGAGAGCAACGCTACGGGATGTGGCGCAGTTTGGTAGCGCACCTCGTTCGGGACGAGGGGGCCGTGGGTTCGAATCCCGCCATCCCGATTCACTTGAAACCATTGAAACCACAGGCTTTTATCCTTTCCCACTAAGGCTTTCGAGCCCCTGTCTATTGTGAGCAGGGGTGAACGAGGTTGGGTGATTTTAGCCATTTTTATCGCTACAGTTGGTAGGAAACTGGTAGGGCGATGAATAAATCATTGACTATTGCAACCGATGCATAGGAGATTGTCTTCGGCTAATCAGGAGGCCAGAAATAGCTCTGTTAGGGTTGAAGATGGTGGAGGTAGGTTGAGGCTTCGGTTCAGTTATGCAGGCAAGCGGTATGCCATGGCGATTGGGTTGCCGAACTCTTCGGTCAACCGAATTGTGGCGCAGCGTAAAGCCTCTCAGATTGAGTTGGATATTATCTCTGGTAACTTTGACGCTACGTTGAAGAAGTATAAGCCGCCTAAAAGTGGAAAGGCAGCGACGAGTAATCAGGTCGCTGTGCTCTTTGAGCGCTTTACGGCCGCCCAAGCTAGGGTTAAGGGGCTAGAGCCGGGTAGCTTGCGCCGCTATGATGGTGCGCTGAAGCATTTGCAGAAGTTCTTCAAGGGTAAGAATGCTGAGGATGTGAATGAGCTAGATGCTCAAGCATTTGTTGAGTATTTGCGGGGTAAGGTCTCTGAGCGGACGGTTAAGGATTACGTGATTTTGGTTCAGGCCTGCTGGGTTTGGGCTGAGAAGACGTTGTTGGAAAATCCTTGGCCTCTGGTGTTGAAACACGTAAAGCCTGCACCTAAGCAAAAGGTGAAGCCGTTTACGGCTGATGAGGTACGGAGAATATTGGAGGGGTTTGAGTGCGATTTCCACTACAAACACTATGCTGACTTTGTTGCTTTCCTGTTTGGTACAGGGTGTCGATTTGGCGAGGCCGCCGCTTTGAAATGGAAGCATCTTGCCACCGACTTCTCAACAGTATGGATTGGGGAGTCTGTTTCTCGGGGTGTGCGGAAAGCTACGAAAACAGGCAAGGATAGGACGGTGATGCTGACGAGTAAGGTTGCTCAGATGTTAGCGGCTCGCCAGCCCGACGAATGTAATCCTGATGATTTGATATTTCCTGCGCCTCAGGGCGAAGAGATTAATGATCGAGGCTTTCGGCGGCGGGCATGGAAGACGGTTTTGAAGAAGGTGGAGATTGAATATAGAAAACCTTATGCGACGAGACATACGGCGATTAGTCATGTGTTGTCAAATGGGGCGAATCCACTGGCAGTGGCAGAGCAAACGGGGCATGATCCGCAGATTCTGTTTAAGCACTATGCTTCTGTCATTCAGAAAACGGCAGTTATGATTGAATTCTAGAGAGGAAAATTTTCTATGTTTTGAGCACCCAATCGTATTAGGTGCTCATTGTCACTGCTTGCAAAAGTCAATAGCGGTTTCCCTAAACTTACGGCTTGCTTGGCTAACATATCGGTTTTACTCCCTGGTGAAGCGTAGGTAATGAAGATCGCGTCTGCTAATGCTGCAACAAACTGATTCCGTTTTTGAGCTAAGGTCGATGTCATACGATGTTGGCTGCCTTGGAAGGGCGAGAGTATTAGAAGTCGGTTTTGTTGAATAGCTGTTTTTTGCTCTTTCAATAAACGCATCTTCTCTAAGCTGCGAGCAGGGCAATGCACGACTACTTGTTTCCCTCTTAGGAGAATCGTCAGACATTCTTTTTCCATAGGAGAATGAAACCCGCTAATTGTGGCAGTTCCCTGATCTCTAAGACTTCTGGCAAGGTCGTATGTTTTTAGGATGAGGTCTCCTGGACACTTGACTGAGCAGAAAATTGCCAGTGTTTTCTGCTGTTGCAGTAGCTTAGGGTTACCAATAGAACTGATCTTTGGCGGCGTGTTGTTATTCCAGTGTTGTTTCAGTTTTTGAGGGTAATCTGGATGGCTAGGCTGCAATGTGCCAACCTGAAGTTCTGGCTTTTCAGGACTTTTTACCATGATTACTTCTGTGCATGTTGAATGGCTTGGATGATCAGCTGACCATCTTCTGACGATAGCTCCCGTGGTGCTGTTCGGAATAGTAAGCCCCAGTGGGTTGGCGATTTAAGATTGTCGAATAGCTTGAGTTTTGGGGCAAGGTCTAAAACCGGTATTCCTTGGGCAGGGTCGAGTTGGAACTGAAGCTTGACTTTGACTCGGCAGGGAAAAGTTGCTTGGGTCCAAATTCTAGTTTCGGTATCAAAGTAGGGATCGGAGGTCACTTCCATGGATGCGATCCATTTTGAGGCTTTAGTCATGTAGGCGAGAATGTGATCACCCGGTTTGATACGAAAAATAGTTTTGTGCTGGGTGTTGGGAAAGCCTATGGTGTCACCCCCAGCGGCTAGAAACTCTGGCCAGGTGGTAGCGTTGAATAGGCAAAGCCAATAGGTGGGTTGGTCCATTTAGCTGTTCTCGGTGTCGTCTAGTAATTCTCGCATGAGGGTCTTCAGATCTTTTTCGGGTGGGCGTTTTTTGAAGTCTTCGTGGGTGTACAGCCATACGAGGAGGATTAGCAGGCGCTGCTGATTGACCAAATACATGAGCCGCCCTTCCCCGGAGGCTCCTGAACGCTCTGGCACTGGGAATATGAGTTTGCGAAACTCCCAGTCAGGATAGTTGATATTTGGCCAGGGTTCTAGCCTTGAGCCGTCTAGCTGGGGCTGTGAGGTCAGCGCTTCAACGATGTCACCAATGCAGGTGATGAGTGACTGGGCGGCTCGTTTGCTTTTGTACTGTTTTTTGAGTGCTTTGAGGTTTCTGGTAAATTTGGCCGAAGGGATGACCTTATAGGTCATACTATTGGGCGGTGAGCCAGTCTCTGAATTCATCGGCGTCCATGGCGGGCGTGTTATCGGCGGTTTCTATGGTTTCGGTTAGTGCGTTTGCCATGGTGGGTGTGTAGTCAGGATGGCTGCGTTCGATGGCATCTAACAGGGCGTTTTTGAGGTTTTCCATGCTGGCGTCTAGGACGGTTTTTGTGTTTTCTGATTGGCAGAGTAGCTGGTATACAATTGCTTCCCAGATTTTTTGTTTTTGCGGGGTTATCTCTCCCCAGGGGCTTTCGGCGGCGTGAAAGGTTTTCATTTCGTCTAAGGGGATAATACGATCGCTCGCTTCATCCGTATCCAAGCCATCACGAGCTACCTGCCAGGGTGGTTCTGAGTGGGTTAATTCGCTGAGTTGGTGGGCGCTGAGTTCGCCGTAGCGGCCCCATACGAAGTCTAGGATTTCGAGTTCGGAGGTATCGAGAGGCGGTAAGGGATTGTTTGGGATGGGAATTGCTTTGTATCGGTAGGCTTTGTAGGTGTCCCATAGGTCGCGGACGACTGGGCCAAACCTCCAGGCTTCGATAGGTTGAGGGAATAAAGGCTGGCTGCGCAATACCATGCTCCAGACTTGAGCGTAGTAGACGAGTTTCTGCAATTTGAGTGCAGAAATGGTGTCGCCTGCTTCTCGGTCTACGCGATGGAGGAAGTATTGGGCTATGTCCAGGGCGCTCTTCATGGGTGGGGATTGCTGATAGCAATGACTGACTCTTACTAGAGGGTTGAAGATATGGATATGAGATAGTCAAAAGGATAGTTAGGAACTGATGACTAGGTTGAGAGCACTTCGTGAATGTTGGTAGCCGTCTTAAAGTTTACATCAAGGGCATCAAAGTGGGCTTTACCACAGTCAATCTTGTAGTTTTCTAGGTTGCGCCTTTGATCGCGGTCGTGGGTGCTTTTGGTTTCTCGTACAAGGTATAGCTTTTCGTCTTCTTCTTTAACGATGGCCCAGTCGGGGTTGTAGTTGCCCAAAGGGGTGGGGATGACAAACCACTGAGGAAGCTTACAGAAGAAGCGTACTGTTTCGTTGTCGTCTAGCTTTTCAGCGATGTCGCGTTCTACTTCTGAGTCCCAAGGTACGTAATCGTAGGGTGTTTTTCCCTCGTTTTGGACGGTGTAAAGTCGTGAGAGATAGGTTTCTATTTTAGGGTGTTCAAATCGGCGCATCTCGTAGCATTGGCCGTCTAGCCGTTCGTACTTGATGCCATCTACGAGCATTTCTCGCAGTGCCCTGTTGATGAGTTTGGCTGTTTCTGTCATGAATGACTGAGGGTTGGTGGTAAATTCTTTGAGCTTGCTTGATTTTTTTAGAATGCTGACGAGTGTGTGGCGGGTGAGTTCGGTTTCTCTTTGTAGGAAGGCAAGGATGTCTGGTAGTGGTGTGTAGGTTTCAACGTCCTCGAATCTACTTTCGAAGACTCGACCACCTTCTACTCCAGATTGGTTAATATCGACGGTGGTTTTGTCTACCTGGAGGCGAACGGGCTGAATCGGCTCCATTTGTTTGATTTTGTCAGCGGCTTTTTCGATGAGTTTGTTGGTGTCAAATTCCACTGAGTAGCGGGTTTGGTGTTTGATGCGTTCCCAGAGTTCTTTGAAGTCGGGGTTGAGTTCGATGCGTTTGTTGTATTTAAGGGATCTTCGATCGCGCACATTCACAATCCGATCTTTAAACACGTAGCGTTTCATCTCATCAGTGATAGCTACTCTCAAAGGCTCTAGCGCTTCTGGAAGCTCTAACGAAAATCCCTTTTCGCCTGGGTTAAATTTATCGGTTAGGTCACCTTCAGGTGTGAGATAGCCTTCCTTTTCCAATGCCTGCCAAACTTTTTTAGAGGCGTCCTGGCCGATGGGTTCATCTGTCTCAGCGTCGATGAGCAGGCTGAAAGCAATTTTTTGAAGACGGCCAAATCTGAAGCCCTCTCCGAGGTCTTTCTCAATATCAGCTTGCAAGCCTTTAGCGTAGTCTTCAAATGATTCGCTGGCAATGACGGTAAGCTTATTGACCGCTTCGTCAAAAATGCGGGTGCCGTCTTGATTGACGGGTAGGCGGAGGCCGCGACCAAGGGTTTGGCGGCGCTGGCGTTCGGTGCCCATGTCTCGCAGGGTACAGATTTGGAATACGTTTGGGTTGTCCCAGCCTTCTTTAAGGGCAGAGTGGCTGAAGATAAAGCGCAGAGGTTCGTTGTTAGAGAGCAGGCGCTCTTTATCTTTCATGATTAGCTCGTAGACTTCTTCATCAGCTTTAGTGCTTCTGCCTTCTTTACTATCTTTAAGCTTTACTACTTTTCCCTTTTTTTTATCAACAGAAAAGTAGCCGTCGTGCAGCTCATCAATGGGTTGGGGAAGCAGGCCCTGGTAAGAGGGGTTCTGAGAAATTTCCTTAAAGCATTCTTCAAACCATATAGCCAGCTTACCTTTTTTGAGATGTCCATCGTCATCATAAAAGCGATAGTTACTGACTTTATCCACAAAGAAAAGAGAGAGAACTTTAATACCTTTCGGCTGTAGATTTTTCTCTTTTCTAAAGTGTTCTTTAATGGTTTGATAAATTTGAGCTTTAAGAACGTCGTCGCTCATACCGCCTTCTTCTTGATTGACAATAAGTCTTTTATTGTTTGAGAATTCGATGAACTGATCTTCACCTGGTATGGCAGAAATTTCTTGAACTATATATTCATCGTAGCCAGGGCGGTTCGTTTTCTGACTCAGATGTGTTCCTTGCTTGAGGGTGACAGACTTCGTTTTTGGCCCATTCGCACTATCTACGTGAAGAGTGAGCTTAGCTTGTAAGCTTTTGGAATTTTTTGGATGGCTAATTTTATCAAGGCGGAGATATACCTGGTTGAAGTTATCTCCAGATTGGATAGAAGCAACTTCGATTTGTTTGACGAGGCGCATTTCATAGGCACGGACAGGGTCGAGGCTATAAAGGAGATGATAGGGATTTTTGTGAGTGGCAGAGTAACGAAGGCAAAAGAGCGGTGTAAGGTTTTTAATAGCTTGTCTAGATAGCTCTGTCGTATCTACACTTTGAGGCTCGTCAACTATGACAATAGGTCTAGCTGCTTGAACAAATTCAATAGGACGGCGACCCGACATCTTATCCCGCTCCTGATTGATGACGTTGTCGTCTTTTTGAAATGCTTGGATATTAATGATCATGATCTGAACTTCGTTGCTGGTGGCAAACTGGCGCACTTTAGAAAGATCTTCTGAGCTATAGACGAAGTGATCAAATGGGATGTTGTTGTAGAGGTTGCAGAAGTGTTCTCGCATGATGCTGATGGAGGAGAGAACGCCTTCGCGGATGGCGACGGAGGGCACGACGATGATGAATTTTTTGAAGCCGTATTTTTGGTTTAGCTCGAAGAGAGTGCGCAAGTATACGTAGGTTTTGCCAGTGCCGGTTTCCATTTCTATGGAGAAGTTGGGAAAGGGATAGGCGGTTTTGTCTGATTCTTCGTAGCCCATGAGCGCGGGGGATTTGGCTAGGAGATTGCGTTCTTGGATGGCGTTTATGTTTTTGTGCAGGGCGTCGTCGGTGAGGATGGGTGGGTTGCCGATGCCGAGTTCGCTGATTTCTAGAGGGAGGTCACCGGCTGAGCTGCCGAAGAGGGTTTGGGTGCCGGGTGCAGAAGCGTTTTGGCCTTCAAAGAGGTCGATGACGGATTGGATAGCGTCGAGCTGGTATTGAAGGTTGGCGTCAAATTTGAGCTTCATTTCAGGTAGCGGCGATGGTTAGAGGGTTAAGCGTGAAACGACGGCGGTTTTGCCAATCTTTTATTGACTGAGCCAAGACGCTGTTAGCTGGGTGGGACCTGTTCTGGCGGGATGAGTGGCTGGATATACCTGGCAAGCTTGGGCAAATTTTGGGTGATGACGCCCCACACTTCATCAAGGTCTACTTCATCGTAATCGTGAGAGAGTACGTCACGCATACCGGCGATTTTCTTCCAGGGAATAGAGGGATGTTGGCTTCGGAATTCTTTGGTCAGTCGCTTGGTGGCTTCTTCGATGATGGTGATGCGTCGGAGGATGGCGTCTTGCTTTTCGATGTTTTCTTCAAAGGCATATCGATCAATGCCTTCTATGTATTGATTAATCAGGTTGATAGCATCAAGGATATCGACCAATGCAGCTAAGTCACGAGACATAGATAACCTCTGTGTTGCTGAGGATGCTTTGGCGGCGAATCCAGTTGCGGCTTTTTTCGATGGCTTTTTTGCTCACTAGGTCCACTTTGCGGTTCACAATGCTTTCGAGTTCTTCTTGCATGGTGAGTTTTTCTATCAGGCCACGTTGGGCGTTGGGTTGATAGGTGACGAGGAGGTCGATGTCGCTGGTGGGGGTAAAGTCGTCGCGTAGGATGGAGCCGAAGAGGGCGAGTTCGGCAACTTGCCACCGATGGCAAAAGGCGGTGAGCTGGGCTGAGGTGATGCCTAGACGTTGGTAGAAGTTTTTTGGTGTAGAAGTGGTTTGAGAGGGGGACGGCGTCATGGGTTATGCCTCAAGCGGTCTGGAAAAACTAAGCAGTCTTGAGTGTGAGCGGACTTAAGACTCAAATGGTTTTGAAGATGATGGACATATCTTTGTCGCGGTTTTGGTTGAGGGTGTTGAAGGTTTGCACGGCGTTGGCTTTGAGCTGGTCGTTGCCGTTGAAGGCTTTGTCGAGGCAGAGAAACTGTTGGGGGGCGGCAGTGACGATGGCGTCGATGAGGTCTTTGGTGATTTCGTTTTCTAGGCAGATGAGGAGGGCACCGTCGGCGATCGCATAAACGGTATGGTCTGCAAGCTGGTGAGTTTCTATTTTTTCGGTGGGCATGAAACCTGCTTTGAGGAGAAGTTCGTAGAGGAGGTCTTCTTGGGTTGCGGTTGGGTTGATGTGGTCTATGTGGAGGGCGAGTTGTTCAGCCAGTTCAGCTTCGGTGGCATCTGGGTCAGAGCCATTCCAGGGTTTGAAGTTGGAGCGGTCTAACTTGAGGACTTTAAATCCAAGGTCGATACTTGGGAGAGGTTCTGCTATACCGGGAAGAAGGGTCGTAGAATCTTTCTCTAATTGTCTTCTTTCGTGTGAGATGCTTTGAATGACACGGCGAATTCTCTCCTTCCCAATATCAGAGACAGTTTGATAATTTTCTTTATATGCTTCAGAGTCTTTACTACATGACTCAGGAAGCTGAATCATAATAAACTTTCTACTCCCATTATTCTCGTTATTGAGTCGAAGAACTGCATCTGCTGTAGAGCATGACCCACTGAAGAAGTCAAGAATTAAATCATCATTTTCAGAGGATAAATAATCAATTATTGTTTCGAGGTCAGCATAATGTTTGGGATTCTCAAAGATTCTTTTCCCATTGAATATCTTGTTGAATTCATTCGTAGCAGTTTGTGCATAACTAAAATGAACGCTTTTTAGAACTTGTTTAGTAGCCTCGAATAAGTTTGACCGGACACCTGGGACTGTTTTCTCATCATGGCCGAAAACTATACGGCCCTTACTTATTTCTTCTTGCATTCGTTCCAATGACGGATATCTCCATCCACTTTTTGGAACAGCACAAGGTTTCTTAGTCGTTGGATGTATAACTGCATATCTGGGTCCGCCACCTCCAGGCCAGTTAATGTTTCCATCATCTCGATATGGTCCTAATTCATCTACTTTGTTGTAACGCGCCAAAGGTTTTCGCGGATCATCCTTATCCCATGTTTTGTAGTGCTTCTTGAGTTCCTTATTTACTTCGTTCCAATTGTCTCCATGCTCTGATCTCAGCGCCAAAAAGAGATCTCGCACTTCTTGAACGCCTTCTTTTTCTGCTCTTAGTACAATTTTATTCTCCGCAAAGAAAGCCTTATTCTTTGCGTATACAAGCATGTACTCATGCCCAACTGAAAATAACTTGGCATCGTTTTTTCTGTTCTTGTCCCATACTAAATTTGCTACGTAGTTATCTTCTCCAAAAACTTCGCTAATCACACTAGTAAGGTTATTGAATTCCCCGTCATCAATACTTACTACGATGAATCCGTCTTCTCGTAGTAAGTTTTTTGCTAGGTATAATCGAGGGTGTATCATATTTAGCCACTTTGTATGAAACCTCCCATCGTTGGCCGTATTTGTCGAAAATTTCTTACCTTCGTCGTCTGCTAGTCCTGCATAAGATAGGTAGGTCTCTAAAGTTTCAGCATAATTATCTGGATAAATGAACTCTTTCCCTGTGTTGTATGGCGGGTCGATATAGATCATCTTCACCTT
Source organism: Cyanobacteria bacterium P01_D01_bin.105 (assembly GCA_039025345.1). GTDB lineage: Bacteria > Cyanobacteriota > Cyanobacteriia > Phormidesmidales > Phormidesmidaceae > Phormidesmis. The sequence goes on along the minus strand of JBCCOO010000109.1, from coordinate 4,767 downwards.
TCCGTAATAGCTCTTTTGCAAAAGCTTCAGCACTTCCAAATTGTCTCCTTCAATGAACAAATTTTCCGTACTGTCAAAGTTCACCGACGCTTCCCGGCAAGGCTTCAGCGTCCCCGTCGCAGGCTGCTGCACCAGCTTAATGCAGTCCTTTTTTCCTGGCCAATCCATCCCATAGCGCTCGCGCCGATTCTCAAATACATCGCTAACGCTACCCAGCTCCGCCTTCAGCTTTTCAAAATCAATACTCTCCACCAGCTCGCCCTCGTCATTGCGAGTTTCCGCAAATACAGAAGGAAACAACGCCTTCAACTTTGCACGGTTATCACCCGCAATATCCAAAGAATCCAGGCTGAGTTTTTCGGGCTGCGATGAAGTCATGTGTAAGCGGTGAAACCAATAGCGTTAAACAAGCATAGTTGTAATAGGTACAGTAAACAGTATAAAGAGGCTTTCTTCTACCGGGGTCTTGAACCACAGCGTTCTTCAATTCAATAGGCCACCTCAAGCCACCAGCCGCCACCGCACCGTAAACAACGTCTCTTCCGCTATTGCCTGCTCTAACCGCGCCGCCACCGATTCAATCAGCGCATCCTTCTGCGCCTCCACATCCAACGCTCCCCGATCGTACTCTCTCCAGGCCGCGTCGCGCTTTTTATTTAGCCCGCTCACCTGCTTTTGCAACGCCAACTTCTCCGGCAAATTTCGCGCCTCCCGCGCCTGCTTCTTTTTCGCCGCAATATCATCGTCGTACTGCCTCAGCTCATCTTTCAGGCTCAGCCGCCGATCTTCGGCCCACCGATCTAGCTTCTCAATCTCCTCTTCAAAAAACGCAGCATTCCGCACCGATACCGACTCTAGAATTCGCCCCTTTTCAGCCTCATAGCAGGCCGTCAGCCTTTCACTACTGGCTTCTACGACAGGTCTTTCCAAAGGTTGAACCTTTGCAGGTAGTTTAAACAGCGCACTCGCCTGCTCTGGTTGCAGCGCTTCGCCGCCGTCAGTAATCGCCACCACCACAATATAATCTTCTGCCTCCAACCCCTGAACGCTCAACCGCTGCGCCAGCAGCAGTCCGCCCTTTCCAATCACTGGTTCAATTGCTGCAACATTGCCACCATACGCACCATAGTCAAACATCAGCGTTTTTGAGGGTAGCGATCGCGACTGCGACTGCGCCAACACCCATTCCGCCAAGGGATGCTGCAAATGGTAGTGGTGCCCTGCTGTTTCCTGTCTACCTAGCCGATATAGGCCAATTGGGATAGAGCTTTCGGGCGATCGCACCAGTTCAAACGACATTGCCCGCTCATCAAAATCCCCAAAGGCAGTCAAATGCTCGCCTGTCTCACGACTCAGCTCATAGCAGCTGACATCCCACAGCAGCGACTCATAGCGACTCAGCGAGCAACTGGTTTGAGCCTTATATACGTTCAGCTTTTCAGCCACCTCCACATCGAAATTCTCCAGCAGCCTCTTCCGAGTTGCCCGCATGTTCTCATCAATCTCGCCGCTTAGCTCATCGCGCAGCGCATCAAAGCTCGATTGAATCTCCTCCCGACTACGGCAAGTCTGATAAATCTCCACAATCCGCTTCTCAAAGTCCACCCCCGACTCAATGCTGCCGAGTACCTCATCGCTCGCCCCAAACACCCCGTCAAACAGCCGAAACTTCTCCGACAGCAGCTCAAACACTCGCTGGTCCGCCGCATTGCTCCGGTTCAAAAAGTTCACCACCACCACATCGTGCTTTTGCCCGTAGCGATGGCACCGCCCAATTCGCTGCTCAATTCGCTGCGGATTCCAAGGCAAATCGTAATTCACCACCAGCGAGCAAAACTGCAGGTTGATACCCTCCGAAGCCGCTTCTGTTGCGATCATAATTTTGGCGCGATCGCGAAAATACTCCACCAGCGCCGCCCGCGTATCCGCATTACGAGACCCCGTCACCTTGTCAGTGCCTGCATAGCGCTCCTTCCACTCCGCATAAATCGCCCGACTCTGCTCATCATTATTGCTGCCATTAAACAGCACCAAGTCCTCGCTATACCCGCTGCGACTGAGCAAATCGATTAAATAGTTCTGCGTCCGCCGCGACTCTGTAAAGATGATTGCTTTTTGCGCACCATTTCGCTCCGCCGTCATCCCAAATCCAGCATCCAAAGCTTGCAGCAGTGCCTCTCCCTTTGCATTCTCCGTAATATCGGTTGCTAGCTCCACAAAGTGTCGCAGCTCTGCCATCTCCGACTGAATCGCCGACCGCTTTAGCTCAGAAAGCCCTTCTGATGGTTCTGCACTGGCCTCACCAGATTCGTCTACCAGCTCATCAAATCGCTCAAAGTCGGTAGCAATTTCTTCATCTTCTGTAAGTTCATTTGAGAGTTCATTACGCAGCGCATCATCTTCGGCAAGCGAGCGTTCTAGCTTGTTAGCGAGTGATTCTAGGGCACCTGCGATCGCAAACGTAGAAGATGCCAACAGCTTCCTTAATATTAGTGTAATCAGCGTTCGCTGACTGTTTGGCAATGCCTGTAGGTTGGGCGATCGCAAATAGTCAGACACCAGCTCATACAGCGTTTCTTCCTCCTCAGAAGGTGTGAACTCCTGAGTGTGCGCCCGCCGCGCCGTATATTTTATGTATTCCAAAACCTGACGGCGCAACGTCCGCTTACAAATCGGCTCCAAACGCTGTTTCAGCGCATCGAATGTCTCATCAGAGCTAATTCTCGTAAACTGGTTGCGAAAGCTGTTTAAGCTACCAAACGCATGTTCGTCTATAAAGCTAGAGAGTCCGTACAGTTCTAGCAGTGAGTTTTGCAAAGGCGTCGCTGTCAGCAAAATCTTCGGTGTGTGCTTCAGCGCATCCCTTAGCTCACGAGCAATTTTATTCCCACTTTTGTACACGTTGCGAAGTCGATGCGCCTCATCTATCACCACCAAATCCCAATTGATTCTGCGTAGATAATCCGCCTTGTTGCGAGCAAAATGATAAGAGCAAATAACAATAACAGAAGAGTCGAAGGGATTAGAGTTACCTTCCTTTATAGCCTTGTTAAAAGACTTTGCCTCCAAAATCTTAGAAGGCAAATAAAATTTCTCTTGCAGCTCTTGGTACCACTGCTTCCGCAGACTAGACGGCAGCACAATCAAAATCTTACGCTTATTTTCTGCCCACTTCTGAGACAGCACAATACCTGCTTCTACCGTTTTCCCAAGTCCTACCTCATCGGCTAAAATCGCCCCCTTAGAAAGCGGAGACCGAAACGCAAACAGCGCAGCATCTACTTGATGCGGATTCAGATCTACCTGAGAACCCATTAAAGTTGCCGTAATCCGCTCAACACTATCAGTTGGGCAGCGTCGCAGTAGCTCAGCCGCAAAGATTTTGGAATGGTAATCAGTAATCATAGAGAACCAGACGATTAGTCAGTTAATTTGTATGGTTTGAACTGATACAACTGTAGATATCTATTCAACAATTGATATCTATGAAAACCGTATAGTTTTTCTATTCTCGATAAAGTTTTGAGAAAATACGTGGAAGAATTAGAGGGGAAAGGGCTCGTTTAGACACGGCTAGCTAATGAAGTACTTATCTAACAGATATTATTCATTACCTCTCTGCTATAAACTCTCAGGAAAATAGAGAATTTAGCAAGTAACAAATCAGCCTTTTTACTTGCTAAGTAGCTAGGCGTAATTAAGTATAAAACGGTCTAAATCATATTCACCTCGCTGGCTACGGTCAATCATGCCATCAACAATGGCCTCAGCCAACTCGTCTTCGTACTCGAACATTCGGCCTGCGAGTTCATGCGTTTTCAACTGATGCCACTGCCCTTCAATCGGGTTGAGTTCAGAGCAGTAAGGCGGTAGAAACAACACAAACAGACCTTGCGCTCGCCACCGCATCCATTGCTGTTGAACGAGCTTACTCTTGTGAATCGTACAGTTGTCTTGAACAATGAAAGTGAGTTGATTGGTCTGGGCGTAGGTTTTTGCCGCTTTCGAGGCTAGCCAATTCATCACTTCTAGATAGCGTTCTCCATTGAATCCACCCACGCATAGCGCGTAGTCAAAGCTCTCATCTGGATCCCAAATGCCGAGAATACTGACGCGCTGACCGCGTCGCGGAGTTTGTTCAAACCGTTTCTGCTCGCCTACTGCACTGTAGCTATAGCTTGCAGGAGTCCACTGACAGCAGCCCGTCTCGTCCAGATACTTCAAGGCAATCTGCCCGGTTGCGGCCATAGCCTCCAGCTGAATCAGTTGTGATTTGGCAAGGGCTTTGGCTACCGGGTCTTGCCGGTTTCGATGGCTGTGCCGGGTGCGCTTCCACCGATAACCCTTTTTTTTAACAACCGACGAATCCGGTCAGCGCTCAGCTTTACTCCACGCGCTTCCCATAGCTTCACTGCCAGTTGGCTACTGTTGTACGTGCGCGCTTCCTCGTTCACACAAGCGAGCAGATAGTCCATATCGGCAGGTTGCCATTTCGCTTTGCTACCGCGACCTTCATGATCCCACAACCCATACAACCCTGATTCATTCCAGCGTTTGATGGCGGTGCGCACCGTATGCTCATGACAATCGAACGCTTTCGCTAACGCGGGCGCGTTCCAGCCTTCTGCACTCATCAACATCATGTGCGCTCGGTCGCGCACTCGATAAGGGACGCTATCGGCGATGCGCAGGTCTGATAGCATCGCCTGGTCTATTGACTTCACGACGGCTCGAAGCGGGGCGGGCATTGCTTTTCGATATCACAAC
>JBCCOO010000108.1:0-14326 GCA_039025345.1 Cyanobacteria bacterium P01_D01_bin.105 | reverse complement strand
TCAAGATGACTATGCCAAGGTGAACGTGCCTATGATGCCGGTTGTGGTCGGTAACCAATCCACTGCGAATCAAATTTGGTTCTACACGGTCGTTTTAGTACCCCTTACCTTAGTTTTGGTGTATCCACTCGGTGCGTGCGGCGTAGTCTATGCGATCGGTGCTACAGCGCTCGGCTATCTGTTCCTTAAAAAAGCATGGCAGTTGCGCAACGACTACAACAAGAAGGACTTGGCACGCGGCACCTTTAAGTACTCCATCTTTTATATGATGTTGCTCTCATTTGTGATGGTGTTTGATTCCTTACCCATCGTTCGTTTTGGCATTGCTTCACTTATTGAAGGTGTGCAGGCCATTTGTGCGGCTGTTCCTATGATGGGTTAGCCTGATTGTGATGTTAGGCAGTTAGCTACATGGCGAGAGAGAACTGTGGTTAGAGAACTGTGGTTAGAGAACTGTGGTTGACGGTTAATTCAAGGCTTAATTCAAGGCTTAATTCAAGGCTAGGGAGCAGGCGGATATTAGAATAGAGTTAGTCCTCACCTTGCAAAACGCTCATGACCTCCGCTGTCTTAGTCAAAAATCTCAAAAAGTCCTATGGCGATGTCGAAGCGGTGAAAGACGTTTCATTCTCGATTGAACCCGGTGAGATTTTTGGCTTGCTTGGCCCCAACGGCGCGGGAAAAACCACCACCATTCGCTGCTTGTGTACCCTAATGACGCCGGACGCTGGAGAGCTACAGCTCAACGGCGTTTCTGTATTAGAAAATCCTAAAGCTGCGCGGCGGATGCTGGGCTACATTGCCCAGGAGGTGGCGTTGGATAAAGTCCTTACCGGACGTGAGCTGCTGGAACTGCAGGCAGCGATTTATCATTTGCCCAAGGCAAAGGCCAAGTCTCGGATTGATGAGATGTTAGCGCTGCTAGAGATTACGGACATTGCCGATAAAAAAACAGGGACGTATTCTGGCGGGCAGAAAAAGAGATTGGATTTGGCGGCAGGATTGTTGCACCAGCCTGCGGTGTTGGTATTGGATGAGCCGACGGTAGGGCTAGATATTGAGAGCCGTTCGGCGGTATGGCGATTTTTACGTCAACTGCGCGATCAGGGGACAACGATTTTGCTTACGAGCCACTACTTAGAAGAAGTGGATGCGCTAGCTGGGCGGGTGGCGATTATTGATACAGGCAAGGTAATTTCTGAAGGGACGCCTGCAGAATTAAAGGCTAAGGTCGGAGGCGATCGCATTACCCTCCGCATTCGTGAGTTTACCCCCGACGATGAAGTTGCTAAAGCTCAAGATCTGCTCAGTGCCTTGCCTGTTGTGCAAGAAGTGATCATCAACAGTGCCCAAGGCAATTCTTTGAACCTAGTGGTCAACCAAGATTCCGATTCTCTTTCTGCTGTTCAAAGCGCCCTCAAGCAAGCGGGCCTTCCAACCTTTGGCATTGCTCAAAGCCAACCTAGCCTAGACGATGTTTATCTGGCTGCAACCGGTCGTACCTTGATGGATGCAGAAATGGCCGCTGTCGGCAAACGCGACGTAAAAAAAGAGAAGAAACAGAGCATGCGGTAGCTTTTCTTTTCCTGATGCCGTGGGGTTAAGCTTTGCTTTAGAATTTGCAGTAAGCTGGTAAGAAGTTACAGCCTATATGAAACGCCAGGTTAGGTGACGCTAGGTCTAGGCAGCGCAAGGTTAGGATGAGTATGGTTTTCGGGTCCCGTTTTGTAAGTCGAATAGTTTTGGCTTGTGTGAGCTGTGTTTTCTTTTTGAGTGGGCTACTAATGGCGGCCCCTGCGGCCCATGCACTGACCCAAATTAAGCTGCAAGATTTAGTTGCAGAAGAGTGCCCAGCAGATGCAGCCTATGCTGAGAATTTGACGGTGAGTGGTTCGTCTCAACAAGCAACGTGCTATTTGATCAAGGGGACAGCGGTTAATAATTCGGCCAAAGATGTGGCTGATGCGGATATTTTTGGCCGAATTTTTGATGCAGAAGATAATCCGGTGATGAAAAATCGCTTTCGTCTTGGGGGAATTGAATATGTTCCTGTCGGTGAAAGTCCTTTTTCCTTCAGAGTTTCAGTTCCGTCTGTTCAGCCTGCTCCACTTAGATTAGAGCAGTTTAAAGCGTCCGGCTTTGCCAGCAAAGTACGCCGATTCCAAGCGTGGGATCGCTCTATTGATGAGTAAACAACTGATGAGTAAACAACCTGTTGATGAGTACGCTTAAGTGACAAAGGCAAATGTTTTTAAGCTGTTATTCATACAGCTTAAAAACATTTGATATTGCTGAATTACGGGATGAATCGATAAGGAACAGGTGCACCCTAAGACTTTAGGTAATGAATCAACAATCAGCGGCACTTAGGACCTGTGAAGTGAATTTTTGTTGGCCTAATCTATGTGTGGCTAATCTGTGTGTGGCTTGTCTTTCTGGTTTAGTTTTTTGAGTCTAGTCTCAAAAAACTAGTCTTTTTGAGTCTGTATGTGAGTCTAAACTGATGGGTAGAAAACTTTAGAAGTTGCCGTATGGACTCGCTAGCGTGATGAGCTGCGCGCCTGCTGAGGTGATTAACCCACCGACAATTTGAACGGCAAAGATAGCCAAAATAGCAGATAGGTCCAGTCCACCAATCGGTGGAATGATGGAGCGAAACAGATTGAGGTAAGGATCTGTTAGCTGGGAGATTGTCGAAAAGATAGGGTTAGACCAATCCACGTTGGGAAACCAGCTCAGCAGAATGCGAACAAGCAGCAGCGCCCAATATAGGGTGAAAAACGTTGAGATGCCCTGAACAAGTGCTTGTCCAGAGACAGCGAGAGCGCTAATAGCGAGAAGATCAATCATGAGCTTATGACGTTTTTATGAGTTTAAGTGTCGTGTAACGCTAGGTGTTCGTATTCTACCTGATTGGCTCAGTGCTTGCGATGGTTGAGGATGTTATCGCAAGTCTGTATCTTTTCTAGTTATCGCGGGCTAGCGGTTGGCTTTCGGAAGCGCGGGGAAAGTCTTTAGCAAAGCCGTTTGGGGTCTCTACGTTGCCCATTTGAACACGCACGTCTTCAATGGCCATATTGAGTTGGGCGATTTTGTCTTCCAGGCCACGCCGCGCAATTTCCATCCGTTCTTCGGTGGTGGCATTCTCTAGCCGATGGCGTTCTTCCTCTGAGAGCTGACTAAAATCGTCTGGCTCTTCCTGGCTCAGCCGATTGCTCGCAAGCACACCGACGATGCCACCGACAATACCGCCGACGAAAGCACCGACCATGAAGCCGCCTGCAAAACTGTTCTGACTCATATAATGTCTCCTGGGTATGAAGGTCTCCTGTTAACTGTGGCTGTCATTCAATCTGGACATAGCGTAGAACTAGAGACTGAAGAGGGCCCCGTAGTAGGGGGTAGTTGTAGCGGATTAGGTGCCAAAGGTGCGATCGCCTGCATCGCCCAAACCCGGTACGATAAAGCCATTTTCATCTAACCCTTCATCAATGATGGCGGCGTAGATAGTGAGTGCCGGGTAGCTATCTGATAGCTTTTGCAACGCTTGCGGTGCCGTAACCACAGAAATAATTCGAACCAGCGCCGGATCGATACCTCGCTGAACAAGCTCAGCCATTGTGGCCAGTATCGTACCGCCAGTTGCCAGCATTGGCTCAGAAATGATCAGACGAGTCCCTGGCTCAAACGTTTCCGGCAGCTTATTGAGATACCAGACAGGTTCTAGAGTCTCTTCGTTGCGGGCAAGTCCTATATGATACGTCTTGCCTGTAGGCACAGCGCTTTGAATACCTTCAACGAGGGCAAGACCGGCCCGGAGAATCGGCACAATTGCAACTGGCACTTCTGGATTAACAAAGGTTGCTTCGCAAGCTTTTAGCGGCGTTTCAATGGTCATCTCTATGGTTGGCAGCCAGTCGCGGACAGCCTCGTAGGCAAGCCAGCGGCCCAGCTCCGTCATGGCGCTACGGAAAACAGGCATAGGGGTAGATTCGCTGCGAAGGACGCCCAGCCAGTGCTTGATGAGCGGATGGGGTGGAACGTAAATACGCAGTTGTAGAGCCATTTAGGGAGCGGTAAGGGATGAACAGCAAATGGTTGAGGGGCATAAGCTGAGGACATCATACTGTGATGGCGAGCGACGCTGCAGAACTTGCAGCAATTTGTATTTTCTTGAAGGTTATTTGCACCAGCAGCAGCAGAATGATGGCGCACCGTAACGATTTTTAAAACTAGCTCAACAAAAATAGGCCGCCAATAGTGAGGAGAATGCCTGCAAGCGCGATCCAAACGAACTGATTATCTTCGGTATTAACTTGGCTCAAATCTAGCGGTTCGGGCTCAGGCTTGGGTTTGCGACGACGAGGGCGTTTGGGCTTTTGAACGTAGGCCCTGCCTTTATCGTCTTCCATTCCGGCCAAATCTGGAATTTTCGTGACCCACTCAGGCTTCATTTCTAACTCAGGGGCTTCGAGTATGTAGAGGAGGCGCTTGCTCTGGCGTTTGGTTTCTAAGTCAGGGTGAAGAATAAGCTTTCGGCAAAGGGCGAGGCCCGCTTCATTATCGCCAGCGGCAACGTAGGCGTTAACGAGCCACATTTGAATCTCACCGCCCCGAGTACCCATTGGGTTTGAAAGGCTGAGGGCGTTTTGAAACTGCTGGATGGCTTTGCGGTAGCGGCCGCGCTCGAAGAGGGCTTGGCCAAGCTCAAGTGCAGTTTTGGCTTGTGCTTGTTTTTCTGCGTTGGTGAGTTTGTTGAGGGCCGCGATCGCCCGGTCTTCGACATTATCTTTAGACGATCTATTCTCCTTGGGAGGGATATCTTTAGGTGGAATTTTAGAGGTTTCCTCAGTCATGTGGGAGCTAGATATCGGAGGTTGCGTATGCCTTTTGTATCACTAAGCGACTGATTTTGAGCGAATATAGACAGAGAAAACAGCGCAGCATAAAGGCTCCGATACAACATGTTGATGGTCATTTCTCCAGCCAAAACCCTTGACTATTCCGGGCGTGAGTATGCGCACTTTACAACCCCTGCCGTGCTCGATAAAAGTGAGCAGCTTGTAAAACAGCTCAGCGCTTACGCACCGACTGAATTATCTGCACTGATGAAGATTAGCGATCAGCTCGCCGAGCTAAATTATCAGCGCTTTCAATCATTTGAGATGCCCTTTACCCCAGAGAATGCGAAGCAGGCGCTGTTGGTGTTTAAAGGTGATGTGTATCGAGGTATGAAGGTCGAAACCTACAGCGATGAGGCGCTGGAATTTGCGCAAAAGCATCTGCGAATTCTCTCTGGGCTGTATGGTGTGCTGCGCCCGTTAGATTTAATGCAGCCTTATCGATTGGAGATGGGCACCAAGTTGGAAACCAACGCGGGAAAGACTTTATATGCATTTTGGGGCGATCTCATTTCCCAGCTGATCGATGCCGAACTAGCAGATGACGCTGACCCTTGTTTGGTTAACCTCGCCTCTAACGAATATTTCAAGTCAATTGATCGCAAAGCGTTGAAGGCAAGGATTATCAATATTGCCTTCAAGGAGAATAAAAATGGCAAGTATAAAGTGATTGCTATCCACGCGAAGCGAGCACGGGGATTGATGGTGGACTATGCCATCTGTAACAAAATTGAGTCGCCAGCAGCGCTAAAGAAATTTGATGTGGAAGGGTACAGCTATCGGGAGGCACTGTCAGAACCCGATAACTGGGTGTTTTGTCGGGATTGAGGAAAAGTAGAATTGATCCTTAAAATTGATCCTCAAAAGTAGAAGATTCTAGTTACAAGGCTTGTCGCTATAGACTCATCATCGTAGGCTAGGCGCAGCTAAGGGAGTAATGAGTTATGAACATCGGGGACGGACGATTAGACGGGGCCGCCGGGCCGCTAGGCGATCAGTATACGGTCGTGCGCGAACTCGGTCAGCACGATGAGCAAGCCAGTGATCAAACCACTGGCCAAACCTACCTCGCCAAAGATGTTATGCAGGGCGATGCGCTCTGCGTTGTAAAGTCCTTTCTCCCTGCTGTACCGGATGCCAGCACTTTAGAGGAAGCAAAGTCTCTTTTTGAGCAAGCGGCCGATGTTCTATACCGGCTTGACCATCCTCAGATTCCAAAATTCAAACAGTTGCTAGACGTTCCCGCCCTTTCTGGCGCAGGCGGTCAGCTTTTCTTGGTTCGAGACTATATCCAAGGCACCCCGTATGACGCTCTCCTAGACGACCGGCAGCAGGTTGGCGGGCGCTTCCATGAAGTTGAAATTAATCAGCTTCTCTACCAGCTTTTGCCTGTTCTTTCCTACATTCACAGCGAAGGAATGGTTCACCGCGATATCTGTCCTGAAAATATTGTCTTGAGCCAGACCAACGGCCTCCCTACGCTGATAAACTTTGGCAGCGTTGAGGCGCTGAAGGCGTCAGTGCGATCGCGTCTTGGTATGGAAGGCGTTGCCGAAATTGGCAAAGCTGGCTACATCCCACCCGACCAAATTGGTGCCAGCAGTGCCGATCAGACCAGCGATTTGTATGGACTTGCCGCAACGTTGTTAGCGCTTGTGACAGGAGAAGAGCCCCAGCAGCTATATGACAAAGAGCAAGGGCGCTGGCGCGGCTACGAAACGCTGAGCCCCAAGTTGGGGTATGTATTGCTTAAAATGCTTTCTCCTAATCCTGAAGAGCGATTTCCGACAGCAGAAGCCGTTTTAACGGCGCTTAGCGCTGAAGATATGGCGGCTGATGGCGGTGTGGACGCTGGGACAGCGTTCTATAACGTTGGAGAGGATGCAACCCTATACGACAGTGCCATCCCGGTTGGCTTGGCGGGCGGCGTGGGCGCTGCCGCTGGCGCGATCGCAGCAAGTATGACCCGTGCCAACAGCGATGATAGTGCGGATGGCTTCAGTGCAGACGGCTTCAGTGCAGACGGCTTCGGTGCAGACGGGTATCCAGACGTCGTCGCGATGAATGTAGGGGTTGCTAATCCACTTGATTCAACGGAGTCGATTGTTCCTGTCGTCACGAGTTCAGATAGCGCCGCCGGCGAAGCTGAAACCTATGAACCCGAGTTAGAAGGCAATCAGCGCATGAGCGCGAAAGCAGGCGACCGGCAGGCTCTATACGGCCTGTTGGCACTTCTCGGTCTAACTGGGCTACTGCTGTTGCTGGCTATTCCCAGACTTGGCGGAGTGCCCTTTAGAAATCGAACGCAGTCAGCAGAGTCTCTGGGGCAGGAGAATGGTTCCAACTCGGTGGGCGCGATCGCCGATGGCGAATTCTCTCTGGAAGAACAGGCGCGTAAGCGCGAAATTGATCGCCGCCAAACAGATCTCGGCATCAGCAACGTCGCCTTTACTGACCTTGTCAATCAGCGCTTCTATCAAGAATATCCAGCCCTGCTCACCAGTGGGCCAGATGGCGGTCAAAAAACGCTCACCGCTGCCGCTGCCGATGAACCCTTACGCATTCGCTGGGATCATATCGCCCTCGAACTGCTCGATACTGTAGAGAAAAATTTCAGCGCCCAAAGTCTTCGATCTATCGGCACTTACTCTGAAAATAGCCGTGGCCAATGGCGATCGCGCATTGCCCCAACGGGCATCCCAGAACGCGCGCTAACCGATCTGGCTGATGCCAAGTTCTTTCGTCTGTTTCCTGAACAGGCTGGACGCGATTTTCTCGCCCAGCCTATCAGTCAGCTCTACTACGCCCTATCTGACGATCTTGCCCGTGGCATCGAATCGGGCGCTGTGACTGAAAATATTCGCTTTAGTGCGGGGGCATTTAGCCAAGATGTACGGGGTCAGCTGGCTCCTGGAGAAGGCCGCATATATACGCTTTCACTAAATAACGGGCAGCTGCTGCGCCTAAACCTTATTGCCCCTAGCGATAGCACACTCCTCTCGCTCTATCCGCCCGCACCCACAGATGCTGACCCGGCTGTTTTCTCAGACTCTGAGCAAACCACTTGGTCGGGGGCCTTAACGGCAACGGGGCTCTACACCGTTGTTGTTACCAACCGCACTAACAGCACTATCGACTACAGCCTAACCACCTCAGTCGATAATGTGACCTCTACGCCGGTTCCGACAGAAGATGACGCTGAAGCGGACACTGAATCTGGCACTGAATCTGGCACCGAATCTGGTGACGACCCTGCAAATGCTGCGGAGGTTGAAGTGGATTTAAGCAATCCGCCCGTTGCGCCATTACGGGACGATGCGACTCAAGATGACGTAAACCCAGGCGCAACCTAAAGCAATGTAGACAATTAAGTGCCAGCGCTAACGCCATAGCGCGTTGGCTATAGCGCTTCAATAAAGGGGGCGATCGCCTCAACAAACTCAGCTGTAGATTCATAAGGCAGTACGTTACGCCCCGGAATACTAATGCCTTGAGCTCGAGGAAAATGATCTATATAGTCTTGCAGTCGCTTCTGACTTGGATTGTCAGTTACCTGGCGCAGGTTTTGTGCAGTCTTACGATCAATCGTTGAGGCATCATCGCCCATCACAACCAAAACTGGCTGCTGGATTTGTGCGATCGCCGCTGCATAATCCTGTCGCCAAAACCCCGCCAGGAAAGAAAACACCGCATACCGGCTAGCCATCTCCTGTGAGCCTTCATGCAGCATAGACAGCCACGCTGATGAAACATCGTTAGCGTGGCCAAACAGCTGACGTTCAGAAAAAGATCGCAAAAAGCGCTCTCGCCGCGCATACCGATAAAATGCATTGCCCAATGGAGATGTCAATAAACGCCAACTGAGGGACTGCTGCCAGGTTTCTACCGGTGTCGTCATCAGCCGCCAATCCGGTGGCCCTGATAGCACGATGCCTTTTACCTGGTTTGCGGTCTGTTTAAACTGAGACATCAGCGCCACTGCTACGGGCAATAGCGCCCCCTGCACCACTAAAACAACTGGCTTTTTCACCACTTTCTCAATAAAATCAGCCAGCTGCTCAGCCCAGTCTGCAGGAGAATAAGCCTTCTTGGGCATATCGCTCTCACCGCAGCCCAGCAAGTCAGGACTATAAACAGGGGCCTGACTTGCGCACTGGGTTTGCGAATATCGGATCCAATGCTCTATAAAGGGCGACCAGAACTGTTTCGAAAGGCCGACCCCAATGGGGTGGATGAGCAGCAGCGCTGGAGACTCACCGCCAGGCATCTCTTCGTAGGCGCAGTGATAGTCTTTCCAAAGGTAGGTAGTCATGGATTAGGGTTAGGCGAAACCAGGGGAAAGTACCCAGCTTAGAGCAGCAACCTCAACAGGGCGCCAGATTTTTAGCCCCTTGTAAGGCCTCTTGCGCTAAGTCTTCGGCAACACCCTGTTCGCCCGAGCTAGTTCTCAATAACGCTAGCGGCTCGCCCTCAAACGAAACTGATTCAGCATGTGCTAAATCAATCTGGGCCGAATCAACCTGGGCCGAATCAAACTGGGCCGAATCAAATTGGGCCCGGTGAAGCGTAGCCGCTCGCCAACAAACAGCCTCCATCCGGGCGCCCGTTAAGTTTGTGCCCGTCAGGTCTGCGCCCGTTAGGTCTGCGCCCGTTAAATTGGCCCCGCGCAAGTCGCTATAGCAAAGCTTAGCACCGCGCAAATCTGCCCCCGCAAAGCTGGTCTGACGCAAATTCGCTAGCCGTAAGTCAGCGCGATGGAAGCTTGCCCCTGTGAAGTTGGCTCGGGTCGCATCGCATCGCACCATGGTGGCCTGATGAAAGTTAACCCAGCGGCAGCTCGCTCCCTGCAGTCCAACGCGCCACATCATTGCACCTGTCAAATCGCACTCGTCTATTTGAGCATTGATGAGCTGAGCACTCGTAAAATCAGCCCAGCAAAAGCGAGCCGATTGCAGCGATGGAGTGGTCAGCTGCGCTTCTCGCAGATCTATCCTGTCAAAGTTACGCCGCCCCAATAGGTAGCTCTCTATGAGGTGTTCAGCGTTCAACATACGATTGAAGCCACAGTCTGCCTGTGTAAAGTTACGTTAACTATGGTTAATGTAACAAAATGTAACTTCGTCTGCAACGTATTTGATGTGTGTTGCTTGAGCGTGCGCCATCTATTCGTGGTGTCTAATGCGGGGTGCAATAAACGGGGCCTAATAAATGGGGCCTAATGAACGGGGCCTAATAAACGGGGCCTTGAGCAGCGCAGACTGTAGACCAGCTTTCATGGTCGATTCTTGCATCGAGAAGGCCGCTGACCTCTCCTCTACGGCCAATAAGCCGCTCGCGCTCTAAAGAGTTGGGTTCTGTGTAAGTTGTGAGCTGATCGAGCGTTGTTGCTGCGCATACCCAATCCTTTTGAGCAGTGGCCGTAACGAGGCGAGCTTGCAGGCGATCAATCGCCTGTTGTCGGGTGGAAATTCTTTCGTATTGAATGTAGTAGGCCATGTTGTCCGCTGCCGCCGCCGCATAGGGATTGCCTGGCTGAATGAGCAACGCTCTTTGAAAGTTAATCAGCGCGGTATGCAGATCGCCTTGGCGAGAAGCTGCATAGCCTAAGTTCATAGTTTGCTTAAAGCTCATCCCTGCGGTAGTTAGATCGGGGCGAGGGGCTGCTGTGACGATGCCATTTGCGATCGCCGGATGGGAGTTTGCTACGCTGACCGTCATCAGCGAGAGTGCTGCCATTATGGCTGCCCCAACCTGAACCCTAGATTTGGGAATGGACAAAGGTTGGGCGTTGGGCCTAAATTTTAACCGGGTTGCCAAATGGCGTATGGGAAAGAAGCTGAGCATAATCGAGCGCATGGTCGAATCGCTCAACAGCCTAAGCCATTCTACGCAGAGCCTACATGGGTGAAATCGACCAAGCTTTATGAATAGATGATAGGTTTTGGCTGTTGAGCGAGTAGTTTTACGAGCCATGCATGAGCTCGGGGATAAAAGCAGCATGAAAATCTGGGTAGATGCAGATGCTTGTCCAAACGCGATTAAAGAGATTATCTTTCGTGCGGCCAAGCGAACAGGCTGCGATCTGACGTTGGTGGCAAACCGTGGGATGCAGGTGCCCGCCTACGCTGAAATGCTGGTGGTGCCCAGCGGCTTCGACGGCGCTGACAACAAAATTGTGGAACTATTAACTCAAGGTGATTTAGTCATTACGGCAGATATTCCATTGGCGTCAAAGGTCTTGGATAAGGGTGGATTTGTGTTTACACCTAGGGGCGATGAGTACACGAGTCGCAATATTGGCGATCGCCTGTCTGTACGCAATTTTCTGGAGTCTTTTCGAGGTGGCGCGGAGCCTGTGGGCGGCGGCCCACCGCCGCTAAACAACCGTGATAGAGCTAATTTTGCTAACCAGCTAGATCGTTTTCTTTCGAAGTATCAAACCTAATTTACGGTGTCGTCATTCATATCGCTTCTGTCGAGTTAATTAGGATATTAGTCATCGCTGAAAGCCCTGATGTAACCTTTTACACCAGAAGACGGTACGAAAGAAGACGGTACGAAAGAAGACGGTACGAAAGAAGACGGTACGAAAGAAGACGGTACGAAAGAAGACAGTTACTTATCTGAAAAAGAAAATACGGCACTAGCAACAGAATCAACCATGTCAGTCACGCCTGGGACAAAGCCGAATGACTGAGACTCTCCTACTTGAGGCCATAAAACAAACGCTAATTGCCTCAGCCCAAAAGAGAGTTTGGCTACCAGGTTAGTATTTTTTGCCCAAATTTTTTGCCCAAATTTTCTGTCCAATCAAAGTACTCGTAATTTGTTGATTGAAGTGCAAAAAAGTGGGGTTGCTATGCGGATTTTGGCGACGAGCGATCGCTAGATGCCTTCATGAAGGATGAGGCCTAGCCCATCACTGATAACAAACGGCTGCATGAAAAAATAGAATATACCCTTGAAAATAGATTCTCTTATGGCCAGTCGCTTACACAACACCAGTCGCTTACACAACACCAGTGACAAAACCGCTTTTGGCCTAAAATCGCTATTTTCGAAACGGACCAACCCAAAAGGCCGCCCCTGTCACGAGTGGAATAAGTGCGAAAATACCGCCTGAGATCAGGGGGTAGGCTTTGGCAACAGGTACCGTGAGCAACGTGCCAATTACGATGCCGCAGTAACTTAAGGCTGCAAAGGGAACCGTGCAAATAAGTATGGTCATTAAGCGATCATTAGATTCTACGGGAGCCATAAGTAAGATTTGATAAGGGCTTATCTGCGGTATGGAACTTTACGGAATAGACCTTTGCGGAATGGAACGATAACCCGATGTATTTCGATAGAGCTATTCTCGATAGAGCTTTTAGCGATAGGTCAAACGTTCACATCAACTGCCGTTAGTATAGGTAAATGCTAGCGGGGATGCTTCTAAGGGCTTGATTATCACAGATGTCACTATCATGAGCCTAGTATCCGGGCCTAATATCAAACAGGCATAAATGCTGCTGACTGCTGCGTAAGGTGCTTACGTAAAAACATTGTCTTTACTTCGTTTGCTCAAACCTGTCATCACCAAAAAAACGGCTAAGCCCCTGTCATCCCAATCGTCGCCCACCAGAGGCTTCAAAAAGGGTTTGGATGGATTAGGCCCGCTCATTCTGACGATGCTGATATTTTTGGGTGTGGCGCTAACCCTTAGGGAGTGGGCTACTAGCTCGCAGGGGCGATCGCTAGAGCTATTGGGTGCAACGGACTATGTAGCCTCACCGCTGCCTCTGGTGATGGAAGGGGGCGATCCGCATTTGCGCGCGCTGATGCGAACTATTTCAGCTGCAGAATCTAACACAGAAGATCCTTACCGGTTGCTGTACGGCGGTCAGCGGGTGAAGGACTTGAGCGTGCATCCAAATCGGTGCGTTCGGATTGTAAACGGCCCAAACGTCAATGACTGTACGACGGCGGCAGGACGCTATCAGTTTTTGACAACCACTTGGTTACAAGAAGCCCGAAAATACCATCCTGATAGACCTGCTTGGTACGAAGTGTGGAACCAGCCTAGTTTTCAGCCTGTTTACCAAGACCAAGTAGTGCACGCTTGGTTAGCTGACAACGATGTGTGGGGGGTTGATATCGCGGCGCTGCTGCGTGAAGGTGATGTTAATCGGGTGCTTAAACTGCTCTCAGGAACCTGGACGAGCTTAGGTTACGGGATTGAAGATAACAGCATGACGACGCTGCTACCGAGTATCTACGATGAAATGCTGGATGAGGAACTAACACCAGTACCGGCGTCAGAATCAGTCGCAAACTAGCTCGTGTGAGCACATTAGCTGTTCAATTCGCTGTTTTTAAGCCGTTGGTTGAGAAAGTTCGTTGAGATAACTGCGAGTATGCATCCGGCGGTTGCTATACCTGTAAAATGGGGATCTTTCCGAAATTGCTCTCAAAGTCTGCCACGCCATTGCCTTTGTTTGTAAGGCAGACGAGTAGGGCTCAATGTCTTATTAATTAGGGTAAAAAGCTATGTCTACGCATCGAACGGTAGTGTTAGAAGCGCATGACGGCTCGCGGTGGCGATCGCTCTCCGAACTCCCCACCATTAACGACTCACGCGTCAATCAATACCTCCTTTGGGAGAACCCTGGCCTAACGCCTCAACCCCAGAAAGCCCAAGACTTTCCGCCCATTCCCTCAGACTGTAGCGACGGCGCCTGCTCACGGCTAAAAGGCGTAGCCTATGCTGTGATGACCTGTTTAGATTTGGCCCAATTTAAAGCGGGTGTTGAAAATGTAGCGAAGAAATACAAAGAGCACTCTCAGCAGGTCATGACAGAGCTGAGGGGAGCACTCGCCATGGCACAGGTGCTATCAGACGGCAACATTCCAGTACGGTTTATTGTGATGCTAGACCATTGACGATGCTAAGGAGACGATGTTGAAGCCTCTGATGCTGCTAGTGCATGCTGCTGGATTTATTGATTCCGACAACAATGAATCGCAGCGGTGACGCTGGCCAACTGCTGCTCAACTGCACCAGTGGCGAGGAGCGACCGCCCCAGTTCAAATCCCGCTTCAATCGAGGTTGCTCGCCCAGCTCGCCACAGGTAAAACCCGCTGTTCCAGATGGCTGAGCGGCTGATTTCGTTCGTTTCACCGGCGATCGCAGCCCTGTAGCCCATGACTAAATCATCGAGCGGCATAAATGCAGGATCAGCGCCCTCAAATCCATACTCATGAGGATGAAGCAATAGACGCTCGGTCTTTAGCTGACCCTCATTGACGGTATTGAGGCCAATAATGCCGGTGCGAGCGCGGGAGATATCGCAGCTGCCTTCTAGTCCTTTAACGGTGGTAAAAAGAGCAATACTACGTTGGGTAAACGCCTCCTGTGTTCGACCCTCAGTCGGCGGATGCACATA
>JBCCOO010000107.1:0-14774 GCA_039025345.1 Cyanobacteria bacterium P01_D01_bin.105 | reverse complement strand
CGGCGCTAAACGCATATAGCGGATCGAGCGATTGAATTTTGTAGCCTCGCTCAGTGCCCTCTGCGTTAAAGCTCGCAGGGCCATCAGCAACGCTCAAAATAGACCGGTGTAAGTCGGTTGCTGTGAGCGAGAACATGTTGACATATTCATCAAAAGAGCGGCCAAACGGCACAACGCTATCTAGCTGCATTGCCATAACGTGAGACTTTCCTATGCTTAGAACCGCCTTTAGAACTGCCTTTAGAACGGTGGAATGGTTCTATCGTTAGGCGTTAAATCCCTTTTGCGATAATAACGCCTCTATGCGCGCCTGATGCGATCGCGCCCAATCTTCTAAGCTCGTAGCTTCGTCCTTATCCGTTCTCTCTTTTGCAATCTGAAACACGGCTTTTCTTTTGGCCTGTGGCACCACGGCAATCCCTTCTTCATCAGCAATCACAATATCCCCTGGGAATACTTTCACGCCGCCACAGGCAATCGGCACATTTAGCTCACCCAGCTGTTCTTTAACCCCCGGCTTAGGGATGCAGCCCCGCGCAAACACCGGAAAACAAGCCTCACGCACCTCGGCAATATCGCGAATCACCCCGTCGATGACAAACCCTGCAATTCCTCGTTTTTGTGCGATCGCACACACATTTCCACCCGCCACGGCATAGTCATGGTTGCCAGCATCTACCACGACAATATCTCCTGGCTGAGCGCGATAGATCGCCGCGTGCAGCATCAGATTATCGCCCGGAACACAACGGACGGTAAAGGCAGGGCCAGCGATGCGCGGAATTTGAGGCCACAGCTCATGGATGCCCATATCCATAAACTGCTCTCGACCTAGCCCATCCGCATAGGCCGTTGGCGAAAGGGTAGCCCAGGGGAGATGGCTGGAAAGATCGCTGGATGGTTTAACCATGGCCGCTTAGCCATTAACCTGCTGAAGAACTTTATTTGGCTGCGTCTGTGGGAACAACGGCACCTTAAAAGGCGTTTCCTGTCGCGATCGCTGCGTGCCAATCATTGCCACATTACTTGTCAGCACAAAGCTGGTAAAGCTCGCAATCACAATCACAGGCAGCATCGCTGTTCCCGACAGCACGCTTAAGATAATACTAGTGCTCACAGGTGTTTTGGTCACGGCTACGTTCACTGCGGCCATCAGGCAAACCATCGCAACCGTGGGATGTAAATCGGGCACGAGCAGGGCGATCGCCAGCCCCGTATTCGCCCCGATGAAGAACAGCGGGAAAATGAACCCGCCCAAAAAGCCAGAGTGTAGCGTAAAGCTGATGGCGAACATTTTAGCGAGGGCGATCGCCAGCAGCGTTACGGCCCCCAACGTTGCGCCCGCTTCAATCACCGTGTGAATTTGCTCTTCACTAAAAAACAGCGTCTGCGGATAGACAAAGGCAATCAAACCAATGCTGAGACCGCCCAGCGTTGCCAACAAAATAAGCTGGTGCTCCAAGGGGGCCAGCAAGCGCCCCACGGCCTTAAAGATAGTAATAAACAAAACGGCAACTGCTGCGCCCACTGCGCCCAAAACCAGCCCCTCAAAGAGATTGATGGGCTGTAGCTCAGGCACTGCTTCAAAGTGATAAAACCCGCCAATGGTAATGCCCGTATTTAGGCGAAACGTGGCAAACGAGAGAATCGCTGAGACCACCGCTGGTGCCACCGCTTCGTAATACTCCAGCCCTCGCCGATGGGGAATTTCTAGGGCGAACAAAGCCGCGCCAATCGGTGCACCAAAGAACGCGCCCAGCGCCGCACTCATGCCGCAAAAGGTCAGCACCCGCACCGTCACCACATCCAACTTCAGCCGGTCGCCGAGCCAGCTACCAAAGCTGCCGTTCACCTGCACCAGCGGTGCTTCTGGCCCGGCACTACCGCCTGCGGTAATCGCAATTAAAGATGCAATCACCATGGCAGGCGTTTTGCTCACATCAATTTTTCCAGGACTGTGAATGCTATCGACAACCTTCGCCATTTCGCCGGGTAAGCCCATGAGATACAGCACCACACCCACACAAAAACCACCCACTGTGGTGGCTATCCAAACATAGTTTTGGGTCGGCAGCCAGCTCGGGAAAAACGGCTCAATGCGCTCTGGAATGGTGTGCCAGACACCGTGCATCAGGCTTTCGAGCGTGAAATAATAAACGGTGGCCACTAGGCCACCCACCACACCAATCACCGCTGCGCACAGCATAATCTGTAAGTAGGTGAGCTGTGATGATGCGGCTGAACCACTTTGCGTTTCAGAGGCTTCCGAGGTTGTTGGGTCGGCGTCAGAACTGGAGAGATGGTCTTCAGGCGAAATAGATGGACTAGTCAAAACAGGCGCGGCCTCCGTTGAGTAGCACTCAAACACGGGCTAGTAATTCACCGCTTGAGCGATTGTTTGTGCTAGCTAGCCTATAAGAGGAGGCTTTTGACTTTTGTAAATCTCGACACCAGATGAGCATGCCTATGCAGAAACAACCTTTCTGTTATGTAAATACAGCCTGTAGTGGATGCCTACGCACAGAGAAGGCATCCACTACATAACCTTTAAACTTACACAGTCAGACTTATGCAGGAAATGTCTTTGCTAAATCATCTCCAGGCACAATGGTCGAGGTAAAGATAAACTTTTTGTTCTGCAGGTAGCGGCTATCTTGCTTGATTAGAGACATAAATTGCTTATGCTCACGGCTCGATCTTCCGACTAAACAGCCTGCAGAAGCTTTGCCAACATGGTTTGTTGGATTGTCGTAACCGCTGTGTTGATTAATACCAAAATACCCGCTGTGTAGCTTATCTCCAGTGCGAATGCCGTTGCGGTCAAAGTCACGATGCACCGTCACTTCTCCCCCTGTTTGTATCAAAGCTTCATGCCCACTGCTGCCGCGACCGTGAATACCAATTTGCCAAGCTGAATATTGGCCAAATCGGATACGTGCAGCCCCCCTTGAATTCATCGGGTTTATGACATAGTGCCGACCGGGTTCTGTGCTGCCTAGCCAAGGCCCACCAACGATACGGGGTACCCCGTCAATCACTTCAATCACCAAGCGAATATCGTTAAAGACATTATCCGCATCACGATTGAGGCTGCCATCTCTGTTCATGCCTTCCACATACACGATGTTGTACTTACGATGGCCCTCAAAGATTTTGTACCTTTTGCTGTCCATATAGTTGAGAATGCGGCTAGCCAGCCCCTTCCCTGAAAATGGCACGGTCAATGTTGACTTGGAGACGGTTGAGGTAGCGACAGTGGAGACTTTAGGGGCCGGTTCGGTGGCAGTGGCATGATGGGTAATAGAAACAACCATCGGCACGTTGTTGCCTTGGCCTCGGAACCAATCGAACGGAATGTCTAACGCCTGTTCACCATTGTGATCTCGTAGGTCAATTTTCTTCAGATATGCGCCATCTTCCATTAAGTAGAGGCTTTTTTCAGTCAGCTTTAGCCAAGACATTGCAGGTATCTCCTTATTCTGTGTTTTGGATAGAACATTAATTTCAACTGTTTAGGACTAATCTCTCAAACAGAAGAGAACGCAGACAGCGCTATGCTCTTGTCTGTGTAAGTCCTATCCTGATTACACAGGGTGAAAGGCTACCTTAAGGGCTAGCTAAAGGCTGGCTTATAGCTAACTTAATTTTGATGGCAATGAGGTGGGAGAATACGGTTAGAACACTACCGCTGGTCGAAACTACTACAGGGCAACCGCTTGTTTAGAGAATAGTTTGCTCACATCTGCTGGAGCCATGGGTTTACCTAAGTAGTAACCTTGAACAACATCTACGCCGCACCGCTGTACGAGGTTAAGATGCGCTTCTGTTTCAATGCCTTCTGCAACCACTTTAAAGCCCAAATCATGACAGAGCTGAATGCTAGAGGCTAACAGAATTTGTCCCCGCTTTGCTTCGCTGTCGGGGGCAATAACAAGTGCTCTATCGAGCTTGATTTCATCGGCTTCTAGCGCAAGTAGGCTGGTGAGAGAAGAGTAGCCTGCCCCAAAATCGTCTATGGAAATGCAGTGGCCAGCGGCACGGAGCTGGCGGACAACGGAAGCCAAGGCTTCGACCTCGACGGTGTAGGTATGTTCAGTAATTTCAATGCAAAAGCGGATATCGTACTGCTCGGTGCGTTGAATAAAAGATTGTACAGCTTGGGGGTCGAGCAGGAAGTCTTTGTCAAAGTTGATAGCCACAGGTGGAACGCTAAGCCCGTTGGCTCGCCAGCGCAGAACCTGCCAGAAGGCGATATCGACGACTTTTTTATCAACGACCTTAGAAAGGCCTTGCTCATATAGAACGGGTAAAAACGTTGGTGGAAGGATTTTTTTATCTTTGGTTTCAAAGCGAAGTAGCGCTTCTAGTCCTATGAGCTCTAGTGTTTTTGCATCTACTTTAGGCTGAAAGTATAAAATAAATTGCCCGCCTTTAAGCTGGTTTAAAACCTTTTGCGTTGAGCTGATGTTAGCCAGCATGGCTTTTTGCCGTGCCATAAAAGCCCGCTCTTGGCGGTGGTTAATTTCTTCATTAATGAAGCTGTGGGCGTCTTCGCCAAAAAGCTGAAGAAGAGAGAAGGGGGCTTTGTACTGTTGAGCTGCGATCGCTAAGAAAGGCAGATAAATCAGACCATCTATGCCAATGCAGATAAGCTGCGTCATGACGGCCCACAATGAGCCACCGCTAATGGCGTAAGCATTGTAGATGGGGGGTGTCATCCAGTGCAGTGACTGCTCACTGATGGCAAATAGGCCAATGTGAATAGCGCTGAGTGCGATCGCCATATTGACAAAAGACGTCGCAAAAAATGGAATGAAGAAAATAGGATTTAGCAAAATTGGCAAGCCAAACAGCAAAATCTCATTGACATTAAAAAATGCGAACGGCAAACTGAGCTGAGCAATAAAGCGAAATCGGCCTGCTTTCTTGAAATAAGCACGATTTGAAAATAGAACAATAAGCGGAATGACAAAGGTGGATCCTGTTCCCCCAATGTTCATAAAAATGTTGTGGAACACTTTCAGCTGAATCGAAGCAGATTCCCCGACAGGAATCTCATACAAAAAGTGAAATACGCCCGCTGCGCTGTGTTCACCATGCAGTCCAATAAACCACGTACAAGATGCAATGACTTTATAAATGATCAGCTCTTGTAATGCGCTTGTCTGCTGAATAGCATTACTCAGCGGAGGAAAGATCTGAGCGATCAACGTTTCAAAGTCTACTCCTCCCAACTGATGCACAATTTGGCCGATGAATTCAAAGCACAGCACCGTCAGAAAACCAGGAATAATCAAATTTAAGGTTTTGGTCAGCCGAGGGCTTAGTTCGCTGGTTTCATCGGCTAGCCGTAGCTGAGATTTTTGATGAAACGCGTGCAGCAAAGATACTGCCAGCCAAGTGCACGGAATACTGGTCAAAATAGATCCGTGATAGGAAACAATCTCAGCGGACTCGTTAATGCCTAGAAAGGAAGTGCCTCGAAAAAAGCAGACCATTGCCATCAAGATAGTTCCAATCTGGTCGAGGTCTTTTTCTTTTGCTAGGAGTGCACTCAAAGAGAGATTAATAAATAGCGGAATCAGGAAAAAATATAGCCTGTTTAGCTCATTGCCATTAATGGCAGCAGCCCCTACGATACCCCAGCTTTCTAACAGTTCCGTCAGTCCTGAGAACATCACCAATATATTAGTGACCAATACCACAGGCAGCAGCGAAATGAACGCTTCCCGTAGCAACAGCAGGGGCTTAGATTGAAAGACTGTACTGAGCATCTATTGCATCTGTCGCGTGAGTTAGGATATTAGTAATCGCTAGAACCCTCTATTTACAACAGCTAACTCGACTAGCAAAGTAAGAATGTGCCCCTACTTTGCCATAAGAAGCAACTGCTAAGAAAACAGGTGTTCTAGCCGTAGAATACCCACTCATATGCACAGAAATTGATGTAAGTCTTAATCCTAGTAGGTGAACTGTCTAGAGAAAAAAAGCGGACGCGTTGCTGTTTGCCGCTCTCTTACGTGTTCAGTAAAACAAGCACGAGGCTACGTTAAGAGCTAGGAAAGGCTTATGGCTAACTTTATGGTCTTTATGGCTAACTTATGGTCTTTGTAGACGCCCACGATATTGTTTTGATGCCATAGTTTAGTGCCATAGTAATGAAGACAATCTATTCAATGCGTAGGCGCAAATATGAGAGAAACCAAAATAACAGACCGTTGGTATGGCACGCTATCAAGAGGATTCCGGCACCTCTTTTCTCATCGGTTTAGGCGCTGGCCGTTGCAGGTGCTGGCGGCAGGGTTAACCCTCGGGTTTGTGCTGTTGGGTAATGGTGCGACTTTTCAGGAGGGCGGCTTTGCGATCGCACAACCTGATGCGGTTGAAATCACCCCAGAAACAACCCCAGAAATCACGCCAGAAACAACCCCCACCAATGCCGCTGTCTATCACTTTAAAGTAGGCGAGTTTAACGCCATGGTGGTGAGTGACGGCACCCTATCTTTTCCGGCCAATTTCTTTGTTCCCAAAGCCGATCCTAATGCGGTGACAGCTGCGCTGACAGCGCATTTTCTGCCCACAGAAGACATTTTTGCCCATGTCAATGCGCTCTATATTGAAACTGACGAGCACAAGGTGCTGATTGATACGGGCTCAGGTAACGGGTTTGACCCGACAGCGGGTCAGCTGCTGGACAATTTGGCGGCGGCTGATGTAGCTGCCACTGAGATTGATACGGTTATTGTGACTCACGCTCACCCAGACCATATTGGTGGCATTTTAGATACGGAAGGTCAGCTGAGCTTGCCCAATGCTCAGTTCTACATATCCCAGACAGAATTTGACTTTTGGATGGCAGAGTCTGTGGAGATACCCAAATCCTTGTTGGATGAAGACACCAAGGCTGGCTTGATTGCGGCTGCCAAGGGCACGTTAGGCGCCATTCAAGATCGCACGACGCTGTTTGCGATGGGCGATGAGGTGATTTCCCATATTCAGGCGGTTGCTTCTGCGGGACACACTCCAGGACAGGCGTCATTTTTAATTACATCGGGTGAAGAGAGTTTGCTCGCGACAGGCGATGTTTTCTTTAGCGATCCGCTTAATTTGGAGAACCCAGATTGGGAAGTTGCCTTTGATGCTGACCCTGAGCAGGGCGTTGTGGCTCGCCGCGAGTTACTAGAAACGGTGACCGAGGAGCGTCGTTTGTTGTTGGTGCCTCATATGCCCTTTCCAGGGTTGGGGCATGTCAGAACTCAAGAGGATGCTTATGGTTGGGAACCGATTGTTTGGCAATTTACCGTTTAGTCTGCACATATTGCTGTTGAAACCCCGTAGGGGCATTGCATGCAATGCCCCTACGGGGTTTTTGCTGTGTCAGGGGTAAGCCGCCAGTAGCATAGGGGCGGGGGCTGCTTCTGCAGAGAGCTCGTTTGCCATGGGCAACATTTTTTGAGCGCAATAATTTGCAGCAGGAGAAAGTTTATGACAGTTCAACCCATAGGCTATGTCGTCACTCGCAAAGTGCATTTGGAGATCACCACATAGCCTGTATTGCTAAAAAGATTAGTTGAGTAGAAATTAGTTGAGTAGACATTAGTTGAGCCGGAATTAGTTGAGTACGCCTGGCCAATTTCGATTTCCTCTGGCAATATTACCGGCAATATCCTGCTGCCAGCGTCTTTGAATGCGAGCGTCGTAGTTTAGATAGAGCTTGCCATCCACAATCTTCCAAGCCGTTGGATCGACGGACGCGGTGTAGCCTTGACTCACTGCCCAAGCGCAGAACCCGCCATACTGAGGCGCATATTCTGCGGGATTATTTGCAAATAAATCCCGGTTCGCAGCACTAGAAAATTGCCAAGTGGCACCAGCCCATTCGTGGGTGTAGTTGGTGTTGCCGGCGACGTATTGCCCTTGTTTAAAGTAAGCGACAGGGTCGGCGCCGCGGATAGCGATATTGTTCTCAGCGAAGACAGCTGGGGGGATGTTTGCTTGCGCTTGGTTTTTTGTGGCTGCAACGACAGCTGCCGTATCAGTTTTGGCGTCAGGTTGCGAGTCTACTGAAGATGCGGCGGCGGTTGGTGCTGTTATTGTCGTGGGTGTTTTTGAACTGGCTTCACTACAGCTCACGAGAAGGGCTAGGCCCAAGGCAAGAGCGGAAACAGGCAAAAGCTTTTTTGATGGCAAGTGCATAGTCTTTCTTGAATGAATTTTCTTGAATGAATTTTCCTGAATTAATATGGGGTGGCTTTTACACGATAGGGCTTGCTATCAATTGAGCCAGATGCCAGTAGCGGCAAGATGAATGTCACCTAAGAAATTGATAGGGCTCTGGTTAAGGGGGCGCTTTAATCAACCGCGATCTCACATCCGCTAGCTACTGGCATAATGCTCCAAAATGCCCCAATAAAAGCCTTGAAGCAAAAGTCTTGAAGCAAAAGCCTTGAAGCAAAAGCGGCTACTCCAAAAAGCCGGCACCTAAAAAGCAGCTACCCAAAAAGCAGCCAAATTTAACGCGTCTTAATCATTGTTTAACTCACCGATAATCAATTAGCCCTTTTTCCTTAAACTGTTGCGCCTACGTTGATCCTTGGCCAAATTGTGAGCTAAGGAGTTTTCAGCACATGGCATTGGATCGAAAGAAGTTTTTCAACTTCAAATTTTTGGGTGCAGCCGCTGCGGCAGCAACGGTAGGCCTCTCTTCAGTTGCTGTCGCACAGAGCGATAGCGTTATTTCAATCGATGGTTCTAGCACTGTTTTCCCCATCACTGAAGCGGTCGCGGAAGAGTTCTCATCCGTAGCCCCCGACATTGACATTACTGTCGGTGTTTCCGGTACTGGCGGCGGCTTCAAAAAATTCTGCGCAGGCGAAACAGCAATCTCTAACGCTTCACGCCCCATTAAAGACTCTGAGAAGGAACTATGTGCAGCAAATGGCATCGACTATGAGTTTGTTGATGTTGCACGCGACGCGATCACTGTTGTAATTCACAAAGATAACACTTGGGCAGATCAGCTAACTGCAGATCAGCTGACCAAAATCTGGGGTGCAAATTCTGAAGGTAGCATCACTCGCTGGAATCAGGTTGACTCCTCTTTCCCCGACGCGCCTCTCAACCTCTACGGCCCTGGCTCCGACTCTGGTACGTTTGACTACTTCAACGAAGCGCTGCTTGAAGATGTCGGCGGTAGCCGTGGTGACTACACGGCTAGCGAAGATGACAACATCTTGGTTCGCGGTGTTTCCCGTGACGTAAACGCACTTGGCTACTTCGGTTTGGCTTACTACGGTGAGAACGATACCGTTCTCGATGCAGTTAGCATTGCCAGTGAAGAGACTGAAGGCGTATTTGCGTCCCCTACAGGTGACATCACCAAGTACAAGCCTTTGTCCCGTGAGATTTTCATCTACGTAAACACAAATGCGCTAGCGGCTCGACCTGAGGTGGAGTCCTTTGTAGAATTTTACCTTGAGAATGCTGGCCGACTAGCGGGTGATGTTGGCTACGTTGCGCTCTCTGACGCAGAGTACGAAGCGCAGATGGATAAGTTGTTTTAAACAGTGGTTCTAAGTTAGTTGTTCTAAATCACTGAAAACAGCTCATAGAGTTAACTGCTTAATAAACGAAAGACATGCTTCGTAAAAGGCATGTCTTTCGTTTCATCTGCATGATTTGATTTCTCGCCTTATGCCTTCTCCTATTTCAAAAGTTATCGAAAGCGTTATCGCTGTGAAAGCGAGAGTAATGGGTGAGCAAGCTCACGACAGTGACTTCGTTGTAGACAATCGCGAGCTCTCTACTGATATCGCTACAGAAATCTCTACTTCTGAAACGGCTACTCCCGAAACGGCTACTTCCAAAAAGACGACTTCTGAAAAGACGACTGGCCAGCTGCGCAGACGAGTTACCTGGAAGCGAGTGCTCTATCATCCACTGACTTGGTTGGCTGTTGGCCTTCACGTAGCGCTGTTGGTCGTTCCCTTCGACCCTGCGCCGCCTATCGCCGTTGAACCCGAAGAAGACGTTGAACCTGAAGATGAAGCGATCCCGATTGATCTGCTAAATCTTTCGGAGATTGCAACGTCAGAGCCGCCACCTGCCGAGCCACTGCCTGCTGAGCCACCTGCGCCCCAGCAAGCACCTCCAGTCGCGCCGCCACCTGCTGCTCAAGCCCCTCAACCTGACCCTGTTCAATCTAATCCAGATCCGGCACAGCAAACGCCAGAAGCGACCACACAACCAACACAAGCACCCACGCAGCCGCCCCCACCTGCCTACGATCCCTCCGCTGATCAGCAGCTCTTTGTTCAAAACTTAGGTGCTATTGGCCTAAACACCTACAATCTTGACGCTATCGGGTTGCCTGCAGCCAGAGATTTCAAAGAGCCTGCTAATGCGCCCTACTTTTTGAACGGTGAGACCCCTGTTCCGAATGCGAGGAGTGTTCAACAGATTGATAAAGAGCCTGGTGATGTCTTTGAACAAGTGCAAAGCAGCTATGCTTCTACAGGCATTACATTCACACAAGAGCTGGCCTACGGCGGCGAAGAGCTTTATCACGCCGTCACGCCAGAGGGGCAAACGCTGATGTACTTCAGCCTGGTTAGATTGAAGGGATCTACACTGCTTGTCATCTGGAATGGGCAGCCAGTCTAGAAATCCAGTTTAGAAGACCCGCCTGGAAAGCTCGGTTAGCATGCCGAAAAGTTATTCTAGATATCAGATATTCCGGGTTTGGCTTGTCTGTAGGTGTTAGGACGGTAATAAGCACACAGCAAAAGTGTTCTATTTTCGGTTTCTATTCTCTAAATGGGTCGCTACTGTGTAAGCATCTATCTCTTCATACGTCGAAATTACTGTGCACAAACAGAGCACATCACGTCAGCGCCGCTGACCGCTAGCGCCGCTAAATCAATATGTTTAATCCATCGCCCCTATTTTCTCTATGAAGATTATTCAGTTCATCCACCCTATGTTCTTAACTGCGCTGGGGCTTCATGCGTCCTTGCTGTTTGTGCCCATTGGTGGTGATTCAGGGCCTGAACTTTTGGAAGAAGATGTCCCCATTGCCGAGCTAACAGCTGATGCGCGCCGAGCCGCAAGTAGCCCTACTCCTGACAAGCTACCCGTCCCTGATCCGAATGTGAACGCTGGCACAGCGAAGCCTGGTCAGGTTAGGGCAAACTCGGCTAGTCCATCCGCCATCGTTCGATCCAATCCTGGGCCCAGCTCTGTACCTGCCAAGGTGGCCGCGCCAACCGCTCAAACAGCCGCAACGGGTGCATTAGCTGCAAGTGGTTCTGGTCGTGCCGCTAGCAGCAATAGCGTTAGTAGCGGTAACGCTTCTGGCGGCAGCGCTGCTCAGGACCCTAGTAATGTCATTACACCTGCTGTCTCATCTGCACCCGAGCAGTCAACCTCCTTTATTCCAGATTTATCAGCTGAAGAAACTGACGCAACAAATCGCACTGCTGTAGGGGAAAACGACGCTAATATTCCACTCAAAAGTGCCAGGTTGGCTGCGTTGATGGCTGCGCTCCCCAGAGAGAGCGTGGTGTCAACGTCATTAGAAGCGTCTGTGCTGGCGCTTCAAGAAGCGTTGCTCTACCGGCCTGAGGGGACGACAGACGATGATGCTGAGCAGATGCGTGCGGCTTGGATTAGTGCAGTGAGCCGTCAAGCAAACAGTGCTGGCAACGTAGAAAGCATTGAGCCGACGGTTCAAGATGACTTTGTATTGGCCTATCCCATGGCCTCATCTGTGTTGAGAAATGGGCGATCGCTTAATGTATGCCTAGACAAGAAGCCTAGCAACGCGGAAGTGGGCTTGCGCTTTGACGCGGACGGTAAGCTGGCCGTTGAACCTCAGATTTTGCGCAGCACTGGTTACGAAGCGCTGAATTTAGAACTCATTGCCATGCTGGAAAACGAAGAGAATTTTCCGGGCGCTGGCGAAGCCTCTGCACAAGAAAACCGCAACTCCAAAGCCTATATTTACGAAATTGAGCTCAGCTATGACGCGGAAAAGTGCGTCAATCTTAGCGAGCTACAGTCCTAACCTTAACTATATAGACAGCGTTGATTATAGAGCGGTTGATTATAGAGCGTTAGTCGCTTGGCTAAGGCGCAGCCGTCTATCTGAAAGCACCTAACCCCTTCATGCCTGTGCATAGGCAACCCATGTCTTAAAGATTAGTCCGATCCGTCAAAATCTCGTATCCGTCTTCTGTCACCAGCACCGTATGCTCCCACTGCGCAGATAGGGATCTATCTAAGGTGACCACCGTCCAACGATCCTTAAGTGTACGGGTGTGCTTTGTCCCTTCGTTCAAAATGGGCTCAATCGCCAGCGTCATACCGGGTTTAAGCACTACGTTGGGGGCGCGCTTAGTGCGGAAGTTAAACACCGCAGGCTCCTCGTGCAGGTTTCTGCCCACGCCGTGGCCAGTGTAGTCTTCCACGACGGCAAACTTATCTGCCTTGACCGAATCCTCAATTGCACCCGCAATATCTAGCAGCGTGTTGCCTGCCTTCACTTGGCCAATCCCTGCATATAGGGCCTTTTCTGCTGCATCAATGAGCCGCTGCGCTTTAGGCTTGACGTTGCCAACGGCAATCGTAATGCACGAGTCGCCATGGAATCCTTCGTAAAAAGCGCCCGTGTCGATTTTTACCACGTCGCCTTGTTTAATGACTTTGCGCTTGCGGGGAATGCCGTGCACCACTTCGTTGTTAACGCTCGCACAAATGGATGCTGGAAAGCCGTGATAGCCCTTAAAGCTAGGCGTCGCACCCATTTCACGAATTCGTTTCTCAGCGTGATCATCCAGATCAGCGGTGGTCATCCCCGCTTCAGTCATCTCACTGATTTCCTTTAGCACCGTTGCCACAATCTTGGCCGCCGAACGCATCGTTTCAATTTCAGATGCAGATTTGATCTCAATGCGTCTACCAGCTTTAACATTTAGCGCTGGCGGAAACGAGATTTTTGGCAGCAAGTTAGTCAGAAGATTCATGGTGCGTGGACGAATGAGCTGTCTTATATCTTAGCGTTGACCCAAGCCATGAAAATAAGTTTTAACGGCGCTTTCAATTTTTGCTCGTTTAATATATTCTTTAAGACTGTGCGCTTTTAAAAAGTAATGAACGCTGAAGCAATTATCCGCTCAATTGAAGCGGAGCAAATTAAGGAAGATCTGCCGCAGATCTATGTGGGTGATACGGTTCGAGTTGGTGTGCGAATCGTAGAGGGCGGCAAAGAGCGCGTCCAGCCCTACGAGGGCACTGTCATTGCCATGCGCAATGGCGGTATTAACGAGACCATTACGGTTCGCCGCATTTTTCAAGGTGTTGGTGTAGAACGTGTGTTCTTGCTCCATGCCCCCCGTGTTGCCAGCATCAAGGTAATGCGCCGAGGTAAGGCGCGTCGGGCTAAGCTCTATTACTTGCGCGATCGCGTTGGTAAGGCCACTCGCCTGAAGCAACGTTTCGACCGTGCGCTGTAGTAGCCCATCTGATTTGGTTGGCAGCGCTGCAGTTACAGACTTGGGATTACGGCGCTGTATCCACAGAAGATTGGTGTAACATGTCGCAACTGTAACATGTCGCAACAATGTGCTGTCGTAAGATAGTATAGGTTTGAGCCAAGCAGTTCGAGTTTAGCCTCCTGCTTCCTCTGTCAGAGGTTTCCAGCTCATCTATGCGTCCTTAGTTCAGTTGGTAGAACGTCGGTCTCCAAAACCGAATGTCGGGGGTTCGAGTCCCTCAGGGCGTGTTCAGACTACAAACGCTGCCTGAAAGCGGTTAATGTATGGGCGACTTTAGGTCTGCTTATGCAGTATAGTTTTCGGGCAGCTTTGCTGTCTGTAGCGATGAAACGCGACAATGGTAAAGCGCGACTGAGCAAGTTGTTCATGGGCTTACTGCCTATAGGCGCACTGTTTTAGCATTGTTTTATAGGAGCACTGTTTTATAGGAGCGCTGTTCAACTCGCACCAAGGCAAACTTAGTTTTGAATCAAACTTTGTTTCAAAACTGCGTGACGGCAACCCGCTTTGAAATAGGACTTATCTTCAAAACGCTTTATAAAGAACTTTTGAGTGGACAAGGGACGAAAACCGGTGGCTAAAAAAGACGCTAGATCAGCAGCTAAAGAGGACAGTAGAAAGTCTGCTAAATCATCTAAGGCTAAATCCCCCAAGGGTGGAGCTTCTAAAGATAAAACGGCCA
This sequence comes from Cyanobacteria bacterium P01_D01_bin.105, assembly GCA_039025345.1. Taxonomy (GTDB): domain Bacteria; phylum Cyanobacteriota; class Cyanobacteriia; order Phormidesmidales; family Phormidesmidaceae; genus Phormidesmis. Next base: position 539 of record JBCCOO010000107.1, on the reverse strand, counting down.
GTATTAAGCCCAATCCTGATGGCGAGAACTTTAGCGCAGGTGAATTCGTTCAGGGCACTCAGGAAGAGCTGTCGAAAGTGATTTGGCCCACTCGCCAGCAGCTGATCAGCGAGTCTGCCGCTGTGATTTTGATGGTGAGCCTGTCTGCAACCATCATCTATCTAGTCGATAACCTATTCGGCTGGGCATCAAGACAAATATTCTAAAAATGTTTTACGTAGGCTCGGCACTAGATTAGGTTTAGGCTCTATGGCTTCTAAAGAAACTAATTACGATGAAATGGCTGTGCTCAACGATGAGCACGAGCAAGATGGCGAAGAGACCGTTAAGGTTCGCAAAGCCCGGCCCCGTTGGTACGCGGTTCAGGTGGCGTCGGGCTGTGAGAAAAAGGTCAAACTGACCCTTGAGCAACGCGTGAAGACCTTCGATCTTTCTAACGTCATTTTGGAAGTGGAAATTCCTCAGACGCCTGCTGTCAAGATGCGTAAAGACGGCAGTCGTCAGAACATTGAAGAGAAGGTTTTTCCTGGATATGTGCT
>JBCCOO010000106.1:0-15222 GCA_039025345.1 Cyanobacteria bacterium P01_D01_bin.105 | reverse complement strand
GGCAGCGAGATGGTAGACCGCTGTTATATCTGAAGAGACTAGGGCTTGAACAGCTTGTGGATCTGTTAGGTCGGCCTGTAGGCCGTAAATTTTTTTGTCTTGGTGATTATCTCCTTTAGGAATTGGAGGAGGCGCAATGTCAGCTAAAGTAAGGGTTTTGAGGGCTGGATTTTGAAGGAGGTGTTTGGCGAGACGTTGGCCGAGGAAGCCTGCGGCACCGGTTATGAGGATATGCATGGTTATGTGATGTTACGGCGGACGCTTTGGTAGTGGGTGGCGCGGATTTGATTCATGGTGGCGTCTAGGTGGTCGTCGATTTGGCCGAGGGTACCGAGGAGGTGGGTGCAGAGGGCGAGGGCGGCCTCGAATTCGGGCTGGACGACTTCGCTGGCTCCGAGCTGGCTGAGCTGGTCGAGCTCTTTGGTGGTGTGGGCGCGGGCGATGACGTCGAGTCGGGGTGCGATCATACGGGCTCTTGTTAGCAATAAACGAGTACTCATGGGGTCTGGTAATGCAATCACTAGCGCCTTAGCGTGATTTAGCGATGCTTTGGATAGAATTAGCTCAGAATCGGCATCTCCCATAACGTAGGGAATATTCTCACGACGCATGGCTTGGGCGGCAGCTTCACTATTTTCGAGTACGAGGACGGGGTGACCTTTTTCTCTCAAAAAGTTGACAATGACATGGCCAACGCGGCCATAGCCCGCAACAACAATGTGGCCGGTCATGCCTTCGTCAGGCGATGTGGCTTGTGTGGATTCTAGTTTTGCCAGTAGCTGTTTGAGTTTGGGCTGATGGTAAATCCAGTCTGAAAGGGTGGGTGCCAGGTTAAAGGCCAGGGGCGTCAGCACTAGGGTAATGGCAGTTGTCCCGAGCAGCAATAGGTAGGCGTCTTGTGTGATGAGGTTGTTTTCTAGGCCGACGACTGCGAGCACAAAGGAAAATTCACCAATTTGATTGATGCCGCAGCTGGTGAGGACAGCTGTTTTGATTGAGTAGCCAAAGCCCAGCACGATTGGAAAAACAATTAGCGCTTTGCCGACCATGACAAGACTTACGAGGCCTAAAATGCCACCGAAGTTATCGATCAGTACGCTGGGATCTATCAGCATGCCGATGGATACAAAGAACAAGCTGGCGAAGGTGTCGCGTAGCGGTAGAACTTTGGCCAGTGCTTGGTCGGCGTAGTCGATTTCTGCAATCATGAGCCCGGCAACGAATGCGCCAATTTCGATAGAAAGGCCCAATTGTGCGGTGATGAGGGCAACGCCTAGGCAGAGGGCAATGAGGGTGAGTAAGAAAAGTTCGCCGCTCTCTGTAAGGGCGACTTGGCGGATGATGACGGGAATGATCCAGCGGCCTGCTATGACTGCTGCAACTAGAAAGGCGGATACTTTGAGCAGTACGAGTGCGATGACTTGCCAGAGCGGTGCGGCGGCTGAGCTAGAGTCGCTGATGGCGGGTACGACTGCCAGCATTAGGCCTAGTGCTAGGTCTTGGGCAATCAAGATGGCCAGCATAATCTGGCCATGGCGGGTGTTGATTTCGCCGCGTTCGGTGAGGGTTTTGAGGACGACGGCGGTGGACGAAAGGGAGAGGAGAGCGCCCCAAAAAAGGCCCTGTGGTAGACTGCCGACCCAGCCAAACATAAGGCCAACTGTGGCGACCAGGGCGGTGGTGAGGCCGATTTGAAAGAGGCTACCCTGCAGGGCGATGTTGCGAACACGGTTGAGTTCTTCGAGGGAGAACTGTACGCCTAGGGCAAATAGGAGAAAGGCAACGCCAATTTCGGCGAGTTCTTGAATATTACCGGTGTCGCTGATTAGCTTTAGCCCTAGTGGACCAATGATGAGGCCGCTGGCTAGGTACCCAAGTAAAACGGGCTGCTTGAGTTTGCTAACGGTGTATCCGCCGACGGCTGCTGCCCCCAGGGCATACATGAGGTCAACGGTAAATCCTAATTCTGCGGCCATGGGTTCCTTTTGCGGGTGGCGCTATCCATACTACCTAGCTCAGAGGCTGTACGGGGGTATCGCTAGATATGGCTTTTGCATTTTTAGGGAGTGGAATGCATTCTGTTTCACCGTTGACGGGATGAAATCGTTGCGACAATGAAGGATCTGTTGTAAAGGTTTGCCAGTCTTTTTTTGCTTGTTCAATTCGTGCTGGCTCACTAGAAACAAAGTTCCAGTACTTGGTACGGCGGCCCAAAGGTTTACCACCAATGACCGCACATTTGGCATCTGCTCGACCGCTAAGCGTTATTGCTTCGTTAGGTGCTAGCACGGCTAGCTGGTGTGGTTCTAGTGGGTTACCGTTGATAGAGATTCCAGGTGTGACGCTATAAACGGCTCTTTCGATATTCTCCTTTTCAGAAATAGCAGGCAGCTGAAACTGGCTATTTTCTGTAAATAAAAGCGAGAGATACAGCATTGGAGAAAATGTTTGGACCGGTGAGGTGTATTGTTGAAAATCTCCAGCGATGAGTGTTGCAGCGGTGCCGGTGGTTGTCCATTGAGGTAGGTCGGTAGCGGGATGGTGAGAGAATGTTGGATTTATTTCTTCGTAATTTTCGGGAAGGGCAATCCAGATTTGCAGGGCGTGAAGTGTGGATTCTGAGGTTCTAAAATGATCGGGCGATCGCTCTGAGTGTACGACGCCTTTTCCGGCTGTCATCCAGTTTACTTCGCCGGGCAAAATCTCTTGCACGACGCCTAAGCTATCTCGATGGAGCAGGCTGCCTTCGAATAAGTAGGTGACAGTGGCGAGATTGATATGGGGATGGGGGCGCACGTCTACACCCTTACCCGGTGGAAAGACGGCTGGGCCTAGGTGATCAAAAAAGATGAAGGGGCCGACCATGGCTCTAGCTGGCTGGGGGAGGCTGCGATATACGCTGAAGCCTCCTAGGTCGTGTTTTTCTGGGGTGATTAGCTGTGCGATCGCCATACTATTTTTTTGTCTTTGCGGCTTTGAGCGTAGTTGCATTCATCAGTGTATCTTGCCTGGTGAGGAGCCGTGTTTTGCTTGTTGGGAATCCGCTTGACGACGCCCATGCCAAGGCGAGTATTGATACCGATGCTGCAGTATTGGGTAAAGCGAGCTAGGGCATTGATTCGTTTGATGGTGAGCGGATCGCCATTACCGCCGATGCGGAAGCTGATCTCTCCGGTGCAGCCTATGAGTGTTTGGAGCGCATTGCGGCGTACGGTTTTGACAGGCTGAGTTTGAATATCGAAGCGGGTGGGGATGATGGCATGCGTGAGGTTAGGTGCAAAAACTAGGCCGCTGTAGCGGTTCCAGTGTTTTCTGAGAGATTGGAACACGGCTTCAGCGGTGGGTAGTGGGGTAATGCCGTGGATGGTGTCGAAGGCTGTGGGGGTGATGAACTGTAGGTGAATGTTCCGTTCTTTGGCTGAGGCCTGTTCGTAGAGGTCGCGATAGCTGCAGCTACAGGCCCAGTCTGCGTCGGCAGATTTAAAGGAAACGCGTTCTATTTTTATGCTAGAAAGGCCCAGTGGAAAAATTTCATTTGATAGTTGATTCCATAGGAAAACAAGATGCTCGAATAGGGCATCGTCTAGGAAGGTGATGCGCCACCAGCATTTTGTTTTGGCCTTGAGTGTGTGGCTATGGCTGTACTGAAGTGACTGTGTTTGGTGCTGCGTGGGTGTGTGGTCTTTGGTGAGGGCGTAGAGACCAGCTTGCCCCTGTGGAAAGGACCCCGGCTGGATAGCGCTGAGTGTGTAGGCGTAATTTTTTTTGTCGCGACGGAGTACGTGGCCCAGCTGTGGGTCGATGGTGTCTAAGATTCTGAAAAATAATTGCTGAAGTGGATGTCCTTGTAAGTGTTTGCTGGAGATGGCGGACTGGGTTTCTAGGCTGAGAACAAGACTTTGGGGCATATGTTTTCCGCCAGCTAAGAAGGCCGATGTAGATTGCGAGTTTTTGGGGCGCTGGGTTTTCCCTATGCGTATGACATTAGATAGGTGGAACTAAGACTTGAAGACAGAAAGGTGAGAGAAAAAGTGTGAGAAAATCATTTGCTTCACTGAAACTTTATATAAAGCGTCAAAAACCCCGTGAAAACGGAGCATTCATACGAAAAGTATAAATTTTATGTATGGAGCGCTTCAGATCACTGTCTAAATTTCTATCTAATAAGTCATTTTGTCCTTACGTACAATCATTTTGGCTGCCGCTGGACCGATTAAAACTACTGCTTAGTAGAGGGTGATGAAAAGGGAAACACTGCTTGCTGGAGAAGTATGGTAAGCCCTTATAAGGCAATGGGAGTGGTGGTTGATGATTTCGTGGTTTTTGTGGTTGGTGGCAGTCGTTTTGCTTTTTTTGAGCCTTTGGATTGTGCTGCCGCCACCAACGTTTTTTTGGCTGCAGCTGGCGGTGGGGGCTCCTGAGGTGAGTCCGTGGCTGGGATTTGTAGGTGCGATCGCACTTGCTCTATCGTTTTTACTCCCTCACAAACACAAACGGTCATGGTTTCGGCCCTTGGTCATCGTTTTGCTAGCGTCACTTATGCTCAGCAGCTTGCCATTACTTCAGCAGCCCAGTGCGGTCCGCCAGGCGAATCAGTCGATGGCTATGGCTTTTGGCGATGAGAGTGTGGCAATTGATCCGCAGTTTTCTACCTATGCTCCTTTTAATGGGCTCAATTTTATTCGGGGCTTTCCACAGCAGCAGGTTCGTCACATAGATCCGGTTCAGTTTGCCGCGCCAGATGGGGAGGCGCTGCACTTGGAGGTGTATCAGCCGCCGATGTCGGGTCAGTATCCAGCGGTGGTGATGCTGTATGGCGGGGGATGGAGTCGGGGGGATTCGTCGGCGAATGAGGAATTTGGACGGTTTTTGGCGGCGCGGGGGTATGTGGTGGTGGCGCTGGAGTATCGGCTGACACCGGAGTATGTGTTTCCGGCGCAGCTGAGGGATGTGGAGGCGGGGTTGGCTTTTGTGCGCGATCGCGCTGATGAATACGATATAGATGCAGACCGAATTGCCCTAGTGGGCTGGTCGGCGGGGGCGCATTTAGCAATGCTGACAGGTTTTCAGGGCGCAGCGGGTGTCAAGAGTATTGTGGATTTTTATGGACCGGTAGACTTAGCTGCGGGCTACGCGGATCCGCCTGTGCCCGATCCGCTGGATGTGCGGCAGGTGCTGCGAGCGTTTTTGGGCGGGTCGCCGAGTGAGCTGCCAGAGGCCTATGTGGCGGCGTCACCGATTACTTATGTGAAAGCAGCTGAGGCCAGTTCTTTGCCCCCTACGCTGCTGGTGTATGGCGGGCGAGACAGCATTGTGGAGCAGAAGTATGGACGTTTTTTGTATGAGCAGCTACTAGCTTCTGGCAACACGGCGGTGTGGGTGCCTATTCCGTGGGCGGAGCATGCTTTTGATGCGGTTTTTAATGGGGTGAGTAATCAGATGGCGCTGCATTTTGTGGAGCGGTTTTTGGCACAGACTGTTTGATGAGGGCTATGCCGATGATTCCAAGGAGTGCGATCGCGCCTACCCAAGCCCAGTTGACGAACAGTCCCCAGTTAATTCTCTGAACTTCTTTGTCCACTAGCCAAGTTCCCAATAGAGAGAAACCGCTAAACGTGATTTGAACTGCGCCTAATGCTTTTAATTCTGTGGCGGTTGTTCGGCGCGCCACTAGTGCAGAGCCTACTGCGCCGGTTAAAAAGATGGAGCTGTATAGCTGAGCATGGAATACGTCTAACGGCCAGAGCCAACCGCTTCCTGTTGATGCTGGGAAGAACAACAGACTTAAGCCGTATGCGCCCAATATTCCGGCTTGGACGCTGAGGCCTATCGCCCAAGGTTTAGGTAAACGGCGTAGTCCAAGGAAACTGTGAGATTTGAAATGGCCCCAATAATAGGTGGCTCCTATGGCGTCGACTAAATATAGCCAAAACCAAATATCGGTTGCTCGTCGCCCTGGGCTGAACTGCTGCAACTGCAGGCATGACACCATAAGTACAACAGTTGTGAATACCCACATCATTGGAATAATTAGCCGTATAAGTGCACCACGCCTAGACAAAAAGAGGCTGGCTAAGCCAACGAGTGCTGAGAGGTAAATCGCACCTAAAAACCGAGTGTTGAAGGGTTTGAGTGGCCAAACCCAGCGAGCCTGTGAAACTTCTGGAAAACAGAACAGTGCGCCGCCTACAACGATTAACAACACAATTGACGTGATGGTCAGTATTTGGAGAATGAGCGGTAACCTAAGCTGGGAGTAAGACTGGCCGCTCTGAGCCGAACCAGGAACAGCGGCTAAATCAGCAGGGGGTGTAGATTGTTGTATGTGGTTGTTCATCTTTTATTACGTTTACCTTAAATTGATAGCACCTAGCTGTTCTAGCGTGGATATTTCTGATTCGGTGAGCCCACTGACGCCTGTAATGTTCATTCCTTCGTAGGGCTCTTTGTTTTTGAGGGTATTTGTACAGTCACCGGTTTTTACGTCCCATAGTCTAATTGTTTTATCGTCACTGCCGCTAGCTAGATATTGTCCATCTGGGCTAAAGGCTACCGACCAGACGCTATTGGTATGCCCTGTTAGGGTATGCGTGAGCTTGCCGCTTTTAGCGGCCCATAGCCTAACGGTGTGGTCGGCGCTGCCGCTGGCAATCCATTTGCCGTCTGGACTTACGGCAACGGCCATTACCCAGTTTTCGTGTCCGGTGAGTGTTTGTTGGCAGGCTCCTGTGGCAACTTCCCAAATTTTAATGGTTTGGTCGATGCTGCTGCTGACAAGAAAGTCTCCTTTAGGCGAAAAGTCAATGCACCAAATGCCGCTTCTGTGGCCCGTCCAGGTTTCTGTGCAATCCCCCGTATCTAGGTCCCAGAGCTTAATGGTGCGATCATAGGAACCGCTTGCCAAAATGTTTTTGGTGGGGTGGAAGGCAACAGAACATACCCAGTGCTGATGTTCTGTGAGTGTGCGGAGACACTGGCCGCTGCTGGAATTCCATAGCTTGATGGTTTGGTCGGCGCTGCCGCTGGCGATGGTTTCTCCTGCAGGATCGAAGGCGACAGACCAGATCGATTTGGCATGACCGGATAGGCTACGGTGCGATCGCCCCTCTGAGAGCGGAGAAATTTCCCACAGATGAACATTTTTATCTTCATTGCCACTGGCTAATAGATTGCCATCGGGGCTAAAAGTGACAGACCAAATAGCATTTTGAGCGCCTGCCAAAGTCTCTAGGTCATCACCAGAAGCGGTATTCCAAAGATGAACTAGGCGATCGCCCTGCCCACTGGCGAGCGTGTTGCCATCGGGGCTAAAGGCGACAGACCATACCCAGTTACTGCTGCCCTGCAATGTTTTGAGGCACTGGCCACGCTCTAGTTTCCACAGCCGCATTGTTCTATCTTCACTGCCGCTAGTGAGGTAGTTGCCATCGGGGCTAAAGGCGACAGACCATACCCAGTTGCTATGGCCGGACAGCACGCGCAAGCACTGCGGTGTGTTGTCTGCAAGGTTCCATAGGCGTACTGTTTGGTCAGCACTGCCGCTGGCGAGCGTATTGCCATCGGGGCTAAAGGCGACCATCCATACCCAATTGCTGTGCCCAGCTAAAGTGTGTAGACCCTCGCCAGTTGCAGCGTCCCACACACGGACTGTTTGGTCAGCGCTGCCGCTGGCGAGCGTATTGCCATCGGGGCTAAAGGCCACTGTCCATACCCCGTGCTCATGTCCTATTAGGGTTTGCAAGCACTCACCGGTTGTTGCATTCCAGCATTTGATGGTGCAGTCAGCGCTGCCACTCACGAAACTTTTCCCATTGGGGCTAAATGCAACAGACCAAACGCCATGTTGATGCCCTTCCAGCGTTTGTAAGCATTCGCCTGTTGCACCGTCCCACAGCTTAATGGTGCGGTCGGCGCTGCCGCTGACTAACTGTGTGCCATCGGGGCTAAAGGCCACAGACATGACCCAATTGCTGTGTCCTTCTAGCGTTTGTAAGCACTCGCCTGTTGCTACATCCCACAGCTTGATGGTGCGGTCGGCGCTGCCGCTGACTAACTGTGTGCCATCGGGGCTAAAGGCAACTGAGCATACCCAGTTTTTGTGCCCTTGAAAGGTGGAGATGTGAGATTTAATGTCGCCAGCAGCTGGTGAAAGATCTGTTTGCCAAAGCCAAATCTCGCTGTTGGTATCGCCTGTGGCCAACAATGCGTTTGTTGTGTCTGTTGCTGCCGGGCTAAAGACCATGGTGCGAATGCTGCCAAAGGGCTGATTAAAAACAGACCGTGAGAGATCTGACGCTGTAAAGTTTACGTCGTAGAGGCTGAGCCCCTGTAGGTAGGCTTGCCAAATATTGAGGTTGGAAAGGTCATAGCCGGTAAGGTCTACTTTGAGGTGGCGTAGGAGAGTGAGCACGTTGCCGCCGATATAGCCGCTGTTGGTGGATTGTTTTTGTGCGATCTCAATTAAATCTGTCAGGGCTTCTGTTAGGGCTTCTGTGGAAATATACTTTTCTCGTAGGTTCTCAATGACAGGTGATAGGATGAATCGAATTTGTGCTTGACGAATGTAGTCTCGCGCACTGGCTTTTACAAGGGCGTAGCGCTGTATCGCACTGAGTAGTGGACTAGATTGAGTTTCTTTTATGGGATGGGCAATGTCGTGGCAAATCTGTGTAATGAGTTCGCTGGTGAAATAGTCCATGATCACTGCTTGCTGAGTGATTTGGGAGTGATCTCTTTCTAGTAGAGAGCGGCGTTCTAAGGAATCAATTGCCTGTAAAACTTTGTTTAAAGAGACTGTCTTAGCTAGGTCAGACTGCAGTGTTGTCCAGGCTACTGGCTCTCGATTAATCGCCAGCCAGTACATAATGTCTTTCTCTAGGGGGGTGAGGCGATTAATTTGCCGTACTAATAGCTGTTTAATATCGCCAAGCAGCAAAGACTCTTCTTGCGAGAGGTCTAAGAAACTGGCAATGTTGCCATCAAAATAGTCTCTGACGGCAGCGGCAATCATTTTTAGTGCGAGCGGATTGCCGCTGTAGGATGCAATCATATGTGCCCATTCGGAGGCGGTGCCGGTGAGTTCTCCGAGACTTTGAACAAGCGCTTTTCCGGCTGACTCTGTCAGGCCCGAGAGCTGAAAACATCTGGCGGGTAGGGTATCGCCCGACTGTAGCGTAATTTCTTTGGGGAGTTCGCGGGAGGTGACAATGAGACAGCTGTTATGAGCCGCTTCCCCGATGGTTGTGAATAGGTCGCTGTAGGGTTCGTAGCCTTGGCGGTATGTGCCTGCGCGATCGCCTTCTTCAAAGAGTGAGTCTGCACCATCTAATATGACGAGACAGCGATGCGATCGCATGCAGTTGATTAGCTGCCGTAGTTGACTATCCAGCGTTTCGGAAACTTCGTTGGTCGGTAGATTGATTGCGGGCTGGCCGAGAAAAAAGGTCAGTAAATTGGTGAGGATTGCTTGAATTGGCGGTGCATTTTTGAGGCTGCGCCAGATTACATAGTCGAAGTGCTCTTCGATTTGGTGGGCTAGCTTAGTGGTGAGTGTTGTTTTGCCAATGCCACCAATTCCAGTGAGGGTGACTAGGCGGCAGCGATCGCGCACGATCCATTCATCTAAGGTGGTTAGGGCTTGTTTCCGTCCGCAAAAGACAGAAACATCAACGGCTGCCCCCCAATCTTGAGCACGGCTAGGTGTTGGTGGCTGAGTTTCTAAGGTTTTTTCTAAGGCTGAACTGGTCGGCGGTTTGTTTGTCGCAGGCTGGGCGGCTACTGCCTTGGTGGCTGCTGCCTGGTTGGACTTGGGCGGTGCGTTATCACCCAAATCAGCGATTTCTTCCCAGTCTAAGTTCAGCGTTTCACACAGCTCTGTAAAGGTGGCAAAGTCAACTGGTTTACAGCCCAAAAACTTTTTGACCGTTGCCAGCGAGTAGCCAGCCCGTTCTGCTAGGGCGCGCTGCGTGAGGAAGCCATTTCGCTTGATCGCAATGCGAAGCGTGTCGGAATAGCCAGCTTGAACCTTGATCGATCGGGGCATCGTAATTAATCCGTCAGCTCAGCAGAGCCGCTAGAAGTATTAGTGTCTGCCGCATACTCGCAGACACCTCCCCTATTAAACCAGTGAATCTTGGTCGCTGCACGTTTCGCTGAATATTTAGAAGTTAGCCATAGGTCAGCTTTTCTTGGCCTTTAACGTAGCCTTGCTCCCGGTCTAATAGAGATATAGAGCACCGCGCAAGCGTTCTACTGCTCGCAAATACTATCAGGCCAGCGTCATGATTGCTCTTAATTCTAGTGATTTCTCAAGACCTTCTTTTATCAGTGTGCTTGAGCGTGTTTATTTTAGCGAGATTGATCAAGCGTTTTTAATTTGGGGCGCTTTGACGTTAATGATTTTTTCGCTTGCACAGTTTTCTACCTTGGGTTGGGGAACTCAGGCTGTTCTAGATGCCGCGCTTACTGGGGCCGGTATTGCGGCGACATCGGGCCTAACGTGGGCGATTGCGACTATTGCTAAGCTGCGCTGGGTGATTTTTCTTTGGGCTGGGTTGATGAGTGCGGGCAGTGTTGCTACGGCCTACGGTATTTTCTATGGTAATCCTCTAATTTTGTCGCATTTATGTTTGCTGTGGTTGGGGCTGTGTGCCATAGGGTATGGTGCGATGGCTGTTGGGATGCGATCGCGTTGTTTTACAGCGGCTTTTTTAGTGCATTTGAGTGCAATCGTTTGTTTTGGTCACACATCAAGCTGTCAATTTTTCAGCAGTGGCTTGGTTATGGCCTTAACACTGTTCTTTTTTTCCATTGTCTCTTGGGATATGCAAACATCAGATGCGACCTAGGCTGCTGTTTGATTGTTGCTAGGTTCTAACCCAGACATGCCTAACCGTAGAGTCTCTAGGCTATTAGCAGTGACCAAATCATTTGTAATAGGCAGATTTTTGCCAATAGGTAAATCGATAATAAATTCGGTGCCGCTAGCGTCTTCTGAATTAATTTGTATGTTGCCTTTGTGCTTTTTCATGGTTTGGTAGGAGATTGCCAGTCCTAGACCAGTTCCTGACCCAATTGGCTTAGTGGTAAAGAACGGATCAAAAATCTTAGTCTGAATGCCAGCGGGAATTTTAGGGCCTGTATTTTTGATCCCGACGTGAATATAGTTGCTCTGGGTCACCCAAGTTCTAATGAAAATTGCTTTTAGCGGAAGGCTCTTATCGCTCATTGCATCAATGGCGTTAACTAAGATACTTAACAACACCTGATTAATTTCTCCAGGGTTACAAACAATTTTGGGCAACTGTCCATAGTCTTTATGAACTTCAATCTCTTGAGACAGCTGCGAGCCCAGCATATTTAAAGTACTTTCGATGCTGGCATGAATATCAGTGGGTTTACAGCCTTGTTCATCTGAGCGAGAAAAGGATTGTAAATCTGAAACGATTTTTTGGACTCGGTTAGCTCCATCAAAGATAGACTTCAGTACTTTTGGAATATCTTCCTGGATATACTCAAGATCAATATCTTCAATGTGTTGACGGATAGATTCAGCAGAAGTAGTTTTGGCGGCGTTACTTTCAATAGGATCACCCCCAACTAAAGAAAACTGGCTCAGACAAAGCTGAATTGTATTGAGCAGGTCTTGAACGTAGTCTTTTAGGCAGCTAATGTTGCCGGACAGAAAAGTTAGCGGATTATTGAGTTCATGGGCAACACCGCCTACGAGCTGACCGAGGCTAGACATTTTTTCTGTTTGGATTAGCTGAGTTTGAGTCTGTTGCAATCTTCCGAGCGTGGTGCTGAGTTCAATAGTGCGTTCGTTGACCCGTTGTTCTAACTGCTTTTCATGTTCTTTAAGCTTTCGCTCGGCTTTGTGCTGGTGTCTGATGGCATAGGTCATGACGGTGATAGTTACAATCCCGCTGGCAAACAGGATGCTCACAACCCAAACCAACGTACGATATTGGCTGTAAAAAGAGGGCTTAACGTTGATTAAAATACTTTCTTCAGGTAACAGCTCTGTATCGATTTCTGCACGTTTGAGTTCTTGAGCGTCAAAAATCCATTGGTTTTTGGCCTCAAGAACAGGCTCGACCTCACTAATGGGAGTACCATTTAAGATGGCTTTGGCGAGTTCTACAGCCTGTTGTGCATGGTAGTTGCCGTCTATTACTTTGCCCCCAACAGTGCCTTGGTCAATGAGCATCATTGTTTTGGTGTATAGAGGGTTGGGTAGCTGCGATCGCAAAAGCTGAGCCTCTTTCCCAAATGGTACCAATGGCCCCGCTGCATTTCCCTCACGGAGCTGACCAATGAAGAAAATAGGTAAATTGTCTTCGTACTTGCCTAACCGAGCTTCAACCTCTGAATCTACAACGTCTTTCACCTCAATAATCGTCGGAGCTTCTTCATATTCCAACAGACCAGACTCAATGCTGCGAAGATTTCCCTGACTTGATGCGCTAGAGTCGCTAATCACAATCACGCGGTCTGACTCTGTTTGACGCGCTGCCTCCACCACGGTTTCAACGGTACTGTGCTTCTCGAATACGCCTGTAAGAAAGGGCTGATTGAGCAAGCGCTCTTGCACATTGTTGATACCCATAAACACAATTGGCAGCGATGGGAAATAGGCTTCGCGTTTCTCCAAGACTATGTCTAAGCCTGGATCATCGGAAACCATCATCATTGACAAGGGCGTATCTTGATATTTGTCTTTCACATAATCTAAGAACGTCTTTTGATAGTGCAAGCTCGGATAGCGTTTAGCATCTAAAAACTCATGGTATATCGTAATATCTTGGTCCGAATCTTGAAAGCCTTGATCAATGCCATCTTTTTCTGACTGCGTCCAAGAGATCTCTAGATTGTAAGAATGAATAACAAGTATGTGCTTTTCTCTGGATGAGGCACCGTTTTCATTCGCAATCGCTGTGCCAGAGTGGGGATTGAGCAGCCAGCTTATGCCCATTAATGGAACCGCACATAACATTGATCTGAAAAGAGGCTTTCCCCATTTGAACCGATAGAGATGAGCAGTGTTCATAAGATCGCAAATAACGTCAGGTGTTTCTAATTGTTCCCAAGGCATAACTGCTACACAGCTTAAAGGGTAACTCTTGATTAAATAAGTTAGCCATAAGTTAGCTTTTCCTAAGCCTTGAACGTAGCCTCTCAGTCGATTTACTGAGTATGTAAAGAGCCACAAGAAAAATCTTGTTGATTGCTCTGATTACATTTTCTTCTTGTTAATTGACTATCGCTAGGAATCGTTCACATGAAAACTAATTTTTCTTTTGCTCACTCACGTATTCAACAGCAATTAAGACTAGGCCTCAGCTATTGTTTATCTTTAGCGAGTGTATTGGCGATTTCGACGGAAGCAATTGCCTTACCTGCGACTCCCAATGATATTGAGCAAAGCTATTCGGCTCAATCCCCAGCCATGCAACAAGAATTGGCTCAATCGTCCACTGCAGAGACAAGTTCAACCACCACAGAATCCTCTGCACTTCGCATACAGCCTTCTTACAATATAAACTTCACTGAAGGGGCTGGACACAATGGTTTTGCTAGCTTTGGCGGCTTTTTCCCCTTGTTCCAAACGCCAGGAGAAAACGTCACCTTTGTAGAAGGCCGTGTGAGTGTAGATACTGATGGTGACTTTGGTGGGGGTTTGCAAGCTGGCTATCGCGCCCTGCTAAATGACAGCACTATCTGGGGTGCTTATGCCGGGGTTGATGTTCGTGATACAGACATCAGCACCTTTACCCAAGCAAACGTAGGCACCGAACTCCTGGGAGAGAACTGGGACGTCACGCTCAATGCCAATATTCCTCTAGGCAATGCTCGTCAGGTGGTTTCTACAGAGACTCAAGCGGCAAACCCTCAGTTCGCAAATAACCAACTCCTGATAGATGAGCAGCAAATTAGCGAGCTGCAGGCAGCTTTGACGACTGTATCCTTAGACAGTGGACTAGAGCTGTTCGACTTTGGTGGTGACAGCAGCTTGTGGGGACGCGGTGGGGTGTATTTTTTAGGGGGTGCAGCTTCGGAAGATAGCTTGGGCTTTAGAGCTTCGCTAGATTACCGAGCAACCAATAATTTACGCTTTGGTGTCGGTCTGCAAAATGACGGTATCTTTGGCACGAACGCTACCTTTTCAGTTAATGCGTTGTTAGGGCGTTCGACACGGCGCTCTTATCATTCTGAAGAGGATTCTGTAGAGCGTTCGGCAGATGATGTGCGATCCTCTCCTAGAGGGGCTTCGCCATCTCAGCTTTGGGCCAGAGCTGCAGAACCCATTGCACGCACCAACACTGTTTTAATTGAAAATCAAACTGAGGTTGAAATTCTTCAAACTGGCGTAGCTGCGATTAATCCAGAGACAGATCGAGAATTTGTATTCCGTCATGTAAGACCAGCAGTATCTTTTGATGAAGCAATAGGTTTAGGCGAAGCAATAGGCCTGATTGAAAATGATGGTGCGTTTGAAACGCCGCTGACGACGATTGCCAGTGCCGCTAATATTGCCGATGCTAACGCCGACAATATTATTTTTGTGCAGGAGGGTAATGTAGGCGGCGGCTTTACCCTGCCAGATGGCGTGCAGGTACGTTCGGTAGGGCCAGTCCAGCTGTTAAATACTCAGTTTGGGAATGTCACACTGCCAGGGTCGGGTAGTGGTAACTTGCCTACGGTTACGGGTACGGTCACTATCGGTAACAACACATTAGTTTCTGGCCTAGAGATTAATCCGACTGCGGCGGAAATTGTTCTAAACATTCCACGAGCAGCTGAGGCACTGGTCGCTCGGGAGCCGGTCAATGGCATTGTGGCCCGTGGAGAGAATATCACTATTGAAGATAACGTGATTACTAATGTTGATCGCGGCATTAACCTGCCAGATATCGATGGCACGGTAGCCATCGTCCGTAATCAACTCTCGAATGTCCTTACTGACGGCATCTCTTTTGGAGATATTGATGGTACTGATAATGCAACTATTACGGTCGCAGATAATACCTTAGATACTGTTGGTAGTGGGAAGAACGGTAGAGGTATTGAGTTTGGAGTTATCGAGGGAGATTCTACTGCTAACATCACGGTGACGGGCAATCAACTTGCGGATGTTCAGGACGACAATATTTTCTTTGGCGATATCCAAGGCAGCGCTAATGCCACAATTGTGGTGTCAGAGAATGTGCTAGAGAGTGGCAG
>JBCCOO010000105.1:0-15247 GCA_039025345.1 Cyanobacteria bacterium P01_D01_bin.105 | reverse complement strand
GTGGTGAAAGGGGAGCCAGGAGACGCCTGTATGGTCGGGTTCGCTCTCGAAGCAAACGTAGATCATTTCGCTGTTGTGGAGCATGTTCTCGTGCGAGACCATGACGCCTTTGGGGGTGCCAGTGGAGCCTGATGTGTATTGGAGGAAGGCGGTGGCGGAAGGAGGAACAAGGAACGAGGAATAATGAAGTGAGGAAGTAGGGGAGTGGGGGATAGGGAGGGCGTCTGTGGCTAGCCAGGTTAGGGTTGAGGAGAGGGGATCTTTTTGCCAGGTTTTTTGTGTGTCGGTGATGACTTTTTGGGTGGTGAGCGCGAGGGTGGGGGAGCAGTCTTGGGCGATCGCCTGCAATCGGTCTAGGCTCTGATTGCGGCGGGGGGGATAGGCGGGGACGGCGATGATGCCTGCGTAGAGACAGCCGAAAAAGCCCGTGATGAAGTCTAGGCCGGGGGAGTAGAGCAGGAGGGCGCGATCGCCTTGCTTTATCCCTGAATTTAGTAAATAGTCAGCAATCTCTGTCGCTCTTCGATCTAGCTGCGCGTAGGTCAGTCTATCTTCTTCTACCTCACCATTTTCCAGGAAAATATAGGCGGTTCTATCTGGATGTTCTGTCGCCCTGAATCTCAGTAAATCGACAAAGTTAGTGATGTTAGAGTCTAATATCCGAGCGCCCATCTCTTACACCTCAGAAGCTATCAAATTCGGATCGAGCAAAATCCCCTCAGCAGAGCCACTGTTCTTCCACTCGTGAATAACATTCAGCTCGCCTGCAAGATACTTAGACTTGCAGGCTCTTCTTTGAATTTTGCCAGTCGGTGTCTTGGGCGTGCTGCCGGGGCGGACGAGAGCGATCACATGTGCCTCCAACATGTGATTCATCGCCAGATTCTGCCGAATTGCTCCAACCACTTCTTCCCGGTTCAAGGACTTCAAGTGTCTCGACTCAATTTCTTGCACAACGACTAGTCTCTCTTCCTCTTCTACTTCCACACCAAAAACAGCAACTCCAGCCGGACGCAGCGTTGGATGGCTTTTTTCCACCGTCATTTCAATAAAGTGCGGATAGTGATTGTTACCCCATAAAATAATCACGTCCTTCAGCCGTCCGGTAATGAACAGCTCACCTTCTTGCAAAAATCCCATATCTCCGGTTCGCAAGAAAGGGCCGTCTCCGTCTGCTGTTTTCGCCTGGAACGTCTGCGCAGTTTGCTCTGGTCTGTTGAAATAGCCCTGAGCCACACTTGGCCCTGACACCCAGACTTCTCCAACCTCATCTTCAGCACATCGCTTCACCGTGTCTGGATCAACAATGGCTATCTGATGATTCGCGCCAGTTCTGCCGCAGCCAACAACTTTTCTCACCTTTGAGATATCTTCTGTAGAAGCTGGTTCTATTCTGTTCTTTTCTAAGGCGGCTCGCTGGATTGACTTGATAACGGGTGCGGCATCCCTTGACGTAGTCGAGATCATGACGGTTGTTTCTGCCATACCGTAGGCCGGACAAAAGGCTGATTTGCGAAAACCAGATGGGGAAAATGCAGCGGCGAAACGTTCAAGCGTGTCAGATAGAACAGGTTCTGCACCATTGCCTGCGATCGCCCAGCTACTCAAATTCAGTCCCTTTCTCTGCTCTGGCGTAATTTTTCGCAAGCACAGCTCAAAAGCAAAGTTCGGGCCACCGCTAATCGTGCCTCGATAGCGAGAGATCGCCTGTAGCCAGCGCAAAGGCTTCAAGATAAAGTCTACCGGCGACATCATCACCGCTGGGCCGCCAGCATAGACGGGCTGAATCACTGCGCACACTAGTCCTAGATCGTGATAGAGCGGTAGCCAGCAAATGCCAATATCTTGCGAAGTGTACTGACAAGCCTCGTAGATCATCGCTAGGTTGTTCAATACATTACCATGAGAGATCATCGCGCCTTTTGGCAGACCAGTCGATCCAGACGTGTATTGCAGATAGGCCAGCGTTTTGTCTTCTATCTCCGGCATTTGCCAGGTATCAGCATTCTGATTACCGAGCCGATCGGTCTCTATCCAATAAATCTGGTCGAGCGGAGGCGTATTGGCAAAGGGCTCTGATAGCCTGGCCATCAGGGTTTGCGTAGTCAACGCAAATTGAACTTCAGCATCGGCAGCTTTGTACTGAAGTTCTGATAGGAGAGATTCATTTAGCGGTGGCCAAGCGGTGACAGCGACTGCGCCTGCGTACAGACAGCCAAAGAAGGCAGTCGTGAAGGCTAGTCCGTCTGACAGAGGAAAAGTGAGCAGCACTCTAGAACCGGATGCGCCGAGAGACTGGAGGTGAGCTGCGATCGCCCGCGCCTGAAGATCTAGCTGTTGATAAGTCAAGCGCCCACACTCAGTCTCTCCATTTTCTAAGCCGATATAGGCAATCTGATGCGGCTGATGCTGGGCTCGGTAGCGCAGGATCTCGACTAGGGACGAACAGTGGTCTAGCTGAGTGGGGTTGCTAGCGAGAGAAGAAACCATAAAAGCCGCATCCAAAAGCTGAGGAGAGCGCACCGCCGTCAGTTCAGTCTATGCACCGACGTCAGTGAAAACACCGATAATTCAGACGGATTATAGCCTGCTAAAAGCGCTGGTTCAAAGATGCCGAGCAAAATTGTTAGCGATCACCCCCTCCATCGCCAGCAGCCACCGCAAACAGAGAGAGCCCCACCGGACATCCCAGTCGGCTCTCCACGCTTTGAAATAATGGCACACAGCGATCAAACCAACCGACCTGCTCACCCGGCGGCGTCACTCTGCCTTTCGTGCCGTTCAGCCACCAGCCCAAGATTCCAACCAGGTTGAAATAGCTCAACCTAGCTTCTGTATACGTGGCCCGCTCAAGCGCTGTGCGCAAGGTTTCGGGCGTATAGCGGCGGTGATGTCCGACGGCTTCATCTAGCGAATTGTAAAGTGACTCAAGTGCAGGGACTTTGATAATCAGGGTGCCATCCGGCGCTAGCATCCGAGCGAGTCTGCGCAGGACTGCTACATCGTCTTTGATATGCTCTAGGACATCAAGCATGATAATTGTGTCAAACGGCTGAGCGCAGTCCATTGTTGTCGCGTCGGCTGAAATGACTTTGACGTGAGGGTGGTTTTGCAAGCGCGATCGCGTTTGCCGCACATAGCCTTCATCAAGATCGACCGCCAGCAACTCCGAACAGTTCTGAGCGATCAGCGTCGTAAAATTACCGCTACCGCATCCTACCTCCAGCGTGCGACCTCTCACATATGGCCGTAGCCGCGAAAAGATCCACTGGTTGTAATGAGTTGCCGACTGAAGATGATCGAACCAGACATCTTGAGCACGCTGCATTTTTAACAGTCTCTAAAAGATCATAAGGCGCACTAGAAAGCGTAGTGTATTATCACTCACCTTATCTACTGCTAATGTGATCAGATCAGCATTTCAGCCAGTACCGCCGTCGCTTAGTCGCCGTACCGTTGCTTTTTGGTTTAGCGTTAGCTTTATCACACCGCTCTACTACGGTTTAATTTCCTTCTTCTACGCCAACTCATCGGCGTACATTGTTCAAGACGATGCTCGCTATCACATCGTTTGGCTACAGCGGCTAATCGATCCTAACCTGTTTCCCAACGATGTCATGGCGGAGTACTACAGCGCTATTCAAGGGATTGGTTTCAGAGCTTTTTACGCTCTAGCAGCATCTTTTGGCATCGAACCGCTTACTTTTGCCAAAATCGTGCCGCTTTTATTGGCGCTGATTGCAACGGTTTATCTCTTCTGGATAGCACTTTTTATTCTGCCAGTGCCGATATGCGGCACACTGACGACTATTCTGTTGAACCAGAATATCTGGATTCGAGACGATTTAATCTCGGCCTCACCTCGGGCTTTCGTGTATCCACTGTTTGCGGCTTTTCTCTACTACCTGTTGAGAGATGCCAAAATTCTTTGTTTGATCTCTTTAGTTTTACTGAGCTTGTTCTATCCACAGATGGCGCTGGTTTCTGTTGGAATTTTGACGCTGAGGCTAGTCCGATGGGATGGGATTAGGCCAAAGCTGCCGCAGCGAATTCGAGACTATAGTTTCTGGCTGAGCGCGTCATTGCTAACAGTGGGAGCGCTGCTGCTGTTTTCTCATCAGGTGGCTGAGCAGGCTGGACGGCTGACTTCGCTAGCGGAGATGAGGGCCTGGCCAGAATTTCAGCAGGGTGGGCGTGGAGAGTATTTTGGACTTCCTTTTCTATCTTTTTGGTTTGACGGGCTGAGCGGGTTGCGATTTCCGCTGTATCCGCCGATTATCTGGCTAGGAGCAATGCTGCCGCTGGTGGTGTGGAAGGTGCCTCACTTCTTTCATAAGGCGTTTCCACTCTCGGGGGCGATCGCAGCTGAGGTCAGAGTATTGGGTCAACTACTCGTCTCCTCGCTAGCATTCTTTTTTCTTTCTCATATCATTTTCCCAGCGCTTTATCTACCGAGTCGGTACAGCTTTTACAGCACTCGGTTTGTG
The DNA here is from genome assembly GCA_039025345.1 of Cyanobacteria bacterium P01_D01_bin.105. Taxonomy (GTDB): domain Bacteria; phylum Cyanobacteriota; class Cyanobacteriia; order Phormidesmidales; family Phormidesmidaceae; genus Phormidesmis. The sequence goes on along the minus strand of JBCCOO010000105.1, from coordinate 10,760 downwards.
TTAATCATCGCGTCTGGGGTGATGCTGACGCTGGTGATGCAGTGCTGGGTGGGTTGGCTGGCGCGGCAGTGGCAGCGGTGGCGGCGGTGGAGCGGGTTGGACTTTGTCCGAGTGATGGTGAGTGTGGGGTTTGCGATCGCAGTTGTCGTCGCTCCCTCAATCCCTTCCCTATTTCTAAATGGCCAAAGCTGGGAAGTTGGAGAGCCCGCTAGCCTCTACGAATTTCTAGCCCAAACGCCCAAAGATACGATGATTGCCTCACTCGTTAGAGAGGTCAACGATGATATTCCGGCCTTCTCTCAACGTTCGGTGCTAGTCGGAAGAGAATTCGCGCTGCCTTATCACGTAAATTTCTATGGAGAGATGCGGCGACGGATGCGAGATTTGGTCACTGCTCAGTACAGCCCTGATCTCTCCGAAGTGAAGGCATTCATCGACTCTTACGGCGTCGACGTTTGGATCTTAGCTAATGACTTCACAGAGACCGACTATCTCGCTCAGCAAGGCTGGCTGCTAAATAGTTCGGAGAGCGCAGCGGTAGTAGAGGCTAGAAATAGTCTTGACGATCGCCAACCAGCCATTACAAGCGCTATACCTACCTGCTCAAGCTATACCGAAGCGGGTTTGATTGTCCTAGAGGCTGATTGCATAGCTCAGATCTCGTACCAATCTCAATAAGCCCGTTCAGGCAGTGGTTTAGCGATAATCTCAAAGCCAAAACGCGCTGCGATACCAGCACTACGCTTGATTTGCTGAAGCAACTGAGACCAGCCTACGGCAGGCAACAGCTCCTCTAAGGTCGATCGAAAGGTGACATTCCAGTTCAAGTGGGGTGGCCACTACTTTGACTTGCGTGTACTCTTGTATTGTATGGCCTTGCCCACTTAGAAACAAACACAACGAAACAAACACAACATCGCTTTGAGTCTGGTTTGTTGACAAACGCTAGGCATTATAGGCATTAGTTTAGTCAGACTGTAAGCTAAGGGCTCAGGCGTGTCAAAGCATGGTTTTGCTGACCGTCTTCTACGCTTTTTCTACGCCTTTTGAACTGCCAGAATTGCACTGCCAAAATCGCGCTGCCAAAATCTGCGCTGTTAAAAAGAGGGCGAACGACGGGACTTGAACCCGCGAATGGTGGAATCACAATCCACTAAAACCGATATTGCTGTGCAAGAAGCAAAAACATTTTATTCCTTATATGTAAAGGTTTTTAGACTATTTTCGTTACGCTATGACTCTTTATCAAACGCTATTCTGCGCTAAAATTTAGGCCAGTAACTAGGCCAGGAATTTTAGTGAGTTAGGTTAGCGTGATTATGGTCAAGAAAAAGCCGGAAACGCTTCTGGCAGAAGCTAATAAGCGACTGAAGTCAGCCAATATCAGGATTCGTATTGTAGTGAGGGCGGAAAGCAATCGCCTCTACTTAAGAGCAACACTGCCGCCCAAACCCAACGCCAGTAAAACCGAACCCTATCAGCAGCGCATATCGCTAGGTATCTATTTCAATCCTGCGGGTATCAAACGCGCTGAAGCTGAAGCCCAAAAGCTAAATTATGAGCTAACGCTCGACCAGTTTGACTGGAACGATTGGGCTGAGGACAAGCAGGCACTCAGAAAAGTTACTGATTGGGTAAAAGCTTTCGAGGCCGACTATTTCACCCGTCGGGAACGAAACCCCAAGAGTGAGACGACATGGGATAAAGACTATCGCTTGCCCTATACCAAACTGCCGCAGAATGTTGAGCTAAGAGCCGATGTCCTGGAATCAACGGTAGCGTCCTATCCGCCAGATACACGCTCCAGGCAAAGGGCTTGCACTGCGTACGGTGCCTTAGCAAAGTTTGCAGGCATTGATACCAACTTACAGGCGCTGCGCGGCAAGTACCGACCTACAGCCGTTAGCCGCGAAAAAGTGCCCAGCGATGCGCTAATCCTTGAGTGGGCAGAACGAATTCCAAACAGTCGCTGGCAAAACTTCTATAAACTATGCGCTTGCTACGGTTTACGTAACCATGAGGCGTTCTACATCGACTTAGAAAAACTGAAGCAAGACCCGATTGCGGCCGTTCAGGACGGAAAAACCGGATACCATTTGGCTTTACCCTGCCCGCTCGATTGGTGGGAAAGGTGGTTTGAGGGACGGGATATTGAGTTGCCGGAGTTGAAAATTCAGAAGAACTCGGATTATGGTCTCCGCAGCTCGCACTATTTCTATGTGCTAAATTACCTTTCAGAATCTATGATCTTCGCCATGCTCACGCAGGCAGAATGGAACTCAAAGGCATTGGCGGCACAATAGCCGCTAAATCTCAAGGTCATTCACTGAAAACCCACAGTGACATTTATCTAAATTTCCTAGGCGAATCAGAGCTGCGACAGGTACTACAGCACTTACGCTGATTTCGGCACAGGCTCACATCTCAGGCACGGGCCGATAAAAAATGGTTGCTTACCGTAACTCCGTGCGGCGACTGGATTGACCGCAAGCTGGGGTCTCGGCAACCCTGACATGTCGCAGAGCAACGTCTCTCGGTAGTCCGCTAGTATTAGGCATGGTTCTCTCTATGCTTTCGGCATAATTGATGCGATGACAATCACCTTGATCAGACCCTTTACTATCCTGCCTGAGGGCATTTGTATCCAGAAGGCAAATGACTTAACGCTAATTAAATTCACAGAGCAGTTGGGTGATCGCATGCAAGAACTACTAGACAAAAAGAAAGCAGATACCCTGGCTCCTGAAGAATTTATTGAATTAGAAACGATTGGTGAGCTAGACAATATTTTCAGCTACATCAACGCTGTCATCGCAGCACAGGCAAATGCCGCTGCCTAAGTTTCTGCTTCAGCAAATTCGTGAGCGTGCCCAATACCAGTGCGAATATTGTCACTATCCAGAAGTTTTAAGCACCGCTCCCCTGTCAGTCGATCACATTCGACCCCGCTCTTTAGACGGTACAGATGAGTTTGAGAATCTAGCGTTGGCCTGTAGGCGTTGTAACGAGAGACGCCATAACTTCACGCACGGCACAGATCCTCAGACAGGTATTGAAGTGCCTATTTTTAACCCTCGTACTCAAAACTGGTCAGACCATTTCATCTGATCAGCAGATGGCCTGAGTATCATTGGCATGACAACTGTTGGACGAGCTACTTGCGAGCGAATAGACCCCAACGATGACCGTCGAATTGACAAGTTCATCCAAAAGTCTCGAAAACAGTGGCTCCAGAGTGGATTTCATCCCCCTCAAGAAGACCCTCAGCAAAATTGACTTATCAACGTTCAATAGGCTCTGCGCTTTTCCGGTGGTGACTCGTACACACGTCTTAGGGCAGCAACCTTAACAGCGTAATTAGGGCGCTGTCCGTTGCTGGTATTGATGTAGTGGGTGCCGTGTTTGAGAAAGCCAGCTTTTAGATCCTCCAAAATTTTGCGAGCGGAGAAGGCGGAACCCATTGCTTTAGCGCCCTCTTCGAGGCTAACCCATTGGGTTTCTGCTCTTTCAGCTTTGAGATCTATTAACTGCTGCAAAATGGCCTGGTTTAGCGCTTGTTGTGATGTGATCGCGCTTTGAAGAATTTGAAGAACTTTGGCTTGGTTAAAATCTGCCATTGCCTATGACCGTGACATTTTGCCCTGACTGCAAATTAGATTGCGGCTATTGCTTGTGTCGGGTCAACAACCGTGCAGGGGCAAGTTTTCATTTATGGATTGAATCGCCAGAACTGTTGAAGCGTTTGGGCTGTAGCCTGCTGTTGCCTATGACAGTCCTGCTAAGTCAACTGTACAACGGGCTGCAGTTTTTGGCTTGAATGCTTCTCAGATGAACGGTTGGGCTTTTTTAGACTTCTTTAGGTCTTTTTAGATAGGTCTTTTTAGACGACGCGATCGCTGAATCGGTTGATTTAGTGCTATTCCAAAATATTTACATATCTTTTCAATCTATACCTTTCTACTCAGTTGAGTTCATGCTCACTAGAGCATGTAGCCGGACAGGGGTAAGAAAGTTATCTTCAAATCATGACATAGCTTTTGGTGCACCATTAACCTTTCAAGTCGCCAACTACGATTCGGATGTATGGCTGGGTTGCTAATCATCTTGAACGTTGTCCATACAAGCTGCCTAGTGACTACCAGACAATTTTTGACTGGTTGAGCGCTAACGTGCCTGCAAATTCAACCAAACGATTATTAATGCACCTGTCAGCCTGCTGTAAGTGGGCGAAACGATCTAAGTTGATCGCAGACAATCCTTTTGAATCGATGGCAGCCGAGATCAAGCTGAAGAAAGTTAGCAATGACGAGATTGATATACAGCCCTTTACGAGGGAAGAGCGCGATCGCGTCATTGCTGCATTTGAAAACAACCGCTACTACAAATACTACGCGCCACTAGTAAAATTCCTCTTTTTCACAGGATGTCGTCCTTCAGAAGCGCTGGCCCTGCCCTGGAAAAACGTTAGTCAATCGGCAATCTTATTTGACCAAGCCGTTGTCTATGACGGTGTCGGGCTAGTCGTCAAGAAAGGATTAAAAACTCAAAAGTCAAGAAAATTTCCAATTAACATTCAGCTACAAGCACTAATGGCAAGCCTCGCGAGAGAGGACGTGCAACCTGAGGAGCTAGTATTTCCTAGTCCAAAAAAGAAAATTATTTCCTGGGGAAATTTTACGACGAGATCATGGAAAGCCGTCATGGATTCTCTGGAAGACATTGACTATCGCAATCCCTACCAGACTCGTCACACTTTTTGTAGCTTATGCCGAGAAGCGGACATATCGAGCCTCCAGATTGCGAAATGGGTAGGCAATTCTCCAGCGATGATTGATCGGGTCTACGCGAAACCGACCGATCATATTCAGGTGCCAGTACTCTGATTCTCTGAAGCCGGACTGTCGCCCTATTATCTCTCGTTGATGAGGCGTTGCTGAATCAAAGTATGAACTGACTTCTACGGTCCCCGATTTCGTTAAGTGTGTATTTCAAATTTATACAGCTATTCAGCAACGCCATGATGTAAATGGTTTTGGCGATCTACTTAAAAATGCCTAACATTTTTTTGTCTATCCCACTTTCCGCCCTTTGAAGTGTCACACTCAGGTATTAACTCTAAAGCCCTGTGAGAACAAGACTTTCATCGACTATAAGTTCTTTATCAATTCTTAATTAAGTCTTGATTATTGATAATTCTGTCAGAGAAAAAGGCTGTAATGCCCATTCTCTCGTTTTAATATTGAATGTGCCAGTTGGAAGTGCGGAATGTGGGGTCTATCTAATTGATGACACGCCCTAGCTAGATAAAGGACTGGATATCGTTACTATTAAGCACATCATTAAATATCATCACCTCATCTATTGCCCCAGCAAAACCGCTACCGCTACTAGGCATCAGCCCATCATGGAAGCGCGTCTGCCCATTGATGCTGCCAATTCCGATATCACCACTATGACTCCAGAGCCGAGACCCGCTACCACTACCAAACTTCTGGCCGTCTAAATATCCATGTATGGCATTTTCACTAACCTGTTTGCCACCATCTAGAACCAGATCAACATGATGCCACTTACCGGCAGAAATTTTGTCCGTACTCAACCATGTCCCCGACCAGTTGCTTTGCTTGCTGTCTCTATTCCATCCACCTACATAGAGTTTGGCTTGGTCCAGATAAATATTTAGCCCGCGATAGCTCGCCCCCTCTTCATAGAGCACCTGCTTCTTGCTACCAGTGTCGATTTTGTCAGCTTTGAACCAAAGCGAAACCGTCCGTTCCAAGTGGCGTCCTTTATTGATGTCTTTAGAATCCTTCAGCGCCACAAAATCGCCCACGCCATCAAGGGTAATTGCCCCACCGCTGATGCCATTCATCCACTTTGCATCACCCACTAGCCGCCCAGAATTATCGCGACCCTTGCTAGAGCTATCCTTCGCCAGACTGCCACTGCCCTCATTGAAGTTTAGATAAGCCACCGGCTGCTTCCCAGAAAAAGTAGGGGTGGGTGGTGTCGCCACAACCGGAGAACCGCTCGTAGAAGCCGCAAATTCAAAAGCGCCAAGTCAGTTTGACTGTCGCGCTGGACGCCCCTTTGGTCAGTCGCAGGCGCACCTGATCTGACGCCAGCATTCACAGCCGGGCTATCGGCACTCAAAGGATGAACTAGCATCCCATCAACCAACTTCAAAGCCTCAATCTGCGGATCGGCAACCACGCTGCCATCGACTACCCGCATCGCTTGAGTAGAAAGCGCAAATTCTAGATTGCCGCCACCGTCATTAGCTCTATAGCCCACCTGATCCTGAAGGAGATCGCGTTCCGCCCGGTTAAATGCAACAATCGAATTCTTTAGCGTTACATTATGGCTACCGTCGTACCACAGAGCACCGTTTGCTCTACCCGCCGTATTATGGACAATGGTCGAGTTAGTTATATTGACGGGCCTAGAGCGATTATTTAAGAACATCGCACCACCCGCATCCTGAATCACCCGATTTCCAGAAAAAGTACTATTAGCAATACTGATCGGCAAACTCGACTCTGTCCACAGCGCACCCCCCTGTTGAGTAGCAGTGTTGTTTGCAAAAGTTGTATTACGAATGTCAATCCCCATCTTTGCCCAGATTGCCCCGCCCTTAGATCCTCCTGCTGCATCAGGCGTGGCAACATTATCGACAAACTCACTGTTTTCTATAATGACTCGGTCATCTTTGTAGCGCTGCGTTTTCGTATAGCCCCACAGATATAGCGCTCCGCCCTCTCCTTTCGTTTCATTTCCCTTAAACTGGCTATCTCGAATAATCAGCTTACCGTCATCAGCAAATCCAGAATTATAGTCCCTAGAACTCACACCATCCGTGAAGATAGCACCGCCCGACCTTTCGGCAGAATTATCTAGGAAACTAGACCCTTCAACCGTAAACGTCACACTACTAAAGCTATAAATCGCCCCACCCAGAAATCCTTTGTTCCCTTCAAAAACTGTATCTTTAACAATAATCTGCCCACGCGATTCATTATGAGAAATAGCCCCGGCACTAAACCCTTTGTGCTTATCGGTGAGAGTGCCGTCATTCCCCTTGAAGCTACTGTTGAGAATCGTAGCTTTAGCTAGGTGACCCACTCTCATACCCCCACCTAGCTCCGACTTATTGTTATGCACCCTCACATTATCCAGCGTTATCGTACTCTCATGACGAGTGTCGATTCCGCCACCAGCACCTGTAGTCTTTCCATTAGCAATTGTTAGATTCTTCAGCGTTGCAGTCTTCTTTCTATCGAGATAGAAGACTCTACTAGCATTGTTGCCGCTAATCGTCAGCCCCGGTGCCTTGCCACCATCGATTGTTAGATTTTTGTTTAGAACTAGCTGCCCGCTGGTTAGCTTGATAGTCTTTTGAGCTAGGGTATTTGAAAATTGAATGGTATCGCCAGAATTAGCAGTTGTGATTGCACTGCGCAATGAACCATTGCCACTATCTGCAGAATTTGTAACTGTAATAATGCTCATGTTCAGCTATTTGAATATGGGTAATTTGTAAAAAATAGTCGCAATGCCAATAATCACCGCTGATCAAAAGGTTTCAGAAGTGGGGATGGCATAGGTAGCATGCTGTTTAGAAGAACAAAATCAACAGCAGATGCACTACGTGTCAGTAGACCAACTACTCACATATCTAGGAGAATTATGTTGACGAATATCTCGAAGCGTTCTCGGCTGCTTCAAGGACACCGTTTATTCTATCGGCAGAAGCCCAAAAACTCAATCACCGTAATGCTGTGCATGATTCTCGTGTTCTGGAACTTTGCTGTCAGCAAATCACACACTCGGACAGTCTGGCTTCTCTCTAGCTTCTTTTCTCTGTGAGAAGCCTCTGATAAATGAGAGCGAACCTTCGTAGTTCGTACTTGATGCACGCTCTAAACTAGTCATAAATTTAAGCAATCTAACCTCAGTAGTTTTGTGAGCATTGCCCTCTGGAGGTAGTCCCGTTTAAGGAAATATGATAGCTTCATACTTTAGTAACTTCACATTTTCACCCATAATATGGTGGCGTCAAACTTCCTTTAGAGTCTGAATTCAGCAACACCTTTCATCAGCGACAGCAGAATAATAGAAGATATTAGTATTCCCAAAATATTCCGGGTCTCGCTCAAACAGGCAAAAAATAAGAGCTTTGCACTGGCTTCACCCGCTACATTGAGCCCCTCTCTACACCCACTGTGACAATCGAAGAAGTGGATGTGATAATCGAAAAAGTGGAAGAGACGCTGAATTACAACCGCTTTGTTTGTTAGATGTCAGGTGGGGCAACGTGACGTGACAATCGGGTTGCCGAGTTGACTAACATTTGATAATAGCGAGGGCAACTATCGTTTGCTACCCAACTACTCCACTGCCACCTGATACGAAATATTCACACTAAGAAAGCAATTCTTGGTGCTATCTACATACAAAACTCTATCGAGTCGCTTTTAATGGTTGGGGCTAGGTATTTGCTCGGACATACTCGGCAGAGCGTATTGTCACGGCACAAGCCTGTAACTGGGGTCTATAAAAATGTTCTATGACCTACATACTTAGGCTACCCACTGAGACAGCGTCGATACGTGCAGGCATATTGGGATAGTTCATGTCTCCGGTTAAATGTTATGCAACCTCTCGGTTCGCAACAGCCTAATCTGACCTGCACGAGGCGTACCCTATTACTTCCTATAGATTCAGATTTAGTTATGAACACTCAAAAAATTTTGGCACTGAAATCTAATACGGCTATCATAGCGGATAGCAAGGTTGTAACGCAGTCCGTAGCACTCGGTTCATCCTACTTGCCCCCGCCAGCAGCCAAGCTTGTTTTTATTGATTCAGATGTTGATGGCTATCAAGTGCTAGCAAGCGGAATCTGTCCTGCTCACCAGGTTCATATTCTAAAAGCTCACAAAGACGGGATTGAACAGATAACTCATATTCTCTCAAAATACGAACGTATCGCAACAATTCATATCATCAGTCATGGTGCACCTGGAAGCTTACAGCTAGGTGCAACACAGCTGAACAATGAAACGATCCATCAGTACCGTAGTCACTTTAAGACTTGGAGTAATTTTCTTTGTGAACAGGCTCAGCTGTTACTGTACGGTTGCTGCGTTGCTCAAGGTGAACAGGGGCTTGCGTTTGTCAATACGTTCAGTCAGCTTGTAAACGCTGGTATTGCGGCATCTACAACAATGGTTGGTAGTGCTAGAAAAGCAGGAAACTGGGATCTCGATGTACAGACTCAAGCTTTTAGCCCTACCTTAGCTTTTGAGGTGGATGTACTTGCCAGCTACCCTGGTACGTTCACCGTTCAACAAGCATTCTCCGGTATTACGCCTATAGATTCTGTTGATTCTAATGAGATAGGGTCTCTTAAAATCACTATTACACCTAATAGCGGCATTCAAAAGTCCAATTTCAGTACTAGCTCATTTACAGTGGAGAATACTGGTGATAAACGAATCGCAGCAATCTACTTGGATGTCACCGACGCGCTTTTCCCGGATACTGTTTTCGATCCGGTTGGTCTAGCCGGAGATACTGTTTCTCGTGGCTTAAAGTTCAACTTTGTTGGAAATACTGGCGTTTTTGAACCAACACAAGAACAAGTGCTAGAGCCCTTTTTTGGCGCAGGTGGTACATCTGGCTATGAAGGAATGCGGTTGGTCTTTGACCATAGCGTGGATGATGGTTACAACCCCGGAGAAGTTGTTCAGTTTGGGGTTGATATGGATCCAAACTCCATCGTAGGCTTACCACAAAATCCGGTCGATGGCAGTGGCAACGAACCGCTAGTGAATTCATGGGATATTGGCGGTGTTTCAGGTGCAGAGCTGATGAACTCTAGGGTTCACGTTCTATTTACTGACGGTACCACTGCAGTTGCTGAGCTCATTGGAGATGGATCTCAAAGCGGTAGTGTGGCCGTCGTGACTCAGGCCAGTCTTAATAAACAGGCAAACCTAACGGTAAACGGGCTTAGTGCAGGTGCTAACGGTGATTATTCGCAATCGAATATTCAGGTTCAGGTATCCGGCAATGCTGGTGATACCGTTCGAGTGGTCATGGTCAAAGGCTTTATACAGCCCTTTGACTACATTGACGCAAACGGCAATCTATTCAACGTTTCTGATAACTTTGTAGGCTCGCCTTTCCCGGCTAACAATGCACTTCAATTTCAGACAGTTGACGTTACATTAGATGGCACCACTCAGGACATCACAAATGCATTTGATTTTTCTGGCCCTGACGGAAATTTAGCGTTCCCAGGCAACGACAAATTGCCTGTAGGATTTGTGTCATCGGTCATTGATGCCGAGGGGCTACCGATTGGTCCAGTGACTGAACCTATCTATTTAGTTCACAGTGACGCTGGCACCGTAACTAATACAGCACCGACGACTAGCGGCATCGCTGATGTTGCTGTTGAAGTCGGTGCAGCGGATACTGTCATTAGTCTTTTCGATGCATTTGAAGATGCACAGAGTAGCGATGCAGATCTGAGCTACTCAGTTGCGGGTAACACTAATCCTGCGCTATTCGATGCGGCAACTATCGACCCTGTCACTGGTGAACTCGTCCTTGACTACGCAGCAGCAGGTACGGGAAGTAGCGAAATTACTATTGAGGCCGAGGACCCCGAAGGACTGACCGTCTCGACTACCTTCACGGTTACCGTCAACGAGATAGGCGACCCCGTTGACCCCGTTGAACCGGGCGATGCG
>JBCCOO010000104.1:0-15286 GCA_039025345.1 Cyanobacteria bacterium P01_D01_bin.105 | reverse complement strand
GGGAAAGTTTGGTGAGGGGAATGCGCAGGCGACGACTGAACTGCTGCGCATATTAGAGACCGCAGAGCATGAGTGGGTGCTAAAGGATGCGATAGAGAGCTTAGGCAAAGTGGGCCAGGGGAATGAGGATGCGATCGCAGCCCTACAGCAGATATTAACGAATCCACCTTCTGACTCGCTGTTGTTCCCCAACGCGCTGTTGCGACTGGCCGCAAGAAGCCTTCAGGCGATAGATTCCGGTAATGAGCAGGCGATCTCATCCATCATCAATCTGTTCGAGAGTGCCGACAACCCGGCTACGCGCGCTAATGCGGCTGAAGATTTGATTGCGATCGCACCTACCCATCCCAAAGCTATTGCAATCACAACAGACTATCTATCCGCCAATAACTTTCCCTCTGTGCGGCTACAGGCCGCCGAAAGACTGAGCGACATAGGACAGGCCGAGGCCCAAGTGCAAGATACGCTGATTGATCTGATCGTAACGCTAGCGCCCTCTGATAGCCCTATCTACGGTCGAGCCTACTTTATTCGTCAGCTGGCGCAGGTGTTAGAAAAAGAGATCGATCGCAGTCCGCAAATGATTCAATCATTGGAAAATGCGATGGTCGCGGCAGACTCTCTGGACTTACGCTTACGACTAGCTAAAGTGTTGGCGCAGTTTGAGCCAGGAAATGAGCAGGCGATCGCCGTGGTCAGTGATGTTATTGCCGCCTACGAAAGCATTACACCCAGAACAACGCTGAGCGCTATGAACCTCATCTCAGCTGCTAATACACTGGGCACAATCGATCCGCAAAACGCACAGGTCGTTGCTACGCTGAGTCCGTTTTTGCAAAAGCAGCAGGACCTGATCACAGATAATGAATTTATTACGTTAGAAGAGATTCAGTTTCGCGCAGCGCTTGGGCTGCTGCGGGTTGGCGCAGAGGATACCGAAGCCGCAGACGTTCTCTTTACGCTGCTTGAAACCGCTAAGTTTGAAGTGCCATGGATGGTCGCAGGCAGCTTGGGAACGCTCAAGCATGTTCAGCCGCCGCTATCGACTCAGACGCTGGATGCGGCTACGCGCGCGCTTGCTGACTTTTTGCCAACGGAAAGTTTAGCGCAAACAGATAGCAACAATCTTGCGCTTGCTCAGGGTGCACAGAGCCTTTGGGAGCTAGACCCTGGAAATGAGCAGGCCATTAATACGCTGCTGCTTATTCTGGGGGACAATTTAGAAGAATATATCTCAAATTTGAGAGTTGCTGGTCAGCTTGTTGACATTGCTGTGGGCAATGAAACAGCTATTAATGGTCTTACAGGTATTGTTCAGAATCATAGCTCTGTAGAAACTCAGCTAATCGCTGCTGATACCTTAATCGACATTGTTCCAGACAGTGCCTCTGTTGTCTCACTGCTGCGTTCAAAACTATAGTTTCTGTCGAGTTGCCTGTTGAATTTAACTACTGAAAGTGGATCGGTGAGGCCGTAGAAAGCATCACCTTGTTTGTCTGCGCTATTGTTTATCGCTACGACTGCTCACTGCATGTGATTGGTTCGTATCCTGCCATCTCCACGTTTCTAGAAACAAAGGAGTCGCAGATAGCGGCTTCAAAATGGATGTTGACCTCTTCACGACTGGGAAACTCTTCGGGATGTCTTTGTTGTAAAATCTGAGCCAAATTGTTGCAGTCTCTGTATTCACTCACTTGACTGTTCATTGGCTGTGGCAGAGGAGAGTTACAGATTAAAGGCGGATTCTCGCGCTCTAGTTGGTTTTTCGTTAACGTTTTGTTGGGGCGTAGCAGCGTAGAGAGGAAAAGAGTATTGCTCAGATTCACATTAGTGAGGCTTGCGCTGCCGAGGTGATCTTCACTAAACGTTGCATCGCTGAGATTTGCACTATTGAGCCGAGTACTGAAGAAGCTGCTTTTATAAACGAAGGCATTGCTAAAATTCGCATTGCTGAAGTCACTATCTGCAATCCTGGCTTGTATTAGACGCGCACCGCTAAAGTTGGCACTGCTGAAGTCGGTATTTCTATAAAGGCCATGGTACAGCGTGGCCTCGCTGAGATTTACCCTACGCAAATTAGCGTCTGTAAATGTGGCAAACCTAATATCTGCGCCACTGAGATTGGACTGGCTCATATCAGTGCCTGTTAGCTTTGCATTGTAGAAGTTTGCGCCGCTGAAATCCGTGTCGATGAAGGTTGTTCCGCTAAGGTTTAGCTCGCTGAAATCCACACCTGATAGCTGAGCTTGGGTGAACGATCGGCATCGGCCAAATACTCTTTCTGCAATGTAGTGAGGCATGATTGAGTAGGTTTCTTTTTTGGGGCAGCCAGCGATTAGCAATTGAACAATTTCCCTTTTGGTATCGTTGTTGTTGTCATCGTTCAATCGTGCAAAAATGCGATTGGTTTGTGTTTCGCGAATGCCGTATTCTGCTAGTGCGATCGCGAGCAAAGCCACAACGATTAACCCACTCCTCTTTTTCATGCCGTATCCGTGTTTTCGTTAGATGCGTTTATCAATACTTTTCGTTCCTCAGTTTACGCATGGCCGTTGTCTCTTTATCGCGCTTAGGCTGCCGATGCTTTATCCTAAAGCCCTACTCCAATGGCAGGTCCACTGATTGTTAGGTGTGCGTTGATAAAACCTTAGTTCCCACGCAACAGGGGTAGAAATTTCTATCATCTTCGTGGCCATCTGCTGTAGGGCCGGTGCATCAGCCAGCGGAAAATCGTAAGCCAAACTAAGATGCAGCCAGTCCTTCAATCGAATTGCTTCGGTGCGAGTGGGTGAATCGGCCTGCTGGGCAAACGCCTCTACTAACCGTTTTAATCCCTCTGCTTCTAATGCCAGCCCGTGCCAGTTCGGTCGAAATAGCACTTGCCGAATTTCAACATGGAGTGAGGTCATCTCCTGTGCATATTGGTGCCACACTTTTTCGAGTGTCTGTACATAGTGAGGAATCGCGCTTTCTTCATCCGTAAAAAAGCCTGTAAGTGTGCAGTGTGGCATGTAAGCGTGAGCCGTGTTTTCTCCGCACAGCTGTCGACTTTCGTCTAGATAAGCTTCGAGTTGTTTGGCTAGAGGCCCTACCGGGCAGGCATAAACAATCAATGAAGGCTTGCTTGGTTGATCGCCTGGTGTTTTGGCTGCCATGCTCTTACTAGGTGTTTTACTTATCTACCTTGTAGCCAAATTCAGAGAGTCTGGTTCTCGACTGTCTCCATCTCTCTTGTACTCGGACAAATATCTCTAGATATACTTGGCCCGCTACTAGCTTTTGCATTTGCTCACGGGCAGCGGTGCTAATGGCTTTCATCATGAGGCCACCTTTGCCGATGAGGATGCCTTTTTGCGACTGACGCTCTACATTGACGGTGGCGAGGATGCGGGTGATTTTTTCGTCTTCTTCTACTTTATCGATTGCGATCGCAACACTATGCGGCACCTCTTCGCGCGTATGCAGCAATATCTGCTCTCGAATCAGCTCACCCATAATGAACCGCTCAGGCTGATCGGTCACAAGATCTGGCGGATAGTAGTAAGGGCCCGGCTCCAGCTTAGACACCAAAGTCTCTTGCAGCTTCTCTACCCCTTCCCCGGTTAGCGCTGAAAACTTCACCACATCCCAGCCATGCTCAGCGGCTAACGCTTCATAGCTATTCTTAATTTCAGCGGCCTTACGCCCATCGGCTGGCAATTGATCAAGCTTGTTGAGTCCTAGCACTACTGGCCCGCTTGTCTGCGCTACCAAATTTGCAACAAACATATCGCCTCGCCCAGCCGGAGAAGTCGCCTCTACAACAAACAGCACAACATCAACAGAACTGACGGCGATGCGGGCGTTTTGCACTAGGACTTTGCCGAGTTCGTGGTGCGGCTTGTGAATTCCCGGCGTATCGACAAAAATAATCTGCGCTTGTGGCGTGGTAAGAATTCCCTGGAGCCGATTGCGCGTAGTCTGCGCTACGGGTGAGGTAATGGCGATTTTTTGCCCCACAAGGTAATTCATTAGGGTGGACTTGCCTACGTTTGGGCGACCAACAATGCTGATAAATCCGGAGCGAAAGTCGGGGGCGGCTGTGGGGATGAGGCCGCCGCTAATGTTGGGCTTACTTTTTATTAGTACCGTCTCGTCGGCTGGATTGCTCAGCGGTGTGATTTCGTAGGAGACCGTTTTGCTGGGGTCAACAATCTTGCCATCTATAAGGACGGGGGCTGTGGATTTGTTCTCTTTCTTTTGTGGCTTTGAGGGATCTTCTTTTAGCTTAGGAGCCGGAACGATAATGTTGTTTTTCCCTGGTTTGTAAGGGCGCTCTCCTTTGTATTTGCCAGCTTTGCCTGAAGGTTTAAATGACTTCTTTTTACTACTGTCTTTATGGCCAGATGCTTTCTTTTTTGAAGTTTTACGAGAAGAGCCTTTGGTGGCTTGTTCCCAGGGATTGTTTTGCTCACTCATGAATTAGCTGCCTGTGATGTGAACAACAACTTCGCGGGTATGGGGGCGATCGCGATGCTCCCATACATAAATGCCTTGCCATGTACCCAGCGCTAGTCGCCCGTTCATCACCGGAATTTGCTCTGAGGTATGCGTGAGCGCTGTGCGAATATGTGCGGGCATATCGTCTGGCCCTTCATCGCTGTGGCGGTAGTAGCTCCCCTCGGGCACGAGCTGTGCCAAAAACGTTTCCATATCGAGCAAAACGTCGGGGTCGGCGTTTTCTTGAATGACTAGGCTGGCCGATGTGTGACGCAGAAAAATTGAGCACAGCCCAGTTTGTACGCCAGAGGCGGCCACGGCTTCTTGCACCTTGCGAGTAAAGCGGCCCAGGGATTTGCCCTGGGTCTGGATGCGGATTACTTGCTGGTAATGAACTGTGGTTGAGGTGGCCACCATGGGCAAATTATATTTTCGGCAATGGACTTTGCCAGTGTATCGCACCTTCCTGTTCAGATTAACTTTGCTAGCTATGTTGATGCTCTGAGCGCCTAACGGTGGATACTGTCACTATCATCGTAGAGAATGCAGATACATCGTAGAAAATATAGATAAAGAGCTGTAGCTTGACGGCTGTGTTTGATAGGAGATGGCCATGCATCGGATCCTAATTACCGAGGACGAGCCTCGCATTGCATCGTTTATTCAAAAGGGTCTAACGGCCCATGGTTTTGTGACGTCAGTCGCAACCACGGCTGGAGATGCGATCGCGCAAGTCCTCGGTGCCAGTTTCGACTTGCTCATTTTGGACTTGGGCTTGCCTGATCAAGACGGTCACGCGGTGATTGAGTCGCTGCGTGGGCAGGGCGCTACTTTACCCATCATTATTTTGTCTGCCAGAGATGAGCTTTACGATAAGGTCACTGGCTTGGAAGGGGGCGCCGATGACTACGTCACTAAGCCCTTCCGGTTTGAAGAGCTATTGGCGAGAGTACGGGTGCGGCTGAGAGCTGCTGCCAACGGCGCTACGCAGGGCGCTGAGGAGTCACAGGTTTTGCAGGCTGGTGATGTTCAGCTAAACCTACTTACCCGGCGGGTGAAGGTAGGGGGCGATACGATAGATTTGCCGACTCGAGAGTTTACGCTGGCCGAAGCGCTGTTTCGTCATCCAGATCAGGTTTTGAGCAGAGAGCAGCTGCTGGATCGGGTTTGGGGATACGACTATAGTCCAGGGTCAAACATTGTGGATGTGTATGTTGGCTATTTGCGTAAAAAGCTGGGCGATGGACTGATTGAAACGGTTCGAGGTGTGGGATACAGGCTGCGGACGTAAGCTGAGTTTTGGGGCTGATGCCATCCATACTTGCCATCTATCTTTGGAGAGAATTTGTCGAGGCAAGTAATGTTGCGGCCAGCGCTTACCCTTGTCCCGATACCTTATGGGGAGGCCGAGAGCTTTGAGATTTTGCTGAGGGGAAGCGTGATCCGAAATGTTGATCCACGAGTGAGCTGACTTTCCAGATCGATGTTGCCGCCGTGGGCTTCTACAATTGCATCGGCGATCGCCAGCCCCAACCCAGATCCTTCTGTTCGGTGCTGGCGGCCTCTGGCAAATCGTTCAAACACGCGCTGCTGCTCAGCTAGTGTCATGCCTGGCCCGTTGTCATGCACCCAAATCTGAAGGTTCTCTCGAGTGCGCTGGTATTGTAGCGGCGCGCTGCCTGCGGCCTGCGAAGATGCTGAGATCGCGGATGCACTACGCCATCGCGGACCGTCTTCTGCTGAGTGAAGTGCGCCTGATACTATGCAATATCCTAGCTCGATCGTATTGTCGGCTTGAGTATGCTGTACTGCGTTACGTAAGAGGTTTAGCAGTGCCCCTGTCAGCTTTTGCCGGTCGCCCAAAAACTCTACTGGATTAGCCTCTAGCTTGATCTGCCAGTTACGCGTTGCCAGAGCGCTTGCTTTGGCAAATACACCTTCTAAAAACTGCTCGACGTTGAGTGACTCTAACTGTAAAAAATTAGGACGCTCTGATTTGGCGAGCAGAAGCAAATCGCTAACCAGCCTACCCATTCGATCCAGTTCATCCATAACAATTTCGATGGTTTCTTGCCGAGATTGAGGCTCGTCGTCGAGCAGTTCGAGATGGCCTTGGATAATTGTGATAGGTGTGCGGAGTTCGTGGCTGGCATCGTTGATGAAGTTTCTCTGGCTGTCGAAAGCGGCCTGGATGCGGTCCATCATGGCATTGAACGTATAGGTCAACTCAGCGAGTTCGCCATCGCTTTGAGGTATTGGAATGCGTTGAGTCATATCAGATTCACTGATAGATCTCGCTGTTTGTGACAGCCTTGAAATCGGTGCCATGAGCTTGCCAGCGCTCAACCACGCCAACAGTAAAGAAATTAAGAAAACGACCACCATGATTTGCATCAGTAAGTAGACGCCGACTAGCGCTTCTTGCCGTTCTCCAGCAGAACTATGCGCTGTAATGAATAGGCCGCGTGATTGCCCGTCTAGCATGAGTGGGTCAGCTGTGTAGAGAATGCTGCCAATCTCTGGGCGCCCAGTCCCATACTCGTCAATGGTTGGCTGGTTGATCTGTTGCCATTGCTCGAATAGGTCTGAGTTGGGTCGTAGCGGTTCTATGAGGAAGGGTGGATTGCTATCAAAGAGCTCTCCGTCAATCAACACGAGATGGAAGTTGTCGTCTTCTATCAGCACGTCTTCAAAATGTTTTTGAATGAATGTCTGAAGTTCTTGTGTTGTTTGCTCTGGCGCTTTTTCCCATTCACGATAAGTGTTTAGGAAATTTTCTCTTTCTTCATTGAGATCTGCTTGTACGCGCGCATTGACGTTGGCAAACAGTAAATATCTAAAAACGGGTACAGAAACCACTGTCGTTAGCAGCAGTAGCAAGCCATACAGCAATAAAATGCGCGTTCGGGTCTCTTTGAGAAGTCGCTTCAGCAGCAATTTGGATGATGAGAAGACTGTGGTAGGCCCACCTACCGCCGATTGAGAGGTCGCAGGAGGTATGGTATGTCGGCGCATAAAGCTTCTCTTAGTGCGATTTAAAACTATCCCATGGGGCGAGATTTATTACATGAGACTTTTCTCATGAAGCTTTTCTCATGAAATATTCACGCTGATCTTAAAAGAATCTACGAGATTGGTTGATAAGCACTTTGCAAAGCGAACGAGATTTTAACGCGGAGCGAACGAGATTTCAAAGCGAAGCGAACGAGTTCCAGGTCAGAGAGATTTTAATCGAGCGAGCAAGATGCTGCTCTCGAAATACTTTAAACGAGAAAGATAATGGATGCCACTAGGATAATGGTTTATTCCCATGATGCGTTTGGGCTGGGCAACCTGCGCCGAATGCTGGCAATTTGTGAGCATTTGCTCACTCGCTGGCCAAACTTGTCGATTTTGCTAGTATCGGGCTCGCCGATGATTCACGAGTTTCGCCTGCCTATAGGGCTCGACTACATTAAGCTCCCTTGCCTCAATAGAGGACTCTCTGGCGATCTTTGCGCTAAGTATTTGGGAACCCCAATGCTAAAGACGGTGGAGCTGCGATCGCAGCTCATCTACTCAGCCGCACTCCACTTCCAGCCCCATCTCTTCCTTGTCGACAAAAAGCCCACCGGTCTAGCCGGTGAGCTCAGCGCCACGCTTCACTATCTCAAAAATGCACTGACAGATAGCAAATGTGTTCTGTTGCTACGCGATATTTTAGATACGCCTCAAAAGACAATTCGTGAGTGGGATCGATACGGCTATTGTCAGACCGTTCAAGCCTATTACGACCGGGTGTTGGTGGTGGGTATGCAGTCTGTTTTTGATATGGTTCAGGCATATCAGCTGCCGCTTCCTGTTGCCCATAAGCTGCGCTACTGTGGCTATATTCGTAAGCCTTTGCAGAAGATTGATCGTGATGAGATGCGATCGCATTTCAAAGTTACGCTGACCGATCCTTTTGTACTGGTCACGCCGGGTGGTGGCGAAGATGGCTACAGGCTGGTGCATACCTATCTGCAAGGACTTCAGACGCTGACAAATGGTTCTGGTGCTAAGAGGACCGTTCACAGTTTGATTTTGTGTGGGCCAGAGATGCCTGCTGATCAGTTTGAACAGCTGCAACAGCTCGGTGCCCAGGTTGATTTTCGACATGCCCGAGTCACCTTTCAAAGCTTTACGCATAATCTGTTTGGCTACCTACAAGCTGCTGATGTGGTGGTTTCGATGGGCGGCTACAACACGCTCACAGAGATTGTCACTGCGAGGAAACGCTCGGTGGTGGTGCCTCGTATGCAGCCTTCGCAAGAGCAGCTTATTCGTGCTACTTGCTTTAGCCAAAAGGGCTTGATTACGATGCTCTCCCCAACGCAGATGACGCCTAGCAGCCTGATGCAGGCCGTCCTCACACAGCTAGATGAGCCTTCACCACCGCCTGAGGGGCTAGATTTTGGCGGGCTTCCTCAGGTTTTAGAACAGCTAGGTGTGTTGATTTCGCCAGCAGTGCAACCGGCTTTAGGCACACCTCTCGCTCTGTTGGCTTGATACTGTTATGCGATCTCTTGTTCGCTGTTTTTACTTTGTTTAAATTCTCCTAATTAACTATCTCTATTCGGCAATGACTATGAAAAGGCTTTTGTTTTACTGTCAGCACATTCTAGGTATGGGGCACTTGGTTCGAAGTATGGAACTTGTGCGAGGATTGAGCGCCGATTTTGAAGTGTGCTTGATTAACGGTGGCGAAGTGGTCTCTGGATTTCAACCCCCGCCAAATGTACAAGTCATCAACATTCCTGCCATTAAATCAGACGCTGAGTTTCGGGAATTATGCTCCGTAGATCCCGCTTTGAGTACAGAGGCTGCTAGAGCTATTCGTCAGCAGACTCTGCTGAGTGTTGTGTATTCCTTTCAGCCAGACGTTTTGATGATTGAGCTATTTCCTTTTGGGCGACGGCGATTCTCTTTCGAGCTGATTCCGCTAATCGAAGCTGCCAAATCGCAGGGGGCAAAGGTTGTTTCTAGCCTGCGAGATATTGTGGTGACCAAAAATGATCGCGATCGCCATGAAGCTAAAATTGTTCGACTGATGAATCAGTACTTTGATCAGCTGCTGATTCATGGCGATCCCTTACTGCATTCGCTAGAAGAGAGCTTTTCGAGATTGGACGATTTGACCTGTGATGTGCACTACACCGGGTATGTCGTACAGCAGCCAGAGAATACACAGCCTACGATAGCCGATCAAATTGTGTTGGCAAAGCCAAACCCCATGATTTTGCTGAGTGTGGGGGGTGGGCGATTTGGCCATGAATTGTTACAGGCGGCGGTGGAGGCCTCAGAACAGCTAGCTGTGATGCTGCCAAAATATCGCATTCATTTATTTACAGGTCCTTTTGTCCCAGAAGATGTGTTTTGGGACTTACAGATAGCTGCTCGCAACCGCAACAACATACATATTCATCGCTATACGCCCAATTTGTTGGCTTATATGGAGAAAGCTGAGCTGTCTATTAGCATGTCAGGCTACAACACCACGATGAATGTTCTGACGACAGGTGTAAGGGCGATGATGCTGCCCTTTACAGGAAATGACGATCAGGAGCAAACGATGCGTGTAGAGCGTTTGGCGCAGATGGGGAGAGTGCGGCGACTATGTCCAGAGGACCTGCCACCGGAACGGTTCGCCGCTGTAGTACTTGCACATCTTCAGCATGTGCCCGCGCCCTTAACGGTGAATCTCAACGGAGTAGCTGTTGCGGCTCAACAGGTTGCTGCGTTAGTCGCAGAGAAGACTCCTACGATGGAGAAAACTGTTAGAGAGGCGACAGTGAAACTTAACGATGCATCTGCTCTCAGCGGAGCTGTCACTCTCACCCCAAATCTCTCTGCCGAAGAGCTTCTGTGTACACATACCTAAGAGACACGAGGTGGCGTGCAGCGACGAGGCGATCCCTGAGCTTGTTGAAGGGTGGCCTAATATTTTTTGATCACTAGAAGACTAACGAAAAGAGCATGAAGAAAATTATGATTTACTGTCAGCACTTAGCTGGCATGGGCCATTTAGTTCGCTGTCGAGAGATTATTCAGGCACTGGTTAAAGACTTTGAGGTTTGTTTTGTTACGGGCGGACAGCTTGTTCCCCAGTTTCAACTACCTCCAGAAGCAACAGTTGTTTATTTGCCTGCGCTTCGTCAGCAGGGGGCAATCCTAGTCCCGTTGGATGCTGCATGTTCTCTAGAATCAATCAAAGCAAAGAGACAGCAGCAGCTACTCGATACCTATGATCAATTTCAGCCAGACTGCCTAATAACAGAGTGCTTCCCCTTCAGCAAAATGAGCATGAAGTATGAGCTAAGCCCTCTGCTTAAAAGGGCAAAAGCGTCGGTTAAGCCTGTACGCATCGTATGTAGCTTGAGGGATCTGGTTATGACTCAGCCGTTGCCAGATGGCCCCAGAGAAAGAAGAGAAGCTAAAATTTGTCGCCTGATTGATCGATTCTATGATGCTGTTTTGGTTCATGGAGATCCGATCTTTCAGCAGCTAGAAGAGTGTTTTTCTCTCGTAAATCTGTTGAACTGTGAAATTATCTATACGGGCTACGTTGCCCAAGCGCTGACTGCGAGCTCGCGGCTTTCAGAGAACCTCTGCGAGCCTAGTATTGTCGCGAGTGTTGGCGGTGGCAGGCATGGTTACCCTTTGCTGAATGCGGTTATAGCCGCCAGTTCCTTAATACAAGAGCAGCTCCCGCATCATTTTTATGCATTTGCTGGGCCATTTATGCCAGACCAAGAATTTGTTCAGCTTCAGCGGGCAGCGGCTGATAGGCCGAATCTTACGCTTCGGCGCTACACTTCTGAGCTTTTGGCCTATTTGAACAAGGCAGATCTATCGATTAATTTGGGTGGCTACAACACGACCATGAATCTATTGGAAACAGGCGTGCGATCGCTACTACTCCCTTCTCTTAATCCTAGCCAAACCGATGAGCAACGCCTCCGAGGTGAAAAGCTCGCTCACCTAGGCATTGTGAATTTGTTGACGGCGCAGGACTTGGTCCCAGAGCGGTTAATGGCTGCGATCGCAACCTCACTCTCTCATCTCCCCACACCTCATCAAATTGACCTGCACGGTGCCGAAAATACCGCTAGCTACCTTTCTAAACTATTGGCAGAACAGCCAGTGCTCGCCGCTGCCAGCTAAGCCTAATTTCCATAAGACTATCTAGATAAAAGGAAAAACAAATGACGAAAAAAGTTTGCATTACAACGCTAGAATTTCCGCCGGATGTGGGTGGCGTGGGCGAATCTGTGAGTCGCATAGCGCATATGCTCATCGATCTGGGCTATGAGGTTCATGTGGCGGTTTTTCGTGCGGTCTTTCGTACGGAAAGAGCGATGGCTCAAAACGGTGAGTTTCGTGCTACGGGCTGCCAAACGACTTTTGACCCAAGCGGCGATCAAGGCAGCCTGCACATACATCGCTTGCAGCCAGCTGTGCGATCTGTTGAGGCGAAGTCGCAAGACTACCTTTGTGATTTGTATCATCAGCTCAAGCAGCTGCACCGAACCTATCAGTTCGATATACTGCATGCCTTTTTTATCAATGAAATGGGTTTTTTAACAACGCTGCTTGCTGAAGAATGCAGTTTGCCGGTGATCAACAGCGTGCGCGGCGCGGATCTCAATAAACATATCTTTAGTCCAGCTCAGTTTAGCCAAGTAGTGTGGACCCTCGCCCATTCTACTTGGTCCACCTTTGTTAGTAAGGATCTCATGCGGCGAGCCAGGGCGCTAGTGCCAACCATTACGCCTTGCTCTTCTTCTTTTTGGAACTCCATTACTCCCTTTGCGTTTACTCATTTGCCAGAGCCTGACTTACTCGATCGCCTGCAGGGCACAGTGATTGGGGCTGTGGGTAGCTTTAGAGATAAAAAGGGACTGGAGTATTTGTTGGAAGCCTGTCAGTCTCTAGAGATTGCCGACGGTGTCACGCTATTGCTAGTGGGTGACTTTGCCGAGAAAGAACGCGATTATTGGGCTCACCTGCTAGGGCAGAGTGACTTTGCCGATAATGTGGTGATTACCGGTACGCTGAGCCGTCAGGAGGCGATCGCATATCTCCCTTATATCGATATCTTTGCCATTCCGTCTTTGCGAGATGGCTGTCCTAACGCGCTGCTAGAAGCCATGCTAGCCGCTAGGGCCATTGTGGGCAGCAGTGTAGATGCCATTGGCGAAATTTTGGAAGATGGCAGCGATGGCCTAACCGTAGCGCCGGGCGACAGTGCTGACTTAGCTGCTGCGTTGAACTATTTGATTGATCAGCCCGATGTGCGACAACAGCTTGGAATAGCCGCTCGGCAAAAAGCACTGACTCAAATGGCACCTGCTGTAGAACAACAGAATTGGAGTGTTGTATATCGGCTGGCGCTAGAGAAAAAGAAATCCTTATCTCAGCCGCTGCCTGTTTAGTCTGCTTAGTTCTTCAGTCTGCTATGTCTCCTCAGCCTGCTATGTCTCCTCAGTCTTTTTCTCTATGACATATCGTTCACGCCCAAAAATTATAAAGCATACTCTGATCGGCTTTCAGCGGATAATTCGACGATTTTGGCCTCACATTTGTAAGCAAAAGAGACTGTTGACGTTGGCAGGTTTGGCGCTGCTGACCAAGGTGCTCGCTCGGCTAATAGCGCCTTGGCCACTCAAGCTGATATTTGATTTTGTGCTGGTTCCAGAGGTGCATGATACGGAGCTATACTGGCCCATCTTGCGAAATATGAACAGCGATCTGCTGCTGTTGGTGCTAGCGAGTTCTATCATTGCGACGGCCATGTTTCGCGCGATGTCTGCTTATTTGAGCCTAGTTGGGCTTTCTGTGGCGGCAAGCCGCATCATTACCGAAATCCGCGCTGACTTGTATGCGCATATTCAGCGACTGTCGCTCTCGTTTCACTACAGTGCCAAAAGCGGCGACCTGATTACTCGCATCACGAGCGATGTCAGCATGCTTCGTAGCGTTACGGTTGATTCTACGCTGCCGCTGATTGTCGATACCCTGACGCTAATTAGCATGGTGGGGGTGATGTTCTGGATGGATTGGAATCTGGCGCTAATTGCTTTGGCTGTGTTTCCGCTGTTTGTTATTTCTAGCTTTAAGCTCACCCGACGGATCAAAAAAGTTTCGCGCGAGCAGCGGCGGCACGAAAGCGCTATGGCGGCTACGGCAGCTGAAGCACTTGGGGCTATCAAGCTAGTGCAGGCACTGTCGTTGGAAAGTCGCTTGGAGAAGATATTTGAGGATGACAATCGCCAAAGTTTGGAAGACAGTGCTTATACGCAGCAGCTGTCTGCGGGGCTGCAACGAACGGCTGAAATCTTGGTGGCGATCGCAACAGCACTAGTCTTGTGGCGCGGTGCCATTATCGTGCAGGCAGGACAGGCCACTCCCGGTGATTTGCTGGTATTTATCACCTATCTCAAAACGGCCTTTAAGCCTACCCGCGATCTCGCCAAGCAGGCCGCCAAAATATCAAAAGCAACCGCGTCCGGCGAGAGAATTATGGATCTTTTCAACATTGTTCCTAGCGTTCAAGATCAGCCGGAGGCAATGGTCGCCCCTGCGTTTGAAGGGAGCATTTGCTTTAACAACGTCTATTTTGCCTATGCTGCGGACAGCATCGCTCTGCAAAACGTCAGTTTCAACGTAAACCCAGGTCAGCACATCGCGCTGGTTGGTCCCTCTGGTGGCGGAAAGTCTACTCTTGTGAGCCTACTGCTACGGCTTCACGATCCGCTCTTAGGCCAGGTTTTGATTGATGGCCGAGATATCCGTGATTACCAAATAGAGTCTTTGCGTCAGCAGATCAGCATTGTGCTACAAAACAGCGTTTTGTTTGGTGCCACCGTTCGAGAGAACATTGCCTATGGTGCACTGGATGCCAGCGACGAAGACATAGAGCAGGCTGCAAAGTTGGCCAATGCTCATGACTTTATCAAGACGTTGCCGAAGGGATACGACACCTTAATGAGTGAGCGTGGGACGACCCTTTCGGGGGGGCAACGTCAGCGCATTGCTATTGCTAGGGCCATGGTTCGAAAAGCCCGAATTGTTATTTTGGATGAACCGATGGTGGGCTTGGATAGTAGGAGTGAAAAGGCTGTGACCGGAGCGCTGGATCGGCTAAGTGAAGGGGCTACCACCTTCCTGGTGACTCATGATTTGAGCGCGTCCAAAAGTGCTGACCAAATCTTCTACATCGAGAATGGCCGAATTCTAGAAAGCGGCACCCATGCGTCGCTGATGCGGGAGGCTCAGCACTACGCGGCACTGTATCAGATGCAGACAGCGCTTGTGCAATCTTAAGGCTGCGTTGCCATCGCCATAGATAGAGATAGCTAAAGAAGATAGCTAAAGAGGTTGTTTCAGCGATTTATTTGATTAATTCATTTCAGTAATTTAGGAGAACCCAATGAGTCAACCTGACGTGACGATTGTTGTTGTTCCACGAGAACGTTTCCAGTTTACACAGCAATCTTTAGAGAGCCTGTATGAGCACACGCAATATCCTTTCCATCTTGTCTATGTAGACAACAATGCGCCGAATCATATTCAGCTCTATTTAGAAGCGCAATCTGCTGAGAAATCATTTGAAGTGGTGCGATCGCACCATTTCCTCTCTCCCAACCAAGCTAGAAACGCAGGCCTTCGCCGAGTCAAAACCCCCTACGTTGTCTTCGTCGATAACGACGTTATGTTTGCACCAGGATGGTTACAGGCACTGGTCACATGCAGCCAGGAGACAGGTGTTTCAGTTGTTGGTTCTTTG
>JBCCOO010000103.1:0-15890 GCA_039025345.1 Cyanobacteria bacterium P01_D01_bin.105 | reverse complement strand
CCCGCAACTGACAAAATCAGCTTTTTCTACCTGAGCGTACGCGGCGATAATCAGCTTAATTTCTCAGTAGAACAAACGGCGCAAGGCGTACGGTTTTATAGCCCCATCACAGGTCAAAGCATTACGCTCAATGGGATTCAATTCTCTGATTTGAACAGCTCACATTTTGAGTGGAGAGCCAATCAGCTAGAAGACAATATTGCTAGCCGCATGGGCCTATCGAATAAGATAGCTAACTTCAGCATCGTTAACGAGAACGTATTCAGCGGTAAGAGCGTGCCGATGGCAGGCCTAGTGGATAGAGCACCCTATCACTCCAACCCAGATTACACAGGTACAAGAATTGGTTCCAGTTCTTCTCCTGTTGAGCCAACCGATCCAGTAGAGCCAGACAATCCTGTAGAGCCAGAAGATCCTACTGATCCAGTTGATCCTGCAGAACCAGTTGAACCAGCCGAGCCGATTGAGCCAGAAGAACCAGTTGATCCTGTTGAACCAGAGAATCCTGTAGAACCAACCGATCCAGTTGAACCGATTGAGCCAACTGATCCAGTTGAACCAGTCGAGCCAATTGAGCCAATATCTAGTAATAACTCGACAGTGGGTTTTGCCATTACCAATGATTGGGGCAGTGGATACCAAGGCGAAGGCAGCGTCACGAATAATGACGATAGCCAACTCAATAACTGGACGATTGAATTTGAGTTCTCTGGCCAAATTACCCAGATATGGGACGCACAGATTGTTAGCCAAAACGGCAACACCTACGTCATTAGCAATGCGTCTTACAATGGCACAGTTGTGCCTGGTCAAGAGGTCTCTTTTGGATTCTTAGGAACAGGGTCAACTGCCACGTTGCCTGACGAATTCAAACTTAATGGCGAAGCCCTCGGTTCAGGTTCTCCTGACCCAGTTATCCCAGTCGAGCCAGTTTCTCCGGTTAGTCCCATTGAACCTGTTGCACCTACTGAACCAAGTTTTTCACAAGTGGGTGATTTTAACTATGGAGAGGCCCTTCAAAAATCTCTTCTATTTTATGAAGCACAGCGCTCTGGGCCGCTTCCAGAAGATAATCGCATTGATTGGCGTGATGACTCTGCCGTTAATGACGGTGCAGATGTCGGCGTTGATCTTTCTGGTGGCTACTACGATGCCGGAGACCACGTTAAGTTTGGCCTTCCTATGGCATTTTCAATGACGACGTTGAGTTGGGGCGTTGTTGAATATCGTGATGCGTATCAGCACAGCGGACAGCTTGACGAGGCTTTAGACGCTATCAAGTGGGGGACTGATTATCTTCTGAAGGCTCATATTACCGATGGCCAGGAAACACAGGCACTCTGGGGGCAAGTAGGCGATGGTTTTGTTGACCATTCTTACTGGGGGCCTGCCGAAGAAATGACGATGAATCGTCCATCTTTTAAGATTGATAGCCAGAATCCAGGTTCTGATTTGGCAGGTGAATCGGCCGCCGCACTAGCCGCCGCATCCATCATCTTTAGAGAGAGTGATTCTGTTTATGCCGATCGCTTGCTGGATAATGCAAAGCAACTGTTTGATTTTGCAGACCAGTATCGTGGCAGATATTCAGATGCTATTCAAAATGCGAGTTCTTTTTATAACTCTTGGAGTGGCTATATGGATGAGCTGTCATGGAGTGCAGCTTGGCTTTATAAAGCAACCAATGACTCAACCTACCTGGATAAAGCAGAAGATTACTATCAGGGGCTAAACCCGCAGTGGACTCAAAGTTGGGATAATAAGTCCTACGGTACTGCAACATTACTGGCTCAAGCCACGGGAGAAGAGCAATATAAACAGGATACTGAAGAGTGGCTCAACTATTGGTCTAATCCAAACGGTGGTATTCAATATACCGCTGGAGGCTTGGCCTGGTTAGATCAGTGGGGTTCACTCAGATACAGCGCTAATACGGCTTTCATTGCTGGGATCTATAGTGATACGGTCAATGACTATGGCGATCGCTACGCGGACTTTGCTGGAAATCAAATTGATTATCTTTTAGGCGATAACCCCAACAACTTCAGCTACATGGTCGGATTTGGAGATGATTACGCCCTGAATCCTCATCACCGCAGCGCTCATGGCGGTTACAACATTAATGACCCCGATCCAAATGATAATATTCTCTACGGTGCATTAGTCGGAGGCCCAGCCTCTGCAAACGATAACGATTATGCAGATGTGCGCTCGGACTACATTCGCAACGAAGTTGCGCTTGACTACAATGCGGGCCTAACAGGTGCTTTAGTCCGGCTCTACAACGACTTTGGGGGAGATCCATTAACAGATAGTCAACTTGATAATTTGCCAGGCATCTCGGTGCCAAATATAGACTATGCAATGGCATAGCGCTACAGGCTATTCAGCTTGATATTTACCTAGGGCTCGATTCTCCGTAAGAAAGGCTGCGCCAATGCCTGCTGGAGAATCGAGCCTGTTAATATCGGAACGCTGGGTACAAAGCTTATAGCCCCGAGCTGGATAAGCGCTGCCGTCCGTATCTCAAGCCCACCAATGATTAAAATTCACTACGTACCCCGCACCCTACCTAGCCTCATATAGCAAAGTAAGGATGCATTCTTACTTTGTCTTGGTAGGCATTCCCTAGCGCCGCAAAGCGACGCGGGGTCCTACCGCTGTCTTGATGCGCATTCCTTAGGCGAATTCGATTCGCCAGGGTCGCATCGCTGCTAGTCGAGTTAGCTGTTGTAGCTCCAGGCTTCTAGCAATTACTAATGTCCTAACTAACTCGACAGATGCAATAAATGGAAATAGCAACCCTCACTACATTCCTCACCCCATTCCTCCCCTACCTCCTCAAACTCGGCCAAGGCGCAGCCGAAACCGCAACAGAAACCGCTGCCAATAAATTCGGTGACGCCGCATGGAAAAAAGCCCAATCGGTATGGGCCATCTTGAGTCCAAAAGTAGAAACAAAAGCATCTGCCCAAGAAGCAGCCACTGATGTTGCCAATGATCCTGAAGACGCGGACGCTCAAGCCGCCCTTCGAAATCAATTAAAAAAACTCTTAGCTAATAACGAAGCCTTAGCCAGTAAACTCGCTACTATTTTTCAATCAGACAACAACATTCCGACGACTCAAATCACCCAGAACGTAAACGGCAACCAAAACCAAACTATCGGCCAAATTTCCGGTGGGCAAGTCTTCGGCAATGTCACCGGCTCCGTTATCATCAGCGGCTCCGGCAACGCCGTCACTTCTACCACTGTCTCTTCGACGCCAGCAAACCCTGCTTCTCCCGCCGCATCTAGTCCACCAGTTAAAACGATCCTGGTATTAGCCGCAAATCCAAAAAATACAAACCCATTACGGTTAGGGGAAGAAGTGCGAGAAATTCAGGCAGGCTTGGAAAGGTCACAATATCGCGATCGCTTCCGCATAGAACAACGCTGGGCCGTCCGCCCCAGAGACATCCAGCGAGCCTTGCTCGACACTCGCCCCCAGGTTGTTCATTTTTCTGGCCATGGAATGGGAGTAGAATCATCCAGTGATGACCCCAATGATGCTCGAAAAGCCATTGCTATTTCCGCAGAGACAGGTGCTGTGCAAAGCAAAACAACGCAGCCAGAAGGCTTGCTATTTGAGGATATAACAGGGCAATCCAAACTGGTATCGACAAGTGCGATCGCCAATCTATTCTCTCTATTTTCTGATGATGTGGAATGTGTGGTGCTCAATGCTTGTTATTCCGTGACTCAGGCAGATGCGATCGCTCAACACATCCCTTACGTAGTAGGCATGAAAAAGGCGATAGGCGATCGCGCCGCTATCAAATTCTCCCTTGGCTTCTATGACGGGCTACTCGCAAATCGTCCCGTAGCATTTGCCTATCAGCTAGGCTGCAATGCCCTAGAGTTAGAAAGTATTCCGGAGCACCTCACACCTGTGCTTAAGCAGAAGTAAACATATGACTAAAGAAGCGCCTGAAGGGTGGTACATCGTCAAAGAAGCTACCGATAAGCCTTGCCGCATTCTGTCGGCACAGGCCCTTGCCAGTCAGGAACTCACACCGGCAGAACAGTGGGGGCCCTTTGAAGCTAAAAATCAGGCCATCGCAAAACGCGTTGGCCTGATTAGGGCAGGAAAATGTAAGCCAAGCTAATCCGCTCAGAGAGTACGACTATTCGCCCACAACACTCGCGGCTGTATTAGCAGAGTCTCTTTGGCTACGAATAGAATCTGTCAGAACTTCAATCGCCTTAGAGTATTGAGGATCGTCCATTGTGCCAATCTTATCTCGATTCTCTGTCAGCACATCGCGCTGCTCATCCGTTAAATCAACAATATAATCAGGCTCAATGCCTAACTTGTTAATGTCTCGGCCAGAAGGCGTAAGGTACTTGGCAATGGTCACCGCCACACCCGAGCCATCCGATAAACCACGAACAGATTGAACCAAACCTTTGCCAAACGTTTGCGTGCCCACCAAAACCGCACGGTTGTTATCTTGCAAAGCACCAGACAAAATCTCACTGGCACTTGCAGAACCACCATCCACTATCACCACCAGCGGCCGGTCGGTCAGAGCCTTATTGTGAGCAATTTCTTCATCGCTGACAGAATTGCGATCCACCGTCGATACGATAGTGCCCTCATTGATCCACATCTCAGCGATGTCGATGCTGGCAAAGAGCAATCCGCCTGGATTAGAGCGCAAGTCCAAAACGTAGCCAGTTACATCGCGCTCTTCTAGCGCTTTAATCGCTTCACGCATTTCAGCAGAGGCATTGGCGCTAAACTGCGTCAAACGAATGTAGCCAACCGTGCCTTCGGGGCCAGACTCTACAGAATAGCGAACCGGATGAATCTCAATGCGCGCACGGGTAAGTTCAAAATCTAGCGGTTCGCTGTCGCGCAGAATAGAGAGCGTAACGCTGGAGTTGACCGGGCCACGGATACGATCTACCGCATCGCTCAGCTCCATACCTTCTGTGCTTTCTCCATCAATGGAGACAATAATGTCACCAGAGAGCAGGCCCGCTTCGTAAGCAGGCGTATCTTCAATCGGCGAAACGACTAAAATCTCGTCAGTTTCTTCTTCTTGCGTGATTTGAATACCCACCCCGGTGAGCTCACCAGAAGTATCGATTTGCATGTTGCTAAACTCTTGCGGATCCATGAAGCGAGTGTAGGGATCTTCAAGCTGCTCCAGCATTTCACGCACGGCGTCGTACGCTTCTTCCTGATCGGTATAGGTTCGATTTAGATAGGAGGTCCGAACATCGTTCCAATCTAAAGCGTTAAATGAATCGTCTACGTAGTCGTGATCGATGAGTTGCCACACCTCATCAATGAGTTCCTTAGGGCTTTCTTTAAAGAAGGCTTGGCCATCAGACAGATGAATGCCCGTACCCGTAATCACAACAGCAGCGCTCGCCAATGCGGTTGCGCCTAAAATCAGGCCGCGCTTAGTAATAGCCATATAACGATAGTAATCCTGTGTGGAGGACGTTTAGAATACGCCCAATCTAGCACACCCCCTAGGTTCAGAACCTGAGTTTAGGGTGAAGAGTCATGAGCATGAGCTGAGTGAATATAGAACCTAAGGTTAAATCGATCTAGGCGATCGCCCCAAACCCAATAGGACACTTCACCAATCGAACAAATAAAGCGACTGGACAGGGCCTTCCAGGCCGCTCATGTCGTAGTTACGACTCTTAACATGTTCACGACAATTGAGGGAGTGGCACACCCTGTAAATACGGAAACCTTTGAACAGCGCAGCGCTGGCCCTACTGAGACTGGCTGACTAGAACGGGCCTGACTAGGACACAGAGGCGGTCTCCGGCTCGACCCATCGGCCATCAGCTTTAATTAGATTAATCAGCTCAGCAACACCCTGATCTTCAGGAACGCGCTTGATCTCTTCTCGTCCGCGATAAAGTGCAATCATTCCAGGCCCCTTACCCACGTAGCCATAGTCAGCATCCGCCATTTCTCCAGGACCATTCACAATGCAACCCATTACTGCAATGTCCAAGCCAGTTAGGTGGCTAGTCGCATCACGCACTTTGTGTAGCACCTCTTCTAGGTTAAACAAGGTGCGCCCGCAAGACGGACAAGCTACATATTCAACCATCGTTTTACGAAGGCCCAGCGCCTGCAAAATGCTATAGCACACCGGAATTTCTTTCTCAGGCGCTTCCGTGAGCGAAGCTCGAATCGTGTCACCAATGCCCATAGCTAATAGAGTGCCGATGCCTGCCGTAGACTTAATGCGGCCATATTCCCCGTCCCCGGCTTCGGTCACCCCAAGGTGTAGTGGATAGTCCATGCCGAATTCATCCATACGCTTCACCATGAGCCGATAAGCTGCAATCATCACCGGCACACGAGACGCTTTCAGGGAAATGATCAGATTGTAAAAATTCAGCGATTCACAGATGCGAATAAATTCCAGCGCAGACTCCACCATGCCTTCAGGCGTATCGCCGTAGGTAAAGAGCATACGCTCAGCTAAAGATCCGTGATTAACCCCAATGCGCATAGCCTTACCCTGATCGCGCAAGGAAATGACCAGCGGCTCTAGGGTTTCTCGAATCTTGTCGCCAATGTTCTCGAATTCGCTTTGAGTGTATTCGGTGCGAGCATCGTTCGCCTTTTCAAACACATACAAGCCTGGATTAACGCGCACTTTATCCACATGCTTAGCCACCTCTAGCGCAATCTTCATTCCGTTGTGATGAACATCGGCTACCAGTGGTACGTTTTGGTAGGTCTCAATCAATTGCTGTTTAATCTTTGCCAGCGCTCTGGCGTGGCCCAGACTCGGCACTGTCACTCGCACAATTTCACAGCCAGCTTCATGCAATCTACGAATAGCGGCCACTGACCCCTCAACGTCCATCGTATCTTCGTTAATCATTGACTGAACAACGACCGGATTGCCGCCACCAATAATGACATCGCCAACAGCAACTGGACGGGTTTTGCGTCGTACAATGGTTGTCTCAAAGGTCGCTTCATCTAGTGCTGCTTCAGACACAGCAGCACTAGATGAAGCATTGGAAGCAGGGGGTTTAGGGAGTGTTTGCATGGATTCAAACAAATATTCGCTTTATTTCAGATTGCCATACAACGTAGCTTATTGACGGATGGATGTGGGGCAAGCCTGTGTTTTAGAACACATGTAGTTAGAACACAGACAGTTAGAACACATGTAGTTAGCTCAGCTTGGATTAACTCAGCTTGGATTAACCCAGCTTGGCGCTGCATTCCAAAATCATCCGTTGGGTAGTCAGGCCGTAGGGTTGAATCACCAGTGCTTGGCGAAAAGCCTGAATCGCAGCGGTGTAGTTACCAACTGCGTTGTGACAAAGGCCCAAACCATGGAGTGCACCAAAGTGGTAAGGCACCAGCTGAATCGTTTTTTGGCAGTCCGAGATCGCCGGCCAATAGTCAGATTGGGTGAAGCGCAGCACTGCACGACGATTCCACGCTTCAGCGAAGTCGGGTTGTGCCTCAATCAACTCACTCAAGAAGGCTTCAGCCCGCGCGGGCTGATCAGATTGCAGCAGGTCCTCAGCTCGCATCAGCTGCTGAGCCCCGTAGACACCTTTTTGATGAAACCACAGGTGCCAAAGGGCAGAAGAGGCGCGATCACGCAGTGCAGAATCGGGTTGTTTAAGCGCATCTAGTAACGATTCAACCCGCTGATTGTCCATAGGAACTCAAAGCCAAAAGAGAAATAGGCAAAAAAAGTAGGTGGACTGAATGTCATCCCGGTCGATTATAGCGATGGCCATGACGTTGTGCCGAGGGGTTTACGACTCAACCGTAAAGAAGCCTGTGTCTTGGTGAGCATGTGTCTTGATGAGCCTGTGTTTTGATGAGCAGGCGCGCGCACACAAAGAAACTGCGGTGCCAAGGGTCACTAACACCGCAGTAATGTAACCGTCGTTATGGATATTCACACAAGGGAAACAAGATTCCTGACGGGCGATGGATTATCTTCGATGTCTTGGATGAGCTGACGGTTCACAGCGCTCACCACAGCGCTGAAAGCTGCAGCCGTGATATCAGTGTGAAGGCCAACCCCATAGCTAGTACGCAGCGGCTCACGCAATCTGCCGATAGACAATCGGCCAATGGGCTGGCAAGCGATATCGACAAGGGCAAACGCTCGGCTTTGACTACCGACATCGCCCTTTAGCGATCGCTCCTCGTAGTGCAAAATCTCGACAGTGTTGGCCGCTGCGCTAAAGGTTTGGGTGAGCATACAATTCAAGGCAATAACAAACGCATCCACCGGGCCATTGCCAATCCCACACAGCAATTGCTCACGGCCTTCCCAGGCCATCATGACTTCAACCTTCGTACGCTGATCGGCCAGCCGAGTTGATTGGTGAGACACGTACTGCAGCGGATGAGCAGGGAGGCAATATTCCGCCTGAAAAATCTCCCAAATTGTTTGAGCAGAAACCTCCTTCCCGCTCGCATCAACTGACACCTGCACAACGCCACTAAATTCAATCTGTAACTTACGCGGTAGTCTCACGCCATAGTCCTGCTCCAATAAGAAGGCAATACCGCCTTTCCCAGACTGACTATTGACACGCACAACAGATTCGTAAGACCGGCCCACATCCGCTGGATCCATGGGCAGATAAGGCACTTCCCACACACTATCAGGCTCTCGAATCGCAAAACCTTTTCTAATCGCGTCCTGATGAGACCCCGAGAATGCCGTAAACACCAGTTCACCTGCATATGGATGCCGAGGATGCACAGACAATTGCGTACAGTCTTGAGCAACCCGCACAATCTCATCTATTTGAGAAAAATCTAGCCCTGGAGAAATGCCCTGCGTGTAAAGGTTCATTGCCAGCGTCACTAAATCCACATTCCCTGTTCGTTCCCCGTTACCAAACAAACAACCCTCTACTCTTTCGGCACCAGCTAACTGCGCCAGTTCAGCAGCGGCCACACTACAGCCCCTATCATTGTGCGGATGCACACACAAAACAACCGCCTCACGATAATCAAGGTGGCGATTCATCCACTCCACCTGATCGGCAAACATATTTGGCGTAGAGACCTCTACACTGGCAGGCAAATTGATAATAGCTTTAGCTTCAGTTGTCGGTTGCCAAACACTCAGCACCGCATTGCAAATCTCTTTCGCAAAGGATAACTCTGTAGATGTAAACACTTCCGGAGAATATTGAAAACGCCATCGTGTTTCAGGTTGCATCACAGCCAGTTGTTTAATGAGCGAGGCGGCTTCTGTCGCAAGGTGAATAGTGCCCGCTTTATCGCGGTTAAAAACAACGCTTCGAAAGGTGGGAGCGGTCGCATTATAAACATGAACAATTGCCTGTTTCACACCTTTCAACGATGCAAACGTACGACGAACTAGGGCATCTCTAGCGGGCGTAAGCACCTGTATAGTCACATCTTCAGGGATAAGATTTTGTTCTATGAGGCGGCGAACAAAATCGAATTCTGTTTGAGAAGCCGCAGGGAAACCCACCTCAATTTCTTTAAAGCCAATTTTGACGAGTGTCTGAAACAAGCGCAATTTACGATCAATATCCATCGGTTCAATCAGCGCTTGGTTGCCATCTCGCAAATCTGTGCTGAGCCAAACAGGAGGTGCCGTTAGGGTGCGGTTAGGCCAACTGCGATTAGAAATGTCAATGGGCTGAAAAGGACGGTACTTAGTGCTAGGTTGCGTCAACATTGTTGTTTTTGGATGTGTTTGTTTTTAGATTTGATCGATTGAGTGTCTAGATAGACAAAAAGCGGTGACATAAAATACAAATCAGGGCTGTCAGGGTGCCACACCAAAAACGTCTGGCAGCCCTGCATAAGTCGTAGCGCGCAAAGAAAGTTGTTCATAGCTAAAAAGAGAGAAGGTTTCACGAAATAAAAGATCAGAGACATTAAAGCAATCTGAAAAAAGATTACAAAAAGCCTCACATTTAGTCTGGATAGCAGAAAGCTTAAGCACAAAAAGCTATGCACAAAGGGTTAACGGTGACAGCACCTAGTGCCTAGCCTTAACAAACCAGGGCAAACAGAAAATATTGGGAGTGGGAAAAATATAATTTATGCGCGCCCGCGCAGGAGGGGTAGCTCCAAAAGTCGCAGGTTCGAAAGTCGCAGGTTCGAAAGTCGCAGGTTCGAAAGTCGCAGGTCCAAAACTCGCAGCGCAACAAGCCACAAGCCCAGAGGGCAGAGGCCTAGTGTAGAGAAGGTAGCGGGCTGATAATCCATAGAAGAGAACAGCTAACTGGAAAAACGACTAGCTGGAAAAATGACTAGTTAGGATCAGTTATCTTGCAATTATTCCATTATTTGGAATAAGTCTATCTTAATGAATGCACATTAATCAGTGCCCATTCATTAACCATATTAAGATTGTAGCCTACCATCTTGATGCGTTAAGTCCACACAATGACGGGCAATCAGGTATGCAGCTGGAAAGGATGCTTCCTGGGAATGGCGACACCGTTTGAATAGAGTTGAATAGAAGAAGGCTCTCTAGACAAATGAGGATAAGACCTTGGATTTAAATACCGCACTACGGTGGCTGAACGGCGCGATCCTTAATAAGGGCGGATATTCCTTGAGAGAGCCTGAGTGGATCATATTAAAAGGAACTTGGCGAGGGTTAACCTATGAGCAAATGGCGGAAGGCTCAGACTACAGCACAAATTACTTGATGCGAGATGTTGCCCCTAAACTTTGGAAACAGCTTTCTAATGCCTTTGGACGCTCGGTTGGCAAAACTAACTTTAGGGTAGTCTTAGAGGCCTGCGCAGCAACGAGTTCCTTTCAGTCAAGCTCAATCTCCGGCAGTTCTTTGTCAGCGTCAACGCTTTCTCTAGCCTCGCCGAAGGAAACCGAGCTCCCTAGCGAGCTTACGCGTTTTCAAAAGCGTCGTTGGCATCCTTCTGAACAGGATTCTACGCACTCTTCAGTGCGTCCTTCTGCCCACACTGAAGGACGCACTGGCCAGAATCAACTTGCCAAACCCAAGCTATCTACGGCAGTGATGTATGGGTATAAAGAAGAGCTAACTCAGGTGACACAGTGGATTGAAACCGCCACTCAGCAGATATCAGAGTCGCCTGTAAGCCCATCAAGTCAATCCGCTATTAGCAAAACTGCGATGGATCAAAAAGCTTTGGCTGGCCAAATTGTGGGGATATGGGGATTAAAAGGAGTTGGCAAAACATTGCTGGTGGAAAAGGTTGTTGAGCAAGTTAGAGATCGCTTCGCTGGTATCGTGTGGCAATCACTCCAAAGCCAGCCCGCCCTGGAAGACCTCAGCGCTGGCCTTTTAGCCGGGTTAGGCGTCAACATCAGCCCCGACAGGCCAGCATCGGCGCAGCTACTGGCACTGATGAACCAGCGATCGCTGCTGATTGTGCTGCAAGCTGTAGACGCTATCCTACAGCCCGGAGCCTTAGCGGGTAGCTACGCATCAGAACATCAAGCCTACGGCGACTTCTTGCAGGCTGCGCTGAGATCGCGTAGCTGCCTTATTTTAACGGGCATTGAAGGGCCTTCAGCGCTAGTGCATGGTGGGGGCCGTAGCGGCCAACCAGGCATTGCAGCCCTTACTCTAAACCGGCTTTCAGAGGCGGCGGCCACCCAGCTCCTGCAAGCAGAACTCTCAACACCAACCATAAACGCTAGCGGGTCTGAGTTAATCGCTCGCTATCAGGGCCAACCGCTGGCTCTGATAACCGCCTGCCGAGTTATTAGAGATTTATTCAATGGTCAAATAAACACATTCTTGAAGCATTCGTCTGGGTTACTCACAGATGTCGGGCGAGCGATCGCACCCTCTTTCGAGCGTCTCACGAGTCTTGAAAAAAAGCTCTTGTACTGGCTAGCAGGCCAAGAAACAGCGCTCACATTCTCTGAGCTCAAGCAATCGTTCCCGCTATCGATTGATTCAGCTAGATTAATCTCAGTATTAGATTCTTTAAAACAGCGATCGCTTCTAGGCATCGACAGCAAACTTAACGAAAGAATCGACAAAGCTGGCAGCGAAAGTCCGCTCCCAACGTTCTACCTTGCCCCCCTAATCAAAACCTATGCCGTCCATCAGTTTGTCAGCTTATTTTCAGCACCAACGACCACTGCTCAACTCAGGCCCTCATGGCCAATGAGCTCGTTGCCAACAAGCTCGTTGCCAATAAGTAACCACAACAACACGCCCATGATTGACCTCAGTTCACCCCTTACTGAACCTATTCAGGTTAGTCAGTGGTGTAAAGGCCTCTACGATCCCATTTGGCAGCCGCTGAGCAAATTATTTGAAGAAGGGACAGATCCTGCCCCTCGACTGCGCAGCCTTTACAACCTACAAGATGCAGCATTTGTTAAGCGCTGCAAACCGATAAGGTTATGTCGCGATTTAAATGCTGACTTAAAAACAAATGCTGCCCAGGCATCCTCAACGAGAAGCACCCAGGTAATCTTAGTAATGGCTATTCGTCAGCAGAGCGAATCACAATACGAGTTCCATGCTCAGCTCCATGCTGTGAGTGAAAAGTCGGGCAGCAAGCATAAATTACCGGCCAGTCTTACCCTCCAACGCCTAGACAATCATCAGAAAATAGTCTCTGAAGTGGTTGCCCAGCCAGGCGATATCTTCATTCAGCTCCCTCACTTTCTCGCCGCCGCACCCAAATCATTTTCGATTCAGATTACGTTTAGAGATTGCACCTACACAGAAGCCTTTCTCACCTAGCCCCTGGTTTTCTAAATAACGACACCTTCATAAAGGCAACGTCGCCAACAGACTTATACGCTAGCTTCCTCTGGAATGAGTTTTTCAGTAGTAGAACTTTGGGTTTCCTTTTTAGCTGCCGCCGTGCGGGTTACTGAAGCAGCGGCTTTTTTAGTGCCAGCCTTTGCCCCTGCCTTCCCTGTCGATTTTGTCGCAGTTGTCGCTTTCTTGCTGGTCTTTTTAGCAGTACTTTTCTTAGTTGTTGTTTTCTTAGCTGTTGTTTTCTTTGTCGTCTTTTTGGCGGTTGCTTTCTTCTTGGTCTTTTTCTTAACTGGCCCGCCTTTCTCTTCCAGCAGCTTTACAGCTTCTTCTATCGTCACCTCTCCAGGTTTTTTACCCTCCGGCACCGACACATTTACCTTTCCGTGCTTGATGTAAGGGCCATAGGGGCCGTCATACACATTAATAGGCTCATCATCAATAGGATGCTTGCCCATCTCGCGAATAGGTGTTGCCGCCTTTCGGCCCCGAGTTGCCTTGGGCTGCGCTAGCATTTCCAAGGCCCGAGCCAGCGTAATGGTCAAAACATCATCGTCTCCCTTGATGGAGCGATAATCGTCTTTCCCGTCTTCTTTTCCTTTGGTGTGCACCACGTAAGGGCCGAAACGACCCAGACTGGCTTTGATGTTGTTGCCAGTAGTCGGATGAACGCCGAGCAAGCGCGGCAAAGAGAGCAAGCCAACGGCCATTTCTTCAGTAACATCTTCGGCCTTGACCCCTTTAGGAAGAGAGGTGCGTTTAGGTTTTTTGTTTTCTTCAGTGACGTCGCCAAGCTGAACATAGGGACCATAGCGACCGATGAGAATATACATCGGCTCGCCCGTTTCAGGATGAAGGCCCAAAACTTCTGGGCCATCCGTTTTTTGTTTGAGCAGAACTTCCACCTGCTCGTCATCTAAATCCGCTGGACTGACACCATCTGGAATGGAGGCACGAACGGTTTCTTCTTCTTTTTCGAGCTCTACATACGCGCCGTACTTACCGATACGAACTTTGGCAGAAAGATCGTCAAGATCGACGGTGCGCGCTTCCGTAGGATCGATATTGTCTTGACGCTGATCGACCTGGGCCGCTAAGCCTTTGTCACCGTTGTAAAACTTTTTAAGATAGGGCAGCCATTCTTCGTGCCCGGTGGAGATTTCGTCTAGGGTCTGCTCCATATTGGCAGTGAAATGGACATCGACGAGATCAGGAAAGTTCTTCTCTAAAAGTTCGGTAACGGCGAAGGCCGTGAAGGTGGGCACAAGGCTGTTACCAATGAGTTCGGCGTAGCGGCGGGCCACGATAGTGCTAATGACGGTGGCATAGGTACTAGGTCTGCCGATGCCCTCTTTTTCTAGCGTCTTAACTAGACTAGCTTCGGTATAGCGGGCAGGGGGCTGGGTCTCGTGGCCAATGGCATCGAGTCCGGCACAGTCGAGAGCATCGCCTTCTTTCATCACTGGCAGCAGCACTTCTTGGTTTTCTAAAGCCGCGTCAGGGTTGTCTGATCCTTCGACATAGGCCCGGAAAAAGCCGGGAAAATCGATTCGCTTACCGGTGGCGCGGAAAACAGCATCATCTACACCAATCTGAGCAGTAATATTCGTTTGGCGAGCGTCAGCCATCTGGGTCGCAACGGTGCGTTTCCAAATGAGATCGTAGAGTTTCAGCTCGCGCTCTTTGAGCGATGTGTCTTGAGGGGTGCGAAAAACTTCCCCTGAAGGACGAATAGCTTCATGGGCTTCCTGTGCACCTTTACTTTTTGTAGAAAACTGACGGGCTTTGGGGCTGAGATAGTCTTTGCCGTATTTATTCTCTACACAGCTACGGGCAGCGGCGATCGCCTGTTTAGATAGACTGGTAGAATCCGTACGCATGTAGGTAATAAAACCTTTCTCATATAGCCCTTGCGCAGTTCGCATAGTGTCACGCGCAGATAACCCCAGCTTACGGTTAGCTTCCTGCTGAAGAGTAGAGGTTGTAAACGGAGGCGCAGGCTTGCGGGTATTGGGGCGCTCTTCAATTTTAGAAACTGTCCAAGCGCTCGATTCTAAGCGCATCTGTAAGGTGCGGGCCTCTTGCTCATTCAAAAGCAAAACGTTGCGCCCCGTTTTAACCTGACCGGTAGATTCATCAAAGTCGCTGCCGTTGGCAACACGGGTGCCACCGACAGACACAAGCTTGGCATCAAAAGGACTTTTCGACTTAAGTAAAGCGGCCTTAAGATCCCAATAGGAGCCTCTGCGGAAGGCGCGTCTGGCCCGCTCACGCTCCACCAGCAGACGCACAGAAACAGACTGCACTCGGCCTGCGGAGAGACCAAACGCAATTTTTTTCCACAGTAGGGGGGAGACGGTGTAGCCGACAAGTCGGTCTAGAATGCGGCGAGTTTCTTGCGCATGTACCAACTTGTCGTCAATGGTGCGGCAGTTAGATAGCGCATCTTGAATAGCTTCTTTGGTGATTTCGTGAAACACCATGCGCTTGGTCGGAACCTTGGGCTTGAGCACTTCCATTAAGTGCCAGCTAATGCTTTCTCCCTCCCGGTCTTCGTCAGTCGCCAGAACCAGCTCGTCTGCGGTCTTGAGTGCGTCTTTTAAGGTTTTGACAACCTTCTTTTTATCCTGAGGAATCACATACAGCGGATCGAAATCGGCTTCTGTATTGACGCCAATTTGTGCCCATTTTTCTTTTTTTACCTTCGCCGGAATCTCTTTAGCTGACTTGGGCAAATCACGGATATGCCCCATCGACGCTTCCACTTGGTAGCCTTTGGGCAAGAACTTGCGAATGGTTTTTGCTTTGGTGGGTGACTCAACGATGACAAGCGTAGACATAGGGTCTTGTGAGTTTTATAGAGAGAACTTGCTGTAGATGATGGTGTGGAACGAGCGAAGAGGCCATATCCAGAGGGCCGACTGTCAAAAGCACATTGCTCAGCGAGCAGAAGCACAAATGGGCGCGCAAAAAGTAAACAGACTGAGTTATGGGCTGTACAGCATAGATTGTTTGATATGAAGCATTCCCAACAAGGCACCAGAGCTATATTTGAGGGCGAGTACCGCGATCGCATGTGGCCCGTCAGTTAAACCGTTTGGCTATACCTTAGCCTT
>JBCCOO010000102.1:0-16392 GCA_039025345.1 Cyanobacteria bacterium P01_D01_bin.105 | reverse complement strand
TAGCGAAGGCTCACACGGGGTCACCGCTGCAAAAGGTGACGTATTATCGAACGGGATCATTGCCATTTTGATGCTGAGCGGTAAGCTCTTAAAAAGACGAGCCGTCTTCGCTGGAATAGCGCTTTTTGTGAATAGAATAACGGCAAATAGGTTGCCAGAAGGCAACATTCCTCCAAACCCTAGTACCGATTTCACTCCGTAGGGTTCAACAAAATCAGTTTGAGCTGGAATAAACTGACTGCCTAATGCCGTAGGAATATGAAAGACATTGCAGGTTTTTTGTTCGAGGGTGAGCAAGAGATCTGGATCAGGGGCAACGACAGAGTTAATCTCTAGCCCCAGATCTTTAATGAGCTGGGAAATCATGGGAATTTGATTGACCGCTTGCTCATTGGTGAGAGGGATGGTTTGGTGCCCTTGAGATAATTTGCGATCGCACCATTCTGCCTTTTCTCCCTGGGTCGCCAACAGCGTTAGGCACTTTACTTTGCCTAAACGAGTATCCTCTTCAGCTGCCGTTGCGCCTATTGCCTTTCTGGCCTGGGCCTGAATAAATTCAGGCAGAGTTTCATAATTTTGTGTTCTAAAAAAACGTGCGAGTACGCAGGCAGAGTCTCCAGTTGTTTCATCCCGTAAGTTCTCATAGAAGAACTTTGTGCAGCGGTTTGCGACGGTTTCTAAACTATCTGCCTCTTGGCTGATCCCTCTCAGATTGATACCGATGTCTGTAATATTTTGCAAGCTCAAGTGTGTCAGATCGTACATGGGTTGAGCAAGCTACGAGCTTGCGTAGAGTTCCACACCCTCAGATTTCCCCGTGATGCATATATATCAACAAAACTTAGCTTTCTCCCAAGTGCTTATAGGATCATAAACAACACTTTGCTCCTCTTCCCTGAATTTCCAAACAACAGGTGCCTTATGCTGTTTTTTGGTTTTCGTTTGCTTTTTGCGCTTTGCGTCTTTTGCTGTTGAATTATTTTGTAGGTCTGCTTTCTTATAGGCCTGTTTTGCTGTACCCTATGGCAGCGGCTTTACTCATTCCTATCGCCTTTCCTTAAAGCGTTATATGCCCGAAGCGACTGACATAACATTTTCTGAGCGAAAAGATATTGAGGTGGAGCAGCTACGGCAGCTCTATTTGGCAAACGATTGGTCGTCTGGGCGCAAACCCACGGCCTTACACCGGGCTTTAGAAAATTCTCATACGGTTATTTCTGCTTGGGATGACGGCACTTTGGTGGGGGTGGGCAATGCGCTTTCTGATGGATTTTTGGTGGTGTATTATCCGCACCTGCTGGTACATCCTGACTATCAGGGGCAGGGCATTGGCAAACAAATTATGGATAGGCTCCGACAAAAGTACGAAAAGCTGCATATGCAAATGCTGGTTTCAGAGGCGGATGCGATCGCATTTTATGAAAAATGCGGTTTCACCCGTGCAGGCGATACGCAGGCTATGTGGATATATAACGGTGACGATCACTGATATCGGCGTCTCTGATATTAAAGACGCTGATATTAAAGATGCTGGGCTTTCACAGTTTTTTGCCGGCGCTGCTTTTTAAGGCGTTTTTTGAGGCGCTTTCTTAAAAGGATCAGCGTTTTGAGCCACTGCTGAGCGGGTTGATCGAAAAAAGAGAAAATATCTCCGAAGGCGATCGCGCCATTTTCGTGATGCACCCAGTGTGCTTCCGGTGTGACTATCCACAGCGCATCGCACAGCCGTTTGCCCCCAATAGGGGTTTTCCATCCCATTTTTGTGGTGTGTCGCCACACTACATGACATTCTCCAAACAGCAAGCCCATCACCGTGCCAATGGGAGATAGGGGCCATAGAATAATCGCTAACAACAAATAAGGCAGTGCGCCCAGCAAGCCATCGAGCATAACCAGTGGCTGAGTAGACAACACCGCATAGTGCTGAAAGGTTTGCTTTTTCTCATGATGAACCTGGCAGTGCAGTCGACCTAATGCATGTTCGGGAACGTGATAGACAAAAGTAGAAATAAAATCACCGGCTAGTAGCAGCAGGATGATGGCAAGTAACGCTTTACCAATTGCTATTAGGCTTCCCTCTGCGAGTATAACGGCAGGCAATATCTCAGCAGGAAATATCTCGGCAGGTAATATCTCGCTTAACGTCCCGTTTGCTAGCAGCCCATCAAATAGTCCGACCAAATCAGCATCCTTTTCCCACACCTAATTGGACATTTACGGCATAAAGATTCAGAGGGCTAAAAGAAGGGTATAAGAAAGGCCTAATG
Source organism: Cyanobacteria bacterium P01_D01_bin.105 (assembly GCA_039025345.1). GTDB lineage: Bacteria > Cyanobacteriota > Cyanobacteriia > Phormidesmidales > Phormidesmidaceae > Phormidesmis. Next base: position 14,125 of record JBCCOO010000102.1, on the reverse strand, counting down.
CATCAATAAGATCTGATTAAATGCGATCGCCAAAATCTCCTAAAAGCGTTGTGCTGTCAGCGGCTGTTGTCTCCTTCTTATTGAGCAGCTGCTGTTTTAGTCTCTATGAGATATTCACTAAAGTAACTGCGATAGAGCTCGCAGCTAATCTGCACCTGATGGCCGTCTAATCGAACCAGACCCATGCTGTGGAGTTTAAAGCCTTTGTCTTGTGCTATTTTTACAGGCTCGCTAGTGGCCAAAACTTCCTTGAGTGCAAGAGCAAGGGCGGTGTGCTGCTGTAGCTGCCAGAGATGGCGCTGTAGGTGGTGCTTAAAAATTCCGTTGTCCTTACTAGCAGAAACTATCAGCGCTTCCCAACCAATACTTTCGCTGGCCAGATAATAAAATGCTAAGCGAACGAGATAAGGATGACCGCCTAATAGCACCATGAGCTGTTCGCTTTGCTGTGCCGTTAGGGAAATACTGTTGCGCTCAGCGAGCGTATCAACCTGCGCCCGATCAAACGGTTTTAGCGCGACCTCAAACCCCACATTAAACGGAGATTGATTGACATTGAGCTGAACATAAGTTTCAGTAGACTGCACGAGAATAAGCCGCAGTTTCTTCCAGGTTTCGTTGTGTTTTGTATACTCGTACCAGGTTCGTAGCATCCCAAAAAACTCTTTGGTAACCGCTTCCTGCTCAAAGAGCTCACTGCTCTCTTCTAAGACGAGGATAACCGGTGTGCTAATTTCTTCAAGAATGTATTCTTCAAGGTAGATAGTGCAGCTCATTTTGCTGCCAATATCTTCGTCCCAAAAATCATCTAGTGCGGAGGGCAGCTTAAGCGTACGCGTAATGTTTGCGCAAATCCAGCGCAGGAGCTTATCTAAGTCTTTGAGAATGCTTTGCTCGGTTTGTTGAAAGTTAAGAATGATAGCAGGATAATCTTTTGCCTTGTTTACAATTCGATTTACAAGAGAGGTTTTGCCCATTTGTCTGGGGGCTTTGATGCGAACCAGTGCTCCTGGCTCTCTGATGAGCTGATGACAGCAGGTTTCTTGTGGATCTCTTTGAATGTAAAAAGGAGACCCAATGGGAACACTCTCTGTCGGAAATTCAAGCACTGTTTTATCAGCACTGGTACTACTGCATAAATTCTTTTCAGATACGGTGTTTTGAGCAACTGTTTGAGGCCGTTTGTTTTTTTGTGAAACTGTTTGCGCAGCTTCGGGCAAGGATAAATTATCTAAATATCCAAACAGAACGCTTCTACAGTTTGCCTTATTAACTTTTTTGCCAATAATTTCCGACATCAGATACCAGAGATCGGGGGCAACACGCTGCTGAATATAGCTGCTTGAATAATTATTTTTATGGGCGATCGCCTCATAGGTTATTTTGTGGGGCTGCAGACACTCGCTCAAAACCAATTGCTGTATGTTCGTCAGTGACTGACCTGTTTTCTGGTGAACTAACTGATCAATGAGATTTAGATAGTCGGCGTTGGCATCGTCAGTAGGCATCAAGATATAGTTAGAGAAAGGACGGTTAAAGTGAGGCTTGTTAGAGCAAGGGCCGTTCAAGAGAAAGCTATTAAAGAGAAGGTAAAACAGCTGCGGTTAAAGACTATTTTGTGAGTTACATACACAGACTCTGAGGGTGAAAGCTGAGTGGTAAAGGGCTATTGTTGTTGCTGTCTAGCGCTGATGACATAAGGCGCGATACTTGTTCATCTGTGGATTGTGATTTAGGTAGTCGTGAATCCAGGCACAGGCCGTGGCCACCTCATCTTGCGCTAAAAGCTTGGGCAAATTCCATAAGATAATTTTGCGATCGCGTCCTGCAGATGCCACCCATTGTCCATCTGGACTAACTGCTAGTGCACTTAGCACACTCTGATGGCCCCGTAGGGTTCTTAGCCGCCCACCTGTAGATGTTTCTCGAATGCTTACACTGCCATCGGTGAGGGCTAAAATCAGCATTCGGCTATCGGCACTAAAGGCGATTTTAGCAATGGGTGTAGATTTGGTCGCAAAACTTTCCAGCGTCGCAGCATCAAAATCCTCTGAAAGAATTTGTTCAACGGGCCATAGGCGCAGGTCACGATCTTCTGAAGCCGTTGCAATCCACTCTCCATCTGGGCTAAACACTACATTATCAATGCTAGCGTTTAGCCCAGCAAAGGTTCCAATTGACCCACCTTCAGCATCCAATAGTGTGAGCGTGTGATTTTTTGAGCCAACGGCAATCAGGTTGCTATCGGGGCTGATCGCGATCGCACTCGGCTTGTCTACAGCGTCAATAAGCCGTGTTGGCGCATCAGGGAACTGGCCCAAAGATGCCCGCTGCCAAACTTGAATCGGGCCCTTTTGAGGCAGTACCAGCAGTTGCTGCCCGTTGGGACTGTATGCAATCTCTCTGAGCGATGTTCCCGCCTGCAACGTTTGCCATGGCTCGTAGTCCTCTGGTCGCCAGTTTGTTGAGTCCCAAATTTCTGGTCTCCAAATTTTGATAGTGCCCCTTTCGAAGGCCATTACAGTCTCTTTTTTGTAGGTTTCTACACCGATAGGGTGCGGGCTACCGGGAGTAAGCTGAACAACGGGTAAAGGTTTAAAGCGATCGCCCTGTTGTTGCCAGGTATTTAACCATCGATCAACCGCTGATGAAAATAGCTGCCCCTCAGCATTAAAAGCAAGATGTCGAATCGCATCGCCATGCCCCGCTAAAACATGGTGCTGAGAACCCACCACTTGCCACAATCGCAGCGTCTGATCATCAGAAGTGCTCAAAAGCGTCTGACCATCGGGACTAAAGACTAATTTATTCACCTCTGCCTGATGCCCTTCAAGGGTTTTGAGTAAGCCACCATTCAGTTGCCATAAGCGGATAATCTTGTCATCTCCAGCCGTTGCGATTAGCTCGCCATCCGGACTAAACGCAATTTCTCTGACATCCGATTTATTTCCAATCAGCGATTGCTTAAACGTGCCATCCCGTTCCCAGATATTCACTGCACCATCAACGCCAGCTGTCGCAATCATTTGATTGTCAGCGCTGACGGCCGCACTAAAAATAGGTCCACCTTCACTGTGAAACTGACCCATAAGTTTCCCCTCTGGATTCATGATTAGTGTGTTGGGCAACCGATTAGGGGATTTAGCAACTGCCAGTTTCCCAGGCGTACGTTTCAGCGGGCCAGAACGGCTAGGCGGTGCGACAACTGACGAATTATGAGCTTTGACAGTTGGGTTGAGCACGCGGGGTGGTGGCGGCTTAACTTCTTCATTTGTACCCGTAGCCTGACGGTTACGGTTCATTATCAACAATGAGCCGTCAGCGCTAATTGCGCGTAGGGAACCTTCTTTTGTTGACATTAAAGGCTGACCACCGTCTATTTGCCATCGCCCCAAGCTTCTTTGTCCACCAGCAATCAAGCTTTGGCCATCTGGCAAAAACTGTAGTTTACTCAAACTCTCTGAGTGTTGAATGTTGGTGGGCACAGGCGAACCATCTAGTCGCCACAGTTTCACCGTTTTATCTGATGATGCGGTGGCAATGAGCTGTCCGTCTGGGCTAAAGGCAACGGCATTCGCCGCAGAGGAATGCGCTGGCATTTCCCACACAACTGCGCCATCGCGCTGCCGTAAAGATAGCGTGCCATCAGCAGTCACAATCGCGACATGCACCCCATCTGGACTGATTACGGCATCTTGCACTTCTGCCGCAAAGTTAAAGCGGTTCATCTCATCCGCGCCAATCATCACGCTTTGCAACGTCTCTTTGACATCTGTCGCTAGTTCAGAATCACCCTTGCCAATTGTTTTCAGCTTTTGGTTGGCTTGCAGCGCTTGCACAATCGCCTCTAACTGCCGATGGGAGTCAAAGCTGCCCCTCGCGGCCGATACGAGCGCTTCAATTTCACTGACCTTGGCCTTCTGGGCTTGACGCAACGCAGTAACGCCTAATCCGACCGTCACTAACAGTGCAGCGCTAACAACACCCGATAGCAATCGCTGAAATCTGAGGGTCTTTTTCTCTTGTATCAGCCGGGCCTGTTCTTCTGAGAGCTGGGCTTCTATGGCTTCTAGCCGCTGTGCTTCTAAAGCTTGTTGAGTAGATTTGCGATCGCTCTCCACCGAAGCCGCTAAATATTGATAGTCCAAGTCGCTGAGCTGCTTCCCCTGACTCCACTGCTGAGCATCTTTAAGCGCCTGACCGCGAAGTAAACGAGACTCGTCGGTTTGCGCCGATGCGGCCCAAGCATCGAGCTGTTGCGCGTAGGGCCTTAGGTCATCGAGCTGTTGTTTCACCCATACCGCGTTAAAAATCTCTTCATAGATGCGGTTTTTGACCTGCAGCTTGCCGTCATGCTTATGCACTAACCCAGACAGCAATAGCTCCACCTGTTCACGACTATCGTCAGTAGACACATCACCCTCTAGCACCCGCTGATAGAGAGACAACAACCGACTCGCAGTATCAGGATTGTTGAGAATGCGATTGCGAATAGTCCGCAGGTGCTCAGGTTCATCTTGTGATTCCCAGCGGGTTAAAACATGCGATCGCACCAGTTCATCTACCCAGTATGTTTCGTTTCCAGGCGGAATCACTAAAGGTTTTGACACCGCATCTTGACTAGAGCTAATTGCTAGCTGACAGATCTTTTGAGTCAAAAAAGGCTGTCCATTCGTCCAGGCCAAAATCGCCTTTAGCACTGCCTGAGCGTCGCCTGAGCCTAGCGTTAGCCCTTTAGCCAAGGGATGTGCTTCAGCCTGCGTAAATCCATTGAGATAAATAGGCGTGCCGATGTTAAACGGGGTTCGTGAGCGGTTTTGAATTAAATCAGCGGGGGTTGCCACGCCGAAAATTGCAAAGTGAATACGCTTATAATCAGGATCAATGGCCCGTTGGTTATAGCAAAAGCGCACGAGCGCGAAAAAGTCATCGACTGAGAACGGCAGGCTCAAAATACTGTCAATTTCATCCACAAAGATAATCAGTGATTCTTCGGGAAACTGGGCCAACAAAACATCTTTAATAAACCGGCTAAGCCGCTGCAAAAGAGAAATGTCTTCTTCGTCTTGCCACCAGTCTTTAAACTTGAAACTGGCTTTGCGCGTAAGCTTAAAGCTGCGCCACAGATCTTTGACTATGCCTTTATACCACTGCAGCGGCGTAATATTCTCACTGCCGATATTGGTCATATCCAGCACGGCGCACCGATAGCCCTGCCGCTGAAACTGCTGATGCGCCCTCACCATTAAAGAAGATTTGCCCATCTGACGAGAGTTCAGCACATAGCAAAACTCCCCCTGCCTGAGTGCGTTGGTAAATTCATCGTCCGCGCTTCTTTCAATGTAGCTAGGCGCATCTGTGGTCAAGCTGCCGCCCACCTGATAGTGCATCACTAGGCAATCTCCATCGCTTGTCTCTAAAGGGGCTTCCTATCCGGAGTGGTAAGGCTGTACAAGTTAAGATTGCCCAGTTTAAGACAGCTCATCTATTTGCAAGTTTCCACAGTGGTGCCGTTACGTTCCCTGGCTGGCGAAACAAGCTATCACGTAGCCCGTTATACCTAACCCACTATCTACTGGGAATGTGTTGTTTAATTCCTTGGTTTCAGTAAATATATCACTCAACTTTTATATATCTATTTTCACATTTTTACGTAAACTCTCTGACTACCTATACTTTCAGGCTGCAATAGGTATTCTATTCGGAGAGCGAAAAATGCTAAAGAGTGAACAATGACTTTGAGTATTCATGTGAGATAAAAACACAAAAAATATAAGAGATGAAAATACGCAAAATAACTAATGCAATCAAAAAGTTTGCTACACCTCTTAAAGATAGTTTTACTGTTGCCAGTCTTAGGAATCACCGTATGGGATCCGATATCCATGCCTGCAGTTGCTGAACCTAAGTTCTTAATGGGCCAATCTTTTCGCAACCCCCAAGAACGCAGCCCTCAAGAACGCAGCTCTCAAGCTCGAGATCGCGTGCGGCAGCGCCTTTGGATAGAGGCTATCCAATCAACATTAGAAATCGACATCAGCAGCGATTCACTACAACGGCTTGACATCTCTGAAATTAAAGAAGAGAAAGAATCATTTTCCTTTTCTGTAGAGCAACCTTTGTACAGATCTCGTCGCGCCGAACTCTCTTGGTCGTTAGGGTTCGGCTACCGTAGTGAATCGTTGTCGTCATCGCCGCCTAGCTCATCAAGGCCGCCATCATCGGGGAACCCACCGCGTAGCACCAGCTCTCCAAGGCCATCTTCATCATCTTCTCCCGAAAGAACACCGAGAAATCCACCACCCAGCAGTCCGCCACCAACTAGAAACTCCCCATCCGGAAATCCACCTCAGTCAGGAGGTTCCGAGTCAGGGCGACCAGCCTCTGGCTCCTCATCGCAATCATCCTCCACAACTCCTAGACCCACCAACTCGAGAAATGAATCTAACCCGAGCAATGAACCCCCAGCGCCAACCGTAGCTGCAGATACTACAACCGCTCAGCCGATAGACTCTGCCGCAGAAATGCGCACGGGAGTAGTGGAATTTGCCCAGCGTTACCGACGCCGCGATCGCACTGGGCACTGGCTAGCACGCTCACAATTTAACCTGGGCACAGAGCTGGCTACGTCTCCTGAAACGATGGGTGCAGACGCTCAGTTTTTTAGCTGGGTCGGTCAGGTAGAGCGATCGCAATCGCTAGGCAATGACCATCAGCTCACGCTTAGCCTAGACACACAGCTATCCCCCAACAACTTACTGCCTATGCATCAGTTCAAAACGAAAGATCGGCGTTTTGAAGGCTTTGACCGTGACGCGCGTCCCTCAGAAATATCAGGGAATAACGGCATCCGTATATCTCTTGAAAATCACTTTGTTTTGTTGAGAAATAATCGCCAAGCACCCCTGTTTTCCCTAGTGCCTTTCGCAGATGCTGGCTACACCTGGGGGCAAAGCGACCCCAGAAGAGACAATCAGCAGTTTCTCGGCCGCACCGGATTCGCAGTGCTTCTAGAACCGTTGCCAGGGCTAGATATCCAGTACGACTATCTGACTCAGTGGGGCGATTTGGAGGCAGATGCAGAAACCCAGAATCATTACATTACGCTTGGGTATCAGACTAGGTGGTGATGCGCTGCTATTCTGCCGGTTCCGATGGAAAAGAAGGCTCGTAAAAATGGGATGATGGCCCGCCCCGTCCACTGTTTGGGCTGTTTGGACTGTGTGGCCGCTGGCCAGGTGGATGTTCTCTGTGCCGGTGGCCATGCCCGTGGCCGTGAGGTGATTCGCCATCAGAATGTCTTCTTCCAGACGACCTTCTCTCTGGCCTTCTCTCTGGCGATCTTCTTTCTGACTGTCCTTCTCCACCTCCATGTCTGCCGCCTTGTCGCCCAAAGCTCTCATCAGGGGTTCCGTTTACGCAGCGGGGCACAAACGGAAACATCTCAGTAACGTAATAGTGATAAATGCCGTCTGGATATTCTGGTGTGACTCCAAAGCGACCGTTGCACTCGTCGAGTTCACCCAAGCCCGCGACATATTCAAAGTCATTATAAAAAGCGCCATCATGCAGTCCGCCTGGCCCATCTGATCGTAAGCCTGCTTTAAGCTGATAGCTACTGCGCATATCAATCAGCTCGCTGCCTGTGTCGTTGGCATCGGCATAGCCATACGGCCCATACATTGGGAAACCATCTGCGGCGTAGCCAATATGGGTCATGGCTCTTTCGGTCACAAGGCCCGTTGGTATGCCGTGATAGTGGTAAGAACCCGTGGGCTGAACATGAGCGTTATTTTCATCGGTGCCTAAATTGATAAAGCCCGTTAGTGCTTCAAATTTCCATTGAGATTGGCGATCTCGATTCCAAAATTCTCCCGTTCCCGGCTCAAACGGAATCCCGTTCAGTGCCACTCCAAATGCAGGTCTAATCTGTGTAATGTCTCCTGATAGCTCGGGTGTGAGCGTAACCCGATAAACATGTTCCTGAGGAGAAATACGGTTAGGATTACCAGCATTTGGGAACGTGCCCGTTGGGTGATTGGGAATGCCGTTGGAATAGATGTAACGGTATCCATCTCCTTCTTCAATCCTGACCTGATTAACCACATCACTAGCGTGAAGGCTGGCCTGAAAAATGACCTGAAGACTGGTTTGAACAATGGCACTCAATATGACCAGCGACAGCATTATTTTGTATCGCGTATTTTTCATTCACGCCCCTACAGCTACAACAGAGCACACCGAGGATACCCAGGCATCTCAAGGGTCTGTCTGTCCTAAGGAATCAGGTGAATTTTTGTCAAAAAAGGTGACTACCTTTCCTGTGATTAGTCGTTTTTATACATTGTCTCTACGGGTACTCTCTAGCTAATACCGATACTTGTAACAGCAGTATCTAACAGTCAGAAGAAAACCAACTAAAGCGTTTGCACTTAAGGGATTTATCTTCAATTAGCATCTTCCCAAAAAGCTATGAAATTACTCACTTTCAAAAAAGGCGAATACCATCCAAAATGGTTGCTTTTATTACTTTTATCTCTCGTTTGTGCTAGTAAAAGTACTGCTGCCGCTGTTGCGCAAACCATCACAGCTGACCCAGATGGCACTGGTACAATCATCGAAAAATCGAGTTCAGCCGTTGCTCCACCGTCCTCTGCATCATCGTCTGCCGCTGAATATAACATTACTGGAGGCAGCTTATCCGGCAATGGAGATAATCTGTTCCATAGCTTCCAAACATTTCAGGTTAATGAAAATGAACAGGTTAATTTTGTAACAACTCCACTCGTCCAATCTGTATTTGCGCGGGTTACTGGCGGCGGAGCCTCTTCTATTGATGGGCAGCTTCAGCTATCTGGCAGTGAAGCCAACCTCTTTCTAGTTAATCCTGCTGGCATTGTGTTTGGCGCTAATGCAACGCTCAACCTGCCTGCAAATTTTACGGCCACCACTGCCGATGCCCTTGGCATGGGCAACCAGTGGTTTAACGCTATAGGCACCAACAACTACGCAAGCCTAAATGGCCCCGTCGATAGCTTTGCATTTGTTAGTACTATCGATGAGGCCATACCCGACGCCATCCCCGGATCTATTGTGAACGGCGGTAAGCTGGCATTGGGCACAAGTCAACAGCTGACCCTAGTCGGCGGTAGCGTTATCAACACAGGTACGCTCTCCACACCAGGCGGCGATATTACTATTGCATCTGTTCCGGGGGAACAAGTTGTTCGGATTCATAATGAACAAAATTTGCTCAGCCTAGAGCTTGAGACATTAGACCTTGAGACAACAGGACTTGGAACAGCCAGTACTGAAGGCATTAACGCGCCTCTCTTCACACCCCTCTCTCTTCCGTCACTATTAACTGTAAACAGCAGCCCAGAGGTTACCCAACTTGTTACGCACTCAGATGGCACGGTTAGCCTAATCGGCTCACAGTCCAAAATCACGCCCGAACCGGGCACAACGATTCTTTCTGGTTCCGTTGATGTCTCTGCTGCGGTAGAAGCCTCTCACAGTGGGATTCACCTGGGTGGCAGTGCAGTTGTGTTAGGCGATCGCGTTGCACTACTAAATGCCCAAATCGATGCCTCTGGTACAGATGGCGGAGGTACGGTTTTAATTGGCGGAGACTATCAGGGGCAGGGCACGACGTATGAGGCCAGCCAAACTGTAGTTGATCGTGAAAGTGTCATCACCGCTGACGCGATTCATCAAGGGGACGGAGGGCGCGTCATTACTTGGGCACAGGAGAGCACACAGTTCTTGGGACAAACCACTGCAAGAGGCGGCAGGTTAAGCGGTGATGGCGGCTTTGTTGAAGTCTCGGGAGAATCGTCATTATTGTTTCAAGGACGTGTCGATGTGAGAGCGCCGAATGGTGAAACGGGCGCTCTACTGCTGGATCCAGAAACGATTCGAATCGTGAATGGAAACGAGGGTAAACATGATAGTGAACTGAGCGACAACAGAATTTTGTTTAACGATGCTCGCGATGTCCAGTTCACGATTTCTGAGCGGACATTAGAGCAACTAGCAGGAAATGCAGACGTCACCTTACAAGCCATCGACCATATTGTGCTTGAAGATCTGAATGATAATGAACTGAAGTTTAAAGCTGGCAATGGTTCAATCACTTGGCTTGCTGATTCGAATGGTGATGGGATCGGCAATATTGAGTTCCAAGATACTCAAGACACGATTGTTGCCTCAGGTCGTGCTCTAGATTTTTCTGGCCATCGCCTTGCGCTTGGGGACTTAGACACCAAGGCAGCTGACACCAGCGGCAACATCACCTTACGCGCTGATCGCACGATTAATACGGGAGATTTGATTACTGAATCGCCTTCTGGCATAGGCGGCAACGTCACCCTACTCTCTGCCGATGGCGATGTGTCTACCAATGTTATTCACACTGCCGGACGCCAGAATAGCGGCAGTGTAACCATTACTGCAGACAACCACATCATTACAACAGGCGATATCCTAACAGATACCTACGGCCCTCCAGGCACTGTTACCCTGTCATCCCTTAATTTCAATACCGAATCTCCTATCCCTGAACCTCCCCTCCCTGAATTACCTGACCTGCCAGAGGGGATACCCGACCCAGAAGCCGCTCAAGTTGTCATTAATCAGGGCGCACTAAAACCACCCAAGCCGCCCAAGCCGCCCAAGCCACCAAAACCGCCGAAGCGTAAGACGGGGCGGGGTGACGGAAGAGACCGTGGTTCAAATGGTCAATCTCCCAGCCGCACTGTCCGGCAGATTCAGAATGCTTCACGAACGGCATTGAGCAATGATAGTGCGACGGCAGTGCTGGAAGACTTTGAATCTGCTCGCGTGCAGGAATTGTCTGACTATTTTGGGCGATCGCTAAACACTAACGACATCACCCCTGAGGAAATTCAAACACTGCTCACAACCGTTGAGCAAGAAACCAATCTTCAATCGGTGGTGGTCTATATTAAAACGCCTACTGAAGCAGACATGGCGCTAAATAGTTTCAACAATGAGGAAGCCGGTCTAGAGATTCTTCTGTTCACAGCAGCCTCAGACCCAGTTAGTTTGAAAGTTCCTGGCATTAGCCCAGACCTTGTTCTAGAAACAATCACCGAATTTCGCAATACATTAGCCACCTCTCTTAGACGAGGCTCCACAAGCTATCTGGCACCTGCGCAAGATCTTTACCAGTGGCTGATTGCCCCCATTGAAAATGAGCTGGGTACGGCTGCCATCGACAATATTTTGTTTTCTATGGATACCGGCCTCAGAAGCATTCCGATGGCTGCGCTGCACGACGGGGAACAGTTCTTAATTGAAAAGTACAGCGTGGGTATGGTGCCCTCGCTGGCGCTTATGGATACAGAGTATGAACCGATAGAAATGGCGCAAGAAACGGCGGAGGTGTTGGCAATGGGGGCAAGCACATTTGAAACGCTTCAGCCCCTCTCCGCAGTGCCTGTAGAAATAGAAACCATTGCTCAGCTATGGCAAGGTCGACAGTTTCTCAATGAAACTTTCACCCTGCAAAATCTCATTCAAGAACAGTCTCGCAATCCGGCCCAAATTATTCACCTAGCGACCCACGCAGAGTTTAAGGCAGGCAATGCCGAAAACTCTTACATTCAGCTTTGGAATGATGAACGCCTCTACCTCAGTGACATTCACACGCTAGGCTGGGATTCACCGGCCATTGATTTGCTGGTACTCTCTGCCTGCCAAACGGCGTTGGGTAGCCCAGAGGCGGAAATGGGCTTTGCCGGACTAGCCGTCGCCGCAGGCGCAAAATCAGCGGTGGCTAGCCTTTGGTCTGTAAGCGATGTGGGTACGCTGGCGCTGATGAGTGAGTTCTACAGCCACCTTAGAACCGCACCGACCCGATCAGACGCGCTCAGACAGGCTCAGCTTGCCATGATAAACAAAGAGACTCGCATAGAAGCCGGTGGGTTATTGAGAGGGAGTGCTCGTGGCGTTGTAACTTTACCGCCGAGTGTGGAGAGCGATCGCAATCTTGATCTTTCCCATCCTTACTACTGGTCAGGCTTCACCATGATTGGCAACCCCTGGTAAATAATCTAGTTTGCAACAGGGTCTTCATGCACAGTGATCAGGGTGACGACAGGCTGCGCCGGATCACTGCGCATGACCTTCACGCCTCTCGCCCAGCGGCGACGCCGAACGCAGCGGGGTAGGAACCATGCTCAATGTCTTCGATTAGGCCAACACGATGCGGGCGCCAGCCTAATACCTTCCGCGCTCTTTCCGCTGAAATCCGTTTGTTAGCTGCCAACCCGTCAGCAAGTGGGCCAAGGGCAGCGCTTGCCTCATTAAGTGGCCAAACAGTCGGCTTGTCAGTGAGTTTTAGTGCATGACCAATAGCTGTTGCAATATCAAGCATGGTCGGTTCTTCCCCAGAGGCCGCATTGAACAGCGTTCCAGCGGGACTATGCTCAAGAGCACTCAGGAAGAGATCTGCTAAATCTTCAACATGGACAACCGAACAAACATTTTTTCCTTCTCCAATTGTTCGTCCACATCCAGCTTCACGCGCTAATCCTGCAAACAGGTGAAAGACACCACTACCACCTTGGCCATACACTATTCCAGGTCGAATGACGACAGTTCGAATGTTACGGCTTTGTGCTTGAAGAACTGTCTTTTCTAAAGCCGCTCTCCTGGCAACTGGGCCTTTGTCATCGGTAGCCACAGTTTCGTCAGCAGCCTCAGTGCCTGTGTCAGCGAGCACACCTGAGCCACTTATGTAAAGAAACGGTTTCCCGGTGCCGGCAAGTGATGAAAACATAGCCTCAACTGCCTTTTCGTCTTTGGCAAAAGTCTCATCAAGCTTGTTGAAGTCATCAAGGCTAATAGCAGTATGTATAACACCATCAACATTGGCAGCCCCAGCCGTGATGCTGTCTAAATCATCTAAATCACCCCGATGAATTTCAGCCCCCATAGCTTTCAGTTTCTCTGCTGACTTATCAGACCTCGCAAAACCCAAGACTTGATGCCCAGCCGTAATAAGGCGTCTCGTTATAGCACTTCCGACATAACCCGTGGCTCCAGTGATGAAAACTCGCATATTTTTCTCCTTTTGATGTTAAATAGATTGACTCAATAGAGCGCTAGCTCCGGCGGAGCTAGAACCGTGTTCGATATTGTCAAGAAGGCCAACGCATGTCGGCCCCATCCCAAAACCTCACGCGCCCGTGCATCCCTTCGGACTACTTCCGATTGACTTTATGGCGATACCAGTTCGACAGGGCTTCTCCGATTTCATGCGGACAGTCTTCCTGAATAAAATGAAGGCCGTCGCCCACGTGTACAACTTCCGTGTTGGCAAACGTCTCACGAATGCTCTCCGCCTCTTTCTCCTTAATGGCCGAGCCCGGTGTCGCGTAGAGGCAGAGCTTGGGAATGCGAGAAGCTGGTAGCCAATCCCGCCAAGCTTCAAAAGCCTCCCTTACTGGTGTCCGCTTGGCCGGGTCCAATGGCAACTCTTGCGGCCACATCCACAATGGACGTCGGCTTTCTTTTGTTTTGTAGGGAGCGGCGTAGACAGCCTGTTCCTCTGGCGACAAGTCCCGAACGATCATGTCGGGCAGAACCTTGTTGATGAAGAGATTGAAATTCCCAACCACCAGTTTGCCAAAGGTAGGGCTGCGCAGAAACGTGCTCGCAATCCTGATCGACGTCGGCAAGTTTGTCAGGTCTGGGAAGTCATACAACGCTTCCATAAAGGCGATCGCTTTGACATTCGCTTGGTTCAGGTTGGCGTAGTGGAAGCCAAGGCCAGAGCCTCAATCGTGCAACACCAAGGTGACATTTTTGAGTCCCATCTGCTCGATAAACGCTGAGAGATAGCGATAGGAGTCCATAAAGCCGTAGCGGATGTCAGGCTTGTCCGACTTCCCCATCCCAATCAAGTCGGGAGCAATGCATCGGGCTTGTCCTGACATATAGGGAATAATATTTCGCCACAAATAGTTTGCGTATTCGCGTGACTTCGGCAATGGTGATGTCTGCTTCGGCACCCCCTTCAGTAATGAAGTGATGCGACTACCGAGACAGGTAATTAAAACATCATGTCATGACACCTCTCAAACGTAAAAAAAAGGAG
>JBCCOO010000101.1:0-16628 GCA_039025345.1 Cyanobacteria bacterium P01_D01_bin.105 | reverse complement strand
TCAAAACCCATGAACTTGCTGGCCGTATGTTTGACTATGAGGACGAACTTATCGAAGCAATTGTCGATGGTATGAATGACCGCAGTGAACGGGGCTGTTATGCTCTTGACCGTATGATAATTAATTGTGTATGACTACTTATTTCTGAATAGTCGTGTTTGCTGATAGGAGAATAACAGGAGCGGGTGATAACTTTCAGGTAGCGCTTATGTAATTATCATTTACGCGTTTGGCGGAGAAACCATACTGAGATTAACGAAATGCAAAGGGCTCAATGGATGGCTCAACGGATGTACGTGTGCGACAAGTCCGTGAAAATGTGCCAACACAGTTGTGTTCTCTCTTTTCAAATCTTGTATTTTCCTAAGCTTATTTAGATAAGGTGAACTCCCATGAAGGTCTCTTTTATTCAACAGGTTACGCTAACGGGTTTGACATTGGCTGTTTCTGTATTGAGTCAATATCCTAATTTGGTTGTAAATGCCCAGCAGATTTCTACAACAGCGTCTACGCTAAGCTCGCAGCCGGTCTTAGTGGCGGCGGCAACGAGTCCGTCTTCATTTGTCGGAGAGGCGGGCCATACGGTGATGGGGGAGGCACGGATTGTAGAAGACGCTGGCCGACGATATCTCGAATTTGATAGTGATTTTCGTTCGGATCGCGGCCCTGATCTGTTTGTTTTGCTGCATCGTGAGGCCGTTCCTACCACCTACGCTGATAGCGACTATGCAAACTTAGGGCGACTGCAGCGGGTGGCTGGCACACAGCGCTACGAGATTCCAGCAGATGTTGATATTGATGCGTTTAGTTCGGCGGTGATTTGGTGCCGTGAGTTTGATGTGACCTTTGGCTATGCCTCGTTTTAGGCTTAATTAGCAGTAGGCTTAATTAGCAGTAGGCTTAACGCGTAGCCGGTGAGTGCTGACGGGCGGTTCGGTGACTGTGGTATTTGAATAGGTGGATACTGACTCGAATGGTGATTAAGGGAACAACTCGGCTGCTTGGGGTCATTGGCTATCCGGTGGAGCATTCTTTTTCGCCGTTGATGCATAACGCTGCGATCTCCCATCTCCAAGCTACTTCACCTCAAGAAAAAGACGAGGCTGGCTTCGACGCTAGCCTTGATACGGTCTATCTGCCTTTTCCAATTGCGCCAAGCTTGCTGAAGACAGCTCTCGATGGTTTTTCTGCGATTGGCCTGCGGGGGTTTAACGTCACCATTCCTCACAAACAGACAATTATGCCGCTCTTGGATGAGATTAGTGATGTTGCGCAGGCTATTGGGGCTGTGAACACGGTGTGGCGAAGTGATATTGCCACTGGTGAGTCTGGCCATCAGGTTCGTTGGCACGGAACAAACACGGATGCAGCAGGTTTTTTAGCGCCTATAAAGGCGCTGACGCTAGATTGGCAAGATGTGCCTGCGTTGATTTTGGGAAATGGGGGGGCGGCGCGAGCAGTGGTTGCGGCTTGTGTAGAATTGGGCTGCGCAGAGGTTTGGGTTTGTGGGCGATCACCTCAAAAGCGTCAAGCCTTTGCTCAAAGTTGGCGTGCTGCGCCCAATATTGCCGCTAAGCTATCGGTCTTTCCTTGGCAGGAGTTGCCAGTGCGACTGCCTCAAGCAGGCTTAGTGGTGAACGCAACGCCCGTTGGGATGCATCCGAATATTGGCGCCTCTCCATTGAGCGATACAGACATGAACAGCTTAGGTCGTAACTTACCTCACTCAACGCCGAAGATTGCCTATGATTTAATCTATACGCCTCGCCCTACCGTGTTTTTACAGCAGGCTAGCGCGGCTGGATTTGTGGCTATAGATGGATTAGAAATGTTAGTGCAGCAGGGGGCCGCTGCACTAGAAATTTGGCTGGGGCAGCCCGCTCCAGTAGATGTAATGCGGCGATCGTTGCTAGCGTATCTGGGCCAGGCCAGTTAGTGTAGGCCAGTTTGCCTGACTCATTGACTAGCTAATCAGACCGGAGCGTAGGGCACGAACAGCGGCTTGGGTGCGATCGCTCGCGCCCAGCTTATTAAGAATGTTACGGACATGTGTCTTGACCGTGCCTACGGTCACAAACAGTTGCTCAGCAATTTGCGCATTGCTACAGCCATCCACGATGCAAGCCAAAATCTCTAGCTCTCGTTCTGTGAGCGGGTACGCTTCAATAATTTGTTCGTATTCCGGATCGACTGCTCTGATCTCAACTGTTTTGCTGCTAAAGCTCTCACCTGCCGGCCCTGCCGGCTTTACCTGAGAAAGAACAAGACTCGCAATCGATGGATCAATCCAGGAGTTGCCCGCTTGGGTCTCCTTAATGGCTGTAATTAAATCTTCCGTATCTATTTCCTTCGTACAATAAGAATCTGCGCCTGCTGAAAACGCTGCCAGTACGGCTTTTTCGCTGTCATGCATCGTCAGCATCAAAATGCGCGTTTCACTGTCAGGATTCTCTTTTTTGAACTGCTGAATGAGTTCGATCCCGTCGATGTCGGGTAGGCCCACATCGACAATGGCAACATCTGGATGCATCTCTGAAATTAACGCTAGCCCTTGCTGACCGTTATCAGCCTCACCGACAAACTGAAATCCCGCTTGCCGAAAAGCTGCCCGCAATCCTATCCGAGTAAGATCGTGATCTTCAATGAGCGCAACGCTAATAGTCTCTGGCATAGTCTTTTGCGGCATAGCCGCGCTTTTATCTTGATTCTGAGAGCGTGAATCTTGGGACGCAAGCATAGATAACCTTGGCCTATTGTCTTGGGCTGATGGGGTGTGTAGTTCCCTACACAACTGCCGTACGGATGCCTAAACCCTATCTGCCGTGCGGCTGAGTGGCGTGTATGCATGAGCGGGTATCCCTTTTCCAAAGATAGAATAGTAAGGGGCCCAAAGATAGAATAGTAGAGCCTGTGAACATTCGCAGACTAGAATAACAGGGCGTTGTAGCTGGCGTTATAGCTAGGTGCTGTAGCTTTAGCGTGACCGACTGAGTGGGGTTAGCTGACTGTAACCGACTAAGTATGGCGAATCTTTCTAAATTTTTCGAGCTATCTGCAGACCCTATGTGTGTGCTCGGTGCAGATGGACAGTTTTTGGCGGTGAATGCAGCGTTTGAGCATGTTTTAGGACATTTGCTGAGCCGACTGCCAGAACAGCGACTGCCAGAACAGCGACTGCCAGATTTGACACATCCAGATGATATTGCCGCTAACCAACGCCGACTAGCGCATTTCTTAAAACATCGAGTCGATGCTGGCAAGCGTGCGACTCGCATGACCTTTCGCCACATAGCGCCGACGGGCGCCGTCATGTGGATAGAGTGGCGGTTGGCGGTGGCATTACCGGAGTGGCAGATCTGCTGCACCGGACGCGATGTCACCCGGCGCATTCGCCAGCTAGCCAAAAGCCGAGAGCGCTATCGCCAGACGAGAGAAGCTGGGTTGCAGACGGTCGCAGCTCAGCAAGAAGCCGACTTGTATGCCAAAGCCATTCACAATCTGCCAATTGGATTCTTTATCCTTCAGCTGGATGATTTTAATGATGCCAACAGTCTGAGACTGAGGATGGCTAATCCAGCCTCATCTGCCTGTTTGGGCATTCCGTTAGAGACCTCGATAGGCAAACGTGTAACCAAGATATTTCCCAATCTAGAAAATACTGACATTTTGGAGCGCTATGTGGAGGTTATCTGCACTGGGCAGCCCATAGATTTGGGTGAGGTGACCTATGAAGACGGCAGAATAGAACGAAGCGTATTTGCAGTCAAAGCTTTTCCCCTGGCAGAAAACTATGTGGGTGTCGCCTTTGAAGACATTACGGTGCGGACGCTGAAAGAAGAAGATTTGCTCGTTGCCAACCGGCTGCTTGCCAATACAACGGCGGTGCTCGAAAATCGCAATCGGGAGTTGGATCAATTTGCCCATGTGGCGTCACACGATCTGAAGGCACCGCTACGGGCGATCGCGAACCTAGCCACCTGGATAGAAGAAGACTTGGGTAGCACGTTGCCCGAAGACAATAAAGAACAGTTCGACCTCTTAAAGAGTCGCGTCAACCGTATGGAAGGCCTTATTAACGGGCTATTAACCTACTCTCGGATAGGACGTGTGGCGCAAAGCTATGAGCAGGTAGATGTGGGACAGCTGCTGAGCGAAATCGTGGCCTCTCTCCTGCCTGCCGATAGCCTTTTGCCTGCGAATGGTGTGTCTGCTGATGGTGTGTCTGCTGATGGTATGTCGGCTAATAGTTCGGGCAATACCGTAAAAAATCGTGAGATGACAGTAGAGATTGCGCCGGATATGCCAGTCATTAGCGCCCAGGCAGTTCCACTCTCTCAGGTGTTTCAAAACCTGATTAGCAACGCCATTAAGCACCATGACCGCCAAGATGGCCACATCAAAATCTTTGCCAGCGTACGCGATGATGCCTACGAATTTGCGGTCTCAGACGACGGCCCTGGTATCGAACCCGACTATCACGACAAGATCTTCGCTATTTTCCAAACCCTAAAGGCACGGGATGATTACGAAAGTACGGGTATTGGGCTTTCGATTGTGAAAAAGATTCTGACCGAAGTGGGCGGTAGCATTACTGTAGATTCTGCTGCTGGAGAGGGGACGACCTTTCGCTTCACTTGGCCCAAGATTTTGTGAAGACGTGGCCGAGTATATGGAGACTGTTGGTAAGCCCGTTGGGTGAGCTTGTGAGTTTGTGAATTTGTGAATTTTTCTGCTCAGTTTTGCTTGCTTAGAACTTCTCTGCGCAGGCATTTCGGTTTTTTTGAGGCTAATTCTATCTTCTGGTAGAGAGAAATATGGGCACGTATTCTGGAATATTAGAGCTACTCACTCTGCGCAGATGTTGATGTGGAGCTGGTGCAAATGCCGGTTGAGCAGGATCCCCACTTGTTGATTTTTGCGGTAGGTATTTAAGCCTATGTCAGAAATGGTGACAACCAATATTTTACTTGTTGAAGATGATCGCGTAGATGTTATGAATGTCCGCCGCTCGTTTAAGAAGGCGAACATTGCTAACCCCATATTTACGGCTCAAAATGGTCTGGAAGCCTTAGACATTTTGAGGGGGAAATCAGAGAAAGTTCAGATGCCCGAAACGCGGCGGCTGATTCTACTGGATCTCAATATGCCTAAAATGGGCGGATTAGAATTTTTGCAGGCGCTAAGGGCTGATCCCTCCCTGAAACCTATTCCGGTCATTGTTCTAACTACCTCAGATCAGGAACGGGATCGCGTTGACGCCTATAACCTCAACGTGGCGGGTTATATTCTTAAGCCGGTCACGTTTGCCAGCTTTGCAGATGTGATGGCTGCGCTTAACCGCTACTGGACGCTCTGCGAAATGCCCTAGTGAGTATTCAAATGTTTCGTGTAGCGAATATTCAATTGATAAGATAATAAGACACAATCATTTTTATAGTTAACTCATCGGGCACAAGTCCTTTCGATGAGGTTGCGCTGGCCTACTAGCGTTGCGATGCCACATTCATTTCAAAACAATCTCAGCGTCCTCGTTGTTGACGACGACCAGGTGGATCGGATGTCGCTCCGCCGGGTGCTTAAGTCTTCAGGATACGAGAGTGCGCTGTCGGAAGCGACGGATGCAGAGACTGCGTTGAAGATGATAAGCGCATCATCTTTTGACTGTGTTTTTGTCGATTACGACTTACCCGGAAGAAACGGTTTAGAATTCATTCGTATTATCCGTGAGAGAGGCCTACATTTACCGGTCATTGTGCTCACTGGGCAGGGGAGTGAGGAAACAGCTGTTAATCTTATGAAAGCTGGCGCTTCCGACTATCTAACCAAGAGTAAGCTGTCTGCCGATGTGGTTGAGCTCTCCATAAGAGGCGCTTTGAGGGTGCATCAAGCGGAGAGGGTTGCTGTAAAAGCGAACTCGGATCTGAGGGAAAAGAACCTTCTGCTAGAGAAGCAGAACCAGGAATTAGAGAGGCAGCGCCGCCATATTCACTTACAGAACCTTCAGCTGCAAGAGGTATCAAGCCTAAAATCAGAGTTTTTGGCGATGATGTCTCACGAGCTAAGAACGCCCCTCAATGCGATCATCGGTTTCTCGCAAATCCTGTTGTGCGGTTCCAAAGGGGCGCTGAATGAGGCCCAAAACAAAATGGCTGGCCGAGTGCTCGCAAATGGAGAAAACCTGCTCGCGCTAATTAACGACATTTTAGACTTTTCTAAAGCAGAGGCAGGCCGCATGGAGCTGGAGCCTGCAGAGTTAGATTTAGCGATACTGGTTGAAAGTACGGTTGATGAATTGCATTCGTTAGCAACCCAAAAAGATATCCCTATTTGTATCGATTTCGATTTAGACAATCCGATTGTGCTCAATGATGCTGTGCGCGTCCGTCAGATTTTAGTCAACCTATTGTCTAATGCTATCAAGTTTACGGATAGTGGCTGTGTTCAGCTCGGTGTCGCGTCCGCTTCGGATAATCATTCGAATAATGACCTTGATAATGATTTGGAGAGCGACAGCATTATCATTACAGTTCAAGATACGGGATGTGGCATTGAAGAGTCTGCTTTAGCCTACATTTTTGATCCCTTTCATCAGGCGGATCAGCGGCTAACAAGGCGGCATGGTGGTACGGGCCTTGGGTTAGCTATTGTCTCTTCGCTAGTCAGTATGATGCATGGCACAGTGGCCATAGATAGCGAGGTAAAGAAAGGAACAACGGTTTCTGTGAAAATTCCTCGTCAAGTATCAGCGGTATAATCTGTGTTTTCAACGCTAGCGCCTTTATTTTTGTTTTTTATCTGCTGTAATGATCTCTCCTTTTAAGCTGTGATGTCTACTTCTGCCACCATTCTCGCTGTCGATGATGTTCCAGATAACCTCATTGTTTTGAAGTCTCTTTTAGACGACGAAGATGGCTACGACCTTTACTGCGTTGACAGCGGTCAAGCAGCGCTAGATTTTGTGTATAAGACACCGCCAGATCTCATCTTGTTGGATGTGATGATGCCTGATATGAGCGGTTATGACGTGTCTCAGCGCATTCGTCAAAGTGAGAAGCTGCCTTACATTCCTATTTTATTGGTGACGGCGAATGAGCGTTCTAGCGTTGCAGAAGGCCTAGACTCGGGTGCGGATGATTTTATTCGTAAGCCGTTTGATATAAACGAGCTATTGGCGCGGGTGCGATCGCTATTGCGGCTTAAGCGCAGCATGGATAAACAATCCGATATGCTCCAGCAGCGCGATGACTTTGTCGCTCGCCTTACTCACGATTTGCGCACGCCCTTGGTAGCGGCTAACAGAGTGCTGCATCTATGCTTGGAGGGCGTTTTTGGAGAGCCGCCTGTAGAAATGGCAGAGGCCATTAACAACGTGGTCACTAACAATGCAAATCTGTTGAATATGACCAATACGCTGCTGCAGGTTTATCGACATGAGGCTGGCCACAAAAAGCTGGTGCGATCGCCCCTCTCGATGGGTGCAATTGCAAAGGATGTTGTTAAAGAGCTACGGCCGCTCGCGGAAGAAAAATCACTCCAGCTCAATCTGGAGATGAAGGATCAAGATGAAGATCCCTATAGCGTGCTGGGCGATCGCATTGAACTGAGGCGACTGCTCACTAACTTGTTGGGAAATGCGATTAAATTTACCGATGAAGGCAGCATTACCGTGAGGCTCTCTGTAGAGCAGCGTGAAGATGGCGTAGATTTTGTGTCAACGGCCGTGCAAGACACGGGCTCTGGGATTGATCAAATAGCTCAGGCGAGAATTTTTGAGTGGTTTTACCAAGGCAAACACATGCGAGCCGGTAGTGGCTTAGGCTTACACCTGTCTAAGCGAATTGCCGAAATGCATAAAGGTGACATCACGCTATCTTCTAAGATTGGAGAAGGCAGTATCTTCACGCTGGTGTTGCCAAAGCTGAAGCAAAATGCAGCTGCCCTTAGAAAAGAGAAGATGTCTAAAGGGGAAGATGTCTGCGCCTAGCGCAAGATAGAGGGGCTGCGCCTATGCTTCTTAGCTCCGCTGAAGGCCGAAGAGATAGGCATTAAAAGTTTTTTACTCTGAACCAGAAATATTTCCATATAATGAGCGATGAGAGGTCAGTTGCTCATGGACTTGACCATAAATGAGGAGGTTGAAAGTGTGAAAATTGCTTTTTTCAGTGCAAAAGCCTACGACAAAAGCTCATTTGAACGTATTAACCAATCCTTTGAACACGAGATTACTTTCTTTGAACCTCTATTAACGTTAAAAACGGTGCCGCTAGCGGCCGGTTTTCCCGCCGTGTGCGTGTTCATCAATGATGATTTAGGAGAAAGCTGCCTGCGAGAACTTGCCGCTAACGGCACCCAGCTCATTGCACTGCGCTGCGCTGGATATAACAATGTGGATCTTGAGATTGCGGAAGCACTTGGCCTTCAAGTTGTGCGGGTTCCGGCCTACTCGCCGTATGCGGTGGCCGAGCATGCAGTGGGGCTGATAATGATGCTAAATCGCAAACTGTATAAAGCGTATAACCGAGTCAGAGAAGATAATTTTGCGCTCAAAGGCCTGCTCGGCTTTGATCTACATGGTAAAACGGTTGGCGTGGTCGGCACGGGCAAAATTGGCGAGTGCTTTGCTCGCATTATGCATGGCTTTGGCTGTCGTTTGCTGGCTTACGATGTTCAAGAAAACTCGGCGCTAGTAGAGATTGGCGTTGAGTATGTGTCGCTATCGGCGCTGCTAAGTCAGTGTGATGTGATCTCTTTGCACTGCCCGCTACTGCCAAGTACGTATCACATGCTGAATGACGAAAGCTTTAGTCAGCTTAAGCCAGGGGCAATGGTTATTAACACGAGCCGAGGCGGATTGATGGATACTAAGGCTGCCATTAGTGCCCTTAAGTCAGGGCAGCTTGGCTATTTGGGTATTGATGTCTATGAAGATGAAGGTAGTCTGTTTTTTCAAGATTTATCCGATACGGTGATTCAAGACGATATTTTTCAGCTACTTCAATCTTTTCCTAACGTGGTGATTACGGCGCATCAAGCCTTTTTTACCCAGGAGGCACTTGCCAATATTGCCAAGACAACTCTGCAAAATATTAGCGATGTTGCAGCTGGACAAGGTTGTCTGAACGCGGTTAGTAAGCCATAGATAGTTGCCCAGTCAGGTCATTAAAGCCCAGGCCATTCAGCCCAGGCCGTTAGGCGCTGACGCGACACTGTTTTTGCTACTGTTGACCGCGAAGACGCCGTAATAGCGCTCTGGCTTCTTCCTGGGTCATGCCCATTCGATTTTTACTGTGCTTCCAAAACTCATCCCACCAGTCTTCTGGTTCTGTGTGCTCGCCTTCATACTCAGTGGGTCTGTCGCTGCGACCATCGGTGACTAAGCTCCCAACGTAGTCTGCATCTTCGTAGATGCGTGAAATCTGTTCATCAATGTCGGCCAAGTCTTTTTCTGAAACAACGCCGTTACTCGTGGCCTTGTAGAACTGAACCGTCACGCGAATAGGAAAGTTAGGATCGCGCTCAATGTCGAGATTATCGATTTCAGTGAAGGGCCCTTCTACAGGGCCGTGACCAATCACCGCCGCTTCTACATTGCTGGCGCGGGCACTCTCCATTATAGGTGCAGCTGGCATGGCCTGTAACGTTAAAGAATCTGCCTGTGCAAAGCTGTCGTTAAAAGACTCTTTTTGCTTGAGCGGCACCTGAATGAGCATTACCATATTCAGCCCCTCTTCTTCGTTAATCTCTACGGGCGGCAGCGTTGTTGCGCGGCTGTTTTCTGCTTCGCTTTGCTCAGTGCGGAAGTCACTAATGCGTTTGCCTGTGAGGCTAGCTCGTTCTCCATTTTTATTAAAAAATAAGCGCTGCCCCCAGGTGCGACCTGCATCGAAGCCGTCGCGCTGGTTATCGATAATGGTGGTGCTGGTGCCTTCACGAGTTGCGAGAATGGTGAGAACAGCTGGGTCACCCGGATAAGACTGATAGTTGAATAAAACAGGATTAAAAGTGGCTTCTTTGCCCTCTGGAATAGGGAGAAAGGCCGCTTGCGCACTGACGAGAACGTGAGAGTCACGCTCTGCGAGCAGAGATTGGTTGCGACCTGTCCAAGACTCTGGCTGGGTAAGATGGCTGCGTAAATCTTCTAAAACTTCTGCAAGCAGGGTGGGCTTTACGTCTTCACCTTTTTCATTCCCTGTGAGCACAGAGAGACGTTGCATGGGGACGTCGGCGGTTAGATCGGAGAAGTTGGGATAGCGAATGACGGGCATCAGGTGGAGGCTAGCTTCTCCGGATCGCGGATCGCGGTGCTCTACTTGTATGGTCATGTCGCTGATGTTGGGGCCAACCGATGAATTGTCGTAGCGGCCAGTATCTTCCCAGGTGACATCCATAATCTGCAGATCGTGTCCTGCTGCGAGGCGGCGGGCCTCAGCATCGCGAATCATAGACTTTGTGCGTTCGATGACTTCGCCGTATTCGCGGTAGTTGGAGATGTCGGTAATCAAAGGTGCGGGGTCGGTTTCAGGTACTGAAGGGGTGGGTGTAGATGCGGGGGTGGGGTCAGTATTGGTGGATTCAGCAGAACCAGTTCCAATTCCCCAGGATTGGGCCAGTGGTTGGCCTGATGGTTGGGCCGATGATTGGGCTGACGATTGGGCTAATCCTGGATTAGCGACGATTTGATTGAGCCCAATGCTCCCTCCTAATAGGCCCCCTAACAGGGTGGGTAGGATCGCGAGTTTTCTCAGGGTGTCTTTTGAGTTGGCTGATGTCATGGTCTTAAGTTTAGGCCCTAGAGACGGGCCTAATAATGGCTGGTTTTGTGTTCTTAACCCTACGTTAAGCGGTGGAGGCGCTATGATTTTGCTGGTTTCAGTTTTAGCAACGGTTGAGCGCGCATGGGTTACAGCGCATGACAGCGCCGGAACTGACTAAGTGTATGAAATTTGCCGAGGAGCCAGTGACCGATGAAAAAAGTGATGTTTGTATGTAAGAAGAATTCATCTCGATCGCAGATGGCGGAAGGGTTTGCCAAGCGAATTGGCAAGGGAAAAATTGAGGTGGTTAGCTCGGGGTTGGAGGCGAGCTCGGTGAGGCCAGAGGCGATCGCCACGATGGCCGATATTGGCATTGACATTACCGGTCAAACCTCTGATGCCCTTGCAGACTTTGACGCAGAAAACTTTGATGCGGTGATTTCTCTTTGTGGCTGTGGGGTGAGCTTACCTGCAGCCTGGGTGAAACGAGCCTATTTTGATGATTGGCAGCTAGAAGATCCAGCAGAGCGCCCAGAGATTTTTCCAGAAATTCGCGATGAGATTAAAAAGAGAGTGACAGACCTGGTTGAAAAAATAGGAGATTAGTCATTAGAGCTTGATACGCAGCCTGTTTCAGTGTGATTGGTGGTTGATGTATAAAATGCTGGACGAGTATAGAAGTATTTGCGGTAATTGTTGGTAGGAAATAATTTAGGATACGGAGAAAGTGTGTCACGTAGATAAATTTGGCATTACTAATCATATTTTTTTGATGTTGGGATGCCTGAGCCATACATGAGTTCTCTGATTACTTAGTAATAATGAGTGACTAATTACACAAATGATGGCTGGAGATGAGTGCTTCCTCATTCCAACCTGGAAATACATTGGTGATTAGCGGTTATGCTCTTAAAGGAACAGCTTTCTCGAACAACAGGCTCAAAACAATCATACTCAAAACAACAGCTTCTTAAAGTCGTTTTTATCTTGCCAGCCCCTTATCGTAATGGCGCGGTCAATCTCATTGTTAATCTTGGTGAAGAACTCACGCGACAAAATGTAGCGGTCGATCTCTTTATGGTGAGAGACTGCGAGCGGCGAGCGCCGCTCCCCAATCCCCCCATTACGGTCGATATTGTATTAGAAGAGAACCAGTCTACGCTAGCCGGTTTGCCTAAGTTACTGTTTCGACTCACGCAAGCGATGCTCAAAGCCGACGTGGTTGCGTTTACCTGGGAGAACGGAATTTTACTGCCGGGGCTGTTGGCCTTTATGCTCAGAAAGCCCACGATAGCAATCGTTCAAAATAATATTCAAAAAGTTTCATCTGGTAGCCCTAGCTACCGCCGCGAGCGTTCGATTCGGCGATGGGTGTATGGGCGAGCGAAAGCAGTGGTCTGTGTCGGTAGCGGACTGACACCCACAATAGAACCCGGCATAAACCGAAAGAAGATTACCTCCATTCAGAATGGCATCGATATTGAGAAAGTGCGTCGGTTAGCGAAAGCACCGCCGTCGGCTCAGATAGAGCCGTTAATGGCAGATAACATTCCTTTTATCGTTGGCATCGGGCGATTGTCTCCTCAAAAGGGGTTTGATTTGTTGATTTCAGCGCATGCTGCTGTCATTAAGCAAGCTCAGCAAAATGCTAACTCAAACGCTGGCCAGCATAGGCTAGTTTTGATTGGAGAAGGCGCGGAAAAAGAGAATCTGATTCGTCTTGCTGAAGCGTTAGGCGTTTCCGATAGCGTCGTTTTCTTAGGGTATTTGAGCAATCCATATCCGGCGCTGGCTCGCGCCTCTTTGTTTTGCCTATCGTCGCGCTACGAAGGCTTTGGGTTAGTAGGCGCCGAGGCCGCAGCATTGGGCGTGCCTACCGTTGCGGCTGACTGTGTTGCTGGCCCTAAAGAACTGCTAGGAGACGGACTGTATGGCGATTTGGTAAGGCCTGAATCGGCCGAGGCTTTGGCGACTGCCATTCAACGACACTTTAAAGATCCCTCACGGTTGCAGAAAAAGGCTGCAGCCTCTGCTCGTGACGCGCAACGACTATCTATGAAACGCTGTGCGCAGCGCTATCGCGATTTGCTGCATCGATGCGCACAGATCCCCTTGCCTTCTGTTGAGCCGCAGGAAAATAGGATTACTGGCAGCGCTACACAGATTGATGCTACACAGGTTGATTTTACAGAGAGCAGGCGCAGCAGCGGCGTAAGAGAATCGGTGGTGAAGGTGCGTGACGAAAGGTCTTAGCAGTTGGTGTTAAGCCGTTGTCAAGCTGTTAAGCAGGAAGACTTGTGCTGGGCTTTGTGGTTGTAGATTTTTAATAGGGCTCGGTGGGCGATCGCCCAATCGTATTTTTGCTCAACCTGCTGTCGCCCCTGCTCAGAGAGCATCCTTCTTAATCTTGCGTCCGTTCGCAGCCTCAGCATGCCATCTTTGATGGCTTTTGCCGACCCTGGGCGCACGGCTAAAAAGTGCCGTTCGCTGTCTCCCAAATCAGTGACGACAGGTAAGTTTGTGGTGACCACAGGTGTTCCTGATGCCATGCCTTCAATCACCTTCAGCGGACAGCAGCCCTGCACTAAATTGCGATCGTTTGCCTTGAGCGGTGCGACGATCACATCGGCTTTATGCATCAGCTCAATCAGCGCTGACTGGGGCCGCGCTGGCAAGATCTCAACAAAGTTTGTGACGTTTAGCTTTCTGCTCAGTTTTTCTAAGGTTGCCATCTGTTTTCCTTTTGCGGGGCCAACGATGGTAAGTGCTGCTTTAAAATCTCGGCGATATAGCGATAGGGCATCTATGGCCAGATCTACCCCCTGCCATGCCGATAGCGTTCCAAAATACAGCATATTCATCGTTTCTATGGGCGTCTGTGTGGTGGGTGTCTGATGGTTAAACACCGATAGATCAACGCCGTTAGGGATAACTTGAATGCGCTCGGGTGAAACGCCGCGCTGCATAAGGTGGGTTTGGGTAACATAGCTCGGCGTAATAATCACATCCGCCGCTTCTAAACAAATTCTCTCTTGAGTGAGTAATTTGTTCATCAGCTCTAAATCTTCTGCCACTCTGGGATAGCGGTATTTCAGTTCAATGGAAGGGAGCCCGTTAACTTCAAAAATGAGCCGGTTGCAAAACTGTTGCTTTTGTCTTGCGACTATCATCCCTTCAAAGATAGAGCGCACCTGAATGATCTCAAATCGTTTGCCTTGCAGCCAACGCTGTAAATGCTTGCGAAAGTGAATGACCCTATCTATTAGGGTTTTGCCGGCTGCGGGCAGAACCGTGTGATGGACACCGGGCCAGTTGACGGCAGGTTGGCTGCTGGCTGCAGTTGCGACCGTGACAAGCGCTACATCGCCGTGGGTGCGAGCGAGCGATCGCACAAAAGACTCAATATGCACCGCCGCGCCCTTGTGGGAGGGCACCACATCAAAAGACAGATAGGCAATTGGCAGCGTCATTGATGACAGGCTTATATCAAGATCTATTGAAGTATGCCCCATCTCATTACGTTGAAGACTTCCGTAATATCCGGGTATCTTTGAATCAATATATTTTGATATGTATCTGAAGGCGTGTGGCTAATGCTAGGCGCTGTGGGGGTGTCTGCGGTAAGCCTCAGGACGTTTAGTGTCAAGGAAGTTTAATGTAAGGAGGGGTGAGCTGGATGGCGTTTGATCTAAAATCGTTTGGCAAAACGCTTGTATACGAAGGCACACCTTCTGGGCCGCAGCTTCAGGCTAACTTTAAGCAGATTGCCGTACAAGATAAGAAAGCAGAAAAGAAAAGAACTCTCTACTTCACCATTGCCATTATTTCGGCCATCTGCGCTTTTGTGGGGTTCATTTGGGCCGCACAAGAAACCGCTGCGGGGGTGCTGCTGCTGGTACCGATTGTTTTATTGCTAGTGGCCATGGTGACGGGCGTTTTGGGCGGGCGTTGGAATCAGTTTGCGGTCCCTGATTTGCGCTACACCTTGCCAATGCAGCTGGTGGATATGCTAGAGCGGGATATGGCGAAAAACACTGCTTTTGCCACTCGTATAGATTTTTCTGCCCCTACGAAGAAAAAGAAACAGGTTGCAAAAGGCCCATGGCCTGCGAGATCGGGTTGGACGCAAGCCTCTTTTGAAGATCCTTGGCTGCGACTGTCTGGACAGTTTTTGGACAATACGCGGTTTGCGCTGACGCTAACAGAATTAACAGTGGTGCGTTCAGGGTGGAAACGGAGCCGGAGCGGCAAACGCAAACACAAAACAAAAACAAAGCCAAAAGGTATGGAGGCGCAGCTGCTGCTGAAATTTTCTCGTAAGCGATATGGCGCGGTGACCGCGCTGCAGCCCGACTTAGCAGGCGCTGTGAATTTGCCGCAGCAGGTATCGCTCAAAAAGATAAAAGTGAATGATCATCAGCTTTTACTCCGGGCGAAAGTTGCGCCTAACAGTTTAGATGCAGATGGCTTGTACCAGCTATTTACGCAAATGCTGTTGAGCGCATACCAAGTCCTCAATCTCTCAAAAGAACTGTCTAAATCATCGGCATGACCGCTGCTGCGCTGTTTATTTCCTACTCTTTTCTATGGCTCACTATTATCAATTAATGCTGAAAGCCTGTTCTCTGCTGACAATATCTCTGATCGTATTTGGCTGCAGCGGCGTTGAAAAAGATGTTTCTGCGCCAGCAGCAGATGCCTCTGCCGTTGTCCAGACTGAAGGCCAGAGCGAACAACAGACTGCTGCCGAGAAGATAAAGTTTAAGCAGGCAGACGGCGCAGAAAAATATTCTCTCAAGTTTAAAGCTGACGGGGCAAAATTTGTCGATGCCGATGACAATGAGATTGCACGATTGAAAGTAGATGATCGTCAGAAGGTGAAGATAAAAGCTGCCGATGAGACAGTATTGGGCTATGTCGTGACGAAAGATGGCTATTGGAAGCTAGAAAATGCGGCGCAGAGTGAGGAGTTATATATTCTGCGTTTGCAAGGCGATGGTGATTTGAAGCTAGAAGACGGTCAAGATAAACAGATTTATCGCATTAAGAAGCGTGACTATGGTTACGAAATTGAAACGCCCGAGAAGCGATCGCTGTATAAGGTAAAAGTGAAAGCGGGTAAAACGTCGCTTCGTGATGCGAATGAAGACACTGTGATATCGACCAAGTCTCCTATCAGTCCGGCTGCGATGACGCCGTTTGGCTTTGATGTCCTCTCGCCGCCTCAGCAGGCAGCTTTTGCCTATGCGGTGAATGGTTCGAATGTGAATTAGGTAGAGGCAGGCCAATGCGAGTGCAGCTCACTTGGATAGATCCCAACACGCAACAGACGCGATCGCCGACGTTAGAAACGCCGGTTGCGTTTGGCTGTGAGTTTGGTGAAATGCCTGCTGCCATGAAGAACAAAGCCGTCCGGCGAATGGTGTTAGCCAGCGATCAGGTGGCGCCGTTTCACGCGATTATGGCAGAGGCAAAAGGACAGCTGGCGATTATGAATCGGCAAGACGACCGTCAGACGCTGGTGAATGGAACAGGCGGCGCTATGCAGCGGGTAAAAGATGGCGATCACATCACCATTGGCCCGTTTGAAATTACGGTGACCGTTCTCTCTAGTCAATCTTCTGTTGAGCCAACTTCTTCTGCTGCTCCCTCTTCTTCTGCTCCCTCTTCTTCTGGCCAGTTTCCGGCAAAAGTAGATCCCTTTGCCGGAATGGCCGGCGGAATGGCCGGCGGAATGGCCAGTGGAATGGCCAGCGGAATGGCAATGGGGCTTGCCTCAGACTCAGGCTCAGGCTCAACAAGAAACCAGCTGTTGACAACAAACAAAAGCAAAGGTGAGTCAGTGTACATATCGACTGAGGTGTCGACTTTATC
>JBCCOO010000100.1:0-16803 GCA_039025345.1 Cyanobacteria bacterium P01_D01_bin.105 | reverse complement strand
CTTAAGCGCCATTCATTTGGCGGCTACCGTCATTTGGCTTAACTGATGACACGCCCTAGTTGACTAGATTAAGAGATACGTTATTGTAAGATGGGAATCAATCCCGTCAAGGCGACTATTTAATTGACTAATTGCTCTTAATAGAACACTGCATTAGTTACTCTTAAAAATATTGCTACCATGAGTCTCTCTGATACTTGTCAAAAGCAACATGAAAAAGAATATTCAGCCACCAAAAAGTGGTTGATGAGAGGCTTGGTTGTTGCAGTAGGCACACATTTAGGTCTCATCCCACTTATGGCACTTATCCCGGCAGATGTGGATGAGCCGCCGGAGCGCATTGCCCTGGTTGTGACTGGGCCGGTCGAGCAACCTGAGATGCCTATTGAAGAAATTCCTCCAGAAGAAAGTGTGGAAGCGCTGACAGAAGCAGTCGCTCAGACAGAATTGGCTGCTGAAGCTCAAATCTCGGGCGGTGTATCTGCGCCTCCCCCAGTCGCCTCTTCGCTGCCTGAACCTCAGCTCTCATCTGATTCAATTAAGCCCCTCGAGCCTATTGAGGAAGTTCCGGAAACATTGGTAGAGACAGAAGCAGTACCATTAGATTCACCGTCTCTATCGACAGAATCAGAAGTGTCTGAAACAGAGACGAATGCTGCTCCTGATATTGATGCTCTAAGAGCGCGGCTCGCCCGTGCACGGCGCGGTGCTGAAAATGGCAGCCCTACAGGAAGAGAAGAAGTACCCGCGGAACCCAGTGGCAGAGGAGCAGAAACGGTACGACGAACAGGTCCGCCCAACGGAAGTGGCGCAGGGACGGGCGCAGGCAATGGAAATGGAGACAGTAGCGGGCCTACAACGGTGAGCTGTCGCCGCTGTGATCGCCCTGAATATCCTGAAGAAGCCTTGGAAGAAGGGATAGAAGGTTCACCTGCTGTCAGCTTACGATACGACGAAAACGGTAAAGTTATTGGCGCAGTGCTAGAGCAGTCAAGTGGTAACGCGGCCCTAGATAGAGCTGCGTTAGAAGCCGCTCGCAACTATGAAATGAACAGCGGCGGGCGTAGTGGTTCAGTTTCTATTGAAATTGATTTTGGCATCGAGGGTTCGCGGCGATCGCGGGCCGCTCGAAGACGCGGTGAAAGAGAAGCTGTTACGAGACCAGCACCCCAACCTGCTGCACCTGAAAGAGAAATTGTGCAGGAGCGAGCGCCTGAACCTACGCCCTCACCAGTTGAAACGGTTACGACGGAACCTATTGCTGCCCCAGAGCCTTCTGTTCCAGATCCTTCTGTTCCAGAACCTTCAGCGCCAGAACCTTCAGCGCCAGAACCTTCAGCGCCAGCAGCTCCTGAAAGTATGGAATCGCCAGCCTCTGAGCCAGTCTCAGTGCCAGAGAACAGCGTTTCCCCGTCTGTCCCTGCGACTGCACCACCACCGGAACCTGTCACGCCGCCACCAGTGCCCGTTGCCCCACCGGAACCTGTTTCCCAACCAATAGCGCCTGTTGCACCGTTACCGGAAGCTACGTCTACTCCAGATAGTTCACCGCAGGAATAGGAGGCTTTAGACAAGATAAAGCTGGTGTGATAGGTGCCGTTGCCCAATACAAACCCGTGTTACTTGGCTGTTAGCTCACTTTTGAGCTGCTCACAAGTTGCTTCAATGCTAGCCACGCTACCAGGATTAATCAAGCCAAAATAGCTAAACGAAAGAACATTATTGTCTTTCGTTGCCTTCAGCTCACTCCAGAACGGTTCAGCTTTCAGTTGACCTAGCAAATCTTCTCCCGTATCAACCACCATAACAGTGTCCGGATCAGCCTCAATCACTTTTTCTGCGGAGAGTGTGACATAACCACTAAACTCACTGTCTCCCTGTAGCTCGGCTACCAAATTTTCGATATTTAGCTGAGCTAGAAAATCACCTGCCCAGCTATTTCTGTTGGGCGCTAAAATCGGCTGACGGCTTACCAATACCAATGCTGACGTACTGTCAGCTAAATTTTCGGCAGAGGGTTGAGTAAGGCAAGCGTCATATCTTTCCAGTAGTGGTTGTGCATTTGCATCCAAAATACTGGCTAGCGTTGTTGTAAAACTACGAAGACTTTTCCAACTATCAATATTAACGGACAAGACGGGAATATCTAGGTCACTCAGACGTTGAAGCGCCTTGTCGTGAAAGCCTTCCGCTCCGATGACTAAATCGGGCTGGAGATCGACTATTTTCTCCAGGTCGGGTTCGGTGCGGCTACGGCTAACGGTCGGAATGTTGGCAAAACGAGCGTCTTGAGCAAGCATTGGGCTGCTTGAGATGCCAATAAGTTTGTCTTCGCCTAGCGTGGCCGTTAGGTCGGCGCTCAGCGAAGTCAGGGCTATTACTCTCTCAGCCAGTTCAACAGGCGCTTGTGCGGTGGATTGATCCAGCGCTTCAGTTGGTTCGAGAGAGCTCGTAGACGAGGGTGGAATGTTAGTTGTTGGAGCGCAAGCAAAGAAAGAAAAGTAACTGGCAAAGATGCTTGTTAGAAGAATTTTTTGAGGCTTTTTGAACTTCACTTCTCGCGGTTTTTTTCGAAACATGGTAAGTGTACTCGTGAATGTTTAAAGAAAATAAAGAGCAGTTTCCAACCAACTAACCTTAACAAACTAAAATCTCCAGCTTATACCTGCACTCAGGTTAAAACCAGGCTGTTCAAACCGATTTCGTCTCAGCTCAAATAACGAGTCGTTAGCATCTAAAAACCGAACATCTGAATACTGCACGTAGTCATTGTCAAGCAAGTTAAATAATCCAAGATTAAAAGTTACATCAGAGTTAAGACGATAGTAGCCAATCAAGTCAAAGACTGAAAACCCACCAGGAACGAAAGGATCTTGACCAGCTTCTGGCTCAAACCCTTCACCCCTTGCTGTACCCACTAACGTTGTCACAAGTTCTGCGCCCCATTTTTCCTCAGGGGCACGATAGCGCAAGCCTAAAATTGCTTCAATCGGATCAACCGTTGAGAGGGGCCGATCATCCGTCAGGTTATTGCCAATTGTCCAGGCGAGCGAGCTGAGTACGCTAAAGCCATGGGGCTCTTTGCCAAAGCGATACTCGGCCTTAGCCTCCAGTCCGTAAGTTTCAGCGTTATCGATGTTTACGTTTTGAAAAACAGAAAACGGGCGCCCGTTAATTTGTTCGGTATCAACAAGCTGAAAATCAATAAAGTCGTCATAGCGGTTGTAAAACCCTGTGAATGCAAAATCAAACTGAGAATATGCACCTCTCACGCCAATTTCGAAACTATCACTAGTTTCAGCGTCTAAATCTGGGTTAGGCAACGTTCGGTAGCCAAAGATTTGGTTTGTGAATCCGCTGTTGACTTCGTTGTAAAGTGGGGCGCGAAAGCCGCGAGAATAGCGCCCGTACAGGCTGAGTTCGTCAGTCGGCTGATAGACCAAGGCTAAGTTAGGAGAAAGTGCACCGTCGCTAAACTCGGCGGCAACCGCACCGTTACGCTCAAAGTCTTCGTCAGAGTTAACGCTGAGATTGTAATAGTCGTAGCGTAAGCCCGGAATGATGCTCAGCCGAGCATTGGGAACTTCGATCTCGTCTTGCAAGTAAACGCCGACACGAAACGTATCGGAATCGGGAAAGTCTTTCGTAGGGAAATTATCGGGAATCGCGTCTTGGGTTTGGGCGCCGGTGGCTAGATCGGTTTGGGTGCGATTGCGCGGGCGCGCATTGAACGTATTCGAGATGTCTATGCCGTAGGTGAGCTGATGCTCAGTGTCCCCCCAGTCAAAATCGCTACGCAACTGAACATCTCCACCAAAGACCCTATCGGTAAAACGGTTCTCACTGATGCGAACGGCAGGTGCCCCTGGCTGGAAGGTAAGAAAATTGAAGGGCAAGAAGGTGCGTTCGTTGTTCTCTATGGTTTCAGAGTCTTGAAAGTAGATACGGGCTTGGCCAAAATTTAAAAACGATGCCGTGTCTTCGTCTTCATACTTATAAGCGAGGCTGAAGCGTGCTCGCTCTGTATCAATTTGCTCTGAGAAGGCAGTTGTTGTCCCGGTAATTAGCGGCAGGTTCTCTTCTGACGTGGTGGTATCTGTAGTGTTGTCAAAATATTCTGCCGTAAAGTCTAGGGAGCTTTCATCATTTAGGCGATAAACAAAGCGCCCCAAAATATTGTTACGGTCACTATCTTGCTCATCTCCTAAGTTTTCAGGTTCAGAGCCATCCCGGCGAGTATAGGCAATCAACGCATCCAGATCGCCAATACGGTTTGTCTGAACCAGTGTGCTAACAAATCCGTTGTTGTCACTGTTGAAGTTAGTGGACGCTGCTGTAGACGAGTTGGTGCCAGCCGCATCTAACAAAATAGTGGGATCGAGCGTAAAGTAACTGACCGCCCCACCCAGCGCATCACTACCAAATAGTGTGGAAGCAGGGCCGCGAATAATTTCAGCCGTTCTTAAAACCTCTAGATCGAAATAGTCTCGGCCCAAGTTAAAGCCTTGCCCAACCACTGATTCATTGCCTGATTGGAACGCAGACGGCAGGCGAATGCCATCTACTTGAATCAAGATTCGGTTGCCATCAATGCCTCGAATGTTAAAGCCCTGGGAACCAAACTGGAGATTTTCTTGCACCGAAACGCCCGGCTCATAGCGAATCAAATCACCAATATCAAATATGCGCTGTTCATCAATATCTTCTGCGTCGATCACTTCAACATTGGCAGGTGTGATTTGAATGGGCCGAGGCGTGCGTGTCCCGGTAACGTTAATGCGTAGTCGAGTGCCGCCATCACTGTCACCCTCTGGAGAGATCGGCTCAGCGGCTGGAGCGTCTGCTTGTGCGATCCCCGTTTGCGCGACCTCTACCTGTGCGATTTCTGCTTGTGCGATCTCCGCCTGCTCTAGCTTGCCTTGAGCTATGTCGTCGTCAACTATTTCAGTTCGGACTACTTCAGATTGAGGTATCGTACTGTGCCTAGCATGAACTAGCTCAGCCTCACCGTACGGCTTCTGATGATGCAGCTGAGCTGATTCAAAGGTCTCAGCTTTGGCCGGTACTGAGCCAATAAACCCTAGAGGAAGAAAAAAAGCCGCAAGTAAGAACTTGAATTGAGAGAAATATTTCATAGCACAAGCGTTGCAAGCCCACGGAAAGTGGACTTGTCAGTAAGAGATTAAAACAGGAACAACTCGCAGTAAGCAGGCCTAGCACCTTTGTTACGCTGCACCTCAGTCAGGCCTTTGTGGCTGCTCACTATTGAGATTCAAATCCAATAGGGCGAGTATACATCATTTCGATTAAAGAGAATAGGTCTCTCTAAGTATTTACTCAGGGGGCATTCATTTCATGCACAGCGGCTGATGCTATGGAAAAAGGCTGAAATATTTTCAACGCTGGCAAGACTTTCAGCCCGGTATCGTGTTAAAGCTTGCTTGGGCCATTTCAGGGATTAAATAAGTGGGTCTAATAGTATTGATTGTCATTTATGTCTGGAGTTGAGAACGAGACATATACACATGAAATCGTGCTGTGCACATGTGCCTTGTTGCGTTGGTGCTTGGCTGATTCGCCATTGACGGATGCACTACTGACTAGGTAGACGCAATAGGACAAATTTGCAAACCAACAGGCGTCTGCAAAATAGCGGCTTCTACGTTAAACACGGCTCGGATCGTTTCAGTAGTCAGTACGTCATTAATTTCACCGACTGATACCAAATGTCCCTGTCGCATAAAGGCAATGCGATCGCTATACCGAGCGGCCAAATTGATATCGTGTAGCACCGTAATAATCGATAGCTTCTGATGCTGATTGAGTCGCTTGAGTAGCTCTAACAGCTGCAACTGATAGTGAATATCTAGAAACGTTGTCGGTTCATCCAGCAATAAAACATGGGGGGCTTGAGCCAGCGCAAGGGCCAAAAAAGCGCGTTGTTTTTCACCCCCCGATAGTTCTGCTACGGGGCGATCTCCATACTGCTCAATTTCAGTCCAAGCTAGCGCCTTGGCGACATACTCTCGTCCCTGCGCGTCCAGATCCCACTGCCACCAAGCTTGGTGAGGGCTGCGTCCTAAGCTCACCAGCTGTCGTACCGTTAATCCTGCTGGGAGCACCTGCTGCTGGGGCAAAATGGCCATTTGTCTGGCAATTTCAGTGGGCGATCGCGTGTGAATATCCTTTCCATTCAGCAATACATGCCCGCTGTGAGTCGGCAAAATTCGGCTGAGTAGCCTCAGCAACGTAGATTTTCCCGAACCGTTTGCACCCACTAGGCTCAACCATTCCCCTTGAGCCAAGGTGAGATTGACCGCTTCAACAATTCGCTGATCCCCGTAGCCACCGCAGAGTTGCTGCGCTTCTAAAGGCATTTGTTATACCCCTCCAACCGCGCTGCGACGCCGGTAAAGCAACCACAAAAACACAGGCGCACCCATTACTGCTGTCACGATACCAACAGGAACTTCTGTAGGTCCAATCCGTGCCAGCAAATCCGCAACTGATAATACCAACGCTCCGCCAAGTGCAGAAAAGGGTAGCACTAAACGATAGTCGCTCCCGACTAGCATGCGTACACCGTGAGGCACAATTAACCCTACAAAACCAACGAGCCCTGCAATGCTGACAGCACCTGCCGTGAGTAGTGTTGCTACCATGCCAATGAGAATGCGCGATCGCATCAGAGAAGTGCCTAACCCTATCGCTAAATCATCGCCCACACTCAAAATATTAAGCTGACGCGCTAATAAACAACCTGCAAAAAGTGACACCACCATACTTGGCCACACCAGCACAATTTCTTGCCAGCTGCGACCGTTCAAGCTACCAATCAGCCAACTCAAGGCTGCTTGCGCCTGTCCATCTGGTGACAACAACAACAGCATCGACTGCATCGCTCCAAATAGAGAACTAAGGGCAACCCCCCCTAAAATTAGCCGCTCTACTGAAATGCCAGTCCCTGTACGCGCCAAAAGGAAAACAACAACAATGGTGACAATACCACCTAGCCAGGCTCCCAACGGCAGCCATATCTGCCAGATGCCTAAACCCAAAATTGCTACTGCAGCCAAGCCAGAGCCTGCCGAAATACCGAGTAAAAAAGGACTGGCCAAGCTATTCCTTAGCATTCCTTGAAGCAGCGCTCCTGACAGCCCCAAAGAAGACCCTACAAGCAGCGCCGCTATGACCCTAGGCAGTCGTAAATCCCACACAATGACCCGATAGCGAGGATCACCTCCTCTCAATAAAGCCTGGCTAAACTCACTCCAGCTTAGCCGCACCGATCCTTGTGTCAGAGACAGCCAAAACACGAAAAGCAAAACAACTCCCA
Organism: Cyanobacteria bacterium P01_D01_bin.105; assembly: GCA_039025345.1. GTDB lineage: Bacteria > Cyanobacteriota > Cyanobacteriia > Phormidesmidales > Phormidesmidaceae > Phormidesmis. Next base: position 9,467 of record JBCCOO010000100.1, on the reverse strand, counting down.
ACCCGAGTCCCACTACCCAGGGTGAAAAAATCGTCCCTCTATGCTGTTCCATTCATCACTCCGCCGCGCTATCAGCTGAGCTGCTAGGCCGCTGAGTAGCCATTCCCAAACTAGCCCCCTCAACCATTCGAAGCCTGTCCATCACAGCAATTACTCGACCATAGTCAATTGTTTCATCAGCCTGTACTGTAACCAGGGCCTCACGGCTTTCCCCCATCTGTTCTTGAACCGTTTGGGTGAGCTCATTCAAAGCCACTGGAACCTTATCAATAGAGAGATCTCCATTATCTTCAATCGTAACGGTAATGATGGCTTCACTCTGAGACTGTGATGTTTCAGCTTCAGGCAAATCTACCGAAAACCCTTCTGAACGAGTCAAAAACAGCGTAGAAATTATGAAAAATGCTAAAATTGCGAAAATGACATCAATCATTGGCAGAATGTTGATGTTTAAAGGTGTATCTGCCTCATTATCAACGACTCGCATATGCGCTCTCCTTCTGGTTTGTTGCCTGGTGATGCCATTCGTACAAAATTTCTAGCTGGCCGCCATACTCTTGCAACAGGGCTACCTGACGCCTGTAAAATCCGCGAAATAAATTAGCAAACAGCAGTGCAAATATAGCAACGATCATTCCAGCAGCTGTTGAGACTAGCGCTTCACTAATACCACCTGTGACTAACCCTGTATTAGCGTCGTCCAATCCTCCTAAGTTGAGTGAGGCGAAGGAACGAATGAGACCCAAAATAGTTCCCAGCAGGCCTAGCAATGGGGCAACTGCGATAATTGTTTCAAAAACAGTGTTGAACCGTTTGAGTAAGGGCAGTTCTGCCTGGGTCGAACTCTCTAATGCTATCCGAAACTGATTGGGTGAAGCGCCCTCTAGTTCCAGTGCCTCTAGGAAGATACGAGAAATCGGCAGACTAATATTCTGCTTTAGTTTTTCAAAGACAGCGCTTGGATTCGTTCTATAAATTTCGAGAATACTTTTAACGACAGGGCGCTCTTGCTTCTTGATCCTGAACCAAAATAGTCCTCGCTCGACTGTAACGGCGATTAGCCATAGTGAGAATAAGAGAAGCGGCCACATTACAATACCGCCCGCAGAAAATATTTCAGTTAAAGACATACAGCAGCATAGATGAAGAATAAGTAATTGCACGTACAGTTTATGCCTAGATAGGAATGAATATCAAGTAGCTTATTTAAAGCTTAGCGTATACTTGCCTAGTCATCTGTTATGGCAAAGTGCGGATGTATACTCGCGGAGAAGGCTAGCGCCTACGCACTTTACTAGTTGAGTGAGCTGTTGTCGTCTAAGACTTCTCGCGATCATTAGTGTCCTAACTCACTCGACAGAAGCAATATTGCAGCAAGATTATTGGCAAGCAGTGAAACCAGACCTTGTATTGTTCGATGCAAAGAATACAAGGTCTGGACAGTAAGCTTCTGCTGAAATACTTGAAAATTATCTGTAACAAGCTATATCGTGTGGCTACAGTCAAGTAGATTTTGTAGATGTTCTCATATTCGTTCACAGCTTTTGGTCAAAATTAGTAGAAAACTGATGTAAGAAAAACAGCTGTCTCTAAATCTTCTAGTAATAGGAGATTTATAACCTAGATAATACTCTTAATGCCGATGTGCTCAGATTTTTACGCAACAACTTTTCTCAACCTAGTTAAGGTCTAATTTAAATAATATTAAACAACTACAGTTCTGTTACTTGACTGTAATCTGTCGGTTTCGCATATATTCGATCAAACATGGTCGTTGAGTTCCCAGCCCACTTTGCAATTTGGATACTTGAAATTATAATTTGGATGCTTGAAATATTAGCTTTCCGGCACAAACTGCAGAAAGTATAACGAGTTTAGTAAGGATTGCGATATTCAAGGTCAGACAAAGGATTAAGAACACCTTTTCAGGCACGATTTGTAAAGTTGCCCCAGTCGAGAAATTTATCCTTAGGGCTTGGAAACACTAAATCTGTTGTATCCTCTTTTGAATGCCTAAGCCTTTCAATCATGCCTTGGAGTTGAGCATTAATTGGAAACTTGCGAGTCTTTTGAGTCTTTACTCCCTTTTTCAACACAAGAGATTTGCCATCATAGACTAGGGCTTGGTCACACAATATAGTTGACTTGCTACTATTTCCTAGGGTAGAGCCAGCGCTTCTGAGGGAAGACACCCTGTGAGAAAAAAGAATTTGACTAGCGGAGCGTAATACTTGTGATAGCGATTTTTTTCAAAGGCGGTTATGAGATGATCCCGTTCCGCTCTTGTAAACGGTCTAGTTGCCGTCTCCTCATTCCCAGCCTTCTTCAGCTTAATTTCAGCCGCCCTCGCCTCAAAAGTATTACTTTCGGTTATCAGGTCCCGGGGCCACTATTTTCGGTGTAGCCTTGACCTGATATTTCTGATACGTCGGGTCAAACTCCCCGTATTCAATATCCCGTTGAACTCCAAACACTTGGTCCTGAGCAATTTTCGATTGAGCAGCGTACTATTCAACCCCAAAGAAACGTAGTGACGCTTTCCGTCATAGGTCAAGACAAGCTGTAGCCGATTATGGGAGTTTTTGATTTGAATGGAGCCTGCCGAGGCTTTTCGTCTACTTTTTGGAATACATGTTTTTTGGATTGCATAGGGCGTTCTAGATTGAAGCGCTTTGAACGTGCCGGAAAATGAGCGATCACGTATCGTAGCCCTTATCTTGCTCAAGCCATCGGCAACATCACATACCTGAAAAACGCTCGAAAGCTAGGAGCATGGCCACAGCGAGGGAACAAACGATCCATCGTATTAGAGACATCTGCTTAGATTTCTTCCAGGCCCCAAATCACCCCAAATTTTTACCCCTATCGGCCTTCCAAACCTGTCTAAAAACATCTAAAAGCATCCAACCTCCTTCTGAGTTGAGTGCCCAATATCAATCCCCGCAAGGGGCGTAAGTCTTGCGGGGATTAGGAAATCATTGATTGAACTAGGAAGCTGGTGATCCGACTCGAACGGACGACCGGCTGATTACAAATCAGCTGCTCTACCAACTGAGCTACACCAGCGAGGAACTTGATTATATCAAAGTATGTGGATATAACTTAGATTATTTTGAAGGCGCACTCCACCTATTCAAGCAGCGCGCCTCCATAAGTAAGGCTAAGCTTTGTTATTTTCAACGGCCCATCGAGCCAACTCTGTCCGGTTGTGTAGACCTGTTTTGCCCAGCATGTTACTCACATGGCTCTCAATGGTTCGCTGGCTAACTTTCAGCTCTTCTGCAATCTGACGGTTTGCCATTCCGCGAGCCACAAACTGAACCACTTTCAGCTCAGTGGGTGTAAGTTCTACATCAAAAGGAACCTGAATGGTTGGAATGGAATTTGGCCCTTTGTTTTGATGATGGATAAGACGAGTTGCCTGCTTCAGTGAAGACTCTACTTGGGCAACCAATTCTTCCGGCTCGAAGGGCTTCACCATATATACGTCCGCACCCGTTGTTAGGCCTTTCACGCGATCCTGACTCTGACCTTTGGCAGAAAGGAAGAGAATCGGTATCCAGCTCTTACCTGGATCTTGGCGCACCTGCTCTACAAAAGCATAGCCATCCATTTCTGGCATCATGACGTCACAGATAATCATGTCAGGAGATAGTTCTGTGAGTGCCGCTAGGGCCTCTCGACCGTTGCCTGCTGTCATGACCTGATAGCCTCGAAATTCTAGATAGTCTTTCACTAACAAGATGAGATTAGGATCGTCATCAATCAGCAAGAGTTTCTTCTGTTCCCCTGTATTACCTTCTTTCATACCAGTGCTCGCTTGTGTTCGTCTCTCGTTAAAAATTGGACTTAGGATTTTGGATAGAAGTTGTTCTGTGGCCGGTCTGTTCATCACAGTGCACTGAGGACGCACTTAGACACGCTTAGGGATAAACACTCAAAACTAGACTGAGGAGAGCCCTCAGTTAAGGGTGAATACTGATCCTACATATCAAGCCTTCCCAAAATGTCCATGACATCACTCAGGTTTCTACATTTATCGCGCTGGTGCTACGCAACTTTGACATTGCGAACCTGATTGGGCGATTCTCCTGCGCAGAGACTCTGCCAACACTACTCAAGACCGCTTGGTAGAGGACGCTTTAAAAACAAATAGTCTTCAACAACGTTTCCTGCTATCAAATGCTCTTGAATGATGCGCTCAATGACCTCAGGCGTGGCGCTGTGATACCAAACACCCTCCGGATAGACCAACAAAATTGGCCCTTTTTGACAAACCCGTAAGCAATTTGCTTTTGTCCTAAACACGAAAGTGGAATGCTCGTTGACCGGAACATCTAGATTCAGTGCCTTAAGGCGCTTTTTGAGATAGTTCCAGGACTCGATACTCTCCGCTTTATCACAGCACTTAGGCTTGGTTTGATCGGCGCATAAAAAGATATGTCTTTGAATATCAGGTAGAGAAAGGGATGTAACACTCTTTTGAAGAGCATCAATAACTGGCTCGGGCTGATTTGATGACATATCAATCACACTAGGTACACATTAAAGAGTAAGGGCTTACGTACAATCAATGACCTGCATCACAGTCAGTAGGTATCAAATGTTACGTGCCCGGCAATCGAAAAAATACGGGAGAGACACGGATGATTACATTGCTCAGCGACTTCGGCTACCAAGATGCCTATGTTGCTGTAATGAAGGGCGTCATAGCCGCGATCGCCTCGGCTGAAATCACGTGTGATCTGACACATTCAGTGGCTCCTCAAGATATTTTATCGGCACGATTTAATTTAAAGCTGGCTTACCCACACTTTCCGACTGGAACGGTGCATTTAGCTGTGGTTGATCCTGGCGTGGGGTCTGCTCGCAGAGCGATCGCGGTGCGTTGCTCAAACGCTGATATGGACTGTTTTTTGGTCGGACCTGACAATGGCATATTGAGTGGTGTAATAGAAGACTTTATGGCCGATTCTGAAACCGGAAAGGTCTCAGCGGTAGCACTCACCCGTTCACAATACTGGCGCAGTGGGATAACAGCTCAACAGCTCAGCAGCACGTTCCACGGGCGCGACATTTTTGCGCCCGTGGCGGCTCACCTAGCCAACGGCATTGCGTTGGAAACACTAGGCGATCGCATTGATGCCCACTCACTTGTAAAACCTGATTTGCCCCCTTTTACCCTACAAACCAACCCAACCTCATCAGCACAAATCGATACCCGCGCTCGTAAATTCACGAGCAAATCAGACGCTCAAAGTATACAGAGCGCTGGCATTATTCTAGGGATTGGATGCATTCAGCATATAGATAGATTTGGCAACTTGATCAGTAATATCCCTGAGCATGCGGTGCCCCATGATGAGTGGGAAATTTTGCTAGACACCCTGCTCCAGCCATGTTTACTTTCACGTATAAAAACGTATAGCGATGGAGCACTCGGAAGTATTGCAGCGCTAGTGGGTAGCCATGGGTGGATAGAAATTGTCTGCAATAGAGCAAGTGCAGCAGAGGCCCTAGAAGCGTGGGGCGGTGCGCCCGTAGGAACACTTGTGCAGCTGAGAGGTAGAACTATCCCGAGCTAGCGCTATGCAGATAGGCAACATACAACCCAATAAATTGCTATCCAAGAAGTCCAGTACCTTTACGGAGACAGTCTATCCGGACTGCAATGTCCGTTGAAGAATACATCAATAAGTGAGCCAAAGTTTATATCCTTGCTCGCTCACCATCACCCTTCTACAGACCACTCCTATCCGGTCATCTATATTCATGATTATGCTCACAGGAATTGAAGCTGTTAAAGCACGTTGGCAATCTATCAAAAGTCGGTGCAGTGCAAGTGATCATCGTCTGCTGCTGCACGCAATGAACCAATTAGTAAATAATTACGCGACCCAAGAGGAGCTTATTGAAGAATTGCCGACTGCACTACAAGGCATTTTCATGCGCTTAGTGGATGCCTACTTAAATGGATTCTGGTTGGACGAAGGCGTAGCCGCCAATCCTGCCGCGGTACTTTCACCAGCAATGCTCGCCGCGCAACAAGTGCGTCAGCGTAGACGAATGCAGCCCGAGCCGACACCTGCGAGTGAGGCCACAACTTACATCATTCAAGGCCTCAACCAATACAATTGACAACGCATCCGTGACCAAGCGTACCAATCTTTGAGCGAAGACGATATCTTATGTTAGCGGCAGTGTTTTCTCTGCCGCTGATTGCTCGTTTAGGTTAGCTCGTTTGTACGCACCACTTCACCACAAATACAGACCACAATCGTTTGCACAGCTCGTGGGGCAAGGGGCAATAGCCCAAACGCTTACCCATGCCCTGCAGCAAAATCGCATTGCGCCAGCCTACCTTTTCTGCGGCCCTCGAGGGACGGGTAAAACATCCAGCGCCCGCATCCTTGCCAAATCCCTTAACTGCTTAGAAACACAAGGCCCTACGCCTACCCCCTGCGGCCAATGCGACGTGTGCCGCGCCGTCAGTTTAGGCAATGCTCTAGATATTGTGGAAATAGATGCGGCCAGCAATACAGGGGTCGATAATATTCGTGAACTCATTGAAAGAGCACAGTTCGCGCCTGTGCAGTGTCGCTATAAAGTATATGTCATTGATGAATGTCATATGCTAAGTACCGCCGCGTTCAATGCATTGTTAAAAACACTGGAAGAACCTCCCGATCGCGTTGTTTTTGTACTGGCAACAACAGATCCTCAACGGGTATTGCCAACCATTATTTCACGTTGCCAGCGGTTTGATTTTCGCCGAATTCCGCTACCTGCAATGGTTAAACATTTAACCTATATCGCTCAACAGGAATCGATTGAGATTGATTCGGCGGCGGTGCAGTTAGTCGCCCAAATTGCCCAAGGCGGTTTGCGCGATGCAGAGAGCTTGTTAGATCAGCTGAGTCTGCGGGCAGATGAGATTACCGTGGAAGCTGTATGGGATCTGGTGGGCGCAGTACCAGAACGAGATCTACTGAATTTGGTAAGGGCGATCGCAGCTGACGATGGCACCATTCTCATCGAACGGGCCCGAAATTTGATGGACAAAGGCCGTGAGCCACTGATTGTGCTGCAGAGTTTGGTCGGCTTCTACCGCGATTTACTCATCGCCAAAAGCGCACCTGCTCGAGCAGATATGGTCGCTATCACACCCCCAACCTGGGCAGAAATGACAGAATTTTCTCACCAACTGTCGGTGCCGCAGCTACTCGCTAGTCAGCAAAAGCTACAGAGTGCAGAAGTTCAGATCAAAAATACAACTCAGCCCCGGCTTTGGTTAGAGATTACGCTAACGGCTCTATTGCCTAGCGCATTAGGTGCGATCGCTCAAGTAACAACAGTGAGCAGTTCTTTAACAAAAGTACCCGACCCATCTGTTCTCTCAGTCACCAAAGCGCCATCTATATCAGCTAAGCCAACAACAGCAATCACAACAGCACCTCAAACCACAACAGTACTTCAAACTACAACAGTACCTCAAACCACAACAGCAGCCTCTTTCCTCACCACACCCTCTGCTCATCCAGAAGAAACTATCCCACTTAAAACGAATCCGTCTGCCCCGTCTGAGCCAGTTGCTGCCATCCCATCTGTTGCAACTCCATCTATTCCCAACCCATCTGTTGATTCAGCGGCAGAAGTGTCTCAAAACGCACTGGCTGAAATGCCTTCGCCGGTTGAGGAACCCCCGTCAGAGAGCCCTGAAATCACCTTTGGCCAACTCGATGAGCTTTGGGCAAAAATCTTGACAGCGTTAGAACCTCGAGGTACTCAAATGTTGATGTCTCAACAGGGGTCTTTGCTCACGTTCGATGGGGTGAGTGCCAAGGTAGGGTTTCGCTCAGCGAAACTGCAAAAGATGGCGCAGCAGCGCATTCCAAACTTAGAAAAGGCGTTTGAAACTGTCTTTCAGCGTTCTATTAACGTGCTGTTGGAAGTTCAACAACCCAGCAAAGAAGACAATAGCGAACCGAAAAGTACCGCAGCTGTCAGCTCTCCGCCCCCTGTTTTACAGTCACGAGCGCCTCAATCTCCTCCCACCTCACAGCCATCTGTATCTCCTCTCGAACGCCCGGCACCCACAAACAACAGACTCCCAGCACCTTCCGTAGATGGCACCAGTGAATCAATTGAGCATCCAGCGCCGCTGCCTTCAGCAGCGGCCATGCCTCAAGGCAACTTTTCGTCTCAAAGCAACCTACCTCAAAGCAGCATGCCTCAGCACGGTTTACCGTCTGAGACATCATCATCGCCGCCTCTAGATCAGTGGGCCACTAATCAGGATCAAGACAATATCAAACGGTTTGCACAGTTCTTCAACGGACAAATCGTAAATTTAGACGGTGGTGATGAACTCTTAGAAGGCAGTCAGCGCGATGCACCCATCAAAGGGAGCGATCAACGAACCAAAAAGTCTTCTGATCCAGGTCCAGATGTTCCCTTCTGATTTTGTTTTTCTAAGGCGCAAGAGGCATCCGCAATAGGCTATATCTCTAGCTACGAAGGCTCACCTTATAGGCTTTTTCCAATGCAGCCCGTATCTTGTTATGGACAGGGTCAATATCTTGGTCTGTAAGGGTGCGATTGTCAGCTCGATAAACTAGCCTAAAGGCGAGTGATCGCTCCCCATCAGGCACACCTTTACCCCGATACTCATCAAACAGCGTCACCGAATCCAACAGTTTCCCACCCGACTTACTCATCGCTCGAGAGAGTGCATCCACTGAAACATCCACAGGTGCAAAGAACGCCAAATCTCTATCCGAGGCTGGATACGTAGAATAAGCTGAGAACTTCACGGCCTTGCCACTCTTACCGGTTAAACACATCACCAGCACAGCCCAGTTCAGCTCAAAAACATACACGTCATCTGGCAAGTCTTTGTCTCGGCGCAGCTCAGGATGAAGCTGACCGAATCTGCCAAGCAGTGTCCGACCGCGCACAAATAAATCTGCCGTCCGGCCTGGGTGAAATCGAACATCGTCACTTGAGTTAGCCGTACGATAGTCTACAGATAATCCAAGTGTATTGAAAATGCACGCCAAAACCCCTTTCGCTTCGTACCAGCTCATGGGCGTTTCTTTGTTGCTTGTCACCCACTTTCCGCGCCGCGCATCGCCACCCACAATGCCCGCAACTTTAGTGGTTTCTATCGGTTCACCCTCTGGTTGATCTTCTTGTTTATTAAAAACATTACCCACTTCAAACGCATTCAATGGCCCATTTCCGTTGTCAATGTTGAGTTTGAAGGCCTCTATTAAACCATCAATGAGATCGATGCGTAAGGCAGAATACTCTTTGAAAAGCGGATTAGCCAATACAACTTGAGGCTTCTTTGGATCGGTGCTGGTGAGCGAATAGTGAATCGCTTCGGTGAGCCCTGCACCACGAAAGGCGGCGCGAAGCTTGCGGGAGAGAATCGCTTCTTCAGTGAGAAATCCGCGCGAGGTTTG
>JBCCOO010000099.1:0-17432 GCA_039025345.1 Cyanobacteria bacterium P01_D01_bin.105 | reverse complement strand
TAAGCGTCTTCTACAGCCGTAATCACTTCCATCGGTTGCAATAAACCAAGGTTGAGATAGGGCGAGAGCAGGGCGTGCCACAGGGTATCTTCACCTGTCACCATCGCATCTTGATAGGGGCCAAAAGTCTGTAGTCGGTTCGTGACAAACTCATCCAATACCTCTAGAGCCTGCTGCCGAGTGACGCCCCAGGCGAAATCTTCCATATCCCCAAAGGTCTCTACCGCTGCAGCTGCGACTAACGCCATCACGTCTTTTGTTGTTTTATCTGGTTCGAACAAAAGGGGCGCAGGGGGCAAAATTTTACCCTTTAGCGGCTTTCGATTTTCCTTATCAAAATTCCACTTCTCACCTACCGGCTTTTTACCATCCATCAAAATGTTGAACCGCTTACGCCCCTCCCGATAAAAAGACTCCATCAGCAGACTTTTACGCGATGCGGCCCATTCTTCAAATTCTGTTGTAGACCATAAAAAGTGATTGTTTGGTGTTTGGACTAATTTGCAGTCAATCTGAAGCGTATTCAACAATATCTTAAACGGCCGATCTGCCGGTTCCATGACCCGCAACTCATCTATTTTGTTTTGCTTAAGCCATGCCGCTAGCGGTACCTGAAAAGATTCAGCGACTGCATAGCTCACCTGCCAGCCCTCTGCCTTCAGCGATTCAGCAAAGTGACGCATGGCTGACCACACCAGCACTAGCTTTTGCTGGTGATAGCGCCGTTCCCTCACATGGCTTAGCGACTCAATCATAATGACAGGCGTATTGGCCTTATTGTCTGTGCAGCTTTCTAAGGCTGATTGCCCCTGCCAAAGCTGATCTCCTAACACCCAAATGCCAACCGTCATGAAGCGAATCCTAATGCCCTAATGCTTTTGTGCTGGTTACAGTGTATCGCTGCTGAGTAAGGACAGCTGCCCAGGGAGATAAAGCGCAGAGGTGAGCGCTGTTGATCAATATGTTGAGCCGGTTTTTAACTAAAACTGTAGGGAAATAGAAAAGGTATCGTCATTTTCTGTCACGCTATTGCCTAAGGGATCGGTTCCATAGTTGTAATAGTTGCTGAGCCAGTTGACGGCCAGGGTCGGACGAGGTGTGCCGGGATATGTGCCGGAGAGCTGCCAGCTAAGGGATGCGCCATAGTCGGCGTAGTTACTGTTGTGAGAAAAGGGTGTGATGAAGCCCGAAAGGGCGAGCCTATCTGCGAGCCTGACCGCAGCATTCAACTGCACCGAGCTAGGTGCAGCGTTCGGTAGGAAGCCATCGATATTGCCCGTTGCCCCGAGTGAAAAGCGCCCGAGTTGAGCGTTGGCCTGCAAATAGACGGTGCTACTGCGATCTTGGGCAGTAATTTCGCCAATTTGGTTACGTCTATCTAACGCCCAGTTTAGCCCGCTGGCTAACGTAATAGAGGCTTGTGGTGAAAGCTGAAATCGCTTGGATAGGCTAGCGGTGAGCTGACTGTAGTAGTCTCGGTTGGGGTTGGTATATACAATGCCGCCTAGTTTATAACTGAGGCCATGGTTGGGTCGAAAGGCCGTATAGTCTAGTCCGGCGTACATATTGAGATTATTCGCAACCATGGCACCTGCGTAGTAGTTAAACACATGGTCGAAAGCGGTTACATTGCCGGTAAAGCTGATATGAGGGTGATAGGTTGTCCGCTCTGTATAGTTTTCAACAGTTGTGAGCTGCGTATCAGTTTCGTAGAATGCCTGGTAAAGCTGTATGTAGTTATTGCGAATATCGTCTGCGTTAAGGGACATCCCATTCACTACAGACAACAGTTGCAGGTCGGCTTCAGTTTGTTTGCCTGCCTCGGTTCCAGAGGCCACTGTGGTTCGGGTGGGGCTCAGCACTTGACCGTTAGCTTCAACCGCAAGTGTGGTTTCTACAATGGGAGAAAATCCGAACCAAAGGCCCCGAAACCTTCCAGGGGAGACATCTTGTGGTTGCATAGTAGCCAGAATAGAGTCTGCACGACCGATGCCACCTTGATATAGCGTGAAACTGTTGCTGGGTAAGCGAACATTGTTAACCGCTAAAAATAAATTTTGATTAATCTGTGTGTTGGCTGGTATACCAGCACCTTCTAGCGTTGGCACAACATCTGGCAGTAGCTCACTCCCAGCCTGGATCAAGCCACTCCAAAAGCTATTGCTTTCTCCTGAAATCAGCGTATTGCCTCGCACGGTTAGGCCCATTACGGCCTCGTGATCATTCATTTGAATGACCTGGCGATTTCTCGCAAAGGTCACGGCAGGCACTCTCGTCGTGACCTCGTTTCTGCTGGCTGTTGTTGCTGTTGAGAACTGATTACCTGGACGTGTAGCTACGTTTGGGAAAGAAAGATCAAGCCCGAGCACCTGTCCGTTAGCGCCACGCTGAAATCCAGGCTGTGCGATCGCATCTAAGGAGGCTTCTGTCACAACCTCACCCAGTGCTCCGTCTGTTTGTATGCGCCCGAGCTGTTCAATATCTAAGATGTTGTTTGGCGATAGAGTGCTAATAGCAGGGGTATAGGAACATTGGGCTTGAGAGGAAGCCTCTGGGGATAGGCAAGCGCCTAACAAACTTATTTTCAAGTCAAACCCATCGACTGTTTGCGGTGCAAGCCGTGTGATTTCACTTTCGCTTGATTCGGTCACCGTAGCGGTCTGAAAATAATGACCGCTGTGTTCAATGGTCATGAGATGATCATTACGGATGCTGCGCTGAAGGTGACTACCTAAGTTAACAGTGCCTTGGAAAGCAGAAACATTTTGAGTATCTCTGCGAACTTGATACCCAGAGCGAATTTCTTGAGTGGTTAGATGATTGAGTGACTGACCATTTAGACGAAACTGAGTGCCGTTAGGCGGTAACGCCCTGAGGGGAATAGGCTGAGGCTCATCTTGATAGGTGAAGGATTCTGCCGAGGTTGGGGTAGCTGCCGCATCTGATATTAGCGCATCTGGTATTGGCGCATCTGGCATTAGCGCATCTAATATTGGCGCATTTGGCGTTCTCTCTAAGTTTTCATTCTTTTTTGGCGCTTGCTGTAAAGGGGCATGGGCTATCACAACGTTGCCAGCTTTTTTTTCTGTCTTAGATAGACGCTTGTTTTCTTGCGAGAAAATAGGTTCTACTGTAGACAAGACTGAATAAAAGAGATTAGGCGAGGAAAGATAAAAGAGAGAGCGTTCTGTTTTCTCAGATAATTTATTCGGTAATTTATCAGTATAGATTTGGATGACCGGCAGATGGGGCGTTTCTGCTGCGATCGCGGAGGGTATAGCCCATAGCGCGATTAGCCAACTAAGTCTAGGGCTTAGCTGCAATAAACGATACCAGAATGACATAAAAATCTTGAATCTATAATCCGATTAAAATACTGCGAGTAATTTTCTAATCGGATGTTTTTTATAAAACTCATTGGTTCTCAATCACTTCTCTTTATCACTAAAGAGAAGTGATCTACCACAAGTACGGCGCAGTTTCATAAAGGGCTATTCCAGACCCAAGCTGAGAAACGCTAGGCGTCAGTCAAGCACTTTATCTGACTTGTCCTACACCTGTACTTTTAAGTGCCTGCTAGACCTCTGGCTATTCAGCCTCCTGTGCGTCCTCGAAAGCCTGTTCTACACCAGAACGTGCACCTTGCTGTGCAGCCTGAAAAATACCGCCCTCTATCTCGTCGCCAAAAGCAGCTCTGCCAAAGTCAACAGAAACACCGCGTAAAGGCATCTTAGGCCCCCGTTGACCCACGCCACTCGTATCGATATTGCCAGCAGCATTACTGGAGCCCACAGAGAAAACGGTGTTCTGCGTCGCAACCGCAAGCGCACTACCTTCACCAAAGGCAGACGCTGCAGACAGCGTATCTACTCGATTCCTGTCGTCATAGTCAATTCTGACAGCTGCTGCTGCATTTGCGGGCATTTTAATCCCAAAAGAGACCGATTCAAGTTCTCCGGCATTCACTTCCATCTGTGCTTGAGCAGCAGGCGCGATCGCAGCAGTCATAACAGTAACGACAGCCATCAAGCATAGTTTTTTATTCAACATATTTTTCTCTAAATTCAACTACATGAAAGACACCCATCTGTTGTGTCAAACAGATTTATTTGATGTGTCTTGTACCTGTCTACCCTTCTCTCGTGAAGAGTCCGGGCAAAAAGCTAGGCAAAATATTCAAAAACAAGAAATTTAGGGGATTTTTAGCAAGGCGCCAAAAGCCTTTATACCAGTAACTTTTAGGTGATCTAAAACCCTATCAATTCGCCATTTACGGCCTTTTCTCATAACTTGACAGAGCACTTTGCACGGCGAATTAATAGGGCACAATATCCCTTGTTTTAAAGCGTCGCCTGTGTCTCTATTTTATGGTCTAAAATTTTATGAGTAAAAACACTGACAATCCTAATTAGAATATTATTCACGCTCCTTAGAGAAACCTAATCAACAGAATATTTTGCATCTCTATCAGGCTACTTTAAAAATCGGCATCCTCTCTTTAGAGCGTTTATGATGCCAACCAAACAGAACTAAAACAGATGGCTGACTATATCTGCCATAGCTTTGCGCGACTACAGCTTCTAGGCAATTTCGGCAGGGTCTTGCATATCACCTAAAATGTCAGGCTGTGGGGAATAATTTGTAAACAGTTTTATTTTCTATCTTGTTCTCGGCTATGTGGTTATTGTTCAAAAAGGCATATCCCTTGTTACTGTTGTGCGGGACTGCTCTCGCAACAACTGCCTGTATCTCTAAACATAAAGAGGGAGACATTTTAAGAACCACTGACTACAGTGTTGCACCTTACTCCATTATGGAAGAAGTTCAGTATGACTACAGCGATTTTTGGGATGATTACTATCAGCGGGTGTATGTCGTCGAGTCACCAGAGGGTAAGACTGCCTTTCGAGGGGCAACCACGATGTGGGATGTGGAGGCCACATTAGCAGGGCAGGCGCCGATGGTCGTCGGTGACTGGTTGGCGGTGTTTAGCTTAGGGCAGGTATGGATTTGGCAGCCCGGGGAGGATGCGATCGCCTTTGAACCGATGATTTCTCTAGAATCTGATGTGTGGCGAGACAACGGCCTAGAAAAGCCCATGAACGCAGCTGACTATGTGGCAACGGGCTTTCAGATCAAGGATGGAGAGTGGATTCTTGAATACACAGATATGTTTTTATATGATGAAAGCTCCCCTGAAGAGAAGAAACATATCTATTTCGTTTCTAAAGACCAGGGCCAAACTTTTTTGCCTCAACCATGAATGACGGCTAAGCAATCTGATGAGAGAGTGTTTCTTGCCCCCATCGCTTAATGCGCGAATGTAGCCAGTGAATTTCTTGACGGGTGCCCGTAATACGTATCCTATCTTTACCTTGCACACCACTTGCATATAGCGTCAGGCTCAGCTGCCCGCTCGTAACATAAGTTTTGGCAGAGACCAGCTTCACGGGCAAATTAGAGAAGTGAACCGTCGTTTCGTGGGCTCTGGCAGGAGATGGCCAGTGCGAAAGGGTCATATTGGGGGCTGTGGCACGAGAAGAGGGCGCAGAGGTCAGGCTCAGCAAGGTTTGGTTTTGAGGGGTATTCACAAAGCGGAGGGTAGCGGTGCGGCTTTGAGCGGGCCCTTGCTCAGAGGTCAATAAGGTTTGGCAGATGGGAATAGCGATCGCAACCAAAATACCAAAGACAACGGAGTGCGTCAGCGCGATGGTGCCGCCCACCAGCAAAACGGTCGCCGCGAGCATCACCGGATTGAAAAAATCAGAGTCTGCGGCGTTGCTTTGCTCAGAATTCATTTTTCTGAGGTTAAATACAGGGAAACTACGCAAGCGTTTTTGAGAAAACTGAATTTCTAAGCTGTAGCTAGTTGAGCTTACTTGCAAATCTGCAAGGCTATTTTGAGGATAGGGTGTGAGATCTTTGCGGACGCGGACAAGGTTATCTTCCTCTAGTGGCCGCTCTAGAAGCTGCTCTAATGGCCGTGAATTGGGAATGTTATGGGGGGTCATAAAGGAAGTGCTTAAAGTTGAGCGCATCTGCCCATGGGAAAAAAAGCTGTGAATCAGGCGATCGCTGCTTTTTGGCATGGCGCAAGACGTGGCACACAATCGTAGAGAAACCTCAGTACGATTACGCATCTTTAAATACTCCACACTTTACAAGCCAAGAGCATGGCCTTTATGTATAAAAAAATACGTACGACAAATACGGCGCGCTAGTTTAAAGACTACGCGGATTCACGGAGAACTCGGGAACCTGTTGAGAAATCTTTTTTGATGAATCTGGCCCAACTCATCTGGCCCAATAATATAGAGGCCTTTTAAGCCGTTTCTGCCAGCTTCACTAGGGCATTGCCTGCTACCCGGCAACCCGTCCATTCATCCATCAAGACTGCGCCCATGTCCTTATAAAGGGTAATCGCGCGCTCATTCCAATCCAGCACGCTCCACTCTAGCCGCCCGCAACCTTGGTTTACGGCCTCGCGAGCAAGTGCTTTGAGTAACGCTGTGGCAATACCTCGCCGCCGATAGTCTGGCAGCACAAACAAATCTTCTAGATAGATCCCTGGCTTCATTAAAAAGGTCGAAAAGTTATAGAAGTAGATAGCGGTGCCTACCGCTTTGTCATCTACCTCAGCAATCAGGGCTTCAGCGTGCGATCGCTGGCCACTCGCACTACCAAATAGGGCCTTATGCAAATCAGCCTCAGTGCCCACCATCTCATGGGCCAGCTTTTCATACTCACTCAATAGCTTACAAAATGAAAAGATAGCTGGGACGTCCCCAGGCGTTGCGGGTCTGATAATCGCTTGATTCATTCGGACAGCTCTACAATACGCTCTCTTATGTGCTCAGTTCTTCTGCGCTCAGTTCTTCTGAACTAGGCTCTTCTGCGCTCAGTTCTTCTAAGCCAATTCAGTCTTCTGCGCCAATTCAGGCTTCCATACCCAGCAGAGCTTCTGTGCCAGCCAGCGCTGCTATACCAATCGACTGGTGACCTTGCCGATAATGAGCGATCGCTCTATCACACCAAACGAGCGGCTATCGCTACCTTCGGCCGCATTGTCACTCAGCACATAGCAGCCGCCGTCATAAAAAATCTCACTAATCCGCTTAATCATCCTGATGTTGGGCTTAAACGGATGGAAACAAACAACAACATCGTTAGGAGATAGCTTCGTGGTTGCACTCACAGGCATTACCAGCACATCTTCTCCGGGCCGCAAGCTAGGCAACATAGAATTACCTCTCACATGGAACCGCCAGCGTTTGCCCATCGCCCAAAGGCTAATCTCTTTCCATTTGCGTTTTAGCTTCATCGCCATCATTTAATGAAAACATCACTACCCACGCACCACGCGCTTCAATGTCTCCTATGCCATGTGTCTTCTCATGCCATGTCTTTCACTAATTAACCCATTTTCGACAGCACATCTATCTTTCTAATATCTTTTAAAAACAAACTGCTCTAGAAAAACGGTATCAACAACTCCACCCAGCATTTGTCGTCAGCACTCGTCGCCAAATACTGCACCCGCTCAACCAGTTTTCATCACTCAGCTAACTGGTTAAGCCTACGCTGACCTAGCTAGCTGGCAGACTTAACTAGCCCAGCGCTGAGCAGAGTCGCCGTTCAATCATGACGCTAATTCAACGCATTGAATTAGCTAGCGGTGTACCAAGACACATCGCGGCTCTTAGTCGCCCAGAAAATCCCGTGAATTTTTTCAACAGCGGCCATCAGCTCCTGACAGTGCTGAGTGCTAACTTCTACTTTACAAGCAGAGCAGAGCTTAGCGGCTTTCCAGAACGTATCGTGCAGGTCAGGATACTGCTCTAGATGCACAGGCTTGAAGTAGTCTGTCCAAAGAATCAACAGCTCATCTTTAGTGATTTGAGCCTGCTCTTCTTTAATGGCAATAAAGCGAGACATGGTGTTTTGATACGCAGCCACTGCTGCTGCGTCACCATTGGCAGGATGCTGCAAATCTAAGATTTTTTTGGTCATAGAGACCACCGCTTCGGCAGCAATACGGGCAGAAGACGGATCGTATACGCCGCAGGGGCCATCGCAGTGGGCCTGAACATCAGGAGCTGGGAACCAAGCCTTTAGCGCAGAAACAGCGTTGCTAAACATAAAGAAATCGTACTTTACGAAGTTACGGCTTTAGTATACCGCCCTTTTGTGGCTGAACTATTAGGCAGGCCGTTATGGATAGCAATATCCAGATAAGCTACGGTATAGTTCTTTAGAACAAGAGTATTACAGGCGACTTCTTTTCTTTGATATGCGCAGGGATTGGCACAGATTTTTGAGGTATCTGGCGGGTTATCTGGCGGGGGCAGCTACCATTTTAGTGGCGGTGGGTGTGAGTGGATGTCATCGTCAGCTATCAGAAGAAGAGCGCTATGCAGCTTTACCGCCCTGCGCAGATCGAGACTGCGACTGTGGTGACTTTGTGAGTCAGCACATTGCCCAAGATGTGTTGACTGCGTTTGAAGAAGATTATTTTGGGTTAGATCAAGATGGCAATGGCCAAGCTTGCGAACGGTTACCCCAAGCTGATTTAAGTTTAGATAGAGAAACTTATTTCTCCAATAATGAACATCTCATGTTGGGAAACTTAAGCAATGCCGGACCAGCCAATTCGGATAATCTTTTAATTGAAAGAGAGCAATATGCGCTCTCTTATAGTCAGTCTTTAAATCGATTAAACTGGGCGAGCTGGTGGGTAGATAGCCGTTGGCTAGGCTATACGGGCAGGCAAGATGATTTCCGTCAGGATGGCTCGTTGCCTGCTGGGTTTTATCAAGTCACGTCAGATGAGTTTCGCCGGAGTGGCTACGACCGGGGGCATATGGTGCCGTCGGGCGATCGCACAGCCAATGCCAGGGATAATTCTCTCACATTTTTAATGAGCAACATTTTTCCGCAGGCGCAAGCAAACAATCGCGGCCCGTGGCGTGAGTTAGAAGAGTATGGCCGGAGGCTGGTAGAAAACCAAGGCAAGTCGCTGTATGTGATGGGCGGGGTATATGGCAACAAGGGTAAGGCCGGGAAAGTAACCATTCCGGGGCGCACTTGGAAAGTCATCGTAGTGTTAGATCATATTAATGATGAGGTGACGCGACGCACGGATGTGATTGCGGTGGATATGCCCAATAGTGATGAGATTGAAGATGATTGGCGCGAGTATGCGACAACGGTGGATCGCATTGAAATTGCGACGGGCTACGATTTACTCTCAGACGTGCCTGAAGAGATTCAGGCGATTGTTGAAAGCCAAAAAGAAGACTTTGGCGACAGCCTTTAAATCAAGCTCTGTAAACGAAAGACTTTTAAGAACACACGATAGGGAACAGAATGCACGTGAGTTTGGCTTAAAAATAGCTGAATGCCTGCTGTGTAGAAGCCACGGTGAGAACTGAGCTGGCCTCAGGTAGCTTTTAAGGCAGGCTCAGGCGGGCAACGCTTGGGCTTGGCATGATGACGTCAATGAAACCAGTCTATTGACGTTTATTTTTTTGAAAGGAGTCCGGTTATGACACGCACGATTCTTGCATCTGTTGTTTTGGCAGCGAGCGCGTTGGGCGCGGTTGCGCCTATGGCAAATGCCGTAGAGATTCGATATAGCACGCTGCAGGTGCGACAAGATGAAGTGGTTGAGATTGATAGCGCGATTCAGCGCTTTCAGATTGGGCAGCGTGAGCGGGTGAGCCGATAAGGGCTGCCACGTAGTAGAGGGCAAGGCAGTCCCTGATAGAGGCTCGTTGATTTGACTACTTCTCCATGGCGGCAAAGTGATCTAAAAGTTCGCGGTGGATGAAGCGGAAGCGTCCGCCGATTTGTTGGGTGAGGCGGCGTTCGGTGGTGTAGCGGAGGAAGCGAGCGTAGTTGTGGGGGATGTGGCCTTGGCGGTGGAGGAGGGTGCGGAGGGTGACGTGTTGGATGACGGCGAGACCGCCGCCTAAGTAAAAGCCCAACCAGCCAGCATAGGCAATGCCCTGCAATAAACTGTCTCTCCACAGGAGGCCATTGCCTAGGAAAAAAGAGGTTAAGAAAGGAATTAGAAAACACGCTGGATAGATAATAGGGGTCACGATCAACACATTTTTGGCTGAAGACCAAATACCCGTATTAGGTTTTTCTCTGATTTTAAAGTCTTCTTTCAGACCAACTATCAGACCACCTATCAGACCACCTATCAGACCACCTATCAGACCAAATATCAGACCACCTATCAGACCAAATATCAGACGATATTGCCACTTCTGCACTGTTGTTTCCAGCCAGCTCGGCTGCATCTGTTCTATCAAAAAGTTGTTGGTACTATCATTCTCTTTCAGCTTCCGCGCCAGCCAACTCAAATACCGCTTCGTCTCTTCCGCGCTCGGCTCCTCTTCCAGCTTTCCATAAGTCCACTCTGTTCCACTCTCTCGCCGTCTCCTCCCCAGCCGCCGATCCTGCTTCCGCACATCCACACTCAGCTTCTGATCAATATACGCATCAAACAGCTCTCCCTTATCCGCCAGCCGCTCCCCCGGTGCATAGGCCACCGCCAACATCTGCACAAACAGCGGAATCTTCATTGGCGCAACCTCCAGCTCTTGCCCTAGTTCAACCGCTGGCGGCAGCATCAGCTTCCCCAACCCGGCCCCATCCTGCAACGCCTGCCAAATCTCAGGCCGCGCCAAATCCTCAAAATATTGCCGCACCTGAGTCATCTCCAACGGCTGCAATCTCAGCGCCCCATTCAGCGCATCCAGCTTTACCCCGCTCGCTTCAGAAACCGCCTCATATTCCTTATACCGACAGCACACCACCACCTTCTGCCCCAGCCGCGCTGCCACAAATTCATTAATCTTCTCCACACACAATCGCTGCGAAGTCTTCCCCCGCTGCTCCGCCATCGGCAGCTCATCCAACCCATCCAACAGCGGCATCAGCTTGCCATTCAAAATCCACTGGCGGCTCACCTTTTCATCAATGCCATAGTCAAACTTAAGCTGCGCCATCAGCCAATCCGCAATCTCCTGCTGCGGATCTCGCCACGCCGATAGCTCAAAAATATACGGAATCTCTCCGGTATTCTCTGCCCGCGTTAATAGCGACTCCGCCAGCTTCAGCAGCGCCGTCGTCTTCCCCATCCCCGGCGCACCCAAAATCAACAGCAGCCCATCAATATCGTCATCCTCAAACGTATCCAAAATCGTCGTTTCACTCGGCACCGCCCGAAACGCCCCGGTACGGAAGCTCTCTACCTGCTGCTTCGCCTGCGGCAACAAAAACACCGGCTCCGCATCTGCCCCATCGGCTAGCGCATCCACTGCATCCGCATCCGGTCGCATCACCACATTAATCAGCGCCTGCTCCCCCACCGCATATTTCAGTCGCTTGCGCACCTGCTGCCCCACCGCCTTCAGCAGCTTATCCCGCACATCATCCGTCGCTTCAGCAACTTCCAAATTTTCCTGAGCATGAGGCAACCGTCGTAGAACCCACACTAGCCTGATGCCATCAAACACCAACCCCATACCCGCAGCCCCAGCCACACACCACAAAAGCGTCGGAGACCAGGGTTGAGTAATCTCATCTGAAGTGAGGCCTTGCTGCACAAGTGCAATTAACGTCACCCAAACAAACAAACGAAAAATCAGCCAGCCCTTACCAGGAAACTCCTTAACAGGTGCGAGTTGGTTGACAAGATACGCGATTAGCGAGCCCACCACCACAGCCAACACTATTTCACCCATGCCAAATCCTTAAGCGCACGCCGTCAAGCTCCAGCAAACACTATAAACCATCAATTTTTCATCAGTTTCCAGCCTTTATAGAGTCTTTTCAAGAATGGCTAAGGTCACGCACGCTATCATTCACACAACGCCCCAACCATGCCCATCTGAAACCCTTCTAATCCTCTTTAAGTAGAGACTCCAGAAACGGCCATGAAACTCGCCCCCTTTCTACTCCTAGCCACCTTACCCCTCACCGCCTGCACCACCACACCCAACGCCGATCCCCTCCCGCCCATCTCAGGCGTCCTCGTTCGCGGCACCAACTTCAACGGCGAAGGCGGCATCGAAATCACCGGCTTCCGCTGGACCTCCCAAAGCGACGGTAAAGGCAACGGCCTCATGCTCCGTGGGGTAGAAAACCTCACGAGCGACATCAAGCCCAATCCCCAACCGGATGAAAGTCTTCATTCCATGCTCAACACCTCCATCGCCCAAACCGGCACCCTCAACATCGATCAAGTCATGTACGGCGCCACCTACGACATGTACTTCTGGTTTATGGAAAACCAGCGCGGCCCCCAGCGCACCATGAGCATCACCCTCGAAGGCGAAACCGTCGAAACCGAAATGGGCAACCTGCCCTACAAACACTGGGCACGCTTCGGCCCCTACCCCGTCACCCTCAGCGACGGCGAACTCAACATCGAAATCACCACCACCGACCCCACCCAAAAAGCCGAAGTCATGGGCATGCTGCTCATCAAACCCGATCAATAAAACCCCTAATCAAGCCCGCGCCAGCGCAGTTCCAAATCACATACATGCTCACGGTAAGATAACCCTTACGTAATCTCCGATACTGTTTGGGTACACCGCCGTGCGCACTCGCCAATCCACTTGGGTCAGGTCACTGTTACCCATCGCCCGTAAAATAGACCGTTTCACAAACGCCATTGGCAAACTCGCCTACTGGATAGTACTGGTGATGATTGGCGTCGGCGTCTGGAACGTGCTGGGCCGCTATCTCGGCAACGCCATCGGCCAAAACCTCAGCTCCAACGCCCTCATCGAGACCCAATGGTATCTGTTCGATCTCGTCTTTCTTCTCGGCGCAGCCTACACCCTCCAACATAACGACCACGTCCGTGTAGATGTGTTCTATGCCCGCTGGAACCGCCGCCGCAAAGCAATGGCCGATCTCTTCAGCACCCTTGTTTTTCTCATCCCCTTTTGCCTGCTCGTCATCTACTTTTCCTGGGGCGCGGTGGTTCAATCTTGGGCCATCCGCGAAACCTCTCCCGACCCCGGCGGCCTCATCCGCTACCCCATCAAAAGCATGATCATCGTCAGCTTTGCGCTTCTCATTCTGCAAGGCATCTCCGACGCGATTAAAAATTGGGCCATCATCACAGGCCAGCTTCCCGAAACAGAAGCAACAACAACAGAGAACAAAGCCACAGGAGAAAACGCATGATCATCGATTTTCTCGGCCCTGCCATGTTTGCAGGCGCACTTGTTCTGCTCTCTCTCGGCTATCCTGTCGCCTTCGCCCTCGGCGGTGTCGCTATTTTATTCGGCCTCATCGGCATCGCCCTTGGCGTATTCGACCCCATTTTTCTCACCGCGATGCCGCAAAGAATTTTCGGCATCATGAACAACTTCACACTGCTGGCCATTCCCTACTTTATTTTTATGGGCGCCATGCTAGAAAAATCCGGCATTGCTGAAGATTTGCTAGAAACCATGGGCAGCTTATTTGGCCGCATTCGCGGCGGCTTAGCCGTAGCGGTGGTGGTGGTGGGTGCGCTGCTCGCGGCGACCACCGGCGTTGTCGCCGCAACCGTGGTGACCATGGGCCTCATTTCTTTGCCCACCATGCTTCGCTACGGCTACAACAAAGATTTAGCAACGGGTGTGATTGCCGCTTCCGGCACGTTAGGGCAAATTATTCCACCTAGCATTGTTCTCGTTGTGCTAGCCGATCAGCTCGGTATTTCTGTTGGAGATTTGTTCTTAGGCTCTGTGATTCCAGGACTGATGATGGCAGGTGCCTTTGTAATACACGTATTAGCGATCGCCCTCATTCGCCCAGACCTTGCCCCCGCCCTACCAGCAGAACTCATCGATGTTCGAGGCCGCGCCCTAGCCACCAAAATTTTCAAGGTCATGGTGCCACCGCTCGCGCTGATTCTGCTGGTGCTCGGCAGCATTTTCTTCGGCGTCGCGACCCCCACCGAGGCGGGCGCACTCGGCTGCTTCGGTGCAATGATCCTCGCCGCCATCAAAGGCCAGCTAAAACTGAGCGGCCTCAGAGACGTGTGCGATCAAACCCTGCGCACCACTAGCATGGTGATTTTTATTCTGATGGGCTCTACGGCATTTAGCTTGGTGTTTCGCGGACTGCGGGGCGATCGCTTTATTTCAGAAGCGCTCACCAGCCTCCCCGGCGGTGACATCGGCTTTTTGCTCGTCAGCATGGTCACCATCTTCCTGCTGGGCTTTTTTATTGACTTCTTTGAAATCGCCTTTATCGTAGTGCCCTTGTTTGCACCCATTGCCCAACAAATTGGCATCGACCTCGTGTGGTACGGCGTCATCATCGGCGCAAATATGCAAACCTCATTTCTCACACCGCCGTTTGGGTTTGCCTTGTTCTACTTGCGGGGCGTCGCCCCTAAAGAAATCGCCACCGGCAATATTTACCGGGGCGTCATCCCTTTCATTATTTTGCAGCTGTTAGTGCTTGTCGCTATCATCGTCTTCCCATCACTCGTCAGTTGGCTGCCATCTGTCAGCCAATAAGTCTGTCAGCCAATAAGTCAGAGAACACCAACCAGGGAAAATAGGCCAACACAAACGGACAGACAACAGAGAACTACCAGATTAGCTTCAACCCAATCACACCCAACAGCGACAGCACAATTCGCTTAAAGCTAGCCGCATCAATTTTCTTAGACAGCAAAATACCTAAGCCCATGCCCGCGGCAAACATTGGCGTAGTATACAAAGCAATTTTCCATAGCTCAGCCGTCAAATGCCCTTCAAAGTAGTGACCGGCCAGCGCAAACGCCAGTGCCACAACGTAAACTCCCGGCAAGTTTCCTTTAAATTGCTCAGGGCTCCATTCTTTAGAGTTGGCATACATCACTAGCGGCGGGCCACCGGTGGTAAAAGCCCCCGTCAATAAACCCGAAAGGCCACCAAATAAGTACGCCCATCGCGGCGATTCTAAGTCGGGCATGGTGAGCACAGGCGTAAATAAACACACCGCATCATAGGCCACATATAGCACCACCAAAGCCCCTAACGCCTTAAGCGCGATCGCCTCGGGCACATAGTGCAAACCCACTAAGCCAATGGGAGTAGCCCCTAACGCAGACAGAACGAGTGGAGAGATCGCCGTCCACTGAAAATCATCCCTGTAGTAGAGCCACAGCCCCAAACTGTTGAGCAAACACATCAGCAGCACTAGCGGAATCGCCAGCGGAAGCTCTAAAAAGAAGGGCAGCAGGGAGATTGCTACCAGGGCAAAACCAAACCCTGTCATACTTTGCACCGCAGCCGCCAGCGCCATCACGCCACCAATCAAAACTATATTTTCCAATGGCTCTTTCTGTCCGTTAGCGCTTTTTATTTTCTCTGTTCAGTCATATTAACTTATGTTAACAGTCCCATCCTGGTCATCCAGAAACTTAAGCCTCGCTCAATCATTCAATCGCGAGCCTAATTCCTTTACCAATCCATATCTTTAGTTGTATATTCAACCGCAAGCGCCATAATACAGACCTTAAAAAGCCGTTAAACCCAGCAAAAACAATGGTTTCGACCGTCACAGACAGAGCAGTCACAGACAGAGCAAGCGCTAGCCTAAAGCAGCAAGCTGCAGACATCGCTCAGCAGATGTCCCAAGACTGTGTCGCTCGCCGCCTGCGTCAGGTGACCCGCACTGTCACCCGCCTCTACGACGAAGCCCTCCGCCCCCACGGGCTCACCGTCAATCAGCTCAATATTCTCGCCGTGGTCATCAGCCAGCAGCACATCCGCCCCGGTCAGCTTGGCCAAGCCCTCGGCATGGAAAAATCCACCGTCAGCCGCACCATTGATCGCATGGTGGGCAAGGGTTGGATAAAAGTCACCCCCGGCAAAGATAGCCGCACTCAGCGACTCACCGTCACCACCAAAGGCAACCAGCTCCTACTCGCCGTCACCCCAATTTGGGACACGCTGCAAGCTGGCATCCTCACGACAGAAGGCAACAGCATCCTCAACATGCTCACCCTTAGCGAACCTGGCAGCAGCGAACCCGCCACATCTTATTCACAACTCACTAGCCCCGAACCGGCTTACACCAACGAGCCCATCTCTGCCGACGACTTTTATTTGTAACCGCTACCGTCAACAAAACGGACACGCTGCTAACAGCTCACCATCAACAGGCACCGTCTAGTACCCTTCTCCTGCGGGAGAAGGGCTAGGGATGAGGGCATCAGTAACACCAAAGGGCTAATGCAAAGCCCTAATCCGCCACGTCAAAAGATAAAAATCTACTGATTAGTAAAACGAGCGAAGCTCAACTCATTCACCTGGTTCCAGCCCTGAACCTTATCTCTAAACTGTTTCCAGCTTTCATACACTTCCTTGAAAGTGGCATCTTTGCTCGCACTATCTTCCAATAAAGCAGTCGAAGCATCCGATGCAGCTTGCAAAATGTCATCGCTGTAAGGCACTAGCTGAGTGCCACCGTCCACTAGCTTTTGAAGCGCTTCACCGTTCAGCGCATCGTATTTCGCCAACATATTAATGTTCGATTCATACGTCGCTGTTTTGAATACCTCTTTATATTCTTCCGGCAAACTATTCCACGCATCCAAATTCACCGTGACATCTAGCGTCGCACCCGGCTCCCACCACCCTGGATAAAAGTAAAAGTCCGCTGCATTTTGCAAGCCCAGCTTCTCATCGTCATAAGGGCCGACAAATTCAGCCGCGTCAATCGCACCGCGATCTAACGCTAAGAAAATTTCACCGCCGGGAAGCACCTGCACATTCACGCCCAGCGCAGCCATCACCTTGCCACCTAGGCCAGGGATGCGCATTTTCAAGCCCTTCAAATCATTCACAGACTGAATATTATTTTTGAACCAGCCGCCCATCTGCACGCCTGTATTGCCTGCTGGAAAGCTGATCGCACCAAAGTCGGCATAAAGCTTATGCATCACATCAAGGCCGCCGCCATGGTAATACCAGGCATTTTGCTGCTGGGCGTTGAGGCCAAAAGGCACCGTAGTGCCAAAGGCGAGCGCTTCGTTTTTACCGACATAGTAATAGCTGGCGCTATGTCCACATTCCACAGTGCCTGCCTGCACCGCATCGAGCACCTGCAGCCCCGGCACGATTTCGCCTGCGGCAAAAGGATCGATGGTAAAGCGGCCATTGGTGAGGTCGGAGACGCGATCGCATACCGTCTGCGCCCCGCCATAAATAGTATCTAGAGACTGGGGCCAGCTAGTCGCCATACGCCACTGCACCCGAGGCAAGTCACCGCTAGCTGCGCTACCGCTTTGGCTACCGCTTTGAGGAGAACAAGCCGCGATCGCAGCCGCTCCCGTGACTGCACTACCGTATCCCAGTATCCGTCTACGCTTCATTCATCTAGTCCTGCCCCGTTACAAAGCAGGTTCCCTGAAAGTTTGC
>JBCCOO010000098.1:0-17543 GCA_039025345.1 Cyanobacteria bacterium P01_D01_bin.105 | reverse complement strand
GCACCGGAATAATTCCCAATGGTTTCAGTGCCTCCATTCGCTCAACGCGTCTGGCTCCGGCGTACACTTTATCGCCTTGTTGGGCAAGGAGCTTAGCGGTCTCCAGCCCCATGCCTGAAGAGGCCCCTGTGATTAAGACGACTTTTCCATTAACGTTGTCCATGCTGATTATCCATGCTGCTAAAAGGAGTTATCGTATGAGAAGCCGCTATGATTTTGTCTACAGCTCTACCTCCCTGTAGACAAAATCATAGCGGTTAAGTTTTTTTTGGTAATGACATAAGGGGTCAAATAAATAGCATTTCACGCCATGTTCTGAGTGTGAGTTCTTGTAGTTTAGATACGGCTTGCTCGCGTTGGCAAAGCTTCTCTACCGGAGAATCGCAAAAAAGCACCGCCCTAAAGCCCATGTTTCGGGCTGCTTCCACATTTTCCCTTGAGTCATCGATATAAAGTACTTCGTTAAGTCATTGCATCACAAGCCAAAAGAGATTTGAATCCCTGGTAAAATTCTTCAGTTAGAAATCCTTTGTTTTAGTTAGGTGATGTCCGTGAAAAAGAATGCGGCTTTGTGTGCGATCGCCCTTTTAGCCTGTGGCGTATCTGCGCCTAGTGCTTTAGCCGATGAGGTGTGGTCAACCCAGGAATCTGATGTTGTCTATGAAGAAGATCGGGGCCAAACGGCGATCTGGAGCTATGACAATGGGGGCTATATTTTTATTGATGGCCTTGCTGGCGTAGTGACAGATAGAGGAAGCTATAGTGGCTACTGGACACAGCCAACATCTTCGCGGCGCTGCGATACCTTTCGTGAAAACGAGAGCGGTGAGCCAACCTATCACTGGGGCCAGTTTGAAATTACCTTTATTGATGCAGACTTTCCCTCTCGCTGGTATGCCAATGTTTCTCTGTGCGACGGCGACCAAGTTGTACATTTAGATGGTGAGCCGATCACGGGTGAATAGGTCTCAAAGAATCCGGCCCGAAGCAGAGCGCTGCTGAAACTCTCCAAATCCAGCGCGGCCCAGCCATTCTTCTCCATCGACAATCAGCTCACCGCGTAAGAATACTTTCTCTACTTTGCCCTGAATTTGTCGGCCTTCAAAGAGAGAATAGTCCACATTAGAGTGTTGTGTGCTGGCGCTGATGGTATGTTGCTTTTCTGGGTCAAACAGAATAATATCGGCATCGCTGCCAACGGCAATGGTGCCTTTTTTAGGAAATAGGCCAAACATTTTGGCAGGTGCGGTTGCCGTTAGCTGCACAAAGCGATTGAGATTAATCTTGCCCTCGCGTACGCCACCGTCATACAGCAGTTCTAGCCTCAGCTCTACGCCAGGTGCACCGTTAGGAATTTTGTTGAAGTTGTCTCCCCCAAATCGCTTGGACTTGAGAATGCCCATGGGATTCTCATTAAAGCAAAAAGGACAATGATCGGTTGAGACAATTTGCAAATCGTCAAAGCGTAGCCCTCGCCATAGCTCATGCTGACACTTGTGGTCTCGCAGCGGCGGGGTCATCACATACTTGGCGCTTTCAAAGCCGGGTTTGTCATATTCAGAGTTGTCTAAAAAGAGATAGTGGGGGCAGGTTTCGGCAAAGGCGTGAATGCCGCGATCACGCGCTTCTACCACTGCATCCAAGGCTTCTTTAGCCGACAAATGTACAATGTACACCGGCACCTCTGCCAGCTCGGCGATCCGAATCACCCGGTGAGTCGCTTCCCCTTCCATGAGCCGGGGGCGCGTGAGCTGATGAAACTTTGGAGAAGTGTTGCCAGCGGCCAGGGCCTCATCAATCATGGCCTGAATGACAATGCCATTTTCTGCGTGGACATTGACCATACCGCCATGGTCGCCCACCTTGCGCATAATTTTGTAAATGGCCGCATCGTCTACCATCAGCACGCCCGGGTAGGCCATGTAAAGCTTGAAGCTAGAGATGCCTTCGCTATTGACCAAATCGGGGAGTTCAGCGATCGCATCCGCATTCGCATCTGTCAAAATCACATGAAAGCCATAGTCCACGCAGCACTGCGGTTCTGCCGCAGCTAGTCGCTTGTCCAGCGCGGCCTTGGGGCTCTCTCCGGTAAACTGTTGGGCAAAGTCAATAATGGTGGTGGTGCCGCCAAACGCCGCCGACTTTGTTCCACTTTCAAACGAATCGCAGGTGTATACGTCGTTGCCCATTGGCGTTTCCATATGCACATGCACATCAATACCACCTGGCATCACAAGCAATCCTGCTGCGTCGTGCTGCTGCGCATTGTCTACAGTTAACTCACGCCCTATGGCTTCAATCTTGCCATTCTCAATTAGCAAGTCGCCAATGTAGTCATCGACGGCCGTTACAATGCGTCCACCTTTAATCAACACCTTACTCATACGCTGCTTTCCTAGCTGATCTTGCTGGGCTGATCTTGTTGAGCTGAATCTTGCTGGGCTAATCTTGCTGGGCTAATCTTGCTGGGTTGATCTTGCTGGGCTGATCCTACTTGGACCTATCCTGTTGGGCTGATCTTTTTATAATCAGCCCAGCCGCCAATATCTGAGATGTCTGGCCAGCCCCCTTCTTCAATGAGTTTTCTGGGGTAGAGCATGGCGATCGCCGTTTTTCCATCATCTAGCAGTACCTCTTCTGGATACATATCCGGCGGTTCTGTAGAAACCAGATAGTCATATTGTTCTGACGTCAGCTCATAAATCTCTCCTGGAATAGAAATTCCGTTCTCTCCCGACCCTGCCTCATAAATACCTGGATGCCAGCCGTCTTTGACAGCATGCAGCCGATACTTAGGGGCTGTTTTTGCCGCTCCCAAAAAGGTCGCAGACTGTAAATTTTGATGATCGGGCTGACCACGCAGCGCTGAGCCACAGATAAAGACGTGTTTGGTTAAATCACCGGTTGTTTGAGCTTCGTTAGACATAAACACTCACATTTTTTTCTCTTGTAGATCTATCACAGCTTTGACCACGCGATCTTTACTTGCGGTGAGATGGTTATGAATAGCAACGACAGCGGCCTCTGATTGGCTACGCATAATCGCGTCAAAAACCTGATGGTGTTCCATCCGAATTTCTAGAACGTCTGGATCGTGCCGAGTTGTTTGAATTCTTAACAACATCATTTTGTCAAAGATTTGATCGAGCAGGGTCACTAGCCACACGTTGTCAGAGAGATTGGCAATATAGCGATGAAACTGATAGTCGGCGTCTAGCCGCTGGAATAAGCTGAGATTAGAGGCTCGCCTTTGATCGGCTTTTTCGGCTTGCTCAAATAAATGTTCCAAATGCTGGCGTTCATCAGCGCTGAGCCGGCGGCAGGCTTCGGCAACCGATAGTTTTTCCAAGGCGATGCGGCAGTCGTAAAGCTGCGCAGCATCTGCACTAGAGAGTCTGATAACTCTCATATTCCCTTGAGCATCAACAGCGGCAAGGCCGTCTTGCTGTAGCTGACGGATGGCATCTCTAATTGGGGTGCGACTCACCTGAAGTTGTTGAGCCAGACGGGTTTCGACAAGGCGATCACCGGGTGCTAGCTCACCCGAAAAGATGCTGGTTCGCAACACCTGATACGTTTGCTCGTATAGTGCGATCCGACGGGGTAAGGGCGCCGAAGGAATAGCCAATGAATCATCCTCTCTGTTTGTATATCAGCAATCTACTAGGGACTAAACAGGGACTAAGGGAATAAACAGGGACTAAGATATCCTAGTTTATTTATACCTTCAGAAGGCTTTCAGCGTTTTGATACATTTGATACAACCTGTCACAAAATGACTGTATACAGTGTACAAGCGGTAAGCTAGCCAGTAACATTTCTACTTACTGAAATAGTGATTCCCCTTAATAACCGGTCTCTTTCTATGAACAGTAGTCCCCAGTCGGTTGTCACGCACTCTGAGTCAGCGTCTGCCCGCACTAAATCAGAGATAGCAGGTGTTGCGGCAGGCGTTTCTCTGCGCTCAGTGACTAAAAAATACGGTAGCTTCACCGCCATTGAGAATATTAATCTCGATATTCCAGCGGGTGCCTATTGCTGTTTATTAGGGCCGAGCGGCTGCGGTAAAACAACAGCGCTGCGGATGATTGCGGGCCATGAAGAGGTTAGCGCGGGAGAAGTCTTAATTGGCGATCGCGCAGTGACAGCGCTCCCACCCGCCAAACGAAACACTGCCATGATGTTTCAAAACTATGCGCTGTTTCCTCACAAAACCATCTGGCAGAACGTAGAATTTGGCCTGAAGATGAAGGGCATTGAAAAAGCGAAGCGTCGGCAGCGAGTGGACGAAATTTTGGAGCTCGTGGGTCTCAGTCACACCGCTGATCGCAAGCCTAATCAGCTCAGCGGCGGGCAGCAGCAGCGAATTGCCCTAGCCAGGGCACTGGTGAACCGCCCCCAAGTGCTGATGCTAGATGAACCTTTGAGCGCACTGGATGAAAATCTTAGAGTCAAAATGCGCAGCGAGCTCAGAAAAATTCAGCAACAGTTTGGGCTGACCTTTATTCAGGTTACGCACCATGTGGAGGAGGCTTTTTCACTGTCTGACCAAATTGTTGTTATGGATCATGGTCACATTGAACAGGTCGCTAGCCCAACCGAGCTTTTCACCACCCCTGCGTCTCAGTTTGTCGCCAAGTTTATTGGTGACAACAACATTTTTACAGGCAAAGTTGTTAACACGGTACCCGATGAAGGCGGAAAGGACTTAGTTGAGCTGGATGTAGAAGGTGTAGGATCGATTTTTGCCAAAGGGATTTCGACCCCAATTGGCTCAGATTCGGCTTGTTCTGTGCGTCCCGATTTGATTGCCCTAGCACCGGCTGCTGACGCTGAGACTTCTCCTGGGCCGGTCTCTAACCGCGTCACAGCTCGAATTACAGGGGTGGAACTAACCGGCTATGTGACTCGCATTTCGCTCATGCTAGAAGCGACAGGGCAGCCGCTGTTGTATAAAGCTCGAACCACTGACTGGACACTAGCAGGCCTGCAAGAGGGTCAGCTCGTAACGGTGAGCTGGTCGGCTTCAGACAGTGTTTTTCTGCCTTACTAAAGATTCATTAAGAGATAAGTTCTCAGATTCTTGTCTGGGTAAGTACTCGCTTATTCTCTTTTTAGATTTGTTGAATCGATTACACGTTAAATTGATCACCAGTTGAATTGCTCATCAGTTAAATTGATTACAGAAGGTTCTCTAATATGCCAAGATTTACTCGTCGCCGCTTAATACAAACTGGATTAGCAACAGGCGCTGCAATCGCGACAGCTCGCTGTGGAACGCCTAATAATCCTGCCCCTGGCCCTCAGGTCAATACCAACAGCATCAAAGACGTGACGCTTCGGTTTATCGGCACTGGCGTAGCGCAAATAAATGATATTCGCGATAAGGCTCAAGAAGATTTGGGCTTTAAAATTGAGCTGAAGGCGCTGAGCACAGAAGAAAACAATCAGATTGCCATCACGCAGCCTGGTCAGTACGACATGTTTGACGGTGAGTACTTTAGCCTGCCGTTGGTAATGCCATCGGGTAATTTGCAGCCGATTGACGTTACACGAATTAAGAACTTTGACAAAATTGTTCCCTTTTTTACAACAGGAGAGTTTAACGGTCTACCGGTAGAAAAGGCTCAAGGGACCGCGCCAATCAAGGTGATGTACGTAAATGGGCCAGACTCTGCAGAATTTGCGTCAGCCCCAACTGACTGGGCAACGATGATTCCATTCCAATACAACGCAGATACATTGGGCTATCGCCCTGATCTGGTCAGTAAGGAAATCACCTCCTGGGCCGATTTGTTTGACCCTGCATTTAAAGGGAAAACGTCTATTCTAGATATTCCTTCGATTGGGATTATGGATGCGGCTCTAGTCGTTGAGGCGGCTGGGCTCATGACCTTTGGAGACAAAGGCAACATGACGAAAGAAGAAATCGATCAGATTACAGATATTTTGATTGAACAGAAAAAGAACGGTCAATTCAGAGCCTTCTGGAAGACGTTTGATGAGTCTGTAAACCTCATGTCTTCGGGTGAAGTGATTCTGCAATCAATGTGGTCTCCGGCAGTGACCGCTGTAAAAGCGCAAGGCATTGAGTGCATATATGCGCCTTTGAAGGAAGGTTACCGGGCCTGGGGCGGCGGCATTGGTTTTTCGAGGAATATGGAAGGGCCTAAGTTAGATGCGGCCTATGCCTATATGGACTGGCTGTTAGATGGTTGGGTGGGCGCCTTCTTGGGTCGTCAGGGTTACTACAGCGCGGTTCCTGAGACGGCCAAAGCCTTTATGTCGCCAGAGGAATGGGACTTTTGGTACGAAGGTAAGCCGGCCGCTGTTGATATGGTCGATCCGTTTGGCAAAACGCTAGAGAAAGCCGGTGCAGTTCGCGATGGCGGCTCTTTTGAAGAGCGTATGGGCAACGTGGTGGTCTGGAACTCTACGATGGATGAGCAGGTTTATCTGGTTCAGAAGTGGAATGAGTTTATTGCGGCATAGATATTGCGGCGATAGATATTGAAGGAACATGCGCTTAAATAATGTGCTTGTCTCATACCCAACATCCCATAGGGACGCAGCATGCTGCGTCCCTATGGGATGGGCGTTATTTTTCAGCTATTCCTTTATATGAAATCCGGCAGATGAATCATCATTCTTGCGCCCCCTCATCCCCAACCCTTCTCCCGATGGAGAAGGGCGCCAGTAAAAGTCCCTCGCCCTACGCTTTGAGAAGAGCAAAGCTCTACGGGAGAGGGATTTAGGGAGAGGGCGACAGACTATTAGATTCAGCGCTTTCCTAACGGGTTTTATATTACTTTCTTGGCGATGGCTTTCCTGGCGATGGATTAGATGTACACGTAAGTTTGGAATTTATTTCTCTCCATGTATAAATCTTGGAAAACGTTTCAGCCTTACCTGCTTGCAACCCCTCAAGCAATCATCTTTATGATGTTTTTGGTGTTTCCCATTGCCATGATCTTCATCGTAAGCTTCTGGCAATTCAACGGCTTTGCAATGACGCCCGCATTTTCGCTGGATAACTACGCCAACATATTTACCTCCAGCGTCTCTCTTTCAACCTATGTCAATACCTTTAAGTATGTGGTGTTGGTGTGGAGTGCTTGTGTGGCGATCGCATTCCCCGTTGCCTACTTCCTTGCTTTTTGCGTGGAAAAAGAAAGCCTCAGGATTCTACTGTTTCTACTGTGTACGATTCCCTTTTGGACCTCGAATATCATTCGCATGATTTCTTGGATTCCACTGTTGGGCCGTGAGGGACTAATCAATCAAATGCTGCTGAACTTAAACTTGGTTCAGCAGCCAGTAGAGTGGTTTCTCTATTCCGACTTTGCGATTGTGTTGGGCATGGTGCACTTATATAACTTTTTTATGATTGCGCCCATTTTCAACAGCATGATGCGGATTGATCGCACCTTGATCACGGCGGCTCGTGACATGGGCGCTTCTGGGCTGGATGTTCTCAAAGAAATTATTCTGCCGTTGACCGCGCCAGGGATTGCGATTGGCTCTATTTTTGTGGTTACGCTGGTAATGGGAGAATATGTCACCGTTCGCCTCATGGGGGGCGGCCAGTCGGCTTCTATCGGTAAGCTCATCAGCACTCAAATTGGCAGTCTGCAATATCCGCTCGCGGCAGCGAACGCGGTGATTTTACTCTTGATTACACTGGTGCTCGTAACCGGAATTTTGCGGGTTGTTGATATTCGAAAGGAACTGTAATGACCAAGCTTTTGTTGACCGCATTTTTTGCGCTTTTCGTACTTTTCCTTTACGGACCAATGCTGGCTATTTTCACCCTTTCTCTTCAGGGGCCAGATGGTGCACTCACCTTTCCCGTACGGAGCTTTGGCTTTTACTGGTTAGGTCAGGTTTTTCAAGAGCAGCGGGTTGGCAGCTTTGTGGACTCGTTTCAGCGCTCTTTTTTATTAGGGCTGCTGGTTGTCTCCATTGCTGTTGTTGTCAGTGTCATGGCCAGCATGGCCTTTCGCGCTCGGTTTAAAGGGTCGCTGGCGCTGTTTTATCTCACTATCTCTAGCTTGGTGGTGCCCGGCGTGCTGATTTCTTTGGGCATTGGCATTACCTTTCAGGTGCTCAATATTCAAACCAACTGGTTCTCGTCCGGGCTTGGCGCTCACCTCACTTGGACAGTTCCGTTTGCGTTTTTGATTATGCTCGGTGTGTTTAACCGTTTCAATCCCTATTATGAAGAAGCCGCTCGCGATCTGGGTGCGAACGATGTGCGAACGTTTAAAGAAGTCGTTTTACCGTTAATTCTGCCCAGTTTGATTGGGGTAGCGCTGCTCGGCTTTACGCTTTCCTACGACGAATTTATTCGTACTTCGCTGGTTTCTGGTCAGTACAATACGCTGCCGTTGGAGATTTTTGGCATGACAACCAACGTCACCTCTCCAGCCCTGTACGCCCTCGGCACCCTGACCACGTTATTTTCCGTCACCATGATTGCGGTTGGTTTCGGCGCTTACAAATTTCTATCTCGATCTTAGTCATCTCGACCTTAGTCATCTCGACCTTACAGCCAGCATCTCTGAGCTGCTGTTAGTTCTGATCCCCTGTTGAGTCCGATCGACTAGAGTGGACGTAGAAGCTGTTTTGCTAACGTCTGATCAAAAGCTATGGGACTTGACTTTAAATTTGCTATTGTCAGCGATCTACATATTGCGCTGCCGCACACTATTTGGGATGCACCTAACCGATTTCATCTCGTAGAAGTTAGCATCCCGGCCTTTGAGCAGATTTTGACTGATTTGATAGCGGATCAGCCAGATTTTTTGCTACTGCCGGGTGATTTGGTGCAGCATGGTGAACGTGAAAACCATGAGTGGATGGTCCATCGCCTATCGCAGTTACCCTTTCCTACCTATGTAGTCCCTGGCAATCACGATGTGGTGAGTCAGTGGGGCAGCTTACCCACTGATGAGTTGGACAAAGACCGAATTGCACTCGCTGATTTTCCAAAACTATATCAGGCACACGGCTACAGCGATGGGCAACAGCTGTACTATCAGCATGAGATTTTACCAGGCGTTCATCTCATTGGCCTCAACTCCAATGCGTTTGATGAAAACGGTGAGCAAATGGGCGTTGGGTTAATTGACAGTGAACAGATGGCGTGGCTAGAAGCGCAGTTAGCGGCGCTCAGCGAGAAATTGGTGATGGTCATGGTGCATCACAACGTGCTAGAACATTTGCCGCACCAGTCGCAGACGAAGTTAGGCCAGCGCTACATGGTTAGCAATGCGCCTGAGTTGGTTTCACAGCTACAAAAGGGAAACGTTCCGGTGGCCTTCACAGGACATTTGCATGTGCAAGATGTCGCCCAATTGGGCGATTTTTATGCGATTACAACAGGATCTTTGGTGAGCTATCCCCATCCTTATCGGCTGATGTCAGTGAAGACAGATGATCAGGGGCAGCATCAGCTGCGGTTTGACTCTCGGCGAATTGAGCAGGTGCCCGACTGGCCAACGTTGCAAACAACCTCTAAGCAATGGATGAGTGATCGCTCTTTTCCCTTCATTCTCAAACTCCTCACCGAGCCGCCTATCTCTTTAAGTCTGGAACAAGCTAAGACCTACGCACCCATTCTTAAAGATTTTTGGGCAACGGTAGCAGCCGGAGATGCCGCCTTTGACTATCCGCAGCTACCTGTAAAAGTACAACAATATTTTGCTCAATACGATGCCAGAAACGGCGCTGGAACAAACGGCGCTGTAGGAATCGACAACCATGCAACCTTGACGCTAAAAACGTAGCCTTAAAAAGACCGAGCATTAAAAAGACCGATACCTTAAAAAAATCGGCATCTTGAGAAATTGGTATAGATTGTCACCTTCACAGAACCATCGATCCCTATGGTGTTTTATACCCTTATATGCAAGGAACTTAGGGTGGGTAAGTCTTTATCGTTTTTGAAAAAGGGTTTTTCTCGCTAACGCAATTACCCCAGCACCAAACGGTAGACTAACTAACGATAGCGTCACGATTTGTGAGCATTGAGATGTCCTGGAGTCGGGTGTCAAGTAGCAACATGAATGTGTTTAGTAAGGTGAACAGTCGTACCCTTTGGTGGCTGTTCTTCGCCGTGATGATTTGTTGGGGTTGCTTGCTTCGCTTTCACGATCTTGGTGCAAGAGTCTACTGGCGTGACGAAGCCTTTACCTCTTTTAGGCTTTCAGGCTACACGGAGCCAGAACTTGCAGAAACCCTCTTTAAAGGAGAAGTGGTTTATCCACAAGACTTCTCACAGTTTCAGATCAACCATACCGATAGGCATTTAGGCGATACGGTCAAAAGCCTGACCAGAGACACCCATCCGCCGGGCTATTTTGTCTTGCTTTGGCTATGGACTAAGGGATTCGGTAGCTCTATTGTCTCGACTCGGGCTTTTTCGGCGGCGGTGAGTTTGCTGCTGTTGCCAATTGTGTTCGCGTTGGCGAGAACGCTATTTGAAGCGTCGCCTCACCGTCAGGCGATCGCCGCCTTATCTACGGCCCTGGTCGCGGTTTCTCCGTTTCAAGTTGTTTTGTCCAGTGAAGCGAGAATGTACAGCCTATTGCCGGTGTTAACGACGCTGGCAGGGTTATGTTTACTCCGGGCGGTTCGGCCCTCAGCGTCACGCAAGCAGGTTTATGGGTGGTGGGTCTGTTTTGCCTTGGCGGGCGCAGCGAGTTTATATGTTCATTTGTTAGCGGTTCCGATGCTGGCGGGCTATGGCCTGTATGTGTGGGTGCAAAGGTATGTGGATGGTTCACCCCACTGGGTGCGCGCGCAAAAGCAACACCTAGTGGCAACAGGGCTGACGCTGGGGTTATTTTTGCCCTGGTGTTGGTTTTTAGGCACTCGGTTGAGTAACGTCTACTTTCAAACGAGGTGGACGGCTGAAACGGTCCCGTTTTTTGGTAAGGGCGATACCCTGGTGGGGCGATGGCTGTGGCATGGGCTGTTGCTGTTTATCAATGGAGAGAGTCTGTACATTATCCCCGCTGGCAAGTTACTGGGGGGCCTTTTAGCGATCGCGTTTTTAGTATGGGCGCTGGTGTATTTGGTGCGTCATACGCCATTACCCATCTGGTCTTTTTTGCTGATTTCAAGCGGAATTATCTACATGCCGCTAGCGGTTACAGATGTGCTTTTGAGCGGTCAGCGCTCTGGCATTCCCCGCTATTTTGCTTCTTCGATTGGTGAAATCTCCATTGCGGTTGCGTTTGGCTTGGTAAGCCTTGGCGGTATGGCCAAAGGGCAGAGGCGCTCAAGCCCCTTAGGGGCGTTCCCCGACAGTGCAAACCCAGCCAGTGCAAGCCTAGCTCCACGCTTAGCTCGGTGGGCCATTATCTTTTTGCTGATTGGCGGGGTGACCTCGCAGATGGTTGCCAAATCAAACTATGCTTTGGATCAGCATTTTGCAGGGCGCATCGCCAATGCGGTAAACCAAACCCCTGGGGCGATGCTAGTTTCTGATGCACCGTTCAACGACATGGCACTGCTGTTGTCTCTCACGCACTATCTCAAGGAAGACACGCCTTTGTTATTAACGATTCGCCCCGAACAACCGGCGATCGCGAAGTTTCGCGATCGCCCAGTTTTTCTGTACCTAACGTCAGCGGCGTTCCGAGCGAACCTCAAAGCACGGGGCATGCGCCTGCAGCCTATCTCTGACGCTGAGGATCTATTTAAAATAGAAGCTGATAAGTAAGCTAGCCGTTAATTGAAAATCTATCAGGCACTGATGGCAGCATCATGAGCGTGACTGTCTAGGGCTTGCCGTTTGGCAAGCTGATACAGCGCACTGGCCGCGTCACTAGACATCGACCACACCATCCCGCCTAAATTATTCGTTGCAATGCTGTAGCCTTGCTTTGCAGAACGGTGATACCAGCGAATAGCTTGAGCGTCATCAACGTGGATACTACCGAGGCCGAGCTGATAGATATTCCCTAGCAAGCACTGCGCCTCCGCATCACCCGCTTCAGCTGATTGTATGAGCAGCGGCAGCGCGTCATCA
Source organism: Cyanobacteria bacterium P01_D01_bin.105 (assembly GCA_039025345.1). Lineage (GTDB taxonomy): Bacteria > Cyanobacteriota > Cyanobacteriia > Phormidesmidales > Phormidesmidaceae > Phormidesmis. Next base: position 5,506 of record JBCCOO010000098.1, on the reverse strand, counting down.
TAGTCCTGATTACGAAATTCTTGAATACCGGGAACAGGCATTTTCCAATATCTCCGAGAACGTTTTGAGTAGATTGAGTGGGCAGTAGTATCAAAAGAGGCCATAGGTGTGGACGCCGTTACTGAAAGCGGCAAAACCGTTAACAGCAGGGCCGTTCAAGTTCAATAGGGCGATTATAGTACATGTGAACCAATTAGATAAGCCCAGTTGAAGGATCGCTTCAAATTTGTTTGCGAAGAGCCATTAAACTGGGGCAATAGATGAGTGTTTATATATGTGAATAGGGGAGTTTAGGTGTCAGAGTCTTTGACGGAACGGTATTTAGCATTAATCGATGACATTGTGGCGCAGACCTTAAAGGGCAATGTGCGCTCTAAAGAGCAAGTGCGATCGCAGCTAGAAGCCGCCGTTGAAACCGGTACAGGTGAAATTTTTGAGCGGGCTGTTGCCAGCCGTATTGCTGAAACCGATCCGGATAGTTCACTCAAAGCCGGACGCATCTTGAGAGCGCTCAAAACGATTGACAGCGAATGGCAAAAAGGGCAAAAGGCTCGTCAGGCTGCGAGTGGACTTGCGGCCGCTGCTGCGCAGCTGAAGCAAGCAGACGCAGCTCAGCGGCCCGTAGTATTTCTAAGCCTTATCGATCCCAATCAACCCAATCACCTCACTCGCCCGCAGCTCGCCCAGCTCGCCAAAAGCCTTGCCCAAACAGACGACCTAGACGCTTGGGCGCAAGGGATTCAAGCCGGACTGAGCAACTATGAGCGCATAGAGCCCAACTTGGTGAGCTGGCTGTATGAGTCTGCGGGCGCGACAGTTGGATTTGGATCAAAAGCAGATAAAGGGCCGTGGGCACTGTGGCAAAAGCAAGTGCAAGGACTGCCAAAGTTGTTGTTTACGACCCTCACGCAAGACGAAGAGATTGAGGCGATTACCCGTACAGCTGTCGATGCGGCAAGCTGGGTTGATTTGGCTGTTCTGTTGCACTTTATGCAGCGCGGTCTCGTCACTTGGTTTGACAAACAGCCCTACAGTGCCAAAGCTGGAAAACAGCTTTCCTACAGCACATCGCTGATCTTTGCCGCTATCTGGGGCCGGTTGTCTCAAGGTTTTGCCCGCATGGGAGCGAGTAGCTATCAAGCCTTGGGGAACGGTAGTTTTCAGCTAATGCTCCAAATTCTGCGTCGGTTCTGTCAGCGCGATGATTTTCCGCTGTATGGCGGTGTGTTTGCCTCTTTTAGCGGAGACTATCTGCAAGATACGCTCGACTATTTTAGTGAGCCCCTAACCCAAGTAGAAGGCACACAAGAAAAAGCGAGAATATTGACGCTGCTAGGCTACTCTCGTCAGATGCTGGGCCGCGCTGATGAGGCCAGAACTTTTTACGAAAATGCTTTAAAAATCGCGCAGGAAGCAGGCGATTTGGCTTGTGAAACGGCGAACTTATGCCACCTAGCTAGAAATGAAATCCTTGAAAAAGACTATGACAGTGGAATCGCCACTAGTCAGCGGGCGCTTATTTTGGCCAGGCAGCGGGGAGATAGTATCGGACAGGCCAATGCCTTAGTGAACCTTGGTTATGCGCAGGTATTACAGGCGCGGGCAAGTGATGTGGGAGATGTGAGCGTATATAACGCCGCGATCGCCTACCTGCAACAGGGGTTAGAGCTGGCAATCAAGCAGGGAGATTTTCAGAGTCAGGCTCTGGCTTACAACAGCCTGGGCATTGGGTATGTGATGGGCGATCGCCCCCAAGAAGGCCTTGATATTCTCGTTAAAGGTGCCGAAGCCGTCAAAGGTTCCGGCAATATTTACCTCCAAGGACTATACACCCTCTATGTGGCTGAAGCCCACCATGCGCTCAAGCATTCTGAAGACGCCATTTTCCACAGCGCCTTAGCCATGCATTTGCTTCACAGCATCGGCTCCGAAGACTGGCGACAGGCCGCCGGACTTGCCAGCATTTTACAGGGTCAGCTGGGTGAAGAAAGTTTTCAACAAACGCTAGAGAAATATCGCAGGCAGCTCGCCCCAATTATGAGCTTAGAAGGCTACGAAGACTTGCCTAATCTATTAAAAAAATATCGTCAAGGCTGATGCTTTAGCTCTCTGATTTGATGCCTTAAATCTCAGGCCGAAGTTTTGATGGGCTTAAGAAAAACGGTGCAAATCCATAAAACAAACGGTCTTGTAAGACAGTGTAGCGTAGGTGCCGTCTACCAACTGTGCAGTGAGGCTGATGAAAAATACCGCATACGTTCTGATAACTTGTCTCTTGCTGGTGACTGCTTGTAGTCAGCAAGCCGAGCTGGAGAAAAAGGTCGAGTCAGAAGAGATAACATCAGAGCAAGCATCAGAGGCTGCGCCATCCGAATTAGCGGATGCAGAAAATTCTGTTGAGATAGGCGATGACAGGGAAACCGCGGAGACAGAGGAGATTTCTTCTTTGGAAAGTAAGGCTGACGCCGCAAAGCTGCCTATCGAAGCGGTGACAGAGATTATTAAGCTCGACAGCAGTAACCAAAGAGGCATCCCCTTCAAAGTGGTTGTGCCTACTTATGTGCCTGATGGTTTTGAAGTATCAGACATCGCCTATAAAGATGATCGCTTTGGCCCTAGTTATAAGATTCAATATCTAAATGCTGATACCAATGGGTGTTTTGAGATATCTGCTGCTTCAGGCGGCTTTGGAGGGCCAACAGAAACTTTTGAACAGCTTGTTGAAATTGATTCACAGGCGCTAGGCAAGCTAACCCTGGGCTACACGGAGTCCCATTCAATCAGCAAACAACCCCTGATTGCTTTCGAGACCCTGACGACACCTGGAACTGCCTCAGCACCGCAAGAGTACAGCTTCTGGTCACCCAGCAGTGCAGATTGTACGATTGTTGACTTTCAAGAGGCAGAGCAAGTTGTAGAATCACTCATTTACGTCAATTCCAGCGATAGCACGGCTGATGTCGCTGACGAAAATTGACGCAGATAACAGCGTTAGAGGGACTTAGGCAGCCTCATGCGTAACAAAGAATCGAGACTCATCTATCATTTTGGTTATCGTGGCTGGTTGGGATTACTAGCTGGGATTAGTCGTTCTTGAGAGCCTGCCAGGTGAGCGGTGGGGTGGCAGCCGTTTGGCACAAGGCAGGGAGCCAAGTCGCACAAGGGAAACGATTTTCGAGGCATTGGAGCTTTTCGCGGGCTTCTCGCACGGATTGGGGTAGGCTAAGCCCCCTGGCAAAAGCGGTGAGGAGATTTTCGAGGAAAACTTGAGCGACCTGATCGGGAACGGCTTCTCGCATGACGATCAGGTGCTGAAGGGACAGATCGCTGAGGGCGTGGATGAGGCCAAGGCCGTCACAGGAGTTAAAGATGGCGAGCTGGAGACCTTGCTGGCAGGCGCGCTGAAGGGCGTATTTGAGTTCGTTGAGGGTGAGGCTATCAGTCGCATTGAGACGAAGGATGCCTTGGCCACCTTCGCTGGTACTGTGTCCGGCGAAAAAGAGGATGTCGTAAGGGGTATCCCAAAGCTGGTTGTTGAGGGTCTGGCGGCTGGGTTGGGTGAGGGTGGTGAGCTGACTATGGGGAAGATTTTGAAGGATGTTGCAATCTACTTGAATATCTAGATCTTCACTGCTGCCGAGGACGGCGAGGATATTGATTTTGTTGTTGCTAAGGGGGCGCTGAGTTTCTGTTGGAAAATCTCGATATTGATAGTGCTGTGTGCTGATGGTGAGTTCGGAGCGAGGGTAGCGTTCTAGAATTTCCCAGCAATTCCAGGGGAGTTGCCAAAGCTGAGGATTATCGGTCTGGAGAACGATTCTAATGGAATCGTTGGGGTTGAGATTTTCGAGGAGCTTTTCACGGAGGGGACGAACGCTTTCGTCGGTGAGCCATCCGTTAAAGGCGTGATGCAGTTGCTGAGTCAGGGCTCGGAGTTCTGATCGAAGTTGCCCAATGTTAATGTTGGTGAGCTGATTTTTAGGCGCTTGTATGCGGATTGGTCTGGATACAGCCATTAAGTGTTGACGATAGCTGGCCTGCCATTTTTGGTAATGGTCAATAACGTCTTGGCTGGAAGGCAGGGTGGCTGTGGTATCTAAAAAGGGCAGCTTACCTTCTTCGCCGATTTGGAGATTGATGAGGTGGTGCCGGTTGTGGGTATGGGTAGTGAGTTTGAAGTGAATCAGCTTGGTGGGGATGTGTCTGTCGGCAGGGTTTTGGGCTTGAGTCGCGTTCTGATTAAGGAGAACTTGATTGAAGATGGCTTGTTGCTGGCGGTAGCTTTCTATTTGTTCGTCTTTGGCTTGGATTTGTTTTTGATAGCTGGCTTCGATGGTTTGTAAGGCGTTGTTGTATGCCTCTACTAGTTTTTGATGGATGTCAGCTTTGTCTGCATTGGGTGGGGCATCTATGCGGACAACAACGGCACCATCGTTTTTGTTTTCGATGCTGCGGATACTGAATGGCTGATTTTGGTCAACCATGGGGTTAGGAGAGAGGCTCTGACTCAGCTGTGATGATTGTATTTCTTGGGTTTGGGGCTGGGTTTGGTTGGCTTGGGCAAGCATGGTGTTAAGGGCTTGCCAATTGACACCGTTTTGAAAGAGAAGGTCGATGGTGTCAATCACTTCTTGAAAGAGCTGAGCAAATTCGCCAGGCTCAAAGAACCCGCTGCTAGGACGCCGTTCTTGCTGATGGTTGCGAAGGTAGAGGTATTGGCAGTCGATATCGGTGAGCTGGGTGCTGTTGTTAATATTCCAGGCTTCTATGCAGGCGCCGGTGAGCTGGGCGCGCTGGAAGTCGGTGCCGATGGATTGGACTTTGGTGAGGTTGGCCGCTAAGAGTACCGCCCGGACTAAGGTGGCTTCGTTGAGGTTACTCTCGGTGAAGTTGGCGTTGCTCAGCTCGGCATCGGTGAGGTTAATGCCTTGGAGGTTGAGGTTTTGGTAGTTTTGCTGATGGCCGTTTTTGCTGACGGCAAGGCGGCGGACAGGAGTGCTCTCAAGAATGGTGCCGTTGAGTTTGCTGGTGTCGAGCTGTTGGGCGTTGTAGAAATTAGTGCGCTTCAGGGTGGCTTTGCTGAGGTCGGTGCACTTCAAACGGGTCAGGGTGCAGTTGGCTTCAGTGAGGTTGGCACAATGAAAGGTGGTGCCGCCGAGGGTGGTGAGGGTGGTGGCGATGTTTTGGATGAGCTCAAATCTTTCGTCCTTAGCAAGGACGCGGCTGGCGACATAAGCCCCTGCGATCGCAATTTCTAGTATCACAATCCCCATACCCACATGATTAAGTAGGTAGTCGCTTAGGTTGCTTGGCCATGTGCCAGTCACGGTCTTAATAGCAGGGTTGTAGATGTAGCGGTAGAACTTGTGAAGTGAACCCCTAAATTTGGACAGTCAAATCAGGTGGCAGAGAGACTGGACTTATTCGTATCACATTTAGACGATTGCTGAGCCTTCCTCCACTTTGCTTCAAATTCACTGGGTGTTAAATAACTCAAAGAAGAGTG
>JBCCOO010000097.1:0-17817 GCA_039025345.1 Cyanobacteria bacterium P01_D01_bin.105 | reverse complement strand
TAAATGGCCTACTTTGTTCAGTAGACCCGGTATGATAGCTGTTATAGCCATTTTGGTGGTTTTGTTGTGTTAACTAAACCCTATGCCCGAATGGCTTTTCTGACTATTGCTCTCCTTTTTCTGTCCGGACTATTGTTATAAATACCTTGAATGGCAGCCGTCCACTAGGCATAGTCGGTTATTGGTGTCGAGGTCGATAGGTATGCTGGAGACTCCTTTCGGTCAATATGCTGCGCTTCTTGCGCTTAGAAGATTAGCCGTTGTAGGCGAACTGACTACAGAAATGAAGAAAGAGATCTCAGACATATTAAGTTGGGCCGCAACGGTAGACTACATAAGAGGAAAAGACCGTCACGGCCTTATGATTGATATTGTACGGATTCTAAAAACAAGCTCATAAACTGTGTACACCATTGAAAATGGCATTTCCCACTCCGTTACTAGACGTTAGACTTGCAAAACAGAAAGCGCAAAACGAGCAGGCACGTCAGAAGCTCTTGCCTGTTACTGTGAAATGGCTGAGAGATAATGCCGTTCGTTACGGTATTGCCAGTGGATATGTCTTTGGTTCTTTAACATGTGCCAATCGTTTTACAAACCATTCTGATATTGACGTAGCTATCGAAACCTACAAGACAGGTGATGTTTGTGGGCTGATGAGTGCTCTGTCTATGCACATCAACAGGGATATTGACTTAATTCCGTTAGACCAAGTTCATTTCGCAGAGAAGATTCGCAAGAGTGGAGTGCCGTGGACAGCGAACAAATTGCCGGACTAACCGCAGAAATGAAAGGTCAGCTTTGGTTTATTGAGAAAGTTGATAAGCGGCTAAAAAGCAGAGTTGAAGATGGACTGGATACACCAGGACAGATAGATAGCGTTGCTTATCAAATTCACAACCTTTACTGCTCCGTAGAAGATCTTCTTAAGTTTGTCGCCAGGGCATTTGAAAATAATATTGGTGCTAGCGGCGGTTGGCACAGAATACTTTTGCTGCGGATGAGTCAGCCTGTCGTTGACATACGCCCTGCCCTGCTGTCAGAAGAATCATTGTTGCTGATGGATAAGCTGAGGAGTTTTCGCCATTTGGTCAGACATGCTTATGGCATGGAAATTGAGCTTTCCCAGCTTCAGCCAAACATAACCAATGCTGTGCAGCTTTACCCACTAATAGAAAGGGATATTAATAATTTCTTAGCTCAGCTCTCTGATTCAGTGAGCGGTGAGTAGCCCTTATCCTCCTAGAATTGGATCAGGTAAATAGCAGCGAAGAAAAGAATGAGTGATAGACAGCCTGTTCACGTTATTGGTGGAGGCCTAGCAGGGACGGAGGCGGCTTGGCAGGTTGCCCGTGCTGGGGTGCCGGTGGTGCTGCATGAGATGCGGCCGGTGAAGAAGAGTCCGGCGCATCACTCGGAGAATTTGGCAGAGCTGGTGTGTAGTAACTCATTTGGGGCGATGGGCACTGATCGCGCTTCAGGGATGCTGCATGAGGAACTGCGTCGGCTGGGGTCTGTGGTGATTGGCAAAGCGGATGAGCATTCGGTGCCTGCGGGCGGGGCGCTGGCGGTAGATCGCGGTGTGTTTGGTGCCGATTTGACGAGAGAGTTGGCGAGTCATCCGCTGATTGAGCTGCGCCGGGAAGAGGTGCTAAGTATCCCGGAGGAGGGTGTGACGGTGCTGACGACAGGGCCGCTAACGAGTGAAGCGCTAAGCGTTGAGCTAGAGCGGTTCGCGGGTCAGGCGTATATGAGCTTCTTTGATGCGGCGAGTCCGATTATTGTGGGCGATTCGATTAATCACGACATTGCCTTTGTGGCCTCTCGGTATGACCGGGGTGAGGCCGCGTATTTGAACTGTCCGATGGATAAGGAACAGTATTTAGCCTTTTATGAGGCGCTGTGCGCAGCGGAGCAGGCGGAACTGAAAGATTTTGAGCGAGAGACGGCGAAGTTCTTTGAGGCGTGTTTGCCGATTGAGGAGATGGCTCGGCGCGGGATTGAGACTATGCGCTACGGGCCTTTGAAGCCAGTGGGATTGTTCGACACCGAGAAATACGGGGCGTTTGATGCGCCGGAGAACAAGGTGCATAAGCCTTACGCGGTGGTGCAGCTTCGTCAGGAAGATAAGGCAGGCCAGCTTTGGAACATGGTGGGCTTTCAGACGAATTTGCGCTGGGGCGAGCAGAATCGTGTGTTTAAGATGATTCCGGGCCTAGAGAATGCGGAGTTCGTGCGGATGGGGGTGATGCACCGCAATACGTTTATTAATTCACCGGAGCTGCTGAATGCATCGATGCAGTTTGAAAAGCGTCCGACCCTTTTGGCGGCAGGGCAGTTGGTCGGTACAGAAGGCTATACGGCAGCAGTTGCGGGCGGCTGGCTGGCCGGGACAAATGCAGCGCGGGTGGCGTTGGGCAAGGAACTTTTGACGCTGCCGGTGACGACCATGATTGGCGCGCTGACGGACTTTATTAGTTCGGCGGAGCCAAAGCATTTTCAGCCGATGCCGCCGAATATGGGAATTATTCCGGCTTTGCCGAAGCGGGTGAAAAATAAGCGGGAGCGGTATGGGGTGTATCGCGATCGCGCTTTCGCAGACTTGCAAACTTGGGCGAAGGATAACAATATCGAGCTGAAGATGACTGAAACTATTACTGAGGCCGAAAGGGCGATCGCCTAATCTCACTTCTTGCTCAAGTGCCTCTATTCAAATACTGTCTCTCTATTTAAACATTGTTGATTAGAGAACTTATCCGCAGTTCGTAAGGAAACGAGCTTCATGGAACTGAAGTATCTTAGACAGCTTAACGGCCAAGGGCACACTACAGCCGAGAGGCTAGCGGCTCTATATCCTTGGTCACTTAGCTTACGGCATACGTTATTGCTAGAACCGTTATATTCAGCAGGCTAAGTGACGCGCAAAGGTCGTAGGCGTTAGCCTTCTCTTCGAGTATGCAATCCGACCTTCGCTATACCAATAACCGTTCCATACAAGCGTCAAGACATACAGCATGAATCGTTCCATTAGCCTACTGACACTTTTTAGCGTCTTCAGCATCCTTCCTGTCAGTGCATATGCGTTTACGCCTGCAAACATCCTCAAAAATTCGCCTCTCGATACCTCGCCTCTCGATAACCCGCCTCAGCTAGCACAAGTCTACGCGAACAATCCGATTGCGGTAGACTCACCTTTGAATATAGAAGAATTGATTGTAGGAGAGGCAGATTCTTTAGTGGTTGAGCGCGAGTATACGTTTCGCGGCAAACAAAATCAGATGATTGTTGTTTACCTTGAAAAGTCTCAAGGCCATCCCTTTAACGCTGCGGTTACTATCACTGACCCAACAGGAAGACCCGTTTCCGCTAAAAATGCTTATCACGACGGGCTAGATCTCGCTGAAACAGACGGTCGCCACAGGGTATTTCTTTTACCAGAGACCGGAGAGTATCAGATCTCGTTTAGCGGAGAAACCTACGCAGCCTACTACAGAATCGATGGCGATGAAACGCCGCCTTCTATACCGGAAGATGCTAGACCAGATGAATATCTGCTGCGCATTAGACTCGCCCCGTATGTGGAGCGTTTGATCATCTTGGGGAGTCGAATGATGAACGAAGAGCGGCATGAAGAAGCCCTCGCTATGTTCACGCTTGCTATTGAAGAACGCCCGGAGCAGCCGCTTCCCTATATTGGCAGAGCGTTTTCACATGTGTCCCCCGTCTTCGACAGCATAGATGAATCTACGTTTGAGACAAAAGATGAATTTTCTGTTGTTTACGAAGCCTTTCAAGGTCTTTCTCCAGAGATACAGCTGTTGGTGATTGAAGATCTTAGGCAGGCAGGCATGACAATCAACGCGCTGATTGCAGCGGGTAAAACCTCTGAAAGCAAGATTGATATCAACCCTGATATTTTTATAGAAGGGGTTACGTTTCTAGAAACGGGCGTTGCCTCAGAGTCGCTTAGAGAAATGATTGAAGAGATGTACCGATAGAGATCTTGGTGAGTTTAGACGCGTCGTTTTTGCTGGTGTTTTTAGATGGGTTGGGGCTAGCCGCCAGCGGAGAGCACAATCCGCTGGCGGCGTCTGGCGCAATGCCTTTTCTTTCAAGCTTTTTACAGCAGCCTTTGCTCGCTGGCGCTAGCTTTGCGCAGGATGAGATTTTACTCAAACCTATTGATGCCACCTTGGGCGTGGCGGGTCTGCCTCAGAGCGCCACCGGGCAAACATCAATCTATACCGGTCAAAACGCATCTGCCTTTTTGGGTCGGCACCAGTCAGGGTTTGCCAATGGCTCTTTGAGGCAGCTTATCGATGAGTATGGTTTGTTCTCTCAGGTGCTGAGGCTAGGGAAAACGGCGACCTTGGCCAATGCTTATTCGCCGGAGCATTTTTATGCGATCGCGCATCGAAAACGCCGCTACGCAGTCTGTACCCTGCTCAATCTCTCCGCAAATCTCCCTTTTCGCATGCAATATGAATATGACCAAGGTGAGGCTATCTTTTGGGATATTGTGGGGCAGGTGCCCACTGCGATGAATCAACGCAGTGGAAACAGAAAAGCCATTAGCCCTGCTGATAGCGGGCAACGGCTAGCCGCTCTGAGTGGCCGATACGATGTGACGTTGTTTGAAAGTTATCTAACAGATTACGCAGGGCATAAACAGAATAAAGCGCAGGCGTTGATGTGTTTGCAGCGGATTGATGCGTTTTTAGAGAGTGCGATCGCCCATCTTCCGTCAAATGTCACGCTCATTGTGACCAGCGACCACGGCAATGTAGAAGATCTATCCACAAAGCGACATACGCTCAATCGAGTCCCGCTGTTAGCCATTGGCGCCCAATCAAACCAGTTTTCTCACATTGAAGACCTTACAGGCATTACGCCACAGATTCTATCGCTGCTGTCGAATGAGTAAGGCCATCAATGTCTCTTTATAGATTTGGTCAAACGACCAGCTTATAAAGAATGCATCCGGTCCAAGCCATAGTATCTTTTGCTTCAATTCGCTTTTCTCTTTAACCCACTGCGTAGCCTCCCACAGCCGCCGTTGTCCGTACCATAAACCTATGATGGTCCCAGCTATGACGCCGCTGCGATAGCCCTAACCGTACCACCACCAAATCCTGCGCGGGCACCACTGTTATAAACTGCCCCTGATATCCCGAAGCTAAATATGCCCCTTGCGGCCAATTCGCCCGATTGTTTGCTTCTGCTACAAAAGAATTCGGTACTCCGCGCCAAAAATGCGCCCCATAAAATGCTGCTGTCTTACTCGGTGCACTCGAATATGCCGCCCATCCCTCCGGTAAAATCCTCTTCCCTTGCCAGCATCCATCCTGTAAATACAACAATCCTAATTTCGCCCAATCCCTCGCCGTTGCATACATAAACGAAGATCCCATAAAGGTTCCTGCTGCGTCCGGTTCTAATACTGCGCTCGCCATTCCTAACCGATCAAACAGTGCCCGCCGCGGAAACGTAAAATAATCTGACAAAGTGCCCCCCACCGCCTCCCGAATGATTCGGCATAACAACACTGTTGTTCCGCTGGCGTAGCGAAATAGACGCCCTGGGGAAGCCTCCAGCGGTAGCTGCGCTACATAAGCCGCACTATCTCCTCTTTGAAACAACATTGTTGTTATATCTGAAACTGGACTGGCATAATTTTCTGAAAATGCCAGTCCGCTACTCATGCGCAACAGCTGATCTAATGTGATTTTCCCCCGTGGATCTCCCGCCTGTCTCCACGCTGGCAATAACCCCTGATCCTGCAGCGTCAGCTTTCCCTCTCGTACCAAAATTCCAATCAGCGCATTCACAACACTTTTAGCCAGCGACCATCCCAGCATCGGTGTGTTTGCCGAAAACCCCTCAGCGTAGCGCTCAGCAATAATTTGCCCCTTATGCGCAATCACAACCGCCCGAGTCCTTTTTAATTGCCTCGGGTTGTTTTCAACAAACGCTTCTGCGACGACCTCTTTCAGGGCCTCTGCATTCACGCCCGGTGGTATTGCTGCGGCAACAGACAAAGCCTGTTTCTGCCTTGGTGTAGCTTTATCCCAGCGCTCAAACTCAGCCGCTTGAGCTCGCAAAGCTGTCACTGTAGATGCTAGCACCAGCGTGCTGCCTAACCCAGGCCGATACAGTGCCTTACTTTGAAATTTTCCTAAGCAAGAGACCGTGACGGTTTGTTGTTTAGGGTTGATAGTGGAGGTTAGCGATTGCAAGGCCCCTAAACCATCTACCGCCAAATCCTGTTTCAATAGCGACTCAGGCGATCGCTCAGATACAAAAATTCCCGAACACAGCACCTTAGCCTTATAAGCCGTCGCCGTTTGCAAAAATCGCCCCGGATAACTGATATCAAAGCCCATGAAATCAAAGCCCATGAACAACTACAGAACGATAAACGGGTACAGAACGATAACAGCACCGTCCTACGGTTCCAGCTACGGCTCCAATAAGGCCCCCTCCACCGGATCAAACAAAATCACATGCTGATTTTTAGATAACCGCTCAATCAACGAATTGTAGTCATCAATTAGCATCATCTCCGGGTCATATCCTCCCATCGTTACCCGAGACTTACACCCCGCACAATCCACCTCAAACAGATCCGCAATCTCTTGAACTTCTTCTCTTGCACTGGCATCATTGCTAAAATCCAGTGTTAGCTTAGCCTCACCCAGCTCAATGCTAACAACATTTTTATCCTGCACGACCTTAGCCTCACTGTCAGCCGTAATCGCCTCCGCTAGCTCCACTACATTCTTCACTTTCACATCAATCGCAGGCTTAAATAAAACAATCACATCGTACATAGTGCTTTCTAAGCCTCCTTACAACATTGCTAACCGTTCACGCAGCAGCTCAGCCTGTTTCTCAGCCTCAGCCAGTGCATCCTTCGCCCCCTGGACCACCTCTGCTGGCGCCTTCGCCACAAAGCCTGGGTTCCCCAACCGACCGCTCAGAGACTTGATCTCGCCTGCCGCCTTAGCTAAATCTTTCTCCAGCTTGGCCTGCAGCGCTTCTACATCTACTACACCCGTCAGCGGAATCAGTACCTGTACCGTGCCAGTGACCCCGGCAAACATTTTACGCTGGTCTGCTGCTGCCATCTCAGATACCTCAGTAGGTACAGCTGCTGCTGCTGGGGCAGCATAAGCCTCGGCCGGTTGGCTAACGGTCTCAGGCTTAGCCTCTGTAGCTTCATGGGTGGCTTCGTCAGTGACGTTACCGGCAATTTCGGCCCAGATTTGATTGAGTTCTTGGATAACGCGATCGCGTTTCTTCCCCTTCACCACTCGCCGTGCCACAAACTGCACGGTGTAGCCTATCCCAATCAGCTGGAATAGGCCGGCGAGTCCTGGCACTGTCTCAAAGGAATCTAAGATGGAATCTAACACCTTGTAAGTCATGCCTACACCCAACAGAAGAGCCAGTGATAAGGCAGGTTTTTTGTAATCGACAAAGAAATCTTCGAAGTAGCTGCTCGGATTATCTAAGAAGCGTAAAACGGCGCTAATAATCTTCTGCCAGTCGGAGTCTCCATCGACCCCCTTAAAGGTTGTGACTGACTTCACAGGCGATGTTGTTGTTAATGCGGCCTCGCCTTTGCCAGCGGCATTAGTTGCAGGAGCATTGGCTGCCGGCAGTGTTTGCGCAGGGCTTACCTCAAGGCTTGGCCCTTTAACCGTCAAGGTTTCAACGCGGCCCAGCTGTTTAATGTAGTCTTGAGTTGCCGCTAATACCTGCAGCTCACTCGCGCTATCTGTTTGCAAAATAGCCTCAATTTTCAATGAGGGCTTCACACCTGCCTCTGCTCGCAAATTGCGAACCGTACGAATTACCTCAAAGAGCAGAGAAAACTGTTTTTCTAGCGCTTCATTGATTAAATTCTCATTGGCAATCGGATAGCGTTGTAGCGCCAAGCAATCTTCTTCTTCCATGCCTGTGAGCGTGTGCCACAGCTCTTCTGTGATGTGTGGCATAAAAGGATGCAAAAGCTTGAGTATGCCATTGAGTATGTAGGCTAACGTTTGCTTTGCTGCATGCTGAGAGCCTTCATCATCACCGTATAGTCTGGGTTTTACCAGTTCAATATACCAATCGCAAAAGTCTCCTCTGGAAAATTCATATAGCTCCTTAGCCGCTTCTCCCATGCCATAGGCATCTAGCTGCTGACTCACCCGCCCAATGGTTTGGTGATAGCGAGAGATAATCCACTTATCGGCGAGCGTTAGCTCTGCGCGGGCATCGCTGCCGGGAGTGCCTAGTTGACTGGGCGTCTTGCCGCCCAGGTTCATCATTACAAAGCGAGAGGCGTTCCACAGTTTGTTGGTGAAGTTCCGCGAGGCTTCCACTGCCAGTGACTCGTCTGTTTCGCGGTCGTAGTCTAACCGAATGTCTTGCCCTGCGCCTGCCACCTCACGAATCAGGGTGTAGCGCAACGCATCCGTACCATATTTATTAATCAACACCAGCGGGTCGATGCCGTTGCCCTTTGACTTTGACATCTTTTGGTTGTTTTCATCCCGCACCAAGCCGTGAATGTAGACGGTGTCAAACGGCATTTTGCCAGTGAAGTGCCCTGCCATCAGGGTCATGCGGGCTACCCAGAAGAAGATGATGTCGAAGCCGGTAACCAGGGTTTGGGTGGGGTAGTAGACCTTGTAGTCAGTGGCTTCGGTGTTGGGCCAGCCCAGGGTAGACATTGGCCACAGCCCAGAGGAGAACCACGTGTCGAGAACGTCTGGATCTTGGCGCAGGTGAATGTCTTCGCCGTATTTAGCGGTGGCTTTAGCGCGGGCTTCTGCTTCGCTGGTGGCCACCACAAAAGGCGTGCTATCCATCACCTCGGCATCGGCGCTATCGAGCACGTACCAGGCCGGGATTTGATGGCCCCACCAGAGCTGACGCGAAATGCACCAGTCGTTAAGGTTCACGAGCCAGTCGCGATAGACTTTTGTCCAACGCTGGGGGACGAACTGCGGATCGCTGTTGTTGTCTAGGGCGGCGAGGGCTTTGTCGGCGATCGGGCGAATTTTGACAAACCACTGGGTGGAGATGAGGGGCTCGACCGGGACTTTGCCGCGATCGCTATACGGAACCGAATGCGTATAGTCCTCAATTTCCCCCATAAAGCCTGCTTCTGTAAGCTGCTCAATCACCTGTTCGCGGGCTTCAAAGCGATCAATCCCAGCAAACGCCTCGCCTGCATTCTCATTCAGCGTGCCGTCTTTATTGAGGATATTAATCACCGGCAAATTATGCCGTTTGCCCATTGCAAAATCATTCGGATCGTGTGCAGGCGTCACCTTCACGCAGCCCGTGCCAAATTCCATATCCACGAACTCATCGCCAATAATTGGAATCTCACGGCCCACCAAAGGCAGCGTCAAAGTCTGACCAATTAAATGCTTGTAGCGCTCATCGTTCGGGTTCACAGCCACCGCCGTATCGCCCAGCATGGTCTCAGGGCGAGTGGTGGCCACTTCTAGTTCACCCTCTCCACTGGTAAGCGGATAGCGGAAATGCCATAGATGTCCGTTTACTTCTTTGTTCTCAACTTCCAAATCAGAAACCGCTGACTGGCTCGCAGGGCACCAGTTCACCATGTAGCTGCCGCGATAGATCAGCCCTTCTTCATGCAGCTTATTAAAGGCGGTGAGGACAGCCGTGCTCAGCCCTTCGTCCATCGTGAAGCGCTCCCGGCTCCAGTCGGCTGAAATGCCTAGCTTCAGCAGCTGCCCGACAATTTTGCCGCCCGATTCAGCTTTCCACTCCCAGGCTCGCTCTAAAAACTTCTCGCGGCCCACTTCCTCGCGGGTTTTCCCGGCTTCGGCAAACTGCTTTTCTAAAATTGTTTGCACCGCGATGCTGGCATGGTCAGTGCCGGGTAAATACAGCGTATTTTTACCCTTCATCCGCTGATAGCGCACGACAGTGTCGATCAAGGCCTGCTCAAAGGCGTGGCCCATATGCAAGCTGCCCGTCACATTTGGCGGCGGAATCATCAGGCAAAAGGGGGCACCGCCTTTTGCAGGGTCAGCTTTAAAGACCTGCTTCTCTGACCAATACTGCTGCCATTTGGTTTCAGTCAGGCTGGGATCGTATTGGCTAGACAGAGCGGGCGTCTGTGCGGTCATGGCTGTGCGCTTGCAGAAGGTCAGATAAATGGTAGCAGTGATTTGAGTGTTCTAGTGAGCCGCCTGTGATTAGACACAGCTGCTCAGCCTCAGCCCATTTGCTTGATGGCGATCAACGCGGCGAAATGAAGCGGGTAAAACGCATAAAACCATCTTGCTTTGTGGCCTTGCTTGCCGCCGTAGCGAAACGTTATTAAGGGGCATAGCACGGTCGGAATTTCTACCCACAAAGCCCCATACGAAAAGATGGGCATTGAGACGAATAAGGCATAGCCGCCGTACCAAAGAAGGCGATTTCTGAGCCGATTTTCGGGTCGGAGTTTGGACATCAGCCAAACGGTGGCAACGCTCCAAAAACCGCCTTCAATGGGGATGAGAACGATGTCGAGCATCCATCCCAGGAGCCACAGGCCTGCTTTGAACCAGCGGCTGCGGATAGCCTGTAGTACTGAAGTGAAAACGATGCCTAGCGCCAGCGTAAATAGGATGTTGAGCTGGAAAGTATAGGTGGGTTCTACGAGCTGCAAGATGCGGTTGTAGATGGGCTGGGTGAGGAGGCCCAGCGCTAGCAGCCGGATCAGGTAATAGCTGAGATTGCGGGTGTGCGCTTGGCCTTGGGCGGCGAGCCACGCAAACAGGGGAAAGCTGATGCGACCAATGACTCGGAAGATGAGCTGTTCGGGAAAGAAAACAGCACCGATGTGATCGATCAGCATTGTGACAGCGGCAATGAGCTTGATGTCGAATGCGGTTATCATTCAGTGCAAACCGTTTAAAAGAGATCGCGAGCTAGGCCAAAGATATGCCCAGCTCGCGATCAAGCCTTGCTATTAAGCGATGAAAAAATGACTTACTCAGGTTGAAAAAAGTCTAGTGGAATAGTTGACTGATTTTGATCAACTGTCTGTTGCTCTAGAATTGCCCGCTGGCGAGCTCTTAAAGAATTTGCCTCTCTATCAATTCGGCGGCCCTGGCTGCGGTAAAACCCATCATCGACAACTGCGCCACTGCCAGCGCTGACCCGGTGCATCAGCTCAAAAACGTCTATATCAGAGCCGAAGAGACCATCATCACTATCCGCTGACTTAAAATCTTCAGCCGTATTGGCTATTCCAGACTCTTGAGCCGTTGCAGGCATTGCGCCTACCCATAAACCCAATGTTGAGCCCAATCCTAAGATTAGCCCGGCACCCATTAACCGACTCGCTAATTTATGCATTCATTCGTCCTCCATATTGTGTTTTTGACAGTCTCTTAATGGTCTTAGTGTACCAATCTTACTTAATGACACCCATCTATCTATGACGGTCTCTGATGCGACCCGTATTGGATATCATCTTAGGAAATGCGACGCCCGATCAAGGGGCGAATCAGTACAAAGGCCGTGGCGCTGAAGGCCAACAAAAGTCCAACGGCTCCCCCCAGACTAATATCTGCAAACGGTGCTGCCATCACGACACTGCCAAAACTCCAATCACTATGTAAATAGATGTAGCGGATGGGTTCGATCGCATAGCTCAGTGGGTTTAGGCTGGCCACTACTTGTAGCCAATTTGGCATAAACGATAGCGGTACCAGCGCGGTGCTGGCAAACAGCAATGGCAAGTTTGTAATAAAGATAACTGCCAGCAGCTCAATGTGACCCGGCAGTGCAAAGGCAAGGCCCAAGCTCAGTGCGGTTACACCAAACACTAACAGCAGCACAATCAATGTCACAAGCAACAGTCCGTTCAACCCTGGTAGCCCTGCACCCAAAAACGCGCTCAATATCACAATTGCTGTGGTCTGAATCAGACTCATCGTCGCGATAAATAGCGCCGAGGCTATCACAATTGAAAAGCGAGAAGAGAGCGGTGCCACCAGCAGCCGATTGAGAAAGCCAAATTCCCGGTCGAACATGACAGGGAGTCCGGCGTTGAGTGCCCCAGCGAACGCGGTGAATACAATGATGCCAGCGCCTAAAAACTGGCCGTAGTTTTGGCTCTCACCAAAGAGGCCATCCGGAATATTTTGAAACAGCGCGCCGAAGAGTAGAAGCCACATGAGTGGCTGAATTACGCCTGCGACGAGGGTGGTCGGACGACGCTGGAGCTGAATGAACAAGCGGCGGGTCAGCGCGGTGGTTTCTTGAATGAACTCAGCGGTGCTGTTGGACTCAGCCGGTTCAGTGAGTGAAGTAGGCGGTGTGATGGATTGGCTCATAGGGCTGGATATAGAGCGGGCTATGGGTATAGAAGCGTTGTACAAAGAGGCGTTACGAGCTTTTTCTATGGTTAAGAGTCTCTATCCTTATGATGACTGTCTATAATCTACAGCAAACTTCCAGATGCTGTTAGCGCATAGTATTTTGGGCCTATCTCAATTTTGGTTCTACAGCAATTTTGGCCTTATTGCACTTCTGGCACGCTGCACTTTACTTTACGCTCGCCTATCGACGCTGAAATAAGCCCAAACTCAGTACATAGGTGTAGCCTGCTAAAAACATTAGCAGGAAGGGTAAGGACAAGTAGTGTGTGTGGCGCACGGCAAAGGCAATGGTAATAGCAAGATAAACAATCATCATCAGCTCTAAGCACAGCACCCAGGTTTTAGCGCCTCGATATCGCTTGTTTTTCCAGCTTTGAGCTCGATGAACAACGCCGTGCTTGGGCGTGCGAATAAAGTCTGAGTCGGTGCCGATAAGGCCATCGCAGACAGCGAGGGATTGATTGAGACTGAGGCCAATGCCCAAGCTCATGAGAGAGAGAATATGTGAAACAAATTGCCAGGGATGATGGATGGTTTGCTGTTCTTTTTGTGAGACCCAGTAGAAACCGAGAAGATTGATCGTTGTGGCGAGAAATATGGGGACATAAATAATCAGCCCGTATTGCCATTGATGTTGTGAAATGTATATTTGGTAGGGCAGTGACAGCAACAGAAGAACGATGAGCAGCAGATAGTTGAAGTTGTTGGTGAGGTGGAGAAAGGCTTCAAATTTGGTGTGAACGGGGAGTGGGGCGCGGAAGACGGGGAGCAAGAGTTTTTTGGCGACTTGGCTGGCGCCTTTGGCCCAACGAAACTGCTGAGATTTGAAAGAGTTCATTTCTACAGGGAGCTCGGCAGGGACAACAACGTGGGGCAGATAGACGCAGCGCCAGCCCTTTAGTTGCACACGGTAGGAGAGATCGAGATCTTCGGTGACGGTGGTGTGCTGCCAGCCGCCAGCATCGGCAATCGCCTGTGCCCGCCATATCCCTGCAGTGCCGTTAAAATTAAAAAAACAGCCCGAGCGATTGCGAGCTGTTTGTTCAATGACAAAGTGGCCGTCTAGCATGAGGGCCTGAACTTCGGTGAGCAGAGAATACTGACGGTTAATATGCGTCCACCGGGCCTGAACCATGCCAACGCTCGGATCTGTGAAATTGTTCACCATATTCAGCAGCGTGTTGGGTCCGGGCACAAAGTCGGCATCGAAGATCATGATCAGCTCGCCCTTGGCCTGCTGGAGTCCGTAGGCGAGTGCGCCAGCTTTGAATCCTTTACGGTGGGTGCGGTGAATGTAATGAACGTTGAGACCTTGCTGCTTTAATTCGTGGGCTTTGGCTTCACAAAGGGATTGTGTTTCGTCGGTAGAGTCGTCGAGGACTTGGATTTCGAGTTTGTGGTTAGGGTAGTTGAGCTGAGCGATCGCCTCTAGTAATCGCTCTACGACATACAGCTCATTAAAAATCGGTAGCTGCACCGTGACGGATGGCAAGTCTTGCGGCTGGAAGCCCGGCTGAGTGAGTGCAACAGAATGCTTATGTTTATAAAAGCGCCAGATCATCAGCACCTTGTGAAATCCGTATATCGAGATGATAGATAAGATGCCGAGGTAGATAAAGGGGGTGATCTCTAATAAGACACTGGCGGATAAAAGGGACATAATGACGATGAAAAGGAGAAAAATGGAGGCGATGACGACAACAACAGTTGGCAGCTAACAGAGGCTAACGGGAGGGTGGCTAATGGCTCTGTTGCGAGACGGCTTGGAGTCGTTCCCAAATAGCCAAATCTTCTGGGCGATCCACATCTGAAAGCGTTTCTAGCTGCGCGCAGCTTAGACCAAGCTGCTGCACTTTTTGCAGGGTCTGAGTAAACACGCGGGGCGTGCTCCAGTCTATATCCTGAAAGAGCATTTTTATTGGGGTATCTGGAATGCTGTTGGGCGGCTGCCGCAAGCCGATGAGATAGTAGCCGCCGTCGCTGGCTGGGCCGAGTACAACATCTTGGCTTTTTAGGGTGTCGAAGGCTTGTTGTATATGGTGACAACTCAGGTCGGGGCAGTCAGCCCCGATAGCCAGTGTTCGGCTGGTCAGTGTTCGGCTAGTCAGTCTGCGGCCAGCCATAGAGGCTTGCTGAGTGTGAGCTAGCCCGAATCTGGTTCGATCAAATCGGTGGGGAAAAAGCAGATAGTCTTCTTTGAAGCCCTGGTGAAATCCGTGCCACAGGCGATCGCCCAAGTCACCGTTCGCCTGTGGGCAATACACCAACTCAGGGCCTAAAAAAGCCTGCATCTCGGCTAAACTAGCGCCTGAGAAGTGGATCTGTAGCTCCCAATTAGGATGCTGCAATCGCCGTACTAGATATTCTGCCATGTGGCGCTGGAGGGCGGCTGCCCCTACTGCGCCTAGGGCTGGAATCAATCGGGTCTTCGTGTGGCCTATCGTCGGATAGCGCAGAAATAATAGAAGACGGCAGGGACTGGAAGAAGGCATAGTGTATCGAGCACTGACAGTGCATTACAAGATGGTCTTAAAGAAGAAAGTCGAAGAAGCTGACTTTATCCCATCTGACCTACTGCCGGTTTAAGGCCCAGTCATAATCGGAGTAGCGAATGTCATAGCCACCTGCCTCTAGATAAGTGCGATCATCTTCTTCTAGATATCCACTAATGAAGTTGAGCACGGCTTGCTCGTTTTTACTCCCGGCAAATCCTTCCTCTACACCGTAGGTAGGTACCCAGTCTTGTCCAAACCAATCAAAGATCTTTGAGAGACTAACAACATTGTTCTCTCGGTCAATATTGAGCACTTCCTCACGGCTCAGAAATATCCGTACCTGATCATCGAGCTGCGCGTCTAAATCCTCGCCGGTAAAAGGCTCCTGACGCAGATATGGGCAGCTAATGGCGGCGCAAACGATGGCTGCGTGGAGACGAGGTTCGTTGTAGTCAACGCGCATAATATCGTGCTCAATGTTGTTGAGCGTTAGCTTATCTTGCAAGAAGCTGTGTTTGTTAAACCGCCAGACGCCTCGAATATCTTTGATGCTGTCTTTAATAGGAGATTCGTCAATGATGGCTTTGAGCGTTAAAGAGTTGTAGGCATTGATTAAAACCGCAAGCTGTTCTGCTTCACTCCAGCTATCAAAGGTTTCTTGCGGCGTCAGGGCAAGGGAGGCGTTGTAGGCATCTAAGCCTTGGCGATCAGCCTGTAAGGCTTCGTAGTTTACTAACCCTTGCTCATCTACATAGGCTGATAGGGCAGCGGCGTAGGCAGTTGTATTTAAGGTGCTTGCTTCAGTCGTTGCTTCTGCGGTTTGGGCGATCGCAGCTGGACTTTCAGAAGACGAGGCGGCTGTGCCACAGCTACTTAAGCCGATCAGTGCTGGCACTAACGCCATTAGTAGGTAGTTTTTACGGGTATAGTTTTTGCGGATACTTCTATTTAGGTGTTGACTCATGGTTAGATTTACAGCGATGGCGACTGAGAAACGGAAAAATGGAATCTCTAAAGCAAGATACTGTTTACCATGCGCTGCTAGTCTGAAATATTGCTGAGAATCTCATAAGTTCTTACGGCAGAGTCTCTTTTGGCAGACTCTCTTCCAGTAGGTTCTGGCACCGTGCTCTGCTCGCCAGTAATGCGCTAACCATCAATCCAGCAACGAACGGGCCCCACAGTAAACTGTATTCCGCTGGTGTCAGTACCCATTGCTGAGTATCTATGTGGTGATGTAGCCCAAAGTAAGCGAATGCAGAGAGACTTACCCACTGAGTCCCCCAATTACGACTCTGGGTTGCAAAAGGAACTAGCCAAGCAAAATACCAAGCGTGAATAATGGGCGAAAGGAGCAGGAGTGAAATAAAGTAGCGCTCGGTAAACGCACCAATGCTGCCCGTTCGCGTCATGTTCCAAAGTACACTCAAGCCGAGTGGAATGGCATAAATCCAGTTGGCACGCAGGGTGCTTGGCCAGAGCATTGCAATAAAGTGAGGGATAAAAGCAGCGCTACGACCGTAGTTTACAAACGAAGACTCTAGTGGCAGCACGGGGCAGCTCAGTGTGGAATTGGTAAGTGTGGAACCGGTGCCTGAGCAAAAAGGAACCGCAGACAACAGTAGGGGCAGTAGGCCAAGCGCGAGGAGGAAAATTCCCCTGGGCCACCTCCGCCATGCCAAAAATGCCAATACAGGCAGAGACATCCATTTGATAGCTATGCTAATGCCGATTGCGATCGCCTGTTCCCAAGCTGACCCGTTTGTTCGATTCGAAAACGTGCCTTCTCCCCAGCCTAACCACGCCACCACCACCGGCAGTAGAAACCAGCTATCGTAGTGTCCGCCGCCCGCAAAGCTATAGATAATCAGCGGATTCCACGCATAGAGCAGCGCAGCTTGATGGCCAAAACGACGGCTCAATAGCCAGCAGATGGCAAGATCTGCTGCGACAAAAGAGAGTTTGAACAACAGAATGGGAGAGCCGATGAAAGTCGTGATCGCCGCTAGCCCCCGAAACCCGAGTTGCGTAATCGGTGGATAGATAGCTGCGTGATCAGGATGGTTGATAAATTCCCATCCGCCTGTTCCCAGAGTTGCTCCCAGTGTTTCTCTCAGCGGCGTAAGAATCTCGGCATTGGGGGTTAGTAAGTAAGGGTTGAAGCCCGAGAGCTGGATATGGCCTTCCCACAGATATCGCCAAATATCGTCGCCGGGGTGCATGGCGAGTAGGATGAGCCGAGGGGCGATCGCTCCTAGCCAAAACCAAAGGCTGGGAATACGCTTGAGGCCCCAAGAACCAATAAATCCTAAGCCCATTAGCCCAGCGCCGCGCCAAAATAATGGCACTGTATCAGCCTGAACGCGGCCCAGCTGATTGGTAAAATCGCCGTGGGGCATCGCGAGAATGCTGCCCAGGATGAGTAACAACAAACTCAGGGAACGTAAGATTTGCTGGGCTGCTGCTGAACTTAGGATTGAGTTAACGGTTCGTTTTATTTTTTGTCCATAAAGCTGGCCCAAGGTCGTCAGGATAATGGTGCCAGCCTGGAAGCTACCCTTTAAAGTGCCGGAAATTTTGGATTTTCCGCCCTGTCGGGGATGGTACTTAACGGGTTTCTCTAAAATGCGAAGGTGGTGTTCGGCGGCTTTGGCCTGCATTTCCACCGTCCAGCCGAAGCCGCGATCGCGCATATTTAGCGCATCGAGCGATCGCCGCCGAATCAGCCTAAGCGGGCCAAGGTCTTCGTAGCGTTGACCCCAGCCCAACCGAATCAATCGGGTCGCGAGCCAGTTGCCAAATCGTTGCACAGCGGTGAGCTGTGATCGCCCCTCTGGTGTCCCCCGCCGATTCCCTAACACCAAATCGTAGCGCTCTTTTTCTGCCAGTAGTTTAGGTAGTTCTGCTAAGTCATCGCT
>JBCCOO010000096.1:0-17828 GCA_039025345.1 Cyanobacteria bacterium P01_D01_bin.105 | reverse complement strand
TGGAGTGGTACCCCAGCCAGGAGTGACCTTTCCGTACTCGGAGTTTAACGGCTTAAGGAGATTTCCTAACTTCGTTTGCTGTGCCATGAGGGATCGAAGATTAACGCTACTTTATATTCTGTAATATCATAGAGTAAATCCAGGATAAAACCACATGACAAATCTTGATTCTGCAACAGTTCTTATTGTGTCGGTCGCGGCAATAGTTGGCGCATTTACGCTGTATGCGGTTTATACAGCGTTTGGTCCACCAGCCAAACAGCTCAGTGATCCTTTTGAAGATCACGAAGACTAGCGCCTAAAACAGTTATAGTGTTCTGCTCTATGCTGTGGGTGATTGGCATAGTTTATTAGGTGATTAGACTATTAGGTGATTGGACTTTAACTTTACTGATTTGATTGCGCGAATAGCTTTTCTGCGAGTTTAAGTAACTAGCCGCCTTGATTGATAGGCCAAGCCTATTTTGAGTGGTTTTCGGATACATTCTGATTTCTGGATGCCTGAATTTCTGGATGATAGTGCCTTAGACTCGTTAACGGTTTGAAGCGCATTGCTTTTGCCTCCTGGTGGCAGGGATGATAGAATTTAGTGCTCAAACTCTAAATCCGCACTTCGGCTCAGCCGTTACTAAAGTTTTCAAATGATCAAAATTCGTCTCAAGCGCTACGGTAAAAAGCGCGAAGTTAGCTATCGTATTGTCGCAATGCGCTCTCAGACTCGTCGCGACGGTCGTCCCTTGCAAGAGGTTGGTTTCTACAATCCTAGAACGGACGAAACTCGGCTAGATGTGCCTTCTATTGTGAAGTGGCTAAAAGAAGGGGCACAGCCTACTAAGACCGTTGAGCATATTTTGAGAAAAGCAAACGTTTACGAGCAGCTTGGTAAGTAAAGCCTATGGCAACCTCTGATCAAACGTCCGGACAGGATGCTAACTCGTCTCAGAATGCACCTCAAAGTGCGCCTCAGTCTTCAGCAGACTATGAGGCACTGGCCCGTTTCCTCATGAATCCTTTCTTGGATCAGCCGGACTTGCTCAAGTTTCATTCGGAGACGCTATCGGGGGGTAAAAAACTGTGGCTGAGAGCGGCTTTTGCTGAGGATGAAGACAAGGGGCGCGTGTTTGGTCGAGGCGGACGCAATATCAAGGCGGTTAGATCTGTGTTGGCTGCAGCGGCAAGCCGGTCGGATATGGTTGTGAACCTAAGCGTATTTGGTGAGCCGGGGCCGGAGCGTTCGGATAGAGACCGTGGTGGGCGTGGTGGCCGCTCTGGTGGACATAGTCGCTCTGGCCCAAGAGGGCGGGGCGGAGAGCGCTCCCCTCGGCCGAGTACTAATCCTGCGCCACCGAAGAAGAAGCCCAAGCCTCAGCAGTAAGGTTGTCTATTTCTCTAAAGTGTTAGCTCTTTTGAAAGATGACTTTGTGTAGATTTGGCGGATGATTTCAGCAGGCCAAATCTTTTTTATTGCCTTTTCATTGGTTTTCTTTTTCGTTCAGTACACTTGCCTTGCAGCGGGTCGCCGTGGGTTTTCGCTGCTGCCAAATTAACGATGCACGTAGCTTATGGGCAGTCACTACAAATTGGGTTTGATGAGTGCTGAGAATGCGATGGCACTGGCTGGGCCGCAGGAGGAAAACATCAAGCGGATAGCGCAGCAAACCGGTGCGACCGTTGTGCTAAGAGGCAGTGAGCTGACCATTGGTGGCACTGAAAACCAGGTGGAGCGAACCCGCAAAATTGTAGAGACGCTAGAACCAACGTGGAGTGAGGGACAGGTGATCGCGCTTTCAGACGTGATGACTGCTATCCACGCGCTCGACACCCACCGAGCAGACGAGCTCAAAGCCCTCCAGAGCGATGTCGTTGCCCGTACCCGTCGCGGGCAAGTCATTCGTGCAAAAACCTTTAATCAGCAGCAATACATTCAGGCGCTGCGCAAGAGTGACCTCACCTTTTGTACTGGACCAGCCGGTACGGGCAAGACCTTTCTAGCTGCGCTGGTTGCCGTGAAAGCGCTGATGAATGAGGAGTACGAAAGGCTTATTCTGACTCGCCCTGCGGTCGAGGCGGGTGAACGGTTAGGTTTTTTGCCAGGAGATTTGCAGCAAAAAGTAAATCCTTACTTACGGCCTTTATACGATGCCCTGCATGAGCTGCTCGATCCGGAACGGATTCCGCACCTCATGGAGCGTGGTGTTATAGAAGTGGCTCCCTTGGCTTATATGCGTGGCCGTACCCTTAGCAATGCCTTCGTGATTTTGGATGAGGCCCAGAATACGACCCCAGCCCAGATGAAGATGGTGCTTACCCGGTTGGGATTCAAATCACGCATGGTGGTGACAGGAGACATCACCCAGACGGATTTACCGCACTATCAAAAATCTGGTTTGGCGATCGCGACAAAAATTCTGGCAAAGGTCGAAGGCATTAAATTTTGCCAGCTGACCAAATCCGATGTGGTTAGGCATCAGCTAGTGCAGCGAATTGTTGCAGCCTACGAAAAGTTCGAGGCTTAAGAATCCTTTTGCTGTGTTGTCACACCTCAAAAGTGTTCTAAGATCTAGCCGTTTATTAGGCTTTCGATCACAAGATTTTTTTAACTCCCTAGCTTTATGGCAATTCTTCACGGAAACTGGCTGCCCGACCTTCAACGCTTTTTTGTGTGGGGTGAGACTTGGCAGAAAGTGAGCGCAGCTGATTTTGCCGCAGAGGCTGAACTGTTAGTAGAAGATGCTATTCCTGCTGTCCCTAAGCAACCCTATCAGTTGAAGCAGGCGGCCTTAGCGAAAGCCTTTCAAAAAGGTGAAGAATATGATTTGTCGTGGATGTCCACGCAGATAGCGGCTAGCAAAAAGGCCAGTGCGAAAAAGACCAGTGCGAAAAAGGCCAATACGAAAAAGGCCAGTACGACAAAGACCGATATGAAGGTTAATCAGGCAAGCCAAACGTCTGGTTACTGGCAATCTAGGCTAGTTGTCTTGCCTACTAAGTTTGATGAGATGGGCTTGTTGCCGGTACTCTCTGCCGAATTTCGAGCAGGTCAAGGCAATGATGCAGTCGCAGATGAGGCGCTCCGTGATACTGCAGGCCATGACATTGCAGACCATGGCACCGCAGAGAACGCATCACTGTCTCTCTCTCCGTGGCAGGTATCAGGGTGTGCGTTAGATGCCTTAACAACGATTAAATTGCTGTGCGCGTTGCCACTGGGGCAGTCGGAGGTGAGTTCTTTTGTGGGTGACGATCTACGCTACTGGTCGCATCTGACGCGGTGGGGCTTGGATCTGATGGCCAGGGGGAAATTTGTGCCTGTGGTAGGTGCGGATAAACAAGGGGCGATCGCAACTTGGGAACTCCTGCTTGACAGCGCGTTGGATCAAGCCCGGCTGAAAGACTTTAGCGATCGCTTGCCGCTTGTGTGTCACAGTTACCCTGCACCCGTTTCTAAAAAAGCATCTCCCTTTAAAGTAGAACTTCCTAACGCTTCGACTGTTCTTGTCCGCAGCTTTCTAGAAACGCTGGTTGATGCCCAAGTTCGCAGCATTGCCCAATCCAACGAATTCTCTAAAGCCACGCCGCTGAGTAAAGAAATTCCCCTGCGCGAGTGGATAGAGGCCCTTGGGGCACCTAACGCCCACTTCGAATCGACCCCTGCAGGGGTCGTCCGGCTCAACGACATCATCAACACTTGGACCACGCCGCTGCAAAAATTAACCGATACGGTTCAAGGCTTTCGCACTTGCTTTTCTCTGATTCCACCCCAGCTAGGTCAGTCAACCCATCAACAACCTGCCAGTACGGACTGGATTCTCAGCTATGGTTTACAGGCTATAGACGATAGTGCCTTTATTGTGGATGCTGAAACGATTTGGCAGCATCCAACCGAAGAATTGGCCTATCGAGATCGGGTCATAGATGCCCCTCAAGAAACGCTGTTAGGGGGGCTCGGTAGGGCAACTCGTTTCTACGAACCCATCAAGCAAACCCTGGTCGAGCCGAATCCATCCCAATGTGTTTTAGATCCCATCGCGGCCTATCAATTTTTAAAAGCCAGTGCTTGGCGACTCGAAGATAGCGGTTTTGGCGTCATCTTGCCCGATAATCTAGTCGATCCGAGCAAAGTCAGCGCGAGCCGTTTGGGCCTGCAAATTAGCGCGACTGCCCCGCCCAAAAATCAGCGATTGGGACTACAGAGCCTCCTTAACTTCAAATGGGATTTATCGGTAGGGGGCCAAATTATCTCTAAAGCAGAATTTGACGATCTCATCACGCAAGGAACCCCGCTTGTCGAAATTAATGGTCAGTGGATCGAGCTGCGTCCACAGGATGTAAAAGCCGCCAAAAACTTTTTTGATAAGCGCAAAGGCCAAACCAAGCTATCTGTTGAAGAAGCGCTGCGGATTAGTACGGGTGATAACCAACTGATCGACAAACTTCCCGTGGTCAAATTTGATGCGTCTGGCAAACTGGACGATTTGATCACAACCATGACAACGGGAAATCAAAGCCTTACGCCAGTTTCAGAACCTAAGGGCTTTGAAGGCCAGCTTCGACCCTATCAGGCTAAAGGTGTCTCTTGGCTCTCATTTTTGGAGCAGTGGGGTTTGGGGGCTTGTCTGGCCGATGATATGGGCTTGGGTAAAACTATTCAGCTGATTGCATTCTTGCTGTATCTGAAACAAGAAAAGGCACTGGGTGGGCCGGTGCTTTTGGTGTGTCCAACGTCTGTGTTGACCAACTGGCAGCGCGAGGTGAAAAAGTTTGGGCCTGTGTTAAAAACGCGGGTATATCACGGCGATAAACGGCCTAAAGGATCTGCGCTGGTGAAGGCGACCGACAAGCTAGATTTGATCATTACGAGTTATACCCTCGTGCAGCGCGATTTGAAAGATCTGAAGAAGGTTGAATGGCGCGGCATGGTGCTAGATGAGGCTCAAAACATCAAAAATCCCTCGGCTAAGCAGTCGTTAGCTGTTCGTGAAATTGAAAGTGAGTTTCGAATCGCGCTGACGGGTACGCCTGTCGAAAACCGCCTATCTGAGCTGTGGGCAATTATGGACTTTCTCAATCCTGGCTACCTTGGCCCGCTCAATTTCTTTAAGCGACGCTTTGCCACACCCATTGAAAAGTACGGAGATACAGATTCCTTAAAAACCTTGCGATCGCTGGTTCAACCCTTTATCCTCCGTCGCCTCAAAACAGATCGCACCATCATTCAAGACTTACCTAAAAAGCAGGAAATGACGGTGTTCTGCGGCTTGACTGCCGAGCAAGCCCGCCTATACCAAAAGCTAGTAGATGACACGCTAGGTGATATTGACGATGCCACCGGTGTCCAGCGGCGCGGCATGATTTTGGGCTTACTGGTGAAGCTCAAACAAATTTGCAATCATCCCGCTCAGTATCTTAAGCAGAAGAGTTTGGGTAAGTATCGGCGTTCGGGAAAGTTGCAAAGGCTTGATGAGATGCTGGAAGAAGTTGTTGCAGAAGGCGATCGCGCCCTTGTCTTCACGCAGTTCGCCGAGTGGGGCAAACTCCTGTCATCACACCTAGAGCATCGCCTGAATGCTCAGACCCAATTTCTCTACGGCAGTACGTCTCAAGCCAAACGAGAAGAAATGGTAGATCGATTCCAGCTCGATCCCAACGGCCCTAAAATCTTTATTCTCTCGCTCAAAGCCGGTGGCGTAGGGCTCAACCTCACCCGTGCCAACCACGTTTTCCACTTTGACCGCTGGTGGAATCCAGCAGTTGAAAATCAAGCGACTGACAGAGCTTTCCGCATAGGTCAGAAAAAGAATGTTCAAGTTCACAAGTTTGTTACTACCGGCACCTTAGAAGAGCGCATCAACGACATGATCAACAGTAAAAAGGCGCTAGCAGAACAAGTTGTTGGTGCAGGCGAACAGTGGCTGACCGAACTGGATACCGATCAACTCCGTAATCTGTTGTTGTTAGATCGTGACGCTGTTATTGATGAAAGCTAGCATCTCAAAAACTAAGATCTCAGATTAGGAAACAATATGTTGCAAGAAATTGAGTCGCAAGAACTTGAATTGCAAGAGATTGATCTTAATCTGTGGGTCGCTCAGCAACCGCTGAGATACTTTGGCCTTGGCATTCGCACAAGGATGACGGTGATTCGTTTCGCAAACGACGAGCTAGTCATTATTTCTCCTATTCGGCTAAACCCGAAAGCTATTCAACAACTCGATGACCTAGGCAAAGTTAGTCACATCATCGCACCTAATCTTTATCACTACATGTTTGCCGCGGACTTTCAAGCGCAGTACCCAGACTCTATATTTTGGGCAACACCTGGTTTAAAAGAGAAAGAGCCAGACTTGGCCATAGACAAAACAATCGGAGAAGAAAACTTCCCTTTTGCCAGTGAACTCAAATCTATTTTCTTTGATGGATTTAGGACACTTGTGCCCTCTGGTTTCGAGTCGCTCAACGAATGGGTCTTCTGCCATGTCGCAACGCGCACACTCATCATTACAGATGCTGCTTTTAACTTTGACAGGACTTTTCCCTGGTCTACCCAGCTCGCTGCCAGAGCCAGTGGAATTTATAATCGGCTTAGCCCTTCCCTATTAGAGAAGCTGGCTATTACAGAAAAAGAAACGCTGAGAAGCGCCGTTGCCAGCATTCTTGATTGGGATTTTGATCGGGTGATTATGGCCCATGGCCAGGTGGTAGAGTGCGGCGGCAAACAAGCCTTTTCTCATGCCTATAGTTTCCTTCTATAGTTTTATTTCAAATAGTTTTCTTCAATAGTGCGTCTGACCGCGCATCCCTCAGTAAGACCTGCGGTTAATTCATGGGCAGCCGCGCACCTCCGTACTAATACCGTCTTGGCTCGCTTTGTTGCTCGGGAATACTGATATAAAAGCGCTTAGTCTTCTCAAAGGCCATCGATGAAAACGTCTACATCTTCATCTGAACATTCGTCTGCTCAGTTCGACCGACTGAACACTGTTATGAATCAAACAGATGTGGTGCAAACGGATGGTTTTCAGCAACGAATGGATGAGATCCCAGGGGCCATTACCCGCATTATGACCACCCGAGAGGGATTAGTGCTGGCTTATCCATATGCTAGCGCAGGCTGCTACAGGCTTTTAGAGTGCGTCTCTGACTTTCAAAATCCTGCGCTGAGTGCCGAGTTTACGCCAGCAAGCTATCAGCCCACTGAAGATTGTTTGTTCAAAGCCATTCACTCGGAAGATCTGGCTGCTTTTGAGTTAGCGATGGCCCGGGCGGCAAAGCTACCGCGCCTGTGGGAGTGGGAAGGGCGGATCGTTTTAGATAGTGGTAAGACGAAATGGATTTTGCTAACGGTGCAGCCGGTTTCAACCCATGGGGACGCAGATACCCTTCTCTGGAATGCGCTGGCGCAAGATATTACGACCTATAAGCAGTCAGAGCTTGAAACGAAGCAGCTTAATCATTTGCTCTCTACCCGACTAGAAGCTCGCACGGCTGAGCTGGCAGTGAGTCAAACTCGGTTGCAAAAGCTCGCTGATAACGTACCGGATTTGCTATATGAGATGCGATTAGATGGTGAGTCTAACGTGTCGTTTCCTTATGTCTCATCAGATAGTTATCGGCTGCTGAACCTTTCGCCTGAACAGTGTCAGGAGAGAGGCGCTGGGATGGTGAACTTCATCCACGCTGATGAGCGCGATGGGTTTAAAGAGGCGGTTAAAGCGTCGGCGCTAACGATGAAGATGTACGGCTATGAGTGCCGGATGGTATTGCCTTCTGGGAAGACACGGTGGGTACGGACCATGGCAAAGCCGCAACCACAGGCAGATGGCTCAATCGTTTGGTACGGGTGTTTGAGCGACATCAGCGAGCGCAAACAAATCGAATCCAAACTCAACCAGTCTCTCAAAGAACTCGCAGACGTAAAATTTGCGTTAGATTGCTCATCTAATGTGGCAATTACAGACCATCGAGGACGCATCACCTACATTAACGACAAGTTTCGAGAGATTTCCAAATACAGCCAACTAGAACTCATGGGTCAGACCCATCGCCTGGTTAATTCTGGTTACCATCCGAAAGAATTTTTTGAAGAGATGTGGCATACCATCAGTAATGGCCACGTTTGGCTAGGAGAGATCAAGAACCGGGCCAAAAATGGCGATTATTACTGGGTCTACACCACCATCGTGCCGTTTGCTAACGAGAATGGTATTCCCTATCAATACGTGGCGATTCATAACGATATTACAGAGCGCAAACGCGCTGAGCTTTGCTTAGTACAGCAAGCAAAAGACTTAGAGCAGGCATTCGCTGAGCTTCAGCAAGCACAAACTCGCCTGATACAAACTGAGAAAATGTCTAGTTTGGGTCAACTGGTAGCAGGCGTTGCCCATGAGATTAATAACCCGGTGAGCTTTATTTATGGCAACGTAAAACCAGCAACACGCTACGCCAACAGCTTAGTCGACTTACTCAATCAATATCAGCATCACTATCCCAACCCACCGGAAGATATTGCTCAATTGTTAGAGGAGCTCGACTTTGAGTTTATCGCTGACGATTTATTGAATCTACTAGCCTCTATGAAATTAGGCGCGGAACGGATTCGACAGATTGTTTCTTCACTACGGACATTTTCGCGAAAGGATGAAGCAGACAAGAAACAGGTCAATATTCATGATGGGATAGATAGTACACTGATGATTTTGGGTCATCAGCTTAAAGCACAACAACACAGAGCTGCGATTACTGTCAAAAAAGACTACGGTGAATTGCCTTTGCTTGTCTGTTACGCCGGACAGCTCAATCAGGTGTTTATGAATATTTTGGGCAATGCGATTGATGCACTTAGTGATGTTATCGATCCTACGCTGACGATTGTCACGACTGTCGTCAATGACCATTTTACAATTCAAATCAGCGATAACGGTACAGGCATAACAGAAGCGGTGCGATCGCAAATTTTCAATCCATTTTTTACGACTAAACCTATTGGCAAAGGCACTGGCATGGGCCTTTCTATCAGCTATCAGATTGTGACAGAGCGGCATGGTGGTTCGCTTAGCTGTGAGTCGAACGTTGGCCAGGGTACAACGTTCACCATTAAGATCCCGCAGCAGCGATTAAAATGATCGGCTGAGAATGACAATCGCTTGAGACTCCGTAAAATCTCTGAGATACCCATGTTAGTAAGGCTGTTGGGTAGACCGTTGATGATAGCGCCCTGTTTGAAATGCACATTATTCATGGGCATTTCGCAGTAATTTTTACGTATCTTTACCCAGCATTATCTCCGTCAAACCTGACAGCGCTTGGCGTGAAGTATCTGTTGGCTCTGTGCCACTGAGAAACCTGGAATACTGGATTTAATTCAGGCTAGAGCTAACTGATATTTGTTCAATAGGGTAATGAATAAGCACCCTTTTCCTAGTTTTTTACTGGTGCAGTCTACAGGTAACATTTATGACTATTTTGCTAAGGCGGTCTGGAATATACGGTAGGGCGCCTGAATAACCCTGAATACCTCAGTTGAACATCTGGATTGAATCCCTTATTGAGAAGGTTCCTCATAGAGTCTGTAGCACTTTCGCGATAGGCCGGCAGCCTTCTATCCCTGAATCGTCATGCAAAAAGTTTGTCTTTTAGTCAGATAGATATCTCGTGAGTACTGTCTTAAAAGTCTCTTTATATGTTTCTTTTAACAGCCTCTTGGTAAAGCATTTGCTCCATGCCTTCACCGGCTGGGAATAATAGCTACACAAGGGTTGGACTTCGCTGATTCTCCACCTATCCCGCTACTTCACACCATCATGAAAGCTACGTCCGATTATACTGAAAAGCGCTCTGCCGGCGCTTCAAAAGGTGATAGCGCGGAGGATCTGCGTGAGCCTTCCGTCATGGATTTGACCATGGCGGAAGAGAATGGCGATGTGCATATCGAAGGTATTGATGACGATGACCAAGGAAAGAGAAAAAGGGCGGCCCGCACCACTGATTTAGTCCGTATATATCTGCAAGAAATTGGTCGTGTCAGCTTGTTAGAGCGTGACGAGGAAGTTGCTGAAGCGCAAAGGGTTCAGCAGCATATGGATCTATTAAATTTGCGTGATAAGGCAGCCGAAGAGACGGGCGGTACTCTCGCTACCTATGTAAACTTGTTGAACACTCGCGATCAGCTCACGGCGAAGCTAAGCCACAAACCTTCTTTAGAGCGGTGGGCTAGAACAGCGGAAATTCCGATCGGGGAACTTAAGCCCACCTTACTTGAAGGAAAGCGACTGTGGGCAGAACTTGCTAGCCTCAGCGTGGAAGATTTGATGGCGGTGCAGAGCGAGGGTCAGCGAGCTAAAGAGCACATGATTAAGGCGAATTTACGCTTGGTGGTATCCGTTGCTAAAAAGTATCAGAATCGTGGCTTAGAGCTGTTAGATCTGATTCAAGAAGGCACGCTTGGGTTAGAGCGGGCAGTTGAGAAGTTTGATCCAACCAAGGGATATCGATTCAGCACGTATGCCTATTGGTGGATTCGTCAGGGTATTACCAGGGCGATCGCGACTCAAAGCCGTACCATCCGCCTGCCGGTACACATCACTGAGAAACTGAATAAAATTAAGAAAGCCCAGCGTAAAATATCTCAAAATCAGGGTCGCACCGCTAAGTTAGAAGATATTGCAAAAGAGCTGGATATGACACCTGCACAAGTGCGTGAAGTGTTGCAGAAGGTACCTCGCTCGGTTTCACTCGATACCAAAGTCGGCAAAGACCGCGATACGGAACTAGGTGATTTGCTTGAGACTGAAGATATTTCACCTGAAGAGATGCTGATGCGCGAATCTTTAAAGCGAGATTTGAAGCAGTTGCTAACAGATTTAACAACGCGGGAGCAGGAAGTGATTACGTTGCGCTTTGGGCTTGAAGACGGTGTGCCTTATTCACTCGCTGAAATTGGCCGAACGCTAGAGCTATCGCGTGAGCGGGTACGCCAGATTGAGTCTAAGGCGTTACAAAAGCTGCGTCAGCCCAAGCGTCGAAATCGGGTGCGAGACTATTTGGAATCGCTGAACTAACCCGTGGCTGTGTCTAGCCGTTGAGACTATGACGTTGTAAATATTTGCTGTTGTGTGTTTCGGCAGGCCTAGTCATCATTCTAGGTCTGCCTTTTTGTATGACGTCGTCAGGTATGAGCATATCGATATGAGTTCAGCCGACTTCCTTTAGCCAAAGCCCCGCAGGGAAACTTTTGAATTCCATAGCAGATTTTGAAAAACAGATTTTGAAAAGCAGATTTTGAAAAGCAGATTTTGAAAAGCAGATTTTGAAAACTTCTATTACTGTATATAAGAAGTCCCCATTGCCTTAGCCACTGTGTCTGAAGAAGTTGCGCCTGAAGAGTCTGTGCAGTATAGTGCCCGCTGGATGAGCTGCCTTGCAGATATTCCACCTGAGCAATGGAATAAAATGGCGCTACCGCTGCCGACCCCTGCTTTTGAATGGGATTGGCTGAATAATATGGAGACCTCGGGCAGTACGGGGCCAAAAACAGGATGGCTACCGAATCACCTAACGCTGTGGCGAAACGAACAGCTAGTAGCTGCTGCGCCGCTATATCTGAAGGGTCACAGCTACGGTGAGTTTGTCTTTGATCATCAGTGGGCTGAGCTCTCTGAGCGATTAGGTGTCGATTACTACCCAAAGCTACTGGGAATGTCTCCATTTACACCGGCTGAGGGGTATCGCTTTCTGATTTTACCCACAGAAGACGAGTGCAAGATTAATCAGATTTTGGTGAGTCTTATCGATGACTTTTGCCTCAAGAATGAAATTTCAGGCTGCAATTTTCTCTATGTTGATCCGCAGTGGCAAAAAGGTATGGAGGCTTTGGGCTTTCATAAATGGCTGCACCATAGCTATGTGTGGAAAAATCGCGGTTTTAATGATTTTAACGATTACTTAGCTCAGTTCAATGCGAATCAGCGGCGTAATATTAAGCGCGAGCGTAAGTCTGTTGCAAAAGCAGGACTGTTCTTTAAAGTCCACACAGGAGAAACGCTGACACCTGAGATGTGTTTGAAGGTATACGATTTTTATAGCGATACCTGCGATAAGTTTGGCTGGTGGGGCAGTAAATATCTCAAGCGCGAGTTCTTTCAGCAGCTTTATCCGGCGTGGAAGCATCGAGTGGTCATTTTTGCGGCCTATACGAGCGAAAATCCTCAAGTACCGGTTGGGATGTCTTTTTGTTTGGTAAAGGGTAGTCGGCTCTACGGACGTTATTGGGGTGCTTTTGAGGAGTACAATCACCTGCACTTTAATGCTTGTTATTATGAGCCTATTGAGTGGGCGATCGCCAACGGTATCCAAATATTCGATCCTGGCGCAGGTGGCCGGCACAAAAAGCGGCGGGGCTTTCCGGCAACGCCTAACTACAGCCTTCATCGGTTTTATGCGCGTGAACTCGGCCACATTTTAGAAAACTACATTGGCCGTATAAACGAAGCTGAACAACATCAGATTGATAACATCAATGCTGACTTACCTATCAAAGACCTCCAGACAGAAGTTCCCCTGTTGAACTCATAAACATCGGTGGTGGTGCTAATAGGATTTGTGAAAGCAATAGATATCCATAAATGTTGTTTAGGAAACGTCGCGCGCTGTATTCTGTACGCACGCTAAGATTATACGCACGGTAAAATAGTGAGCCAACAGAAAAGTGAGCCAGCGAAATACAGGGGTTACCGAAATCTGTACCCAACAACGTTCTATCTAATCCTCACAAGTTTTTGAATTATGACGACCACGGCTCCAGTTAACGTCTCTGTCCCTAGTTCTACAGAGCAGGCTAAGACGAGGGAACGCTTGAAATGTTTAGACGACAAGCTCTCTAAACGTTTTATTGATCTAGATCCCGATGGATATTTTTTAATCTATTTAGATCGAGAAGCCGCACTGATATGTGCCAAACACTTTACCAATACCATCAATGAGAAAGGATTAGCTTGTGATCCTAAGACGGGTAAGCCGCTGTCTGTGCGAGGCGGTAATGTACGCCAATCGGAGCAAATTTTCACAGGCCGTACGGCTAAAGAGCTGTGTATGAAGCTCTTTGAAGACAAAGACAATGGTTGCCCAATTAGCTATCTAGATCATGCGGCATATCTGGGGAGAGAATTTGTGAGGGCGGAAATTGCGCTCATTAATGGGACAGAATACATACAGGATTAGGCCCATAAGATTAATCCTAAGTGTCCTAACTCACTCGACAGCAGCAATATAGGGAACAGCAAAAAATAGCTGATGAATAGCATACAAATGCTGTTCATCAGCTATTTGAGAAAGAAAGAGAGAAATGTAGTTGACTACTGG
This sequence comes from Cyanobacteria bacterium P01_D01_bin.105, assembly GCA_039025345.1. Classification (GTDB taxonomy): domain Bacteria; phylum Cyanobacteriota; class Cyanobacteriia; order Phormidesmidales; family Phormidesmidaceae; genus Phormidesmis. The sequence continues at coordinate 4,469 of JBCCOO010000096.1, read as the reverse complement.
TAATTAGGTTACTGGGCGATAGCCATCTCAGGTGCTGTGACCCCTGCTTCCAAAATGCCTTCTGCTTGAGCCATATACAGCATCAAATCCATTACTCGGTTAGAGTAGCCCCACTCATTGTCGTACCAAGAGAGAACTTTGAAGAAGTGTGGATTTAGCTCCATACCAGCTTTAGCGTCGAAAACACTAGAGTGAGGATCACCCGTGAAATCGGAAGACACTAGTGGCTCATCGGTATATCCTAAGACCCCGCGCAGACCGTTTAGCGAAGCTGCCTTCATGCGCTCACAAATTTCTGCATAGGATGTCGCTTTTTCAGTCCGAAACGTTAGATCTACAACGGATACGTCTGGTGTAGGCACGCGAATCGCCATCCCAGTTAGCTTACCAGTGAGTTCAGGTAACACCAGCGTAACGGCCTTGGCAGCTCCTGTTGACGCGGGAATGAGATTTTGTCCGGCACCCCGTCCGCTGCGAAGATCTTTTTGAGAAGGGCTATCTACCGTTGGTTGAGTGGCTGTGGATGCATGAACAGTCGTCATCAACCCTTCTGCTAAGCCAAAGTTATCGTTAATAACTTTAGCAATTGGAGCCAGGCAGTTGGTGGTGCAGCTTGCGTTGGAAACAATCCGATCAGTGGTGGGATTGAACGTATCGTGATTGACGCCTACCAAGAAAGTGCGAACTTCGCCTGGGCTTTTGGTAGGGGCAGAGATGACCACTCGCTTAGCGCCCGCATTGAGATGTGCGCTGGCCGTATCGTGGGTCGTAAATCGACCAGTTGCCTCAATCACGTAATCTGCACCGATCTCTCCCCAGGGCAGTTCGTTGGGATTGCGAATAGACGTACAGGGAATAAAGTGACCGTCTACGATAATGCCGTTGTCACGTGCTTCCACACTGCCAGGAAATGTGCCGTGAGTTGAGTCGTACTTGAGCAAGTAGGCCAACGTTTCTGGCGGAACGAGATCATTGATCCCAACAAATTGAATATTGCGGTTTTTGATTGCCGCCCGAAAGACTAAACGACCGATGCGGCCAAATCCATTAATGCCAACTTTTAAAGCAGCCATAAGCAGGTACAAAAAGTGAGTGAAGGTTTACAGCGTATGCCCACAGGTGAAGACAGCTACTGCCTGTTCTGGTGCCTCGCTCAATAAAGGCAAACTACGCTAACAGACAAACAAGCTTCAGCCAGACATTGTCTCGCCTCTTGTAATTACTTATAAGGAAGAAAATAAAGAGGTTACTCAGAACTATAGCTTTACTTCAGAGTTCGCTGGACTCTCTTAAGTGATGTAACCAAACGTGTCCTGATATGGCTATTAATTGCTTATTACTTATTGAGAAGATACATCTTGCTTATTAAGAAGATACATCTTTTATATGAGCGTTTGCCGACATATGAGTGTTTGCCAAGCTAGCGCTGATAAACGCAATACTGCGATGCCAAGGAACGGTTTCGTTTTTTAACTGCTGAAAAAAACAGTTACGGATAGTTTGAATCATTTTCTCAGAAATGCCTTGTTGCCTAAAACACTCGACGTACTTACTATCTGTGGCCATCCATTGAGACAGTATCTCTTTAGTTATGAAGAGTTGTGTTTGAAAGGTGGCCACCTCTATCTCGCAGTTAAGATCTGCTGTGTGAAAAGCGCTATGCAAGTCAGAGATATCCCAGTTCAGCATTGCATCTGCTGAGTTGTTGTATAGCAGTGTTTCTGCTGCGATAATCTGTTCTATGAGAGATTTATCTGTGTTGAGTGGGCTTAGAAGCGCAGAGAGGCGTTGATTGCGGCGAGGAATAGATTCGGCTAAAACAATTTTTCCGCCGTGGTTCAGTAGCTGTGAAAGTTGTTGTATGGCTGTGATTTTATCGTTGATTGGCATTAAGGCATTGCGGCCAATGATGCCATCAAAAGCGGTTGGCGTAGAGGGATCTTTTTTTGCTTTTTGTTTGAGCGTGTCATCCCAATTTCCTACGATTGGTTCGTCTACGATTGGTTTGTCTACGGTTGGTTTCGACTCTGTTATTTTTAGAATATGTGGCCTACTGAGCTCATCTAGCATGACAGATTGTTCCACTAGGGCCTCATAGGCCTTGGGGTTTGCAGTGCAGCTATATACGCCACCTTCAGGGACTTGGCGAACGGCTTCCCAGGTCAGCAGCCCGGTACTGGCGTTGAGATCGAGAAGCACATGGTGTCGCTGCGGGTTGAGAAGGGAAAATAGGCGATCGCGCACTTCTCCCAATTGCGCGCCCAGCTCTCCGCTCGCTCGCTGCAGCCACCTATCCTGCTGTTTGTTTCTTGCTCCATAGGTCAGCGCCTCTGGCAGTGAATGCTCTAAATTGCGCTCAACTAATCCTGCAAGCTGAGCCTCACGCCGCCGAGCAACCCGAATTTGAATATTGGCTTCGTAGCCTTGATCTGACGGCTGATAGAACATTTGCCCTTGCAGCGTGCTGGGTAAATACTGCTGAGCAACCCAATGATCACGATAGGCATGAGGATACAAATATCCCGCCCCGTGCCCAAAACCTTTTTTATCGCGAGTGGCATCTCTCATGGCGTTCGGGACTTCGCCTTCCTTTTCACGCTCTACCGCTGCTAGCGCGTCAAAAAAGGCCATTACGCTGTTGCTTTTAGGCGCGGTAGCTAGATAGAGCGTCGCCTGCGCGAGCGGATAGCGTCCTTCTGGCATGCCGACGCGATCAAAGGCTTGAGCGCAGCCAGTTACAACCACTACTGCATTTGGATCGGCCATACCCACGTCTTCTCCAGCAAGAATGACCAAGCGCCGAAAGATGTATCGCGGATCTTCTCCGGCGTAGACCATGCGAGCGAGCCAGTATAAAGCAGCGTCTGGATCAGAGCCGCGAATGCTTTTGATGAAGGCGCTGATGGTATCAAAGTGGGCGTCGCCTTCTTTGTCGTAGAGAACAGCGCGTTGCTGAATCGAGTCTTCTGCAACCGATAGAGTGATGGGAATGATGCCTTGTGAATTGGGCGGTGTGGTTTCTACGGCGAGTTCAAGTGCGTTGAGCAGCGTTCGGGCATCGCCGCTGGCCACGTTAATTAGATGGGATTGGGCGTCTGGGTCAAGGTGTATTTGTTGTTTGCCGTAGCCTCTTTCGTTGTCTTGAAGGACCTGTTGTAAAATGCCTTCGAGATCGCGATCCGCCAGTGGTTTGAGCTGAAATACGCGAGAGCGGCTGACTAGGGCTTTGTTGACTTCAAAGAACGGGTTTTCGGTAGTGGCTCCAATCAAAATCACGGTGCCGTTTTCGACCCAGGGCAGCAGCGCGTCTTGCTGGGCTTTGTTAAACCGGTGGACTTCGTCTACAAATAGCAGCGTGCGCTGACCGAACTGGCCTCTTTTGGCTTGAGCCAGCTCAATGGCACTGCGAATGTCTTTGATGCCCCCTAGTACAGCGTTAATAGCCACAAACTGAGCTTGGGTGGTGTTGGCGATAACACGGGCCAGAGTAGTTTTGCCCGTACCAGGTGGACCATAAAAAATAACCGAAGAGAGCTGATCAGCTTCGATGGCACGGCGCAGCAGGCGACCGGGCCCGATAATGGCGTCTTGGCCAATAAACTCGCTGAGCGACCGGGGCCGCATTCTAGCCGCTAATGGCGCTTCTGTGGCTATTTGCTGCTGCCGGTGTTGCTCAAAAAGATCCATTTCCGCAAGCGCTGTCTAAGTCTGGTCACTTGGGCAACCTTAAGGGTAGCGCGTTTGAGCCAGACAATCCGCTAAGCCAGGGCGCTTGGCAGTCTAGCGAGAGAGAAAATTTTATGAAGGCTGATTGTCCTATCCGTGATGTGAGTGATTACCCGGCTGATGTGCCCATACCGGCTATCGATCCTACTGACTTCTATCGTGCGATGTGGCACAACCCGGTCTCCAGCGTTTTCATTGTGGCTGTAATAGATCAGGGGGCTGAGTACGAGTTTGTCGCCTTTAACCCTGCATCTGCCCGCCAGAGCCCAATTCCAGTGGAACAATTGCAGGGCAAACGCATCAGCGAAACGTTTCCCCCTGATGCGGCATCTCGATATAGCGCACACTACACGGCGGCAGTTCGTTCCGGCCAAGTAGTCACCTTCGAGGAGGATTTCACACTGCCCTCAGGCAAATCCTGGTGGTGCGTAACACTATATCCAGTCAAAGATCAGGCCGGGCAGGTGACGCACTTGATTGCAGCTGGCAACGATATTACTGCTAGGCGTCTTGCTGAGGCAACATCAGAAGAATCGCGTCGAGTCCTTCAGCAAGTGGTAGATACGATTCCCGCCATTATTTTCTGGAAAGATCGTGAAGGCCGTTATCTCGGTGGCAATAAAAGGCTGGCACAGGTTGTTGACTACGGAAGTGTTGCAGAAATCGTTGGAAAAACCGACTACGACATGTCTTGGTCACCCGAGGAAGCTGAAGGGTTTGTTCAAGATGACCGCCGTGTGATG
>JBCCOO010000095.1:0-17945 GCA_039025345.1 Cyanobacteria bacterium P01_D01_bin.105 | reverse complement strand
TCAAAACCCATGAACTCGCTGGCCGTATGTTTGACTATGAGGACGAACTCATCGAAGCGATTGTTGATGGCATGAATGACCGCAGTGAGCAAGGCGATTATGCGCTCGACCGTATGATAATTAATCACGTGTGACTACTTAGCAACAAACGATGCAAAGCCAACTACGAAAAACTGAAAGAGGCCATGCTAATCACACCATAGGTATAACTGCGGTGAAGCGTTTTGCCTGTTTTTCTTACACTTGCGCCCACTGCCACGAACAGCGGCAGCAAATGTTCAGTCGTTGGATGATTCTCCTTCGCATTCGGCGCATTTTCGTAATCCAACAAACCGTCCCAATTCCCTTGCTCTAATGTCTCCACCAGCCAAGCTTCAAACCCACTCACCCAGTCTGGAGTCTCTGCGTACACAGCGCGCCCACCAAGCGACCCAAGATTATGGGTCGCACTCCCACTCGCCACAATCAGCACCCCTTCTTTTCTCAAACCAGACAGCGCCTCACCCAACCTCACGAGCTGAGCCGGTGACCAGTGAGCAGGCAAAGAAAGTGGCATCACCGGAATATTTGCCTGCGGGAACACCAAAGATAACGGCACCCAAGCCCCATGATCGAGTCCTCTGTCTGAATCAATCGCAGTGGGGAACTCAGCTAGTGCCAGCCGATTTAACACAGTTTGAGCTAATTCATCAGAAAAGCCAGGTGGATTATATTGAAGTTGATAGAGCGATCGCTCAAAGCCCCTAAAGTCATAGATAGCTCGCATCTGGCCAGCTGTGCCCAGGGTCGGCACACTCGTCATCCAGTGGGGCGAAATGACTAAAATTGCCTTGGGTAGCGGCAAACGCTCTCCTAACTGAGACAAAAATGTCCGTGCAGAACAATCCGTTAATGGGAGATTGGGGGCACCATGAGAGACAAACAAACTCGGCAAAGTATCTGTCACAGCCATCATCTCAATGAGAATATTGTTTGCATTCAAACTAAACCCAAGATAGCACATTTAGTTTGAATGCAAACAATAAAGTTATATCTGTCTAAAAGGGCTGCTGCCTAGAACTGGGTGCGCAACTTTTCCAGCAAACACTGCAGCTGCTCTAAATCAGATGGTTCAAGCTGCTCAAATCGCTGCTGCAAGTATGCAACATGTGCCGGAAAAACCTTTTTAAAAACCGCATTACCTGCCTCCGTGAGGACAACGATAAAGCTTCGCCGATTGAATGGGGGTACTTCACGGCGAACCAGCGCTTTCTTCTCTAGTCTGTCCACAATGCCGGTGAGTGTGCCTTTTGTGACCAAAGTCTCTGAAGCCAGTGCCTTCATGTCCATCCCGTCCGTGTTGCCCAAGGTTGCAATCACATCAAACTGAGAAGGGGTTAGGCCCAGCTCACGAATATGACTATCTGAATAGCGCGAAAAGGCTTGATACGTACGGACTAATTCTCTCAAGGTTGGTAGAAACGCAGCCTGCGCGGCCTGTTTTGCCTCGGTCTCATTTTTGGAGTTCTGCTTAGCCATAAAGACAATCGTTCTCCACCAAACTATGTGTATTGTGACGACATAAACATAATCCCGTCCGCATTGCTAAATTACTAAATTAAAACCTACAACTTATCGATGGGACATATCTCGTTATCACAAATGGTTGAGAAGCTAGCCACCGGCCCGGTGCTGGTAAGTTTCCCAACCGACACTGTACCGGCATTGGCGACTCGGCCTGAATATGCAGATTTGATCTACGCAGCCAAACAGCGATCGCCCGACAAGCCCCTAATCCTCATGGGCGCATCCCTCACCGACTTGTTGCCCTACGTCTCTGGCGATGCCGCCGCGCTCACTACCTGGACGCAAACCGTCAGCCAGCACTGGCCCGGACAGCTCACCTTGGTTTTGCCCAGCAGCGAGCTAGCGCCCCCATTGCTGAATCCACAGGGTACAGGAACCTTGGGTATTCGGGTGCCAAACCATCCCATTGCCCTAGAACTGCTGGCACAAACCGGCCCCTTGGCCACCACCAGCGCTAACCTGTCTGGGCAACCCCCGCTCACCGAGCCAGCGGCTATCGCTCGCACGTTTCCCGATGTTGTCACGCTGCCGCCAGAGGCCTTTACGGTGCAGGCTAACAGCGGTATGCCCTCCACCGTGGTTAAATGGACGGGCCAAGGTTGGCAGGTGCTACGCCAAGGCCAAATTCGGCTATAGACGGTCTGCCACAGAAGCCCAGCCATAGGAGTTTTTAGGATGGATACGCCTGATCTTCAGCTTGCTTACCAGCGCTTACTCGCCCTCGAACGGTTCAAGAGTGGCTTTTTGGCACGGACGTCTCACGAACTGCGATCGCCTATCAATACCATCGTCAGCCTAAGCCAGCTCATCCTCGAAGATTTGTGTGAAGGCCCCGAAGAAGAAAAAGAATTTGTGGCTCAGTCCAAAGACGCTGCGCTCAAAATGCTGGCGCTGTTTGATCAAATTGCAGCCGTCTCTAAATTAGATATTGGGAGAGAACCCGCGAAGCTAGAGAATGTCGATCTCAGCTTCCTACTGCCAGAAGTAGAAATGCTAACGACCCTGCAAGCCGCCAATCAAAATGTACGCTACACCGTCGATGCGCCTACAGATGAGGTGGAGATTGTCACAGATGCTAAGTGGTTAAAAAATATTTTGACTAGCCTGATTCAAGATGCGATCGCTCATACGAAAACACTATGGCTAGGAATAGAGCGTCAGGCGGATAAGGTGGTGATTTTTGTGGAGAGCGATCGCCCGGCCCAGGCGCTCAAAACGGAATTAGAAAATATCGAAGCTTTGCCACCGATATCAGAGGTGAAAAATGTAGAAGATATTCGGCTATCGACGGGGCTGATTTTGGCGACAGCGCAGACGGCGTTGCCGCTGATTGAGGGGGAGTTTGCGATTATGCCGCTTCCCGAGGAGCGTAGCCGCCTCAGTTGCACCTTTACTATCTCTAAGCCGTGAACGGTCTCATTCAGTAGACGTCGGGAGGCGACATAATCACTGCATACCCAACCCAACCCTCTCCTGCATTAGGGAAAAAGCCCTTTATAGATATAGCAATCGACGGATGAATACTAGAGTTGTTGCAAAATAGTAGAGAGAAAGATCCAAGGCTTCCCTAACAACAGCTTGAACAACAAAAAGAGAACCGGTTGTCACCCTCTGAAGATTGAACCTGATTGATTGCGCCTAATGAGTGAATGGCAGGCATTCATAGATAAAACAAATGGTAAGCATAGATAAATTGCCTATTCTGCGCCAAGCAATCGGTAGTGCAATCGGCAGAAATCTTTCTGAATTGAGCTAAACCCAACTCAATTCAGTACGTCTGGAATAATAAAACTTGATATTTATTTAATCCCGACTATTTTTATCGGGTATGATTGCGACCCCAAAACCCTCGTGATAACATTTGTTCACTTCACAACACAGAGCTTTCAAAAACTATGACTCAAGCCATTGATAGACTCGTCTCTTCTCAGTCTACAAAGACCTTTACGACGCTTCAGTGTAAGGAATGCGGTGAGAAGTATGAACTCGGCGCCAAGCACGTTTGCGAAGATGTTTGCTTTGGCCCTTTAGAAGTCGCTTACGACTACGAAGCCATTAAAAACAAAGTCTCTCGTGAAACGATTGAAGCAGGCCCCCACTCTATCTGGCGCTACAAGGACTTCTTGCCTGTAGAAACTGACAACCCTATCGATGTCGGCACGGGTATGACGCCTTTGCTCAAGGCTAACCGCCTCGCTCGTCAGCTTGGCCTCAAAAATCTCTACATCAAAAATGACGCGGTGAATATGCCGACGTTGAGCTTTAAAGACCGGGTGGTTTCTGTGGCACTCACTCGCGCTAGAGAACTGGGCTTCAGCACCGTGTCTTGCGCAAGCACCGGTAACTTGGCGAATTCTACAGCGGCGATCGCGGCCCACGCTGGTCTAGAATGCTGCGTCTTTATCCCTGCTGATTTAGAAGCCGGCAAGGTGCTCGGCACCCTCATTTACGACCCCACTCTGATGGCGGTCAAAGGTAACTACGACCAAGTAAACCGCCTTTGCTCTGAAGTCGCCAACACTCACGGCTGGGGCTTTGTGAACATCAACCTCCGCCCCTACTACTCCGAAGGGTCTAAAACCCTCGGCTTTGAAGTGGCTGAGCAGCTCGGCTGGCAGCTACCTGACCATGTGGTTGCCCCTTGCGCGTCGGGTTCTCTATTCACCAAAATCTACAAAGGCTTCAACGAATTCGTTAAAACCGGCCTCGTAGATGAAAAAGCCGTTCGCTTCAGCGGCGCCCAGGCAGAGGGCTGCTCTCCTATCTCTCAAGCCTTCAAAGAAGGCCGCGACTTCATCACGCCCGTTAAACCCAACACCATCGCCAAGTCCATTGCCATCGGCAACCCGGCTGACGGCATGTACGCGCTCGAAGTCGCCCGCAAAACCAACGGCAATATCGAAGATGTCACCGATGCTGAAATCGTTGCCGGCATGAAGCTACTGGCTGAAACAGAAGGCATCTTCACTGAAACCGCAGGCGGCACTACTATTGCCGTGCTCAAAAAGCTGGTAGAAGCTGGCAAAATCAACCCTGATGAAACAACAGTTGCCTTCATCACCGGCAACGGCCTGAAGACCACCGAAGCCGTACAAAGCCACATCGGTGAGCCACACACTATCGAGCCTAAGCTCGATAGCTTCGAGCGGGCTTGGGAGCGTGCAACGACGCTGAACCGCCTAGAGTGGCAGCAAACTCAGGTTTAGTAACTGCTTACTCCCTTCTATATTCCGATGACCCACCCCGCCCTATCGGGCACCCCTCCCAAGAGGGGATCTGCTTCAGGCTATGAGACACGGGATTTTGCCTCTCTCTCTCTCTCGCCTAACTAAAGCTGAGACAAAGTCTCCTCTGGAGCGGTGAGACCCCGCGTCGTTGCGCGGCGCTAGGGAATGCTCACCAAGACAGGGGTGACCCGCAGATAAGGGGTGGGTCCAACCCTTATCGTTTATTTCGACAATTTCCTAAGAAACATGTCCGTAAAGGTTCTCATTCCCACTCCACTGCAAAAGTTCACCAACGATGAAGCTACCGTCGAATGCGAAGGCGGCAACATTGTTGAACTCATGGACAAACTAGAAGATAAATTCCCTGGCATCAAAAAGCGCCTGTGTGATGACAACGGTGAGCTTCGCCGATTTGTTAATTTCTACGTCAACAGCGAAGACATCCGCTTTTTAGACAACAAAGAGACCGCCCTCAAAGACGGCGATGAAGTTAGCATTGTGCCTGCTGTTGCAGGCGGCTGACCTTAAGGTCAGTTCTGATGTTCTGAAGTCTAAGGGCCGTTTTGCATTTGCAAGGCGGCCTTTTTCTGTATTGAGCCTGTATTGAATCTGGGATGCCGACCTCTATCTCCAGCAAAGAAAGACAGCGTTTGATTGAGGATTTAACCCATCAAATTGAGCAGCATTCCGATGCTAAAACAAAGCAGTGGTTTGATAACTATTTAAAAGGTGCCATTACCTACCGGGGTGCTAAGACACCCTTGGTCACAAAGATTGTTAAAGAATGGCACCATCGCCATCAGCTCACCCAATACTCCCCCAAAGCGCAGCTATCGCTATGTACTCATCTCATCGCTAGCCCCTTAGCTGAAGACAAGTTTGCTGGCGCAATTTATATTCAAAAATTTCTCTTATCTAAACTGAGCTACGCAGAACTGCTCAAAACCTGTGACAGTCTGTTCCAAAAAGGTTACTTTTTTGATTGGTCAACAACAGATTGGTTTTGTACGAGAGTTCTCGATCCAACCATTATCAAGCAGGGCTTAGAGGCTGCCATCATCATTGCTAATGGTCGATTCTCTAATAACCTGTGGCAAAGGCGAGCCTCCATTGTTTCGTTTCGCCATGCGAGTAGTCATGTGCAATACCATCCACTCATCGAGCAGATCATTGCAGACTTACTCCCTTCCAATGAAAGATTTATTCAAACCGGCATTGGTTGGGTTCTAGCCGATATGTCAAAGTCCTATCCTAAAAAGGCGGAAGCGCTATTTCGACAGTATATTTATCAGTTAAGCAAAGAAGTGATTGATCGCCATACCAAGCATTTAGACTGCCAGCCGACGTTGAAACAGTTGAAGCGGCGTTCACTTTAGCTTACGGCGCAAATCGCCCGCGTTTACTCAACACATCCAAAAACATTTTGACCGCAGGGGCAAGGGGCGTATTGGCGAGCGTTGCGGCCCCAATCACTCTATTTAAACGAATCGGTAGCGATCGCACACATACCTCATCTGGAATCGGCAAGGCTGCCAGCCGAGGCAAAATTGCTGCGCCTAACCCCTGGGCCACCATACTCACAATCGTAGAATCTTCCTTAATCACATAGGCCACCTCAAACGGTTGCTTCCACCTTGCCCAGTGATCTCTCACCGCCGTTGTACAGTCAGCATAGTTAAACAAAATAAAAGACTGCCCTGCTAAGTCCTCCCAAGTGAGGTGTTGAGGCGGTGCTTTATCTGTCTTAGGCAACAGCACGACGTATTCATCTCGGGCAATTTCTACGGTTTTAAATTCCTCTGATCGCGGGAGTGGAATTAAGCCAATATCGGTTTGCCCCTCGCGCAAAGACTGCTCCACCCCCGATGGCTCCAGCTCTGAAAGGGTGATTTCCACATGGGGAAACTGCTTGCGAAACAGCGCGATGCTGGCGGGCAACAGGTGAGTAGCCGCGCTGCGAAAAGACGCAATCCGCAACCGGCTATGATACAGCCCTTTTTCCAGGTTGGCGGTGTATTCTATCTGTTCCTTCAGCTCCAACATTTGGTGGGCGTAGCCAATGACCTTCTCACCGACAGGTGTCAGCTTTGCCCCAAAGCGCCCTCTGAAGAGTAAGGGCACGCCCAGCTCAGTTTCTAAAGACGCGATCGCCCGGCTCACCGCCGACTGCGACACCTCTAAAGCCATGGCGGCATCTGAAAAAGTCCCATGCTCAGCTACTGCAGAAAGCACCTGAAGATGAAAAATGTTCATAACTGACTTCTATCCACTTTCCGCATAGACATCCTTCAGTAGACGGTTTGATCCTCCTTGGCGCTAGGGATAAGGTGTGATTAATGCATTGAAGCACTTGCTTTAGCACACTTATTTTTTCGCCGCCAGTCGGATTGCGCCGCCAGTCGAGTGCATCTACTCGGGCATATTTGAATGAGCAGATTAGCCGACTGAGCAAACTAGCTCAATGCACATCATTAACGCATATTTTTGTGGGGTTCCTATGTTCAAGCTGCTTGATTTCAAAAAGTTTAGAGACACGCCCAGCGTTCAATTCTTCGATATTACAGTGCCTGACTCCAACGCACGTGATTTGGTATGCCACACAGGGCCTGCAATTAGTCCCAACAATACCGACAGCGGCAGCTGGCAGTTCTATTTGCACCCTCGCCAGGAAGATAATCTGCTGGCACTCTCGGGTGGGCGCACGTTTCACCTCATCAATTTTGAATGGGCTAATCCGTATCATGTTGTACGCTTGGATGCGAACCGTCACATTTTGCGTATTCCCCCCGGCACGTTTCATCGCTCAGAGTCGGATAAAAACGGTTCGGTTGTGATTAATCAGGCGGTGAGAACTGAAACTGCAAAAGTAGAGAGTGAGTTTCGCGTATATAGCAGCAGCAATATTCCTAAACTGCAACAGCTGCTCACGTCTAACTGCCAACCTCAATATCACGGATTTGATGGGGAAATTAGCTATTTGAGAGCGGCCTAACCGTGAGCCCCAGCGTTGATATGACGCAATGTTGATATGACGCAGTGTTGATATGGCCCAGACAATATTGTTGAAGAGACGACTGCGCAAGAACTAGTAGCTTGTGCAGTCGTTTCTGGTTAAGCGGGTAAATCGTGAAACGGGGTAACGGTTTCGGACATGCCCACTTAAAATAGGATGATTGAAGCAGGCGTAAAGTAGGAACTTTTCACCATGACCCAACCCAACCCTCCCGCCGATACAAATAGAGTCCTTATCTTTGATACAACGCTGCGCGATGGTGAGCAATCACCAGGCGCTACGATGAACGCCAGCGAAAAGCTCGCTGTAGCTAGGCAGTTGGCGCGGCTGAAGGTGGATATTATCGAGGCGGGTTTTCCGTTTGCAAGTCCTGGTGACTTTGAAGCTGTACATACCATTGCTGGGGAAGTCGGAACCCCAGAAGGGCCGACCATTTGTGGCCTGGCCCGAGCAACCAAAGGAGACATTGAGTCGGCCGCAAGAGCGATCGCCCCGGCTGCCAAAGGCCGCATCCACACCTTTTTGGCCACTTCAGATATCCACATGAAGTACAAGCTCAAAAAGTCCCGCTCTGAGGTGCTCGCCATCACCAAAGACATGGTGGCCTACGCTAAAAGCTTTACAGGCGATGTGGAGTTTTCGCCTGAAGATGCGGGCCGCAGCGAACCTGAATTTTTATATGAGGTGTTGGAAACAGCAATTCAGTCGGGGGCAACGACGCTCAATATTCCAGATACGGTCGGCTACCTGACGCCTACCGAGTTTGGCGACTTGATCCGAGGGATTAAAAACAATGTGCCGAGCATTGATAAAGCGGTGATTTCGGTGCACGGTCACAACGATTTGGGCCTGGCGGTTGCAAACTTTTTAGAGGCTGTTAAGGCGGGCGCTAGGCAGCTAGAGTGCACCATTAATGGCATCGGAGAGCGGGCCGGGAATGCCGCTTTAGAAGAGCTGGTGATGGCTTTGCACGTGCGCCGTCAGTATTACAATCCGTTTTTCGGCTTGTCGCCGGAATCACAAGCGCCGCTCACTAACATCAACACCAAAGAGATTTATAAAGCCTCTCGCTTGGTGTCGGGTATTACCGGCATGCTGGTGCAGCCTAATAAGGCAATCGTCGGTGCCAATGCCTTTGCTCACGAGTCGGGCATTCACCAAGATGGCGTGCTCAAAAACAAGCTCACTTACGAGATTATGGACGCTCAGCTGATTGGCCTAAACGACAATCAGATTGTGCTGGGTAAGCATTCAGGGCGCAATGCGTTTCGCACTCGCCTAAGTGAGTTGGGCTTTACGCTAAGCGATCAGGAGCTGAACAAGGCGTTTTTGCGGTTTAAAGATCTTGCCGATAAAAAGAAAGAGATTAGCGATCGCGATTTGGAAGCCATCGTCAACGACGAAGCCCTACAGGTGGCAGAGCACTTTAAGTTAGATCTCATCCAGGTCTCTTGCGGCAGCAACGCGCAGCCTACGGCCACCATCACCATCCGCATGCCCGACGGCCAAGAACTCACCGATGCGTCGGTGGGCACAGGTCCGGTAGACGCTATCTACAGAGCCATTAACCGTATCGTCGATATTGACAATGATCTAATCGAATATTCGGTTCAATCGGTTACGGCGGGCATTGATGCAATGGGTGAAGTCACGATTCGGGTGCGCAACGGCGAGAGAATTTACTCTGGTCACGCAGCTAATACGGACATTATTGTGGCCTCAGCCTACGCATATATCAACGCGCTCAATCGTCTATACACTGCAATGCAGGTTGGCAACGCTTTGCATCCTCAGCGGGCTGAAAAAGTCCCCGCCGGAGCGCGCATCTAAACGCAGGCGCCAGATCACAAACCCGTTCTAGGAAATGGAAGACGGTTTTCTCTTGACGCTGTACGCGTTCTCTTGACCCTACACTTGGGTGTAGGGTTTATGCTGTCTTATCTATTGCTTCTGCCGAGACTGCAAAATGATGGCAACAACTTTAAACGTAAAAGGGATGAGCTGCGCAGCTTGTACAAACAGAGTAGCATCGGCTATTCAGCGAGTGCCGGGCGTCAGCAGCGTACAGGTTAACTTTGCAACAGAGCAAGCTAGCGTTGATTATGACCAGCGCCGCACTAGTTTGCAGGTCATTCAGGCGGCGGTGGCTGAGGCCGGTTACTTAGCGATCGCACAACAAGAAACTAACCTGCTAGACAAATCGGTGCAGTTGCAAGAAGTGCAGCTAGAAACAGAAAGATCCGCGCAGCAGAAAACATTGCTGACTAAAACAATTGTCAGCGGCGTTATTGGCATCCTTCTCATCTTGGGCACTTTGCCGATGATGCTGGGGGTGCACATCCCAGGCTGGCCGATGGTGTTACACAACCCTTGGCTACAGCTCGTGCTGACCACTCCGGTTGTAGTTTGGTGCGCGCAGTCATTTTACGTTGGTGCCTGGAAGGCCTTCACGCACCGCACTGCGACAATGAATACGCTGGTGGCATTAGGCACTGGCACCGCCTACCTCTACTCTCTTTTTGTCACCCTGTTCCCTCAGTTCTTGCGTTCACAAGGCTATGAGCCCGATGTGTATTACGAAGCGGCAGTGGTGATCATTGCGTTACTGCTGCTAGGCCGCTATTTAGAGCGCCGAGCGCGGGGGCAAACGTCTGATGCGATTCGTCAGCTGATGGGCTTGCAGGCTAACACAGCGCGGGTGATACGAGCAGAAGAAACAATGGATGTGCCGATAGCAGATGTTGTTGTTGGCGATATTGTGGTCGTTCGCCCTGGAGAGAAGATTCCGGTAGATGGAGAGATTGTTGAAGGGCGCTCGAGCGTGGATGAATCGATGGTGACGGGTGAACCGATGCCTGTCGAGAAAAAACCAACATCGGAAGTGATTGGGGCAACCATTAACAAAACCGGCAGTTTTCGATTTAGAGCTTCGCGGGTTGGCAGCGACACGCTACTGGCGCAGATTGTTCAGCTAGTGCAGACCGCACAAGGATCAAAAGCCCCCATTCAGAAGCTGGCAGACTGGGTGACTGGGTGGTTTGTGCCAGGGGTGATTGCGATCGCCATTCTCACCTTTGTGCTTTGGTTCACCCTGACAGGCAACCTCACCCTGGCGCTGCTCACGATGGTCGGTGTGCTGATCATTGCTTGCCCCTGCGCGTTGGGGCTAGCAACGCCCACGTCTATTATGGTGGGCATGGGCAAAGGGGCGCAAAACGGCATTTTAATTAAAGATGCAGAGAGCTTAGAGCGCGCCTATCAGCTCCAGACGGTGATTGTAGATAAAACCGGAACCCTAACAGAAGGCAAGCCAACCGTAACCCATTATCTCACCGTTCAAGGTGTGGCCCATCACAACGAGATCACCCTGTTGCAAATGGCCGCAGCTGTTGAAAACCATTCTGAACATCCTTTAGCCGCAGCCGTAGTAACCTATGCCCAATCGCAAGGCATTGAAAAAAGAACCCTAGCTGGCGTTCAAGACTTTGAGGCGATTACAGGTATGGGCGTTCAAGGAGTGTTCAACGGTCATCAGATTCAAATTGGCACTGAGCGCTGGATGCGAAGCTTGGGAATTGATACTCAAGGCATTGATACACAGATGCTCCAAGCGCAACGGCAAGCTTGGGAAAACGCCGCGAAAACAACAGCTTGGATCGCAGTGGATGGAAAAGCGGAAGGGCTGCTAGGTATTTCTGACGCCCTAAAGAAGACCTCTGTTCAGGCCATCAAGGCTCTGCAAAAAATGGGGTTAGAGGTGTTGATGCTGACAGGCGATAACCGCCAAACAGCCGAGGCGATCGCGCAGGCGGTGGGCATTCATCAAATATTTGCAGAGGTGCGCCCAGATCAAAAAGCGGCGCAGGTTAAGCAGTTGCAGAACGCAGGCAAAAAAGTGGCGATGGTAGGCGACGGCATTAACGATGCGCCAGCATTAGCCCAAGCCGATGTAGGTATTGCAATTGGAACAGGCACCGATATAGCCATCGCCGCGAGCGATATCACCTTAATTTCTGGTGATCTTAACGGTATTGTCACCGCCATTCAGCTCAGCCAAGCAACCATTGCGAACATTCGTCAGAATCTATTCTTTGCCTTTATCTACAATATCGCCAGCATTCCCCTCGCTGCAGGCATTCTCTATCCCGTGTTCGGCTGGTTGTTGAATCCGATGATTGCAGGAGGCGCGATGGCGTTTAGTTCGGTGTCGGTAGTAACCAATGCGCTTAGGCTTAGAAAATTCAAACCTAAGAAGATTGTTGATTTTAGAGACTGTTGATTTTAGAGACTGTTGCGCTTAAAGACTGTTGTTCTTAAAGACTGTTGCGCTTAAAGAAGACAGTGCAATGTAGTTAACGTGAGGTTAGCTTAGTGTGCTTAACCCAAACGTTGAGAGTTCAATTCCTTTTCACACTGACATTAGTTACCGTGCTGTAGTCACCCAATGATAGTTGCCAACCCTCATGCCTTCAAGCTTGCTTGATAAGCTCGCCACCCACCATATTGAGTAATCTCCTTTTTCCCTTCTACGGTCAAAGGCTCTCCAATCACCCCTAACACCTCCTCACCATCTGCCAACTTCACCTTACCAATGGCCAACCCCGGTGGCTCTTGAGACAGCACAATCCCTAACCCAGCTAGCGGCACAGCCCACACTTCCACCGCAACCGCCACGCCCCCTTTGCGCACTTTCAGCATTGCCGGATAGTTGTCATCAACCGTCCAAATTCGGTAGGCCGCCTCCGTTTGAGTCTCTCGCTCGAACGTTGCGCCCACATTCAACAAATTTGGGCACAGCGCCAAGCCACGCATCAAGGTGCCATTTACAGCCAGCTTCAGCGTCTCTACCATCTCCATAAATCTCTGTTTCTTTTACGACTCATCCGCCTGACCTAAAGCCCCTGGAGAACCTGATAAAGATCGCTCCGGTGAACAGGTCACAATCATAATCAACAGCGTCAAAATATACGGCGCAGCATTAAACAAGTAGGTGTAGCTATCAATGCCAACCGACTGAAACGCTGGTCCAATGGCTTGCGCCCCGCCAAACAACATGGACGCCCACAAACACTGAATCGGATTCCACCGGGCAAAAATTACGAGCGCTACTGCCATCAGCCCTTGCCCGCTTGAGATCCGCTCTGTCCACACACCCGGATAGTAAAGCGATAGGCAAGCGCCCCCAATACCGGCCAAAAAGCTGCCCGCCATAATACTCCACATACGCACCTTAAAAACAGAAATCCCCATTGCCCTGGCGGCTTGCGGACTATCGCCGACGGCCCGCACATATAGCCCCCAACGAGTCGAGCGGAAAAACCATTGCAGCAATGGCGCGATCGCCACCCCCAGCAAAAATAAAGGACTTACCTTCAGCGCCGATTGCAGCTGCGGCAATGCGCTCCAAGCGCCCCAGTCAAACGTAAATAGCTGCGGTGCTTGCGGTTGAATAAACGGCTTGCCAAAAAAGAACGCCAGCCCGCTGCCAAAGATGATCATCGCGATGCCAGTGGCAACATCGTTGACGCGAGGCTGCTGAGAAAGCCAGCCCTGAATCGCCCCCAATATCGCCCCGGCAATGCCTGCGGCAAAGACGCCCAGCCACGGGGCCCAAAACGCACCTAACACGGGTGCAGATAAAAAAGACACCGCATAGGCGCTCATTGCCCCCATGAGCAACGTTCCTTCTAGGCCGAGGTTAATCTTTCCGCTCTTTTCAGTGATGCACTCTCCCAAGCTCACAAACAAAAAGGGCGCACTGCCGCGCAGCGTACCCGCCAAAATGGCTAAGGGAATGCCGAGCAAACCAAGAGAGTCTGTTGCCATGAAGTCGCCTCCTGTAAGCGGTTAGTCACTCACTGCTTTTTCTTGAAACCACGCGAGTTTTCCATAGAGAGAATCGCTAAACAGCACGCACAAAAAAACAATCCCTTGGAAGACTAAAACAGTGGCATCGGGGAGATCGTGCGATCGCTGTAAAATGCCGCCGCTGGCCAAAATGCCCCCCAGCAGCACTGCGACCAAAATCGTGGCCAGCGGATTATGCCGCGACACAAACGCCACCAAAATGCCCGCATAGCCATAGTTAGATACCAGTGATTCATTAATCCGCTTCTGCACCGCAGCCACTTCTACCATGCCAGCTAGCCCTGCAGCTGAACCGCCTAAAAAGCAAATGGCCAGCGTCAGCTTCCCCACCGGCAACCCCGCCATCCGCGCCGCCCGAATGTTGCCGCCAGCCACCCGCGCCGCGAAGCCAAAGGTTGTCCGTTGGATCAAAAAATATGCAATCACGCAAACAATCAAACCGTAGAACAGTCCAAAGTGAATGCGCGTCCCCGGCAGTGTCCCCAGCCAGTTAGCCGAATCTAGCGCGGCAGAAGAGGCTTTAGTCGTGAAGCTAACGTCACGCATCGGCCCTTCCACTAAATGGTTGAGCAAGGCGATCGCAATATAGTTCAGCAGCAAACTGCTAATCGTTTCATTCACGCCCCGGTAGTGCCGCAGCGCTCCGGCCAGCATAATCCACAATCCCCCGCTCACCATGCCAGCGATCGCCATCGCTCCCTGCACCATCAGCGGCGGCAGACTAGTGCCCAAGCCCAGGCCCACCAAAATTGCCCCAAGCCCGCCCATTACAAGGGCGCCTTCATTGCCGATAATGACCAAGCCCAAGCGGGCGGGCAGCGCCGTACATAGGGCCGTTAGCATTAGCGGGGCCGCGCGAATCAACGTATTTTGCCACGCGCTCCAGCTGCCAAAGGCCGCCTTATAAATGGAGCCGTAGACACCAAAGGGACTCGCACCTGCTAGGCCGCAGAAAACGCCAAACAGAATGAGCGCTGTCATAAGCGCCGCAATGGGCAGACAAATGGCCTCTAGCGATCGCCGCCAAAAAGCAAGGCCTAAAGGAGAAACGTTAGGGGCCGGGTTAAGAGAAGGCTCACTCATTAACTGTCCTATTAGTTAGCGTTAACTGTGTCCTATTAGCTACCTACACTGCCTTTTACACCCTCAATCAGCCAGTCCATTTTTTCCAACTCTATATTCTGTTGTTCATACTGATCGCCAGCCGCCAAAAGCTCCTTTCCAGTATTGTCTTTGAGCTCACCGTTATAAATCACCAGCGCGTTCTTCAAAAACTGTGCTTTGGCCGCCTCTGCATCAGCCTTGGCTTCCTCGCTCACAGCTGGCCCATAGGGAGAAAGCTTACAAAACTTGTCAGCCAATCCCCCCCGGAAGATATGTTCAATATCGTCCGCCATTAGCGATTTACCCGCCGTAAACTGCTCCCCTAAGAAAGTATAGATACTCACCCAATCCCACTCAGCGCCCGTCAGATAGCCTTCCGGTGCTAGCTCAGCTTGGTTCGCGTGATAGCCCGAGGAGAAAATGCCGCGCTTCTCAGCGGTTTCGATGACAACCTTAGGGCTATCCACATGGCATGTCACCACATCAACGCCCTGATCTGCCATGCTGTTTACCGCTTCTGCTTCCTTCACAGGTTCCGCCCAATCACCCGTGAAAATCACCTGTGTCGTCGCCGCTGGATTGATGGACTTTGCGCCCAGCGTGAAGCTGTTGATATTGCGCAGCACCTGTGGAATGGGCTTAGCCGCAACAAAGCCTAATTGCCCTGTCTCAGAGGTGTGGGCCGCGACAATGCCTGCAATGTATTGGGCTTCGTCAATGTAGCCAAAATAGCTCCCCACATTGTCAGGATGCACGCCTTCTTGATAAAGGCCGCCCGCATGGAAGAATTGCACCTCTGGAAACTCTGCCGCCAGCTCCAAAATGTAGGGATCGTAATAGCCAAATGAGGTTGGAAACAGCACGCTTGCCCCGTCAATTTCAATCATGCTGCGCATCGTTTCCAGCACGGCTGAAGATTCTGGTACGTTGGCTTCTTCCACAATTTTGATACCCGGAATAGCCGCCATCGCCTGAGCGCCCTCTGCATGAGCCTGGTTGTAGCCAAAATCATCCTTGGGCCCTACATAAATAAAGCCGACAACCACCTCGTCGCTACCGCTGCTAGCACTGGTTTCGCCGTCTGTTTCTTGAGCCGCCGGGGCGCAGCCACTTAGCTTTGTTGCTGCGCCAAAGGCCGTTGCTGCCAATAAGCCGCGCACCACCTGACGTCGAGAAAGTCCAACGATTCTACGGGGGGACATGGTCAAAAACTCCTAAATTACTTGAAAAGACTGCTGCTTTCGAAATAGATTTTCGGTTTGGACGGCGCTTCCGCACAAGCGATATTTAATGAACATGCGGTACTTACAAACATGTAGAAGACAGTCCCTTACCTTCCTTACAATTGAAAAGTTTTGGTTTTTGTTTTGTATCGTAGGCATCAATTTTATGAAATATATCCGCTGAAGCACGCTTGCGGCAACCTAGCGATCTGTCGTGCTACCTGCTCACCGGCTTGTGTAAGCAGGTCAGCTTTTGGCCAAGTGAGTTCTCGTAAAATTAAACCCTTACAGCAAATTTATGCGCCCTCATAGCTAAAAGACCTTAACTAAAAGCCCTTACAGCAAATTCAGCTGTTTCACTATCTCTGTGAACAGCGGTCTGGCGACGATGTCTTTTTGTAAGCAGTCAGCTTTCAGCTGCTGCAAACATGAATAGGTTGCCTGCCAGCGCTCATTCCTTGCTTCATCCTTTTCCTCATGGCAGCGCTCTAGCAAGTCTTCTAACAGACATCCAAATGCTCTAACTTCTAATCGTGCGAGGGCTTCACCTGTGGCGACATCCGCAGTGTCAAAGAAAGAAGCAGCCCCAAAATCTCCTAAGATACTCTCGCCCGTCTCATTGATTAAAATGTTGTGGGCATAGAGGTCTCCGTGGGTAATGCCTTGGGCGTGGAGATGCGTGATCGCCCCCGCAATGCCTCGCACGATGTTGAGCACTACAGACAAAGCAAACGCGACATCCTCAGCGTAGGTATCTCTTGTGCAAGAGTCTAGACTCGGTGGCCCGCCTAGATTGTGATACTCACTCGGAATAAACGAGAAGATAAGCCCCGATTCATCTGCGTTGATGTTGTCTTTATCTCCATCTATGTGTTTTTTCCTTTCGCTTTCTTTTCGTATACTTTCTTCTCTTATAGTCTCTTTCTTTTCACCTTCTTTTTTGACTTTGCCTAGCACAGTCACCAAGTTGGGATGACTACCTGCAGCCAAACACGCTCTCAGCTCATCCAAAGGCAGTCCATCACTGGTAATGTCTCCTTTAAATCGCTTTACGGCCACGGTTTGCGCTCGCCACTTACCTTTATAAATTACGCCTGAAGCACCTTGACCCAGCACCTCCTCCAGCACCAGCTCATCTTCTGTCACTAGGGGCAGGCGCACACTGGGCGCTGGTTTGCGATTGTCTGTCTTGCCACTGCGCGCTGCACGCAGCTGGGCATGAAAAGGGTTGCCTGCATAGGCTAGCCAGGCCAATCGCGGCAGAGCAAATAGCCATTTAGGCAGTGTAGTCAGCTGGTTTGCCGATAGTCGAATGAGTTCTAGGCTTTGACAGTTCTTCATGTTGGCAGGCAGCGATCGCAGTTCATTGCCTGCCAACATCAGCTTTTGCAGCTTTCCTAATTGGCCAATATCGTTCGGTAGCGATGAAATGTTATTGTCTGTCAAAATCAACCAGCGCACCGTCGGAGACAACACACCTTCGGGAATGACGTTGAGCTGATTGCCTTTAAAGCTAATCATGGACAGATTAGGACACTTGGCAAGTACTGCCGGAAAGGCCTCAAACAGATTGTTGTTAAAAAATACAATTTTGAGCTGTGTTAGCTGTGCAAATTCGGGTGGTAGCGATCGCAGCTTATTGTCCGAAAGTACCAACAGCTCTAAAGAGTCTGCCAGTGCCAATATCTCCAACGGAAACTCACTAAGCCCATCTGACAACTGCCCATCTGACAATTGCCCATCTGATAATTGCCCACCCGATAATTTCAGCGTTTTTTGCCCTGTCAGCCGCCCTGAGGCCAGCCCTTCTCGGAGCGACTGTAAATTTTCCATGTCAGTGATACGTCGAATACCGGATTAGTGATGAAGAACAAGTATAAATATAAACTAAACAAAATAAATAAATTGAGACTAACCGAAGCCCCGCAACTAATCATAGTCAGC
>JBCCOO010000094.1:0-19151 GCA_039025345.1 Cyanobacteria bacterium P01_D01_bin.105 | reverse complement strand
ATAGGGCAGATCAGCCGCCACGCCGCCGATGCGGAAGTAGTTATTGTTAATGAGCCGTGCGCCGGAAGCCGCTTCCCACAGGTCATAAATTAGCTCGCGCTCACGGAAGATGTAGAAGAAGGGCGTGGTCGCACCGCAGTCGGCCATGAAGGGGCCAAGCCAAAGCAGATGATTGGCAATGCGGTTCAGCTCCAGCATGATCATGCGGATGTAGCTGGCGCGCTTAGGCACAGCAATATCGGCAAGCTGCTCGGGGGCGTTAACGGTGATGGCTTCGTTGAACATGCCCGCAGCGTAGTCCCAGCGGGAGACGTAGGGTACAAACATGACGTTGGTGCGGTTTTCGGCAATTTTTTCCATGCCGCGATGGAGGTAGCCAATGACCGGCTCACAGTCAATCACGTCTTCCCCATCCAGGGTGACAATGAGGCGAAGCACCCCGTGCATAGAAGGGTGGTGAGGCCCCATGTTGATTACCATGGGTTCGGTCTTGGTTTGCAGCGTAGCCATCGTTTACCGCGAAGTCTGTAGTATCTATAGGATTATAAGGTAATGACCTGTCCGCGTGCGGGCTGATTCGCCTCAATTCGCCTACAAACCTGCCATATATGTCTGAAGATACTCCTATAGATACAGACACTCAAGCAATCAAAACTCAGCCTTTTTTTCACATTCCAGTGCTTGCTGAGCAGGTAATCGGCGGCTTGCAGGTGAAAGCAGGCGGGCGCTATTTAGATGCAACAGTGGGCGGTGCGGGCCATGCAGAGATGATCCTAAACGCTGCGCCAAACGTAGAGCTGGTGGGCCTTGATCAGGATTTGCAAGCGTTGGCAGCCGCGAAGGAACGACTAGCTGGATTTGGCAGCCGCGTCACGTTTCACCACACCAACTTCGCTCAATTCGATGCAGGCGGTCTGAGGGGCGATCTCACGTTCGATGGCATTCTTGCCGACATTGGCGTTAGCTCTACGCAGCTGGATCAGTCCCACCGAGGATTTAGCTTTCGCTATGAAGCACCGCTGGATATGCGAATGGATGACACGCAGGCACTCACGGCGCAAGAAATTGTGAACCACTGGGATGAAAAGACCCTTGCTGACACCATTTATGAATACGGCGAGGAGCGCTTAAGTCGGCGAATTGCGCGGCGAATTGTGGAAAAGCGGCCGTTTACTACCACCACAGAGCTAGCAGGGGCGATCGCAGGGGCATATCCAGCCAAGGCACGGCACGGGCGCATTCACCCCGCCACCCGCACGTTTCAGGCATTGCGCATTGCGGTCAATGGCGAGCTGACGGTGCTAGAGAAGTTTTTAGCGGCAGCCCCTGACTGGCTAAATCCAGGCGGGCGGTTGGCGATTATCAGCTTTCATAGCTTGGAAGATCGGATTGTGAAGTATGCCTTTCGCGGGGACGAGCGATTGCAGATTGTGACTAAAAAGCCACTGGTGGCGAGTCGGGAAGAGGTGAGAGAAAATAAGCGATCGCGCTCCGCTAAACTCCGAGTTGCTGAGCGTATTCAACCGCTATCTTGAGCCTGTGAATAAAGCACAAGGGCAAGTTCCTATCTGTCATTGTTGATAGATGTCTCTACCAGTGCTGCGATCGCCTCGTTCAGTGGCAGAATGTAAGGCGTCCTAACTGTACCCGTCTTTCTACATGAGTGAATCTCGCCGCTATCACGTCACGACCTTTGGCTGCCAAATGAACAAGGCAGACTCCGAGCGCATGGCTGGCATTTTAGAAAGCATGGGCATGGACTGGGAAGAAGACCCGCTCGCGGCCGATGTGGTGCTCTACAACACCTGCACTATTCGCGACAGCGCCGAGCAAAAGGTGTATTCCTACTTGGGTAAACAGGCCAAGCGCAAGCGCAGCAACCCAAATCTGACGCTGGTGGTGGCGGGCTGTGTGGCACAGCAAGAAGGTGAAAAACTGCTGCGTCGAGTGCCCGAACTAGATTTGGTCATGGGCCCGCAGTATGCAAATCAGCTAGAGAGCTTGTTAAGCCAGGTGGCACAGGGGCAGCAGGTAGTCGCCACCGAGCCGGTGCACATCATGGAAGACATTACCAAGCCGCGCCGCGACAGTGAGGTGACGGGTTGGGTCAATGTCATCTATGGCTGTAATGAGCGCTGCACGTATTGTGTCGTGCCGGGGGTGCGCGGGCTAGAGCAGTCGCGCACCAAAGAGGCCATCCGCGCCGAGATGGTAGAACTGGGCCAGCAAGGCTACACGGAAGTAACCCTGCTGGGTCAAAACATTGACGCGTATGGTCGCGATTTACCGGGCATTACCCCAGAAGGCCGCCGAGAAAATACGCTGACCGATTTGCTGTATTACGTGCACGATGTGCCCGGAATTGAGCGCATTCGCTTTGCGACTAGCCATCCACGCTACTTTACTGAGCGACTGGTGAAAGCCTGTGCGGAGCTGCCCAAAATTTGTGAGCATTTTCACATTCCCTTTCAGTCGGGCAATAACGAAGTTTTGAAAGCAATGGGGCGCGGCTATACCCGTGAGAAGTATCGGCGCATTATCGATACGGTGCGCAAATACGTGCCAGATGCTTCTATTAGCGCGGATGTGATTGTTGCGTTTCCCGGTGAAACCGAAGCGCAGTTTCAAGATACGCTCTCGCTAATGGAAGAGATTGTGTTCGACATGGTGAATACGGCGGCGTATTCGCCTCGGCCCGGAACCCCTGCGGCAGAATGGGCCAACCAGCTAGACGAGGAAACAAAACAGGATCGGCTACAGCGGATTAATCACCTAGTGGGTGAGCAGGCGATGGTGCGATCGCAACGCTATGAGGGCCGGGTTGAAACCGTTTTGGTGGAAGCGGTGAACCCGAAAGATCCGACTCAAGTGATGGGCCGCACGCGTGGCAACCGACTGACGTTTTTTACAGGCGATATTAAAACGCTAAAAGGCAAAATCGTGCCGGTAAAAATTCATGAGATTCGCCCCTTTAGCCTGACGGGGACCGCCTGTCAGGTGCCTGCGTTAGCAACTGTATAGTTCTATTATTCCGGCAACTGAATGCCGAGAATGCTGGCCGGGAATGCTGTACGAGTGTTTATGGTTCTTGCCATGTCTGCTGAGCAACCCGTTACTGCTTTTGCCCTTCTTAAGCAAGGGATTGAGCACTGGAATGAGTGGAGATCGCACAACTCTGGCCTCATTTGCGATCTCTCCGGGCAAGAGCTCAGCCAGGGCTATTTTTTTGAGGGTAACTTCAGAAACACCAATCTTCAAAGCGCCAATCTTCAGAGGGCTTGCCTCATTGGAGCGGATCTTTCTGGCGCAGACCTAACCGGGGCAGATTTGACCGGGGCGTATTTGGGTGATGCCAATTTGCAAGGGGCGAACCTAACCCACGCTAACCTCAGCAAAGCTAACCTAGAGCGCGCCGACTTACGCCACACCAACTTGCTCGGCACCCAGCTTACCGACGCCGACATTAGCACGGCTCGGCTCCCCAGTTACCGTGTAGACCCCTATCCTGATTTTGTGCTCACGCGGCTTGCTCAGCAGGCACCCTCACCACTGCCAAACAAAGAAACAACCGTTTCTGCGCATGAGCTGCGCGATCGCAAGAGCTTTAGAGCGGCGTTGTTAGAGAAGATGCAGCGGTTAAAGCAGCTTTCTTCTGCAAGCTTAGATCCTGCTGAAGTGCGGCTTAGTGCCATACCTTCAAAACAGAAGAAAAGCTTCCTATAAAAACAGTGGGTTGTGTCAAGCTTTCTGGATGTTGCGGACTTGATTTGATAGGTTACGTCGAGCTTTCACAACATGTTGTATGTGTCAGAATAAGCGCAATGGATTTTGGACGCGCTGGATGGCAGGCTCATCAATACAAGACATTATTGCTCAGGCCGCTGAGGAAAAATGGGAAAAGCTTGACCTGTCATTGAAGAGAATCACACCGTTCCTTACTTCCCATAACCCGCTGCTCCCCCCCCTAATAACGTTGCCCGAGTCGATTGGCAACTTATCCAACCTCACTTCCCTTAATCTCAGCGATAAACAACTAACAACGTTACCCGAATCGATTGGCAACTTATCCAACCTCACCTCCCTTAATCTCCACATTAATCAGCTAACAACACTGCCGGAATCGATTGGCAACTTATCCAACCTCACTTCCCTTGACCTCAGTGGTAATCAGCTAACAACACTGCCGGAATCGATTGGCAACTTATCCAACCTCACTTCCCTTGATTTAACGTCTAATCAGCTTCAAGAATTTCCAGAGTCAATTGGTAATCTTCAATCTTTGAAAGAACTTAAAGCTACTAAAAATCAGCTTGTTTCTTTGCCTCTATCGTTGGTAAATCTAGAACAGCTTTCGATGCTAACAATCTCATCTAATAAATTAGATTTGCCACCAGAGATTGCCCGTAAGCGAAAACCAGAAAAGATATTAGATTTTTTAAGACAGCAACAAGAAGAAGGCATTGATTATATTTATGAAGCGAAACTCTTAGTGGTGGGCGAAGGCGGTGCAGGAAAAACCAGTCTCGCGCATAAGCTCATCGATCCTGAATACGAACTTAAATTAGAGGGAGGCAAAGATCCAGAAAAATCTACCGAAGGCATTGATGTCTTACGTCTCGATTTTACTCACTCCAACGGCAATTCTTTTCGCATCAATCTTTGGGATTTTGGCGGTCAAGAAATCTACCATGCCACTCACCAGTTCTTCCTTACAAAGCGTTCTCTCTATCTTCTCGTTGCCGACACCCGTCAAGACAACACTGATTTCAACTATTGGCTAGAAGTCATCGAACTTCTCAGCGAAGCCAGTCCCACGCTTATTGTTAAAAACGAAAAGCAAGACCGCCCCTGTCAAATAAATGAGAACCAACTCTATGGACGTTTTGCGAGCCAGCTAAAAACAATCCTCGCAACTAATCTCGCAACTAACCGCGGATTATCAGAAATCCTCGCTGCGACTCAGCACCAGATTAGCCAGCTTCCCCACATTGGTAACCCCCTACCCAAAACTTGGGTAAGCGTCCGCGAAGCACTAGAAACAGATCAGCGTAACTACATTACTCAAACTGAATTTCTAAAGCTTTGCGACACTCACGGTTTCAAACGCCGCCAAGACAAACTCCAGCTCAGCAGCTACCTCCACGATCTCGGCGTTTGCCTCCACTTCCAAGACGACCCCGTCCTCAAAAACTGGATAATCCTCAAACCCGAATGGGGCACCACCGCCGTCTACACCGTCCTCGACACCCCCTCTGTACAGCAATCTCAAGGTAGCTTCACCCACGACGACCTCACCAAAATTTGGGCAGACGAGCAATATGCTGACATGCGTGATGAACTGCTCCAGCTCATGATGCGCTTCAAACTCTGCTACGAAATTCCCCATCGACCCCGCACATACATTGCGCCCCAACTCCTTTCCCCCAACCAGCCTGAGTACGATTGGGATGATACTGACAACCTTATCCTCCGCTACCACTACGAGTTCATGCCCAAAGGAATGCTCACCCGCTTTTCCGTCGAAATGCACAAGCTCATCGACAGTGAGCTGATTTGGAAAGATGGCGTCATTCTCACCGACGGTAATGCCCGCGCTGAAGTCATCGAAAACTACTACAAAAGCGAAATCCGCATCCGCATCTCCGGCAAACTCAAGAAACCCCTACGCGAAAAAGTCCGCCACGAATTCGACAAAATCCACGCCTCCTACAACAACCCAGACGATCCGCCAGAAAATCACCGCCTTCGCTATCAGGAATACATCCCCTGCAACTGCTCACAGTGCAAAGGCTCCCAAACACCCTACTCATATCCACTAAAGCGCTTAGAAGAACGCCTCAAAAACAACCGTCAACAAATAGAATGCGACAACAGCTACGAAATGGTCAGCGTACGCAACCTCATCGACGACGCCATCGGAGACGGCCCCCTGAATCAACCACTTGCCAGCCCCCAAACTGAGGCTTCCAATCCTAACCAAACCATCATCATCAACGCAGGAAATTCTGCAACCACCAACCAATCCATGAGCAACACCATCCACCAGCACGGCCAAGGCGACAACTACGCAGGAGACAACGTCCACAGAGACAAAATTGGTACCCAAATCAACAACAGCCAAGACCTCGCCCAAGCCACCCGCGACATCAAAGCCCTCTTCACCGAACTCGACCAAACCTACGACAAAACCACCCCCGTCGGCCAAACCATGATTACGGCCAAAACCGTTGAAGCGATTGAAGGCAACCCAACCGTTAAAAAGAGACTGATTAACGCCGTCAAAGAAGGCGGCGCGGCAGCACTCGAAGAAGCCATTGAACACCCCGCCATCAAACCCGTCGTCGCCGCCATCAAAGGCTACATCGATGCGTAAAATGCTCTCCAGTGCAGCCACAGCCGCCGACAGGTCAAATAGCCTTCGGGCTACCGTGTGTACACAAGAGAGAGACTAAATTGGCTAGCGGCAAAGGTTGCCGACCCACCCCGTCGCTACGCGCCACCCCTCCAGAGGGGATTCACTTTAGGTGGGTATTTATGGAGTAATTGGATTTGGCAGAGTAGTTGGATTCGATTTTGACGGATGACAAGATTGCCCACCCCAACGCCATCTGCCAAAAAATCGCCCAGTGGATCATCCAAAATCGTCAGCGCTCTTCCAACATCTCCACCTCGCACCCCCAGCCACCCCAAACTTCCTAGCCCTATGTAAATCCCCTCTGGAGGGGTGCCCGATAGGGCGGGGTGGGTCAGCAACACAGGCCGCATACCGATATCTCATAATTACCTACACACAGATCACCTCATACAAGGAGCGCCCGTGGGTCAAAGCAGGTTCAACCACTACCGCTATTGCCATCCCCTCAGCGGCAGCCCAGGTTTCTCATTAAAAATCAATACTTTTTCGACCGGCTCTCATCAAAGACTCACATGCGCGGCATACTCTTCAGAGATAGTAATGCGTAACGCTCCCCATACCTAGCAGAAAAAGAGGAAAGCAGATGTCGGTAGAATACGATTTGGTTGTCATTGGCGGCGGTTCAGCAGGTCTAGTCGCCGCTAGTGCAGGCGCTCAAATTCATGCCCGAGTCGCCCTCATCGAAAAGCATCTGCTTGGCGGCGACTGCCTTCACTACGGCTGCGTACCGAGCAAATCGCTCATCCACGCCGCTCAAATTGCTCACAACGTCAAAAACGCCTCGAACTTTGGCATCTACACCCAACCGCCTGTAATCAAGCTTGATGAAGCCATGGGCCACGTCAAGTCTGTAGTCAATACCATCCAGGTACATGACTCCGCCGAGCGCTTCGAAAAACTCGGCGTCGATGTGATTTTTGGCACCGGTCAGTTCATTGATGACAAAACCTTTGAGATTAATGGACGGCAGTTAAAGTCTCGTGCCTTTTTAATCGCCACGGGGTCTCGTCCCACGGTTCCACCGGTTGAAGGGCTTAAAGAAGCAGGATTTTTAACCAATGAAAAAGTGTTTACCGTCACCGAAAGGCCCGATGCGCTGGCTGTAATTGGCGCAGGGCCCATTGGCTGCGAACTCGGTCAATCCTTCTCTCGCCTTGGGTCTGAAGTCACGCTGCTGGCAAGCCGCGATGTGATCATGCCAAAGGAAGACCCAGAAGCGGCAAGGGTGGTGCAAGAAAAAATGAGAGAAGAAGGGGTGCGCATTCTAAACAACACCCGCGCGAAGAAAGTAGAGGTAATTGATGGCCGCAAACATATTTTCACCGGCAGCGAAACCATTGTTGTCGATGAGATTTTGATCGCGACGGGCCGGACGCCGAACGTCGATTCTTTAAATCTGGAAGCAGCGGGTGTTGCCTACGATAAGCAGGGCGTAAAAGTCGATGAAAAAATGCGCACCAGCAACAAGCATATTTACGCCGCCGGAGACGTCATTGGCGGCTATCAGTTCACCCATGTAGCAGGCTATGAAGCGGGCGTAGCCATGAAAAATGCGCTGATTTATCCCTTTTCTAAAGCGGATTATCGGGTGATTCCGTGGGCAACCTTTACAGAGCCTGAGCTAGCAAGAGTAGGGCTCACAGAAAACCAAGCGCGCGATCGCTACGGCGATGATGTGTATGTATTGCGGCAAAACTTCGACGGCGTAGACCGGGCGCTGGCTGAGGCCGCAGGCTACGGCTTTGCTAAATTCATCACCAAAGGGAATGGCGAAATTCTCGGCGCTCACATTGTTGGCCCCCACGCCGGCGAGCTCATCCACGAAGCGGTGATTGCCATGAGTCAAAACCTAAAGGTGAGCGCACTGCAATGCATCCATGTATATCCGACACTGAGTGAAATTACACCCAAGGCAGCGCTTCAGCTCACCAAGCAAAAATTTGCCCAAAACACCTTTCTGCAAAACACATTTAGAAAGTTCTTTAACTGGCGGCGTTCCATGGCAGGCTAGTAAGGCAAGCGATCGCAGCCCTCTGCTTCCATAGCCCTCGCCCTCATGAACACACTCACACAGCGCCTCTATGCCGCTTGGCAGCAAGCTGTTGATGACAACAAACTCATCAACGAATTTCAGGCAGCAGCAGACGATCCGGATGGACGATGGGCTGCGCGCGACACCATCGCCTTCGGAGTGCGCTGCGAGCCTAGCCAAAACGCCCTGAGCGAAAAAGAACAAAGAAATAGTCAAAGCAACAACCTCTACTACGCCCAAAACCTTACCCAAGCTCGCGCTATTCCGGGCGCAGTGGAAGAAAAATTGATTCCGGAGCTTGGATTTATCTGCCAGTACAATGGCTATCGTGCCCTGCGCCCCGGCGGTCAGCTCAAACCACTAGGACGCCAAGCCGATATCTCACCCGCCGTAGAAGACTGCCGCTTCTCTTGCCAGGATCCGAGCGATCCGCTCAGTCTTTTGGTGCGCGAGCCACTCTTACAGGTTCCCCTCACGCACTACGTCTGGAACGCTTACTATAATGCGGCACCGATCGATCCGAACGGTCACTTTTTGTGGGTTCCGGCAGATAGGAAATCAACCGATAGCGGGCCAGATGAGCTTGTCCTGACGCACTATCTCCAACAGCTCTCTCTTGCCTTTTTAGAAGATGCCATGAGTTTGTTCAAACAGCTTGAAGGTACGCTGTTGTTCTTTAATTCGCTGCACTCAGGTGCGTCAGTCAATCATATTCATTTTCAGGCGATCGCCCGTAGTACGCCGCTGCCTGCAGAAACTTGGCCACTCACTACCACAGATAAAGGCTACGCCTTATTAAAAGGCTATCCCGCACGGGTCATAACCTTCGATATAGAAACGGCGCCTGCTAAGCTATTTAGCCATATTGATCGTCTTCAGCAGCAAGAGATACCGTTTAATTTGATGCTAGCCGGTTCGCGCATCTTTCTCATTCCCAGAAACATAGATCATGAAATTGTTTCAGAGTTTGCCGGTAACGGCATTGCTGCACTAGGAATGTGCGGCAAAATCGTTACGGTCGATTATCAATCCTACCAAAACGTCAATCAGTCTCGCATCCAGTCTGCATTCAACAAGATGACATATCAGAATTAACCGCTACGGTGCCTTGGTGTTGTTGAATAATTCAGACACTGTGTCGATTAACCCAGCGTTAAGGTGATAGCTCTACCAGATAACGCTCATAACAGTTCTAATAAAATGCTAAAGATTAAGATTTCAAAACAAGCATGACCCACAATAGTTGAATTTAGTCGTCTTTAATTAAAGACGGTTATCATGAGTTATGAGCTGCTGCCAAGTGCTGCCTTAACGGCAGCACTTGGCAGCAGCTCGACGTAGTATCCACCCTTGGCGATAGGAAACATGAGAAACAATGTTGTGAAAGGTTAACGGTCGGCTTTCTGTCGCCGCTGACAAAGATAAAGTACATAGGTACACCATCAATCATCTTGTCATCGTTACTGAGCCTTAATTCAGAACCAAGCCAGTCCCCATCGAGCCTTATGAGATTTCTCAACCATGTCGCTGCCGTTGCCGCCGGTCTTGGCCTCATCGCATTCAGACTAAATACCATTGGCTTTACCCAAAGCCGAGACTTTAAACCAGCCACGATAGAAACCACTCCAGTTGCCGAAAAATCAATTGCCGAAAAATCAATTGCCAAAGAACCTTTTCCCGAGGCAGTGTATGTGATAACAGGCGATATTTATCTCAACAAAGTCTATCCCGCTACTGATGCCAGTAACGGCGACTCTAGTGCTGGCATGATTGACGCCGGGGTGATTGACGAAACAGAAACCTTGCTGGCGCTAGAAGACAAAGCAACCATCATTATTTCAGGCCACGGGCCATTGTCTAATCAGGCAGAGCTAGAGGCGTATCGAATGATGCTGGAAAACGTGCGCCTAAGAACGGAGTAGGTGCTCGCGCAGGACCTCAGCCTAGAAGAACATTTTTAGCGTCTGCTCCATTGGCCAATGAATCCATTGGCCTCTGAATCCATTGGCCTCTGAATCTATTGGCTTCTATTTCAACAATTGACGACGACAAAACGCTCGGCGGCAGAGTCTGTTCGTTCAAGCAGTTCTTGACAATTGTTTACAACGGTTTAACGCCCACACCGTAACGGGCTCATCTCCCTGACACTATCTTCCCATAGCTTCCGACATAGAAAAGGAACTTATGCATCAACCAAGTTGTCTTGCTGTATCGTTCCTATTGAAAGAACACTATGGAAAACAAGGAAGACCTCCAGTTCTCTTCTGGATTTGAAAGTGTTATAGCAGATCAGCAAGCTTTGGAGGGAGGGATTCTTCGGACCTTAGAAGACAGCACCTTAGAAGACAGCGTTGCTATTACCAGCGGCGGTGGCGGCGATTTCACGGTCATAGAAGTAGAAGAAGGTCAAACACTCGTCACCGACATAGATGTCAATGTAGGCGATCGCAACGTCACCTACATCATTAACGACGGCGCTGACAAAAACCTATTTAAGATCGATGCCAACACTGGAAAACTTTCCTTTAAAGCTGCACCAGCCTGGAGAAATCCCCAAGATACCGATAAGAATAACGTCTATGAAGTCAACGTTGTTGCCTACAACGGGCAATCAGGCGACGGACAGTTTATTTCGGTCATCGTTGACGATGCCAGTGACAACTCAGTTGAAATTGTCAGTAACAACACAGGTGCCCCCGACAACGACTACTCGTTTATTCAGGTCAAAGAGAATACTAGC
This sequence comes from Cyanobacteria bacterium P01_D01_bin.105, assembly GCA_039025345.1. Classification (GTDB taxonomy): domain Bacteria; phylum Cyanobacteriota; class Cyanobacteriia; order Phormidesmidales; family Phormidesmidaceae; genus Phormidesmis. The sequence goes on along the minus strand of JBCCOO010000094.1, from coordinate 7,964 downwards.
TTAGTCACCGATGTCAATTTGCGTGGCGCTGAGTCAGGTGTTTTATATAGCCTCAACGATGGTGCGGATCGCAATCTGTTCAATATCGATCCTCAAACAGGTGTGCTTTCTTTTAAAGAAGCCCCTGACTTTGAAAACCCACAGGATCAAGGAAGTGCCACAGCCACAGCAGGTGATCGCTTTTATGAAGTCAACGTTTTAGCCGTTAGAAACCATGAAGCAGATAGCCAGTATCTCACCATCTCAGTCACGGATGAACCAGATACGGTAGACGAGCCAGTGTCTGTTTATCTCATGGCCGGGCAGTCCAACTTAGTGGGCGAGGCGCGAGCAAGCAATCTGGCCCCTAGTTACGCCAACCCCTTCCCAGATGTCAAGATTTGGAGTGCTCCCAACAGCGATTTTGTCACATTAGCCCTAGGTTACGACGGGCAAACAACCCATATAGGGCCAGAGTTCAGCTTCGGCAGACGCATTTCGCAGCGCAGCGGGGAAGCGGTATATGTTGTTAAACATGGCTTGGGAGGCACCAGTTTGGCACAAGATTGGAATCCCGATGGCAGTGGCCCTCAGTACAATGCGTTTACCCAAACAGTGGATACGGCGCTGGCCGAATTGAAAGCGAGCGGTGTGCGCTACGAGATTGATGGACTGGTGTGGATGCAAGGAGAGAGCGATACTTACCAAGATACCTTTGCACCTAAATATCGAGATAATTTGACCGAATTTATTGGTAGCGTGCGAGATCGCTATGGTGCGGATTTAGAGGTAGCAATTGGTTTAATTCGAAATGATTTGCCCACGTCTCGCCAAAACTTGGATTTGGTGCGAGAGGCCCAGCAGGTGGTGTCGGGATTAGATTCGCGGGTGAAGCTTGTAAATACGGATGCCTTGGGCGCAGGTCAGGATGTGCTGAAGGTGGATGTGGGCGATTGGACGCACTATAACGCGGCAGGTCAAGTTCAGTTAGGCAACGCCTTTGGGGACGTTTTCTCTGTGTAGGGACAAACCTACTGACGAAGCCTCCCTACACAGCTATGTCGCTTCACGCCCATCGCAACTGGGCACAATAAGAAAAGTTGGTAGCGCAGAGAAAAGTTGGCATCGCAAAGTTTGGCATCGCAAAGTAAGGATGCATTCGCACTTTGCGATATCACAGCATTCAAAGCCTATCAGCAAATTCGATACCCGTTGGCGCAACTGTGTCTACTCCTCTACCTCCTACGGCTTCTGATTTTGCCGAATTGCCAGAAGGCAATTCGGCTTCTGACCATTCGCCTTCTGCTCATTCGTCTTTGGGTGCTCACGCCTCTAGTCATCCATCTAAGCCACCTAAACCACCTAAACCCTGGAAGCTTGAGCATCAGCGTTCTCGCTTTAAATCGGCCATTAGCCTAGACGAGCGAGGTGAATTTAATGCGCCTTCCGATTTTCGGGCACAGGCTGAGTTCAATGATTTTTCGTCTGCCCCGGATGTTCACTCCCTGTTAGGGCAAGGGTTTGAGCTCCGCAACAGGGGTAACTACAAGGGGGCCATTCAACGATTCGATCAGGCGATCGCGCAAAATCCAAACCACGCCAAATCCTTTCTTTACCGAGCACAAACCTACATTCAAATGCGGGCCTACGACGCAGCCCTTAATGACTTTCGCGCCGTGCTTAAGCGAGATCCTAACAACGCAAAAGCATGGCACGGTCAAGGCGTGGCCAAAGCCGAGCTAAAGCTATATCCTTCTGCCGTCGATAGCTTTGAGCGAGCTATTGACTGCGACCCTGACAACGACAAAATTTGGTATAACCGGGGCCGCGCCTTGCTCAAACTAGAGCAATACGAACGTGCCTTGGAGAGCTTTGACCAATCGGTAAAACTGAATGGGGAAAAATATCGCGCTTGGTATAACCGTGCCTTAGCACAGGCAGCGCTGGAACTGATTCAGCCAGCCATTGATAGTTTGGAACGCGCCATTGAACTCAAAATCAGCTGTCATTACGCCTGGAACTATCGCGGCACCCTACTCAATCGTTTGTTCAAGCACGAAGCCGCACTAGAAAGCTTTTGGACATCGCTCCAGCATCGCGTCCCAAATCCAAACGCCTGGTATGGCCTTGCCTCCACCTATGCTTTGTTGAACAATCCTGAGTCTACAGCGATTCATCTCAGCCAAGCCGTGAAGCTTAATCCTAGTATCTACAGTCTCATGGCACTCAACGATGTGAACTTTGATCTGGTGCGCAATCATCCAAAAATTCGCAACGTCCTTCAAGATTAGGACATAGCTAAAAAGTAATATCTCATCCCATATGGACGCGAGGTTGTAGGGGCATAGCATGCTACGCCCTTACAACCTCGCGCACATGTTTACGCTGTGTTACTGAGGCATTCAATCCCTATCAATGTAGATCTCTATCCTTAAATCTCTAGAATCTCTATCCCTTAATCTCTAGAATAGGGAAAGCAGCATTGACTTTTGTCATTCAGAACCTATGGCTAGGGTGCCGACACTAAAGTTTGACCGAGGCACTTTGGTGTTGCATCCGCCACCGCGGGGAAAGGCTTGGATTGACTACGCGGTTTGGGACGATCGCATTGAGCGATTCAGAGTGCCTGCCGACAAGTATCCGCTGTTAGTCGCTGCGCTAAAAGCAGATGGGGTGCGCTTTGAAGATAAGGTGCAGACCTTTGAACCGCTAGACTTGCAGGATAATTTGACCTTGACGCCTTACGCCCACCAGCAGGCGGCTCTAAACGCTTGGAAACAGAACCAGCGGCGTGGGGTAGTGGTGTTGCCCACGGCAGCAGGCAAGACCTATTTGGCCCAGATGGTGATGGCAGCGACACCAAGAAAAACGCTGATCACGGTGCCTACACTGGATTTGATGCACCAGTGGTTTGCCAACTTGGAAGCAGCGTTTCCGGGGGTAGCGGTCGGCGTGTTAGGCGGGGGATCGCGCGATCGCACCCCCATTCTCGTCGCAACCTACGACAGCGCCGCCATCTACGCCGAAGACTTAGGCAACCAATACGCCCTGCTCATCTGCGACGAATGCCATCATCTGCCCAGTGACTTCCACCGCTGCATTGCAGAATATTCCATTGCGCCCTACCGCCTAGGGCTGACAGCTACGCCGGAGCGCACCGATGGTCGCCACGAAGATTTAACAACATTGCTAGGGAAGGTGGTATATCGGCGCACCTCCGAAGAACTCTCTGGCACAGCCTTGGCGCCGTATCAGATAGTGCAGCTCAAAGTGCAGCTCACGGCAGCCGAGAGAACGCAATACCAAAAATTACAACAACAGCGCAATGACTTTCTGCAAGATTCACACATATGGCTAAGCAGCGCTCAAGGCTGGCAGCGGTTTGTGCAGGCGAGTGCAAAATCGGCCGCAGGACGGCGGGCAATGCTGGCCCATCGGGAAGCTAAAAATATTGCTTTGGGCACAGCCGGTAAACTCACCCTGCTCGAAAAACTGCTCACCAAACACTATCCCGAACGCACCCTAATTTTCACCAACGACAATGCCACCGTTTACAAAATCTCTCAAGACTTTTTGATTCCGGCGATCACCCACCAAACCCCGGTTAAAGAGCGTCACAACATTCTGCAAAAGTTTCGCAGCGGCGAATACAGCGTGATTGTTGTTTCTCATGTTTTGAACGAGGGGGTAGATGTCCCCGATGCGAGAGTGGCCATTCTGCTGTCGGGCAGCGGCTCCCCTAGAGAATATATTCAGCGATTGGGACGGGTATTGCGTAAGGGTAGCGGCGGAAAAATGGCGCTGCTGTATGAGGTCGTTGCCGAGCAAACGAGTGAAGAAGGGGTTGCACGACGACGCAAGCAGAAGCCACCAGGCACAGACCCCTCCATTACAGAGCCCGTTACACGCCAGCTGTTGGTGGTGCCCGATGTCGAACCTGCTGAGCGATCGCAGCGATCACGACCCTCCCGGCAGACATCGCCTAAACCATGGGTAGCAATTGAAGAATCCATCCCGCTAGCAGCTGAAGCGCCGCCTCAGTGGAAAGAAACGGAAACGCATCAAAAATCTAAAGATACGAAATCCAAAAATACAAAACCTAAAAATACAAAACCTAAAAATACAAAATCCAAAAAGACGAAATCCAAAGATACGAAATCCAAAGATACGAAGTCCAAAGACTAGAATGATTGCTTCTGTCGAGCTAGGGAGAAGATGAGTGCGCTTCAAATGCAGACTTTGGCACAGGTGCGTTGGGCAAACAAGGCACAACAATGTAGCCATCTTGGCAGCTCCCTAGCACCTGATTGCGCTCACGCCCCCACATCCACCAGTGCGCTGCCACATAAGCGCAAACGATGCTATCCAACTTGTCTTCTAGGGCTTTAAGGGCTTTGCCTGTTTCGGGAATAGGGGGTAAATCTTGAATGAATAAAGGCGGATCTTGCTCGGGCAAGTGGGTGAGTATATGCGATCGCAATCCTTCCAACCCTACTCTACGTTCTGCCAATCGCCCCTTCTTATACTTCAAAATCCTCGGTAAATTAAATAGCTGCACCATCGCCGGATGGGGAAACACCTCTACTTGATAGCGCCCAGCCTTCTTCGGCTCAATCGTCGGTGCATGAACAAACCCTCTGGCCTCCAAATCTTGGCCAAACTTCACCAGCCGCGCGGCAAACGGTCGTCCTAAATTTGCCGGGTAACAGCCCGCATGATACTTGCCAAAATACTTATGTGCCAACCGATCCGGCACCCGCATCCCCGTCGCATTGGGAATCAGCGTCGGCGCATCTACTGCGATGATCGCAGGCTCATCTGCAGGGGCCATTTCATCTAGCCACAACAACACATCCTCTACCGTTTCTTGCCGATCTAACGCTCGTATAGCCAGTGCCCCAGCGTCCCAGGCTAAACAGCACACCCCACTTGCACCAGATTGCCAGCCCAGATCAACCCCAATGAACCTCATTCGCTATTCAGTCTCCCTATTTCAGAGACCTGTTTCAGCGATCTGTTTCCAGATCTCTCCTAACCCCAATATCTATACTACGGAGTATTTGGCCTACAGAGTATTTGGTCTACGGAGTATTTGGAAACTCATGCCACAAGCTACTGACCTGCCGAATACTCGACCAATCACCATTGCCCAAAATCAAATGATCCAATAGCGGAATACCTAGCAGCTTTGCACCGTCTAGCAGCTGACGCGTTAAGGCAATGTCTTCGTCACTCGGATCTAAACAGCCCGAAGGATGATTGTGCGCCACAATAATTCTGGTGGCACCACGCTTAATGGCCTCGCGGAAAATATCTCTCGGATGCGCCAATGTCTCTGTCGCAGAGCCAATCGTAATCACCTTGTGGCCAATCATTCGATGCCGCACATCCAACAAAATCACAGCAAACCGCTCCTGCGACTGCCACATAAGTTCATGCCCGAGCACCGCTGCCGCAACCCCCGGATCATCCACCACCGTAAGTTGAGGCGGCTGAGACTGCAGCACCCGTTTTCCTAACTCCAACGCAGCCAAAATCGTCGCTGCCTTAGCTGGCCCAATTCCCGATACGCTGGTTAATTCCTCGGCTGAAATCTGCCGCAGCGCAGCCAAGCCATCTCCATCGAGATTCTCTTTTCCCAAGTGCTGCAGCAAAAACTGACCCAACCCTACGGCGGATAGGCCCCCCTTGCCTTGCCCCGTCGCCAGCAAAATCGCAATGAGCTCTGCCGCCGATAAATGCTTTGCGCCGTGAGCTAACAGCCTTTCACGCGGCCTTTCATTCGCAGCCATATCAGCCACTCGTAAGCAGTAAGTCATTAGATATCCTGAAGTGGGCTGAGCAAGAAGTGGGCTGAGCGAGAAGTGGGTTGAGCAAGAAGTGGACTAAGAACGCACCTCTATCGGCAGCTCAATTTGAAAAGTTGTGTGCTCCCCAGGTATTGAAGCAACGATGAGATGACCATGGTGCCCTTCAACAATGGTTTGATAGCTGACGGTTAGCCCTAACCCTGTACCTTCGCCAATAGGTTTGGTTGTGAAGAACGGATCGAATATCTTTTTCTGGTCATCGTTGGAGATGCCTATGCCATTGTCAGTGATTTTAATAATGGCGTAGTTTGCTTCGGTGTAGGTTGTCACCGTAATCGTAGCTTCTGTTGTTAATGCCTTCTCTTCGGGCATATTCTCTTCTACGGCATTCTCTTTGAGCGCGTTCTCCTTTAAGGAATCCTCCTGTAGCGCATCTATGGCATTTCCCAATAGGTTAATAAATACCTGATTGATGGCACTGGCATGACAAAGCATAGGCGGCAGTTGACCGTAGTGTTTGATGATTTTAATCGTGGGTGTGATGCTAGCAAGTCGATGATTTAACAGTAAAAGACTGCTGTCTAGACCTTCATGCAAATCGACCGTTTTATACTCAGCTTCATCTAAACGAGAAAAATTACGCAGAGATTCAACAATATCCTTAACTCGCTGCGTACCCGTTTTCATAGACTTCAAAAGATTTTTCCAGTCTTGTTTCAAAAAATCAAATTCGATCTCTTCAGTAAACTCTTTAATCTCTTCTGTAGGCTCAGGGTAGTGCTTTTCATAAAGTGAAATGAGCTTTAAACAGTCTTGACTGTAGCTTGTATTGGCATTTATATTGCCGTAAATAAAGCTGATGGGATTGTTGATTTCATGTGCTATACCAGCTGAAAGCTGACCCAATCCCGACATTTTCTCAGCTTGAATAAGCTGCACCTGAGAACGCTTGAGCTGGGCAATGGTCTCTTTAAGAGCCTGGGTTTTCTCATTAACTGCATCGCTCAACCGTGAGTTAACGGCTCTCAATATGCGGATGTTTTGTTTAGTCCAAGCTAGAAATCCAGAATAGATAACCACCATTACAGCAACCATAAATAAATATAGGCGATATCTATTTTTAGTCTCTGTTACCTGCCGGTGATAGCCTTCGTAGGCAAGCGTTAGGCTTTTAATAGAGCTATCTATTTCTTCGCTAGAGAGCAAATTTACAAACTGATTCACCTCTCCTTGTAACCGCAAAATGGCTTCAGCATGGCGAAACACGTTATCCGTCACAGGTGGCAATACTGAAGCCGCCATCATCTGTTGTATCTCTGCAGGGTCTGCGAGGGCATTGTCTAAGCAATACATCAAGATGAGTTGAAAGATTTTATTGAGCGGGGCAGTTAATCGGCTAGCGGAGTCGTCATTACTAAGCTGCTCAATAGTGGCCTTCATTGCTATTGGGAAATAGGCAGTGGAGTTTTTGAGAACGGCATTTTCTGATTTAAGGTCTTCTAGTTGGAGATGTCTTAGTGCCGATTGAGCCTCTATATCAGCCAGCTTTTCTTGAATAGAAAAGTGAGCGTTTGAATAAGCGTTTGGCAGCTGTGATAAAGCGCTTTCTAACGTTTTGAGCTGATTATCAAAGGCGGCGCTATCAGCAGTGAGAACATCGTAGTTATGAAAAATAGAAAAGCGCGCTTTCAGAGTATCGGCTTTGATCGTGAGGTGCGATCGCTCTAACTCTCGAAGCTGTTCAATGATTTGATAATGCTGGTTAATGTTATTTACTTGCGTTTGCCCAAACAGCCCAACCAGCAGCAGCAGCAAAAAGCCGAGCAGCAATGCAGCACGAAAACGCGGAAACTTGAGCCGTAATCTGCGCAGAGCCTTCATTCGTCTTTCACCTGTGCTGTTTTGAGCACCTTTGTTTTGGCAACCTGTGCTGTGTTTAGCGCATCAGGCAATGAACCTGTCAGCGTCCGCAAAAAGCTCACGATCGCGGTCATATCGTCTGTTGGAATTTCTCGGCCAAGCTGGTATTTACCCATAACGCGAACACTTTCTTCCAATGTCTCGATGCTGCCATCGTGCAAATAGGGCGCGGTGAGTTCGATATTGCGCAAAGAAGGCACTTTGAATACATAGCGATCGCGCAATCGCCCGGTGATATTCATCCGCCCAAAATCT
>JBCCOO010000093.1:0-19235 GCA_039025345.1 Cyanobacteria bacterium P01_D01_bin.105 | reverse complement strand
TGACTAGGGTTGAGATGCCTAAACAGGGCATGCCGGTGACCATCATTACAGGCTTTTTGGGAAGTGGAAAAACCACTTTGCTCAATCACATTTTGAACAACTGTGAAGGGCTAAAGGTGGCTGTACTGGTGAATGAATTTGGTGATATCAATATTGATACGCAGCTTTTGGTCTCTGCGGATCAGACCATGGTAGAGCTGAGCAACGGCTGCATTTGCTGCACGATTAATGAAAGCTTGGTCGATTCGGTCTATGAAGTGTTAGAACGGCCTGAAAAAATTGACTATTTGGTGATAGAAACCACTGGGGTGGCCGATCCGCTGCCCATCATGATGACGTTTGTGGGTACGGAGCTAAAAGCACTGACTCGGTTAGACTCTGTGCTGGGTGTGGTAGATATGGATGCGTTTGATACTAAGCTATTGGACAGCAGCGCCTATGGTAATCAATTGATGTTTAGCGATGTGCTGTTGCTCAATAAGTGTGATTTGGTCAGTGAAGAGAAGATTACCAAAGTTGAACAACAGATTGGGGAAATAAAAGCGGATGCAAGATTTTTACGGTGCAGCTTAGAGGTCGATGATTCGCTACCGCTGAGTGCGATCTTAGATATTGGCCTGACGGATGCTGAGGCAATTGTTGACGCGGGAGGCACGCCAGAAGAAGTTGCTTCAGAACATGTGGTGCGCGATCGCTTTATTTCGGTGCCCTTTTTTAGCGATCGCCCCTTTGAGTTTTCTAAGTTTGAGCACTTTCTCAATCATCAGCTCTCTGAAAAAATTTTCCGTGCCAAAGGTATTTTGTGGTTCTCTGGTCAGCCCAAGCGCTATATTTTTCAGCTTGCCGGTAAGCGCTGTAGCCTTCAGCCAGATGCGCGGCAGGCCCCAACGCAGAACCAAATCGTACTCATTGGTCGTCAGCTAGACGTGCTGACCATTCACCAGCAACTCAGCAATTGCCTGACGGTGGCTAATCGACAGAGCGGGTAGACAGAAGTGGGTGACATTCATTCCCTCGCATCATAGTATGAGAATGATAATCATTATTGATTAGCATACTAAATTCCGTCTACCTGTTGCGCCCACCCTATTGATATGTCCAGATATGCCCAGCAGACTAAACGCCCAGCAGACTAAATAATTTGTCACATTCTCGTTTTGTCACATTCTCGTCATTAGCGTGTTGTTATGAAACCTGCTTCTATCAAGTCTCCACAGCTTAAGTCTTCACAGCTTAAGTCTTCACAACCATCTCCTGCATTGCCTCATCTGACCCGCGCCCAAAGTCAAATTCATCTTTTGCTAGAACAAGCCAGTGAGGCGATGACGGCTCAGGTGATTTATCAGCGGTTAAAAGCGCAAAAGCGATCCGTCGGGCTGGCGACTGTTTATCGGTCGCTGCGATCGCTGCAAATTAAGGGGCTTGTTCAGGCTAGGGCTTTGCCCAGTGGCGAATGGATATACGCGCTGACTTCTGAAGATAGCCACTATCTGACCTGCCTGAACTGTGGCATGTCTGTTCTGCTTGAAGAGTGCCCCGTCCACTCTTTAGAAGAAAAACTAGGTCAATCCTCTAACTTTCAAATCTTCTATCACACCTTAGAGTTTTTCGGCTTATGTGCGCCCTGTACAGCAGGCGCGACACAATCTTCTAGTAACTGCTGAAGCGCCTCTTCATCTAGGTTACGCCCAATGAATACGAGTTGGTTGCTAGGCGTCCCTGGCCATTTATCATCTTCGAGCTGGAACCGTTTTCCGGTGAGCTGAAAGAAGTGCCTAGCTGGACTCTCTTGAAACCAAAGCACCCCTTTGGCACGAAAAATATTTTCAGGGAGATGGTTATCTAAAAATGTCTGAAAGCTTCTGAGGGTGAAGGGGTGATCGCTTTGAAAAGAAAACGACATAAATCCATCATTCTCTAAATGATCAGAGTGATGGTCATGACCATGAGAGTGGTGATCGTGACTATGACCATGCGCGTGACCATGATGGTCATGACCATGCTCGTGAGCATGATGCTCATGTGAATGACCGTGATCGTGACCATGATGATCGTGAGGTTGGTGATCGTGAGACTTGTGCTCGTGAGAATGGGCTAGCTCAATTTCTTTGGCCTTCTCTTTAGCTTTTTCTTTGGCCTTCTCCTGATAAGCACCCGCCTCTCCCAGCTTGATATCAATAATCAGCGGTAGCGGCACTTTTCCCTGTTCAGCCCTTAAAATTCTGGCACCAGATTTGATGTTGCGTAAACTTTGTTCTAAGGATTCTAAGCGATCGCTCGTCACCAAATCCGTTTTGTTGAGGACAATGATATCGCCGTAGATAATTTGGCTGTAGGCCGCCTGACTCTCACAAATATCTGGCCCAAAAGATTCCGCATCTATCAGGGTCAGGATTGAATCGAGTCGAGTTAAATCACGCAACTCTGTGCCCAAAAAGGTGAGGGTAATCGGTAGCGGGTCGGCAATGCCCGTTGTTTCTACCACCAGATAATCAGTTTTCTCCCGGCGCTCTAGAATTCGATAAACCGCATTGTACAGATCATCATTAATACTGCAACAGATGCAGCCGTTGGTGAGTTCAATCATGTCTTCATCAGTCTGGACGATGAACTGGCTATCAATATTGATATCGCCAAATTCATTCACCAGCACAGCCACCTTACAGTCTTCAAAGGTCTCTAATATGTGGTTGAGCAGGGTGGTTTTTCCACTGCCCAAAAATCCCGTAATAATTGTGACGGGCAATCGTTTATCGTCTATTGGTAAGGGCATGGTGTTGGCAAGATCTGGGGCTGAAGATGTAGCCATGTGTGTCTCCTAATGGTTACTAACCGGATAAACAATTGATCAGCTGTTGGTGAATTTGTAACGGGTTGAGTCTGTGACCGATGAATATGAGTTGGTTTTGGCTAGGGGGTGTTTGAGCTTTCAAGGAAGTGTCAGGAGAAAGGTCACATCGTTTACCGGCAAGCTGCAAACGATATCGCTGGGGCTGATCGTCAAACCAGAGAATGCCTTTGGCCCGAAAGATAGTGTCAGGAAGCTGCTGCATCAGGAAATGGTCAAACTTATTGAAGTTAAAGGGGCGATCGCTGCGAAAAGGAATCGAGATGAAATTCTCGGAAACCAAGTGATCACAAAGTTCTCTTTCCGAGAATGCATCGGGCTCAGCATCGGGCTCAGCATCAGCTAGCGCGGTATTGAGAATGATCGACAGGGGCAAGTTCGCCGCGCTTTGCAAACTACCGCTTAAAATTCGCGCACCAGACTTTAACAGATGAATATCTTGCTCAATGGCATTGGCTTTATCAGCACTCACCAAATCGGTTTTGTTCAGTAAAATAACGTCGCTGTGAATTAGCTGGCTAGCATACACCGAGTTCTTCAACAGCGCTGGGCCAAACGTTTTAGCATCCACCATCCCCAAAACAGACTCTAGCCGAGTCAGTGCCTTTAACGTCACCTCTGCAAACGTCATCATAAGCGGCAGCGGATCGGCCAGTCCGGAGGCTTCTATGACCAGATAATCTATCTGCTCTTTTCGCTCCAATACCTGATAAACCGCATTTACCAGGTTTTCGTTAATCGTGCCGCAAATGCAGCCATTACTTAGCTCCACCATGGTTTGCTCGCTAGAAGCAGTCTGCTGGCTAGCCACTGAATGCTGAGTATGAATATTTAGGCCTTCAAAATTTAGGCCTTCAAACGCACTTACCAGTACAGCGACCTTCAGGTTCTGTGTATTCCTTAAAATGTGGCTGAGCAGCGTGGTTTTGCCACTGCCCGCAAAACCCGTGATGATCGTGACCGGCAGCCTGTTGCTATGACCTGAGATCGCTGGCTTATCTTCAGATAAGCCGCCTTCCGATAGATAACCCTCAAACATGGGCATCAAAAACAATAATGATTATCATTCTCAAAATCTTACACCTCAAATGGAGCTGTGTGGAAATAATCTGCTAAGCTTGCTTCGTATTAGGATAATGATTCTCAATTCTTCGATATGTTAGCGGTTCAAAATCTGTCGGTTAATTACCGAGGAATTGAAGCACTCACGTCGGTTTCGCTCACATTGCAAGCAGGCGAATGGGTGGGGCTAATTGGCCCTAATGGCGCTGGTAAAAGCACCTTGGTCAAAGCAATTTTGGGGCTAACGCCCTATCGCGGAAAGATTTTATTGAACGGGGCTTCGCTGAAGCGACAGCGGCGGCAGGTTGCTTACGTCCCACAGCGATCGCAAATTGATTGGGATTATCCGATCACGGCTTGGAATGTGGTGATGATGGCGCAGATCAGGAGCCTCGGTTGGGGACGCTCTCCCGATGCCAAGGCAAAAAAAATAGTCAGCGCTGCGCTGGATCGGGTAGAAATGTTGCCCCTGAGAAACCGCCCCATTGGTCATCTCTCGGGCGGTCAGCAGCAGCGAATTTTTCTGGCCCGCGCCTTGGCCCAACATCCCGACTTATTTCTGCTAGACGAACCTTTCAGTGGCATCGACAAAAAAACGGAAGCGATAATGCTGAGCATTTTTGCCGATCTCAGCCAGCAGGGTAAAACGCTGCTGGTGTGCAGCCACGAGTGGGGCGAATCGCTTAATCGCTATCATCGGCTGCTGCTGCTCAATCGCCGCGTGCTAGCCAACGATACGCCGCAAGCGGTGATGACGATGGAAAATATTCAACAAGCTTACGGCGCGAACATTCAAGCGGCCCTGCATAATCAGAATGTTATTCCGTTTGCCTGTTAGCTTCGATGGCAAGGGGATGCTCGCCGCCTGAGACAACGCTTCCTCTCTCGTGTAAGTGATATCGAACAACGTTCCTAATCGAGTAGTTTTTTGGGGCGGGGCTGAGGAGATTGCGTGAAGTCAAAATAGGTAGGCTTCGTATGTAAATAAAGCCTACGTCAGATTAAATCTAATCAAGGGAGGTGATTATACTGAAACTTTCCACTTAATCTGACATGCTTTAGATACATTAGGTAGACGAGTTTCCACTTAGCCTGACATGTAGGCGTATTTAGGTGGAAAAAATTTTTCTAAAAATAATAGTTAGGCGAGTCGTGCAAGAACTGATAACCGTAGGAGGATTTTCATGAATCGAATTTATGGTGAACAACATAGACTTTTTCAGCAAGAGTTTGACACGACGAAACTAGCCGATAAGGTGGATGAATTAACCGTTTTTTCAGAGATCCCGGACGCGCATAAAGCTTTTATTGAAAGCCGGGATTTATTCTTCCTTACGTCTGTCGATCACCGTGGATATCCTACCTGTTCCTATAAAGGAGGGGATCCTGGTTTTGTCAAGGTGCTAGATAATAAAACTATTGCTTTTCCAAGCTATAACGGCAATGGTATGTTTTTGTCCATGGGCAACATAAATGCGAATGACAAAGTTGGGTTGTTATTCATTGATTTTGAAACACCACATCGTGTTCGGATGCATGGAATAGCTAGCATAGATAGGAATGACCCACTAACTAAGGAATTTGTTGGGGCGGAGCTCATTGTTCGTGTAACGCTGACTGAAATATTTGTGAATTGTCCCCGTTACATTCATAAGTATCAACGGATACAAGCTTCCAAATATGTCCCTCAATCCGACAACGAAAAGCCTTTGACACCGCAGTGGAAGCGTGTTGATCTTTTACAAGAATCATTGCCTGAGTCCGACAAGGCTATCACAGATAAGCTGGGGACTATTACAATAGAAGAGTACCAGGGGCTTGTTCAAAAAGGTGAGGCCTAATAGCCTGATTTGCTTAATCTCTGTTGTCGCGAAACGGCGATACCACAGCCTCGTTTAGTCTGTTGGGGTGATATCGCCCTAGCATGGGAGAAAACAGCATTGGCCACTTATGCAGCCTCGCTCTATGGATGTCTTTTTTATCTTCTGAGCGCCGGCTTAGTGGTAACTTCTATGCGTAACAAAGGCGCTCACCTGGCCTCATGGCTAGTGAAGCGGCCGTTAGACTAGAACGGAATGAGATTAATGATGAGTATCGATTTCGTCCCAGCAGGAATTGATAAAAAAAACTCCGCTAAGATCGAATCACTATACAAGGATGCATTCCCCAAAAATGAACGTGCTCCATTGTGGTTCCTTCGATATAAAGCGAAGCAGAGCAATGTTGCTTTTAACTCACTCTATGACAATGAATCATGGATTGGTCTACTCTATACGATTGAATGCGGAGATATTCTCTTAGTAATCTATTTCGCCATTGACGCTTCTTGCCGATCAGGAGGCTATGGCACCAAGGTCTTAACGGCGTTGAGAGAAGGTCATCCAGACAAACGGATTGTATTAAATATCGAACGGATTGATGAGCAGGCCGATAACAATGCGCAGCGAGTGAAGCGGAAAAGATTCTATGAGAAGAATGGCTATACATCTACTGGGATCATTGTTGAAGAGTTGGGTCAACCGTTTGAAATGCTCATATTGGGGGGCTCCATTACTCTCGAAGAGACGCGGCAAGTGTACGGAAGTTTCCTTGGGAAGATTTTTAGTCTACTGCCTGTGCTGAGAGTTCGTGAAATGAATGCTATAGCAAAGTAAGGATGCATTCTTACTTTGCTAGTCGAGTTAGCTGTTGTAGATCGAGGTTTCTAGCGATTACTAATGTCCTAACTAACTCGACAGATGCAATAAGTCGTCTTAATTCATCGAATAAGTCTGGTAGGGTGTGTTCCCTAATGCACCTCCTATATTTCGCAAAGACTCTGGGTGGCCAGTTCTCCCAACCCAAAAGCCCCATAGAGGTCTCCAGGATCGTTCAGACTAGTCGCATAACCTGAAAAAGTTGCTTGAGATATCTTGCTACCCTAGGACCTGCGCATTCTGCACAAACGATAACAATTGAATCTTGAGATGTACTAGCTATAGCCTATTTTGCACTTCTTCAAGTAAAGACAGAGGAGCTTTCTAAATAAAATCTATATGGAAGCTCAAGACTTGATGTCTGAGCTCGATAAAATTGAAAAAGCTGTTGATGCAAAATTTATTCAAGAATTAGTGATTTTTCTCAAACAGTGAGAGGCAATTCAAGAAGACGTAAATTATGAAGCAATTGCCTATGTCTTGATCAATGCAGGCGGCTAGGTAATATTGATGGCTCTTAGTCAAGAGGAAAGATTTCAGCAACAGTTATTTTCAGAAATCAAACGATTCTCTTTAAGCCACCTATAAAGCTATTTCTTATCCGACGCAAAGTCAGCTAACAATACCCATGAACCTGATCTCTAAAGCCTTAACCTTGGGTGTGTAATATGTCTCAAGGTTTCTCACTTGCCTTAGCAGATTAAAGCATACTTAACCCATAGCTTAACCAACAGTATCGAATGCCCATTCAACGTCTAGCTCGACTCAGCGACATTATTTTCGCCGTGGCCATGACCATTCTGGCCATTGTCTTTGCTCCAGTATCGGTGGATGACATATCTCCAGATACAGCGGCGCAAGTGCTGTGGCAGCAGTTGCCAGGCATAGGGATTTATGCTCTGACGTTTATCACTCTGGCATTTTATTGGTTCACCCATGTGCATCAGTTTAAGTATTGCCAAAAGACCGATGCGGTTCATACTTTTCTGACTCTGTTTTCCCTCTTATTTGTAGTCCTGTTTACCTATGCCAGCGATCTTTTAGGAGCCTATGAGGGCGTATTTGCCATCAATTTGTTTTACAGTTTGGCAGCGATAGGGGTGGGTATTTTTTCCACTGTTGCGTGGATTTATGGCACTAGAAATCGACGGCTAGTAGCCCCTGATTTGTCTGACGAAACCATTCGCCGCATTCGTCAAGAAAGCTATATTGAACCCAGTATTTATATGCTGGCAATTGGGACAAGTTGGCTGGTTCCCTGGGGATGGAGCATCACTGTGACGCTGGGTTTTCCGATAGCTTTTTTGATTCAGGCAGCTTTGGCTAGTCAGCATACAGGGGAAACTGAAACTGCATCGGAATAATACCGTTGATTATCTAAAAAATTAAAGCTGGTCTGAAATTGATGTCAGTGCATTTGCAATAAAGTCTATGAATACTTGAAGTTTTCTAGCCCGCTGGCGATGTTTTAGGCAAATGGCATATAAGGTCAATGGCTCGATAGACCATTCCCGCAAGATGATTTTCAATTCTTTCCTTTTTAAGGCCTCTGACGCTACGAAAACGGGTAAACAAATTATCCCAAGCCCAGTGATAGCAGCCTGACTGGCTGCAAGGCTATTGTTCACCTTTAAAGGACCACTGACATTCACAACGGCGGTCTTGTTCTCCTGCCAAAAACTCCATTCATGGGGCGATCGCGCCAGACTATAAATGACACATTGATGCTGCTCAAGCTCATCCGGTGATTGTGGTTCACCATGCTGCTGAAGATACGTGGGAGATGCACAAACTACCCGTGGAAATTCACAGATGTGGTGCATCGCCAGACTGGTATCTAGACTAGCGCCGCCCCCTCTAATGCCTACATCAAATCCCTCCTCAATCAAATCAACGTAGCGATCGCTGAGGGTCAACTCTATTTGAATGTCTGGATATGCTAATTGAAATTGATAAATAGCAGTGGCCACATGGGTTAACCCTAGCGACATGGGTGCGGTCACTCGCAATAGTCCATGGGGCTTAACGGAGAGATCTGAAACGGTTTCTTCAACCGTTGCCAGTTCATCTAGAATTGCGCAAACCTTCTGGAAATAGAGCTGCCCAGTCTCTGTCAGACTCAACCGTCTGGTCGTCCGCTGGATTAGCTGAGTTTTTAGGGCTTGTTCCAGTTCACGCACATTTTTACTGATGGCCGCGTTAGATAAGTGCAAGTCTTCAGCAGCGCGACTAAAGCTTTCCAATTCAACCACCCGTCTAAACACTTGTAACGCCACTAGTTTGTCCATAACACCTGATTGCTATATATTATTTACCGTGAGTAAAAAGTATTTTAACGTATTCTATATTTATCCTTTTTGAGTAAAGAGTTATCGTCAAATTGTTCGCGTCCAGATGTGCTAACTCGACACCAGGAGGAGCAATGCATCAAGTACATGTTCAAGATTGTCAGCAAACACAGGGGCTTGAATATTTAGCCGTTGTTGAGGTACTCAAAGACTATTACGATGCGCTTTATCGATGTGATACAGGCCTTTTAGCTCAAATATTTCATGCCAGTGCTCAATACTTCACCGCATCCAGTGGCGAACTGCTGCACCTCGATATGAATACCTATTTCCCGATTGTTGAACAACGGATTTCCCCAGAGTCTTCGGGTGAAACCTATGGGTTCTCCATCGATTCAATTGAGTTTGTGGGGGCGGTAACTGCGATCGCCATTATGCGCAGCTCATTGTTTTCAAAAGACTATATCGATCTTTTGGCACTGATCAAACTCGATGGCAAATGGCAAATTATCTCGAAAGTTTTCCACTATACATCCCAACCCGATACGCAGCCTGAACAGTCAATTAAACCAACTTTGTTAGCAGGAGAAATAACATGCCCTACGTGAATATAAAGATTACCCGAGAGGGTGCCACAGCTCAGCAAAAGACCGACCTGATTAAGGGCGTTACGGATCTTCTCGTTAATGTTTTGAATAAATCCCCTAGCACTACCTTCGTGGTTATTGATGAGGTCGCGACTGAAGATTGGGGCATTGCTGGCATGCCAGTTCATGAATTTCGAAACCATGTCCAGCTATAGGATGACGGTACGATGCCCCTATGAAGAGGTCTCTTCCATGAGAACTATTGCTTCTGTCGAGTGAGTTAGGACACTAATTGAGTCAGCACAAATGGCAATCATCTGTGATTAAGCAGAACATCACGCTTGGAAAATTTCGTTGCGATACTCTTTGGGAGACAACCCTGTCCACCGCTTAAACGCTCTGCGAAAGGCTCGAACATCGGCATATCCAACCAGCTGCCCCACGGTATCAATCGTGATCTCAGGGTTGTTCAAGAAGGTTTTGGCATTTTCCTGCCGAATATCATTGATGAGTTTTTGTACAGATGTGCCGTGCTGCTGTGCCAAACGTTGCGCTGTTCGCAAACTAATGTTTGCGGCTGCGGCTGCGGCCGCCACCTCATAAGTCCCCTGGGCAGCGTTATTCATAATGCTTTGACGAAGTGGCGCAAGGGCTGTGGGATAGCGATCGCTATTGAGTTTTTGACGCAAGTCAACAAAATGTTGCTTGATGAATGCAAACATCTGAGCATTCGCAGAACGAACAGGCCGTTGGAGGATATCTATTGAAAAAACGAGTGCATTGCGGCCAGTGTGAAAGGATATGGGCGCTTGAAAGAACTCTTCATAAGGCTGTAGGGGAACAGCTTTTTGATTCGCAAACTCTACCCGCTGTAAAGGTGCTGCTGAAACTGTAATCGTGTTTAGCAATCGCCAAATCAACCCCGTCGTTGCTTCGAGTGTATGACCGTAGTCGAGGGCTTCGTAAGGATGGGCAACGATCAGCGAAACTTCTGAATTTGTCTTCTCAAGCTGTACAACCGACTGGTCAGCAATAATGGATGAGTTTTCGACAAACCAAGTGAGTGCCGACTCAAAATCAGTGGCGAACATGGCGCCCTGAACTAAGCCCCCTAGCATCGAAAATGGCGCACAGCGAGCGATCTCTATAGAGATCGCTCGATCTGGAAACCGGTTAACCAGCACGTTCATGAGTTCTCCAATGACCGGCTCAGGCAGTCGAGCATCCTGATTTGCATAGTCAAGTTCTGAGATGTCGATAGCTTGAGCAATTTCATCGAATGTTATTCCCTGTGATATCGCATAGGCGATAGTGGTGGTGGCTAAGCTCCCCAAGGACTCGTGATTTACAAAATTGGCGTGAATGATTCCTTTTTTGTCGTTCATAGGCCTCCCAGTTTTATCGCTTTATTGCAAAAATGACCTCGACCATCGAAAGTCTGGATCCATATGGCACTAAATCGACAACAAACCTCCACGCTGCTGAAAATTTCCGCCATCCTCTGGGTGATTTGGGGCGTTGTTCACGCGTTGGCTGGCGTTTTGACTATTTCTCAAGAGACGGCGGGGGCGATCGCAGGAATTGCAGATGGCGTGGATCCTGCACTTTTGGCAATGGATTATCCCGACGCGGCTGGTGCAGTCGTTAATCAGCACGGGTTTAATCTACTTTGGGGCGGGATGGTGACGATCATCGGTGGCGTATTTATTTGGCGAAACAACGTCGCTGCCATATTTATTTCAGCGCTTGTGGGTGGTTTGCTCGACGTTGGGTATTTCATCTTTATTGACCTCGGGGGCTTCAACAAGTTTGTTCCGGGAACTGTGATGACTATTATTTCGGCAACGGCGATCGCATTGAGTTTTTATGCTCATTTTCGACGAACATAGCCGCTAACACATCAAGATTGGTAGAAACGGGTTAGGTTCATCCCTAGGTTTACACGGTCTGAACGGTTTTATCTGTAGCATCTGTCAGGTTGGTTAGGTCAGTCACATCGGCTGCAGCTCTTATATTGCTTCTGTTGAGTGAGCTGTTGTCGTGTAAGACTTCTAGCGATTATTCGTGTCCTAACTCACTCGACAGATTCAAGAAGTGGAAGGCACTGTGCGGATCTTTATAATAAAGTGATCCTTCATTTAAATAGACATGGAAATTCAACGAACTATCTATGTTTTGGCAGTGCCAGATCTTGAAAAAACTGCTGAATTTTTTCGCGATGTATTAGGGTTCACTATTCACGAGATCGGCGATCCAGGATGGCGAATGTTTGTAAGAGATAATTGTCGAATAATGGCTGGACATTGTCCTGACGCTGTTCGCCCTAGTGAGCTTGGTGATCATTCCTATTTCGGATACTTTGTTGTCAATGATGTGGATGATTACTATGGCATGGTGGCATCAAAAGGCGCAGAGATATTTAAGCCTCTCAGGAGCGAAGAATGGGGGATGCGAGAATTTGGTGTAAGAACTATCGATGGACATCGAATTATGATTGGTGAAGATCTTGAAGAATAACTCAGTGCATAAAAATCCTAGCGTAGCGGGTTTATAAAGCCGCCTGTGAGCATGCAGCGTAATCGGCAACCGCTGCCCGCAGCGGTGAGAGCCCGTGTCGTCGAACGGCGCGTAGTCTATTCTTGGGGCATATCCCCTAGCCCACTAAACAAGCCTGAAAACCTTCTGCTAAATTCATTCTCTCTAGGTTTCGACCGATGAAAACCAGCTCATTACTACGGGGTTCGTTGGGTTTCCAGGGGCGATCTTGTCCGCCCTCAAACATCATATGAACGCCCTGAAAAACACAGCGGTTGTCTTCTCCAGCAATGTTGAGAATGCCCTTCATGCGGAAAATATCGTGCCCCTGATTGGTTGACAGATCACCTAGCCAGTCGCTGAGCTTAGTTTTATCAACTTCACCTGACTCAATCAACGTCACAGAGCCGATCGTTTTGTCATGTTTGGGGGCCACTCCACTCAATAACGCTGGGTTAACTTGCAACGCATTTTTGACATCAAAGGCGTTAACCCCAAGCAGGGCATCCATGTCAACTTTCGCATTTTGGGTGTGATAGATTTTAGCGATCGCATTCATTCCCTGCACCCGCTGTTCCAGTGCCTCTAATTCGGCTGCCGTCACCAAATCAGTCTTATTCAACAGAATCACATCCGCAAATGCGATTTGCTCTACCACTTCATCTGCTTCCCAGTGCTGCTGGATATGATGGGCATCCACAACCGTGACCACCGCATCTAACTCAGCTTTCTCTCGGACCTCATCATCCATAAAAAAGGTTTGGATGACAGGCGCCGGGTCGGCTAATCCAGTCGTTTCAATAAACAGATGGTCAAATTTGTCACGCCGCCTCATGAGTTTACTGACAACCCGGATCAAATCGCCACGCACATTACAGCAAATGCAGCCATTGTGCATCTCATAAATCTCTTCATCTGTATCCACCACTAGCTGATGGTCAATGCCAACTTTGCCAAATTCATTCACAATCACCGCCACCTTTTTGCCATGTTCGTGGGTCAAGATACGATTTAGCAGTGTCGTTTTCCCTGCTCCCAAGTAACCCGTCAATACCGTTACAGGCACCGTTGCAGGAACAGCGGTGTGATCAGTAGTGGTAACCATAAACAACTCCTTAAAATCTAAAGGCTTAAAAATCTAAAGGCTTAAAAATCTGAAGGCTTAAAGTCTAAATGAACACACCTCCCATCAGCATCTGCTGCATAAACACGTAATTTATAAGGACCCAGCAGCCAGTGCATACTTGTCGGTTAAAGAATAGATGGTTGTTGTGCAATCATCTCATTTCTTGCCATGATTGTGCACCCAGAAACAATGATCCTTGCTACGTCTGCTGCTCGCTTGTGTACCTCACTTAATGAAGTCCCTAGCACCGGATAGTAGTGAGTATCGTGAACCTGCGGGTTAACATTCGGTATCGATGGCTCAAAGCCTGTCGCTAAAATAACGCAGTTTGGGTGAATCTCATGACCGCCTGGCTGCAAAATAGTCGGTGTCGGTTGTGTGAGTAAGAATTCTCCTGCAAGTAGCTGTAGTTGTTTTGCTTTGAGGGCGGCTAGCATCAGTTCAGCGCAGGGCAAAGACTGCGTTGCAAACAGCGGTCTCACCCGAGCGATCAGCTGCTGTACCTTTATCTGCTCGGCGGTTGGAAGAAAATCCTTTATCTGACCATAAAACGACATCACTGGACGCACCAGATAAGCTAAAGGATGGTTTGGCGAATGTTTTGTTGCTTTTAGATAGTTTGATAAAAAGCTAGGATAATCCGTTATGTTCAGCAGCGCATCCCAACCCGGATAAGGCAAATCGCAAGCCTGATAGCACGCTTCTAGCTCTTTTTGAAGCAACACGTTAGCGTAAGCTGCTGTTGGCTGGTGTAGCATGTTCTCACGGGTAAACCACTGGCACTCGTAATGCTCTGTTGGTTCTATTTGGGGGAGTCTGGACTGTGCGCGCTGGCTGACTAGGGTGACATGTTTTACATTCAGGTTGTGCAAGGCATGCAGCGCAATTTCAATTCCGGCAGGGCCAGCGCCGACCACGGTAATTTCATTCGGCAAGTTGTTTGGTCCATAGCGATCGCAAGGATACGCATTAAACACCTGCCCATCCCACTCAGGACGCAGTTTGGCATAGCGATGCCCGGTTGCCTCAATCAAATAATCAACCACTAACTGGTGGGTTTCAGTTTCAACCGTGATGGGTTGTTTAACCTGCTGCGAATCAGTCTTTGAATTAGTCTGCGAATCAGCCGGTAAAGTGGCCTGTGAAACACTTGAAGAAAAAGTTTTCAGCGCCTCAGGAATAATTTTCAGCTTAATATGCGCCGGTAGGTGAGCCTGGAGTGCCAAAAATTGATCGTGAAGATACAGCCCATAAGCGCCCCGAGGTGTGGTGCCCTCTATGTCATCTAGGGTGTGCCTGTCGTGACGCTGTTGTTGTTGTTCCGGGGCAAAATCTGGATACAGGCTCGCCAGCAGATCGCGATTAGCCTGCACCCACTCGAAGTAATCGTTGAAATCGTAGCGGCGATGGACAAAGTTGAACCCGCGAGCAGCGCTGTTGCCATTAAATGTAAATAGCGAGGGCTGCATCGGATGGTAAACCTGTCCGCCGCCAAACAATTGGCTGGGGTCGAGGCCAATCGCTTTGAGTTGGGTGAGGCGATCGCGCTGCGGCTGAGTCAAATTCTGTGCGCAAATCTCTCTCGGCGGCTGCAGCAGATAAATAACCGCCTCAACCGCCGGTATTTCGCGCAGATGTTCCACCAAGTAACCCAGCGTGGCAAATCCACTAATGCCGGCCCCTGCGATCACAATTCTCACCTGAAAACCCATAACGTAAGGCCCCAGCATTAAGCCATAGCACTAAACCAAAACGCCTAGTGACAGCGCTCACCTACAGTTGCTCACCTACGGCCGCTCACCTACAGCGCTAATGTATGCGCATGAACACCCAAAGGAAACAACAGATACTCATTCCAACAGCGCCACAGATAAGCCGTTAATGCCTTTTGGCGTCCCCGCTCACTTTCAAACTCAAAAGAGCGTTGTGCTTTCCCCGGAATCATCTGTGCCAGAGAATGATCGCACCCGCAGCCATGCTGCAGCAACAACCCTTGCCGAGACGCATGGGTTTGCACCCGCATGAGCATCGCCGTCACATTAAACCCGTGCAAGCAAGCATCATAAGCGCGCTTCACTTCCTGCATGCGTGGATCAAAAAACATCGGACGTGCCTCATAAATAGAGTCCCGCTCAATGGGGCACAGCAGCATCCAATAAAAGCTTGCAGGCAAATCGTAGCCAAAGTCATTAAATACCGCTTGTACAAAATCAATCACTTGCTCTGCGCCATCTTTCGCGTTTGCAGTTTGTTCAACTCGGCCAAAGTCAGGATAGGCGGTGATTAAAAAATCATCCCCAAAGAAAGCCAACGTCTCCCGTACGCCTTTGGCATAAAAAGATTGAAAACCAGAATGCTGAAGATCGGCGCCTTGCTGAAAAACTTCCGGGCTACGGTCGGTGCCTTTTGTCCAAAACAAACGCGCCAAGGCAACCAAAAAATCAGGATCGCTGTGGCCGACCTTCACTTGCCTGTTCGCAATCTGTTGCCAAACGGGCGGTAAGCAGTCGAGTTCAGCCGCATTTACACCCGCCAAAATAGAGCGAGCAGACAGCGCTGGTGGCAGACTTGCATCATGACTTGTATCAGCCCACCCCCTAGAACCTCTTTTAGAATCGTGATGAGAACGAGCGCGGGTGCCAAAATCAACAGCTATAACCATAAAGAAAGATGCCCCATCAAAATGAGAATGATAATCATTGTAAGTTTGTAGCCTACGAGCATGTCTGTCTATTCCGTACGGGTGAAAATTTAAACAAGTCGTTACACAGCTTTCATGCTCGAAGTGACGCCCGACGTGAGTGCGAGAAGCTCTTGTTGCCAGTGTTCTTGGTTGTCAGTATTCTCAGCTGTCGGCATTCTCGAAGCCATGACTAAAGCCTTATCGAGGGCAGGTTTTAATCAGCGCAGGAACAATGCGCTCGCTTGCCAACTTGCCCCCAAACAAATTCCTGGCTACTGGCCCCACTTGCAGCGCGGCGGCACCGCCCATCACAAACAAATTGCATCCCGGCCACCGCAAATGCTCATCGAGTAATGGCAGGCCGTGAACTGTTTTTAGTGGATAGCGATCGCGCACCGCAGACAACAGCGGCCACTGCGTTATATCCAATTTGCTGCCCGTCGCCAGCCAAATCCGGTCAACAGGCTGATGGGCAATGCAATGATGCGCACCCGGATGGGTGCAGCTCACCTGCCAAGACGCTCCTGTCCAAGCGGCTGCGCGCACCTCACACTGCTCATAAAAATCCACCTTATCCTCGTGACTCAGTCTGCGCAGTTTTGTGAGCACCGCAGGTGTTAGAGAGCCACCATTGCGAGCTGTTTGAATCATCTGCCAGCGAGTTTCCCAGTCGCGTTCAGCATGAAATCCTTTGAGGTACTTTGGCCCCAGCCATCCCGGCTCAGCATCAAATAGCTTTTCATAAAAGCGCCGTCTGGCCATCATCATCACCTGCGCGCCCCGGGCGATCGCCCCAATGGCTAAGTGTCCGCTGGTCAGCCCGCTGCCCACAATCAGCACCCGCTCACCTGCGAGCTTTTGCTGCCGCAGATCTACTTGATGAGAATGTAGGAGGCGATCGCCCAGATAATCTGCCTGATTGCCTAACTGCTGCTGCGCTGCCTCCACCCAATCGGGCACAGCGGGCACACCGCCTGAAACAGCTAGCACCACTCGCTTGGCCAGCATCACTTGCCCATCTGAGAGCACCAGCCGAAACCGACTATTGCCTAACCGTTGCACCGGCTCAATTTGCTTAACCTTGGCGGGTATCACCCGATCTTGAAGCTGCCAGCGATGAATGACCTCCTGACAAAATTCTTGAAAAAGCTCGGTTCCTGGCAGATCGTAAGGCGGATACAGCTCGTCGTAGCGATTTTCGGCAAAGCCTCGCAGCGCGTGAGGGTTAGGGTCGGGGTGGTGGACTGCCGGGGAACGCAGATGCGGAATTTCGTAGGCGGCAAACTGATGGTGCCACTGCTGCAGCCAGCCCCCGGAAGGGTCTAAAACCACGAAGCGGTTTCGCATTGTCTTTTTCTTTTGCAGCAGGTGAGTGACTAGCGTTAGCGCCTGAGGCCCTGCCCCCACAATGGCAATGTCAGTCATAGCGGGAACAGCAGGCGAAGAAGCGGCGGGAGTCATAACCAAGCTTGGCAAAATCAAATTAGCAAAAATCAAAAATGATAATCATTATCATTCCATAATATGTGCAGATGTCTACCTGTACTCTACCCATTTGCAAATAGCCAGTGTGAAATGGCCATTTCACACTGGTTACACGGTTTCTGTCGAGTTGTTCAGTTTATAGTTACGTCGCTTGAGTCACCCACTCGCTAAACTGGATGAAATGATAGGCTGGCCAGCATTTGAGGATTAAGTTTTAGGCGAGTCGTCAAATGCTGGCCAGCGCTACCGACGCGAGTGATGCTGGAATGGCACTATTTGAAAACGTTACGTTGCTTTCTATTTCGCGAACGATCTGCCTGCATCTGTTCTCGTTGTTCAGGGGTCAACACGGCCATAATCTGCTCTTGAACGCCACGCATCAGCGTCATCACTTCTGAGCGCTGCGCTCTGTCCAAACCCAGTCCTCTCATGACAGTGCGTAGATCCTCCCCTTCAGCTCTTCCTTGTTCAAGTGAGCTCATTTGCGCAGGGGTCAGAATGTCGGCTATTTGCGCTGTCATATTGGCTTGAATAGCTTCAATTTCATCGCTTTGTTCAGTTGTCAGATCGAGTGCTTCGAGCTTAGAGAGAACAGAACTACTGTTGTTTTTCAGGGCTGAAATGGTCTGAGTATTACTGGCGTGTGTCGCTGGGGTAGAGGCTTCAACACCGCTCCCTGCTGCAATACTTGCAATCATCAAAAACGTGAGGGTGTTGGCTAAAGAAAGTCTGTATTTCATGGGATATTCACTGTAATAAATAACATGGCTAACAAGTGATCTCAGCTAAAGTGCCTTAACCAAAACGCACTAACCAAAATGCATTAGGTTGAACTAACTGGTTGACTTGCTAGTTACACGGATTAATGAGTCCGCTTTCTGTGTGGGTTATCTTCGGCACAAGCGTTTAATTAATAAGTAATTACTTACTTATTAAACCCATAAATTCTGGGTTGTCAAGCTTTCGGCTGTAAAATGTAGCTTCTGTCGAGCTGTCTAGGGCCTTGGCGATCGCTAGAGTCTTTTAGCGGCAACCGCTAACTTGAATAAGCCTTGGACGTGGTTAAGGGCCGGCAATCGCTGGTTTAGATATGGCTAGAACACGCAAAATTAGCGATGAACAGATTCTGGAAGCGGCTTTGGCAGTTTTTTTAGAACAGGGGTTTGGCGCATCGACACTGGATATTGCCAAAAGAGCAGGCATCTCGGAAGCTTCTATCTTTAAAAGATTTTCGACAAAGGAGAATCTGTTCTTTAAGGCGATGGGCCTACCGTCCTCTCCGCCTTGGATTACGCTAATTGAAACCATGGCGGGAAAAGGTGATCTGAAGGAAAATCTGAAGCGGATTGGGTCGGAGGCGATCGCCTTCTCTCAGGAAAACTTCCCTAAGCTCATCATGCTGATGTCTAAAGGTGTCCTATTCTCAAAGGGATGCGCCAGTAAAAGCCCTATCCCTCCTCTGCGCAATCTTAAAGCGCTAACGCGCTTTTTTGAAATAGAAATTAGCTTGGGCCGAATGAAGGCGAAAGATCCTCAAGCCACGGCCATGCTGTTTATTGGCGGATGCATGAACTACATCATTCTGAGCAAAATGTCGGCGCCACTGCCTGAACCTGATGTGTATGTTGACCACATTATTGAAGGGTTTTGGGAAGGGATAAAACCGGATGGATGATCATCTGTTAAAAACCCGCTCTACAAATTCTGCCGTTATGGCTACGTTCATTCAGGAGAGTATATTGAAGGCTATCGTATGTTTTCTACTGATGATGAAGGTACTGTTAATATAACAATAGTCCGGACAGAAAAAGGAGAGCAATAGTCAGAAAAGCCATTCGGGCATAGGGTTTAGTTAACACAACAAAACCACCAAAATGGCTATAACAGCTATCATACCGGGTCTACTGAACAAAGTAGGCCATTTA
>JBCCOO010000092.1:0-19388 GCA_039025345.1 Cyanobacteria bacterium P01_D01_bin.105 | reverse complement strand
TGACAGCTTTCCTGGTGTCAATGGCGCAGTGGACCCACTTCGACCCATCCCGAACTCGATTGTGAAACGCTGCAGCGGCGAAGATAGTTAGGGCGTTGGCCCTTGTGAAAATAGCTCGATGCCAGGTTCTAATATTGGAAACCCCTTAGCTTAACTAAGCTAAGGGGTTTCTCTTTTTCCGTAAACTTTCTCATTCAAAAAGAATCTGTTGTGGGCATTTTATGTAAAGGAAGAAACTTTATTGCTAAGGATTGTGATATGGCTAGCGCTGGGCTGAATAAGTGGATTGTGAGTGGTAACTTGGCGGCTGATGCTGAAGTGAAAACAGTTGAACTAAAAAACGGAGGTAAAGCAAATGTTGCGGAGGCAACGCTCTATGTTCGTGGTGTTCGGAATCGTGAGGAGTCGTTTACAGTTTCTTTGAGTATTTGGGAGAAGTCAGTGGCTTGGCGTAAGCTTGCTTTTCTGAAGAAAGGGTCTTTGATTATTTGTACGGGTAGCGTTGAGCCCAATCCTTTTATCTCCAAGGTTGATAATAGTCCGAAAGGTGGCCTTAAGATGACTGTTTTGGATGTAGATCTAGACATTGTTCGCAACTTAGATGACGAACTCAACAATGACTCTGGCAGTAGTGAAAGCGAGTTGGCGAGCGCTGCTTAGATGTTGTTCGGTTGTTAAGATGCTTGATTAATTGAATTTTTGTGCTTTATGGAGAGCCTAGTTGTTTATCAGCTAGGCTTAGTTATTTTGTATGGCATTTGATAGCTGATGATCTGCCAGGGCTCTATGCGCATAGGTTGATCGATGTCTACACTTTCTTCGAGGATGTTGATACGCTCGGCGTGATTGGCTGATATCGAAATTCCAAGTGTGTTGGTGGCATTGAGAGTTGCAGATTGTCCGTGGGATTCGTAGCAGCGTAGGACAATCTGCTGAGAGCTGTCCTCGGCTGGTTTTAGTGCAGAAAGAACAAGGTTTTGGTTATGTATTTGTAAGAAGCTATGGCTGTCTTGCTGGCAGGTAGGAGAGTTACGTGTTGTTGGATAGTGAACGATGGGTGGGATGTTGAGTTCACGAGCGTGATGGTTTGTACGGGCAGATTGCCATGTTTTTGTGTGCGGGTAGATGGCGTAGCTGAAGTGATGCCATCCTTGGTCAGCATTAGGATCTGGCCAGGTGGGAGATTTTAAGAGGGTGAGTCTGAGGTGTTTATGGCTTGCGTCAAAGCCGTGTTTGGCTTGGGTTAGGATACTAATGCCAAATGCTTGATTTGTGTCTGGATTGTTGTTCCCTTGGGTAAGGTCGGCCCAGCGCAGTGCGGGGACTTCCCACTGGGCTTTTTCTGCCTTTGTTGTTGGTTGAGTTGTTCGGGTGATGGCTCCGAATGGGGTTTCGTAGGTAATGTTAGAAGATGATAGGGCGAGTGGAAAGTTGGTTTTGAGCAATACGTGGGTTTCTTTCCACTCTATACTGCTTTCGATGCGGAGAAAGGGTGCGCTGACGTCAAGAATATAGTCTTGATAGATGGTGGATTTTTGAGTTTTGTGGGTGGTGCGTATTCGCTGTCGTACTGGGCCGGTTTCTTTCCACTCAACCGAGATAAGTTCGGGGCTGGGAAGAGGGTGCTTCTGGTAGTCTGCGGCAATGTTCCAGGCATCCCAATAGCCGCTTTGATCACGGAAAAGCTGTAGCTGATTGCCAGGAGCGCTTAGGGCTTCTGTGTTTGTGGTTTTTTCCTTGAGGCTGATGATTTCTCCTGTCGATGCGCTGATGGATATAGTGAGAAATTTATTGTTGAGTTGGTAGGTTTGAGGCGTAAGGTTGTTGTTATTGGGAGATGTAGCAGACACGAGCCAGTAGCATGTGTATCCTAGTGCAGGGATGTTTAATGCTGAAAAGCGTAGGTTGTGACACGGTGCTGTTAGGTTCGCTGGTTCAGCAGATATCTGATGGTTGATTTGCTTGCCATCAGAGTCATATATTTTCCAGTGTCTTTTTCTACTCTCTTGTATTTGATCATGAGAAGTTAGTGCTGAAAGATTGAGTGTGATGACGAAATCTCTGGGCCAAGTGAGTGGATTGAAGATAAGAACGGGTTTGGCTTGAGGAAATGGTGGGGATGGTAGGGCGATAGTTGTGGCGATCGCACTCAAACTATCATTTAAGATAGTTTGACCTAGCTGTGTAATCTGCTCCCAACTTGCGTTGGCATCGGTGAAGACTTCAGGTATGGCGGTGCCTGGTAGGATGTCGTGAAATTGATTAAAGAGTAAGGCCTTCCATGCTTTATCTATGTTGGTTTTGGGGTATGGCTGGTGTGCAATAATTTGTGCGATAGTTGCGAATGTTTCGGCTTGATAAAGAAGGTCTTCGCAGTAGCGATTGTGTTGCTTTTGTTCGGCGTGGGTGGTGTAGCAGCCTCTGTGCAGCTCTAGGTAGAGTTCGCTGTTCCAGATAGGTAGATCGGGTTTTTGGTTGGTTAGAGGAACCGGCAGTTCAGCAATATATTTGGTGGGTGTTGTGAAAACAAGGTTGGGAAAGAAAGGAGACTTTCCCCAGCGCTGAGATTTTGCGAGCATGTCGCGGGTGGGGCCACCGCCGTGATCGCCCAGGCCAGGAAGCCAAAGCGTCTTTTGCGTTTGAGTGCTGAGTTCCCATTTGGCTGCGCGGGTAGCCATTTTGACGGGATCTATATCTGTTCCGATAGGTGGGAGCATGAGGCTGAGAATGCGAGTGCCATCAGGAGATTGCCACCAGAAGAGTTGATGGGGAAACTCAGTCGTATCGTTCCAAGAAAGCTTGAGGGTGGCAAATGTTTCGATACCACCTTGAATAAGGAGCTGGGGGAGCTGCCAGCAGAAGCCAAAGGAGTCGGGAAGCCACGCGATTTTACTCATAGCTCCGAATTTTTGCTGACAGTAGCGCTGCCCATAGAGAATATGACGGGTGATGGCTTCTCCACCGATAATATTGAGTTCAGGCTCAATCCATAGTCCTGCATCTATGCTCCAACATCCTTCTTGGACTTTTGTTTGAATCTGTTGAAAGAGTTCTGGACGGTTTTGTTCTATCCATTCGAAAAGTGCTGGACTGGAGTGGGTATAGGTGAGTTCGGGAAAATCTTCTTGGAGATTAAGAACAGAGCGAAAGGTTCGTTCAGCGGCGTCCCAAGTATCTGCGATAGGCCAAAGCCAAGCCATATCTAGATGAGCATGGCCAACACACTGAATGGTTCTTTGTTTAAGTTTGGATGAGAGCGGAAGAAGCGTGTGCCGGAGATGGCTGAGAGCTTGTTGAAACGGATGAAGGGCGGCGGGGGGAAGCGGTGAGGTCGCAGACAGAGCTTGCCAGAGATCAGAGACGTCTGCTGTCGAAGGGGACGGTTTGAGATGGTCCCAATTGAGCTGTGAGAGGGCTGTTTGAATGTCTGTTTGGTGAGTGGGTTCTAGGGTGGCTAGGACAGTGAGTTCATCTGCAATAAAGCTGGGTTCGGGGGTCGGCTGATTGGGCGGTAGTTCATAAATAATGTGCGATCTCACTAAGGCGCCGTCATCGTGCCCTGGGCTAACCAGCCTGATGGCAACTTGAAAAGTATCATTGGGTTGGACGCGATCGCTAAGGCAAATACGTGTAAAGCACTCAAATAAATCTCCTGATTGAACGAGCTTGCCGTTGACAAAAATTTGAGCGTCTTCGGCCCACCATGTGAGCGCTAGACGTAAGGTGAGACCTGTTAGCGGATAGCCATAGAAATCAGTTGGAACCGTGATTGTTTGGGTGAGCCAGCGAATTTGTAGTCCTCTATTCCAAGCAATATGCTGGCGTTCATTTAGGGGTGCTATTTCCCACGGTTTGTTTTCCTGCGGTTGATGAGGTGTGGGCTGAGCAAAAACATCTTCAACAGTGATGTCATGCTTGTGCCAGTACCAACTGGTTTGAATGTCTTGGGTGTTGAGCTGACGTAGCTTATTGAGATCGGCTTGTAGGGGCGTGGGGAGTGTGAACGCAGCCTCAGAAGAAACCATAGCTTCCAGTAAAATTTGAGGAGGAGGGAGGTGGACTGCTGCTGAAGGCAGTTCTATAACGAGCGCTGATGGTATCCGGCCCGTATCAAAGTAAATTACTACGATTAGTGCTTGGTCAGTACCGAAGTGGACTGGAGCGACATCGGCGAGCAGTTCGCCAAACTCGATTATCCGCCGTTTCGGTTGCCGTCGTCGGTGGTGCTTGGTTGCTATCACCGGCGCGAAATGTGGTTCGCATATCAGGGCGTTTGACACAGCGTTTGAAACGACTTGCTGCTTTGCCTCAAATGAGGTTAGCCGCCGCTGATGATGTTGAGGCGGAGACGATCTCCCAAGTTATTGCGAGTGTAGGTAAATCTTTATCGAGCCAACAGCTTGCGGACTTGCAGGTGAGGCACGCGAGGCGAGACGTTAAGTTACAGGGATCTATGCAGGGCCTTAGATCATTGAGACTACCTGTGTCTTCTCAGATGACCGTTGCCTTTAAGGGCTGGATGACTGGGTTATCCCAAAGGTTGAGATGGGGCAGTCGTCATCGTGCTATTGGCAAGATTACTGGGGTTGCGAGCGATTTAGAAACGCGCAAGCTTGTGTTGGTTGTGGATTATCAAATGGGATGGGATGGCCTCTGTGAGGTTCAACAGCAGCAGCTCATCCAGAAAATAGCAGGTTTTGTTGATGAATACGATATTGTTCCAATGCTCAGTGATAGGAGCCTGTGTTGTGAAATCGCAGCGACTGGGCGCAAGATGTCTGTATCTAAGGGCGTCTTGCCCAATGACAGAACATCTCCGTTGTTTTCTGGATTAGCGCAGTCTGTACGCTCTTTTTGGGTAGAGGTATTGTGGGTAGTGATTTCTATGAAACAGCAGCAGCTGAGACGATTGCCGCCTAGTACAAACCGGCTTCGAGGACGGCATATTCTTGGTAAAGGATTGCTTGGTTTCCGAAGAAAGTTTCTGATCTTTAAGAGAACTGTTCATGTCCGAGGGCATATCCAAGAACCTGCCAAAGGGCACATGGCTATGCTGAGACCTGGACATTCTGCGACTGCTGACAGCATAGAGGCAGATGTGATCTCAGCCAGCTACGTTGAGCATCCGTTGGAATGGCTCTTAAATCGGGTTGATCAGGCATTGTTATGGTTAGAACGGCGGTGGCAAGCGCTGCTCGATTGGTTACAGCGTGTTTGATCGGTAATGTCGTGAACGGGCACATATTCACGTAAAGATATTCAACCAATCAAAAAGGAAAGCCCAATGGACTTTCCTTTTTGATTGAACGCTTATTGACGAGACAGATAGGTTAGATAGCTGTTAGCTTATCCTGTGGCCTATGCAAACCACTCCAATTTGGCCTCCTCTTTAGTGTTCGTGTTTCGCGATAGCGTTTGACGCTCAAAGTCCATGTGAATCGAGCGAGTTTGTTCGCCGTCGCTGGCAACTGCCACGATTGGATAGCGGATAACGCCATCTTGGAAAGACATCTGGAATCGGAAGGTGCCATCGGGCTGGAGTTCAATCTCTTCACCGTCGATAGTGACCGTAGCATCAGGCTCGGTTGCACCATAGACAATGAGTTCTGCATCGGCAACTAACCAGAACTTGCGAGGCTTAGCCGGCGGTGCGGAGGCAAATAGACCTGCACCGGACATGTTGATGCCGGATGCCGTTGGGAGCGCCCAAAGGCCTGCGCCAGAAGGGAAGACGAAAGAACTGACAGCTTCTTCTGGAACTTGGTGCATAGAACCAAAGAGAGAGCCTGCAACACGCTGCGCTTCTGCAGACTGGGCCATGGCAGACATCTTGCCGTAGAGGCCGTTCTGCTCGCCTGCTGTGCCCACCATGCCAGCTTCTGCACCTGCCTTTTGGCTGGGGGGTACGAGCTTAGCGAAGGTGCGACCGCGTAAATCTTGGTTCCAAGCAACTGTAATGAACTGATCTTCGATCCAGTCGGACGGATAGACGGGGGGAATGCGCATAGAGGCGGAGCGAGCAAGAACGAGCCAGCGACCGTCGTCACAGATGTAGCCAATCTCGGTGCAGTAGTCGCGATCGCTCACAGGAACCGGCAAATACCACTCGCGTGCGACTTCACCACATTCATACTGCTGAAGGCTGTGGGGGCTCTGGGTGTTGATGTCGATGTCTGTGACATCGTAGAAGCGCAAAGCCAAACGGCTGCCGCCTTGGTTGCGGAGCTCTTGCTTGTGCTCGTTAGGGATATCCCAGTAAGCGTAGGCCCACTGAGGATCTCTCGGCAGTAGCACAATACGACTTTCTCCATAGCCACCCGGCAAGTCACCCAATGCGTCATCTACGGTTGCAAGCACATCACGGCTGGGTGTCTCTAGGGTAGGTTCAATGACTGCAGTGCCTACAGCTGCAGGTGCGGCAGCGCCATTTTGGGACTGAGCGGAGAGATCGAACTTAGAGGCTTCTGCTTGCATTTGACCGTCTAGAGAGTTTGCTGGAGAGGATTGAGGGATGAGTGTTGTGGATTGCTCTTGAGGCTGCGCTGCTTGAGGCGTAGAGATATGGCCTGCAGCGATTTGCTTTTGCTTAATAGCTGCGACGAGCTCGACTTTTCGCATGCGGCTGTAGCGCGAGACTTCGTATTCGCTAGCCACCCGGCGAAGCTGACGCAGGGTCATTTCCTCTAACGGTATATCAGGCAATGGCTGTGACATGTTGACTGTTCTCCTCACAAAAAGATGGGGCGACAAATCCTTGTAACGTAGTGCTGTGGGATCACGTTTGGGGATCAATATCTTAATAATATGACAAAAAAGAAGGAGGGGATCAACCTCTTTTCGTGGATTATTGCCGTTTTTTAGAATATGAACGTCAAATGAGCACTTTCGGGATCAACTATGTGATGAAACCATGACTAAACTTTGTGCGGATCGCTAATTCTTGTTAGGCGTGACTGTTTTTGGACACGGTGTGAATTTGCAACTGATAATGGGTTTGTCTGAGAGTTTCTTACGTTTTTAGGGGATGAGTGTTTGTGGATGATGATCGCGATGGCAAAGGAAGAAATGGTCGTATTGTTGGCAAGATTTTGCCGGCTGCGGTGCGGCTATGGTTGCGATCGCAAACAGAGCGAGTTGATGAGTTATCTATCGATATATCAGGGCGCGATCGCGATATTCTCTCTGGATATCTGCCGGGTGTGTCTCTAGCGGCAGAACAATCCATATATCAGGGGATTCACATCGGTCGGCTGTATTTGTCAGCAGCGGATATTCGCATCAATGTTGGTCAGGTAGTGCGAGGTAAGCCACTGCGTCTGTTGAAGGCCTTTCCGGTGTTGGGTGAGGTGGTGCTGTCGGAAGATGATCTCAATGCGTCTTTATCATCGCCACTGTTGCGTCAAGGACTCAAGGACTTCTGGCGATCGCTGACGCAAAATCCTGCTATAGCTTCATCGGTTGAAGCGCAATATGGGCCGCTCCCGCTGAGTTCTGAGATGGTTGTCGAGGCTGCGCAAGTGAAGTTGAAAGGTGATCGCTTGGGGTTGCGCTTTTATCCTTGCATTAATGAGACGCGTGGGGAGCAGCCGGTAACGTTAGGCACTGGGCTAGTCGCCGTGAATGGCAACTGCTTGCAGTTAATAGCCCCTCGCTGGATCGCAGACTTGGCGGATGTGGATAACTTAGATAAGGGACAGTCGATTGAAGCGCTACACAATTTCCAATGGAATCTGGGATCTGATACGGAGATTGACCATTTGGGGCTAAAAGCGGAAAGCATGATCTTTAAAGGTCAGATTATGGTTAATCCTTAAATGGTTAATCATTAGTTCTGACGGTTGCGTTCGCAGAGACGGCTAGCTCAGTGGTTGGCAGTTCAGCCTCAGGTATTGGCTCAGTTCCCGCTAATTCAGTCCTAGCCGCTAGTAGCGGCCAATGAGGGGGACGAGATATTGGACAAAGTAAAAGACGAGAGGCCCAGTAAATACATAGCTATCGGTTCTATCTAGCATTCCACCGTGGCCTGGAATGAGTGTGCCGGAGTCTTTGACACCTGCATCTCTCTTCATGAGAGATTCGGTCAGGTCGCCTAAGAGACTAGAGATGCCAATGATGGTGCCGAGTGCTGCGCCCGTTAGCCACCAGATGGGCCAGCCCAATGCCCAAGCGCCGACGATGCCGACACTGGCACTGGCGCCCATGCCAAAAATCGCACCTTCCACTGTTTTTTTAGGGCTGATGCTAGACAGCGGTGTGCGGCCAAACGCCTTACCAAAGAAATAAGCGCCGATGTCTGCGCCCCAGATGCAAGCAAAGCCAATAAATGTAACGGTTAGACCTGCTGGCAGCACTGCCCAGCTTAAGCTGGTGGGCCAAAAGCCTTGGAGCGGCAGCGTCGCAGTTCCGCTAGCACCTAAATCCCGCAGGCGAATCCAAAACGTAGGGAGATAACCGCCGTAGAAGAGCGCCAGTATAGAGGCCGCTACGTCTGCGATGGTTGCAAATTTGGGTTGAAATAACAGGTAAAAGCAGATGCAGGTGCCGGCTAAGGCCAAGATTGCATCTGCAACGGGGGGTGAGAGGTGGGCGCTGACCAGCAGCACTTGACTCACGATCAGCGTTGTTTTGGCGGCAGGGTTAATGCCTTTGGCGCGAACCAGATTAAAGACCTCAAGCTGCCCGAGGTAGACGATAATGCCGAACCCAGCTGTGAAGTACCACCCTCCTAGAACAATTAGGCTGAGGGCGATGGCGATCGCGACAATTCCACTAGCAATGCGAACCCACGGCATAGAAGGTATTTACTCAGGGTGTTGAACGGGTTGTTGATAAAACACTACAGCAAAGTTTACCCCCCGTGCATGGGCCCGTGTCCAGATGGCAAGTTGCCAGATGAGCAAGCTGTTTATGTTGAAGCTATGGATGAAGACTATTCCAGTTTGTCTCCGCTGATAATAAAAATAGGATCGACAGAGGTAAAGACTTGGCGATTTCCTCGGGTTTCTAGTCGATTAACGGCAGGCTGGGCAACTTCGATGTTGCGCATGTGTAGCTTGCTGAAGGTGTCGGATGCGGTGTAGAGCGCTTCTAGGTTGGGGGCCGTCACGACAATACGACCATTGAGCGCAAGTTTGCCCCAGGCAGCTTCTAGCGTTGCTTGTAACGGTGCGCCTTCTATGAGAATACAGCTGGGCTTACCTTTGATGCGCTCTAGGCATTCTGGCGCGCTGCCAGAGATGACATCTACGTTCGTCACTTCAAAGCGATCGCAATTTTTTTGAATCAGGCCAGCGACTTCCTCATCCCGTTCTACGGCCGTTATTTTCCCCTTAGGACACAGTAACGCTGCCTCAATGGTGACTGTGCCCGTGCCCGCACCGATATCCCATAGGTGTGCGTCGGGCTTGAGCCGGAGGTATCCCATCACCAGCATTCGCACGTCTCGTTTGGTTAAGGGGATGCCCGGTAGCTGTTCGAAGAGGCGATCGGGAATGCCGGGGGTCGAGTAGGGCCAGAGTGCTGACATAAAAGAGGTGTGTGGATGTGTGTGAATGGTATCATCCGCAATCCTCAGCAACGGTCAGAATCGTTTGTAGCGTAGTGTCCTGGGCGCCTGTAATAATTGCGCCTGCGTTTAAGAGGGTTTGCAGGTGAGCGATAGCCTCTGCGGTGATGGTTTCTCCGGGTAACAGTGCCGGAATACCTGGCGGGTAGGGGCAGATGATTTCGGCGCAGATATGACCGACTGCGTGGGTGGTTGGGGTTGGATAAGTTTTGCTGTAAAAGGCGTCGCGAGGAGACCGCGATGACAAGGCAGGGAAGGGCAACGGCAAGAAAGGTTTGATAGAATTCGTTTTCATAGAGTGCGCTTTCATAGAGTGCGCTTGGCTTGAGCCGCTTTTTTCTGAGAGACGGCTGCGTTTTTGAGAAGCCGGGTTTTGAGAAGCCGGGTTTTGAGAAGTCGGGTTTTGAGAAGCCAGTTCTTGAAAACCTTTGATGAGGTGATCAATATCGCTGCGAGTGTTCCCCAATGAGATGATGAAGGTCAGGTGGTGTAGTGAGGGGAGCTCAGCGGTCACGCCAAAGCGCTTATGCAGGATTGCATCTGCTGAAAAGCCAGTGAGACCGAGTTCCCACACGCCTACTGTCAGGCGAGTGCGGTCGCTGTTTTTAAGCTGAAGTAGGCTCAAGCCGGATAGTTTGCTGAGTTCTGTGTAGGCAATATCTGCGAGCTCCAGTGTTTTTGCCATTAACATTTCGCCTGCAGTTGCCATTTGATATCGCGCCGCATCTAAACTGCCCAGGAGCAAGTAACTAGGACTGGTGGACTGGGTGAGCTGCAAGCACTGGTTTATTCTGTTGCTATCTACACGGTTGCCCTGCCGATGAAGCATGGCCGACTGTGTGAACGCGCTGAGAACCTTGTGAGTGGATTGCACGACAATGTCGGCGCCGGCGGATAGGGCAGAGGGCGGAAGTTGGGGATGAAATGCGAAATGAGGGCCGTGGGCTTCATCGACGATGAGTGGGATATTGTGCGCGTGGGCGTGATCAGCGATCGCTTTTAAATCTGAGCAAATGCCTTGATAGGTGGGCGATATCACCAGAACCGCT
This sequence comes from Cyanobacteria bacterium P01_D01_bin.105, assembly GCA_039025345.1. GTDB lineage: Bacteria > Cyanobacteriota > Cyanobacteriia > Phormidesmidales > Phormidesmidaceae > Phormidesmis. The sequence goes on along the minus strand of JBCCOO010000092.1, from coordinate 8,774 downwards.
TTGGCATCGGGGTGTTCTGTGAGGGCGACTGCAATGCTACTGGGATCTAATGCCGTTGGAATATTCCACTTTGAGCTGTAGTGAGGGTTTTGGTAGATGGGCCTTGCACCCGATAGAATCAATCCGGCGATCGCAGAAGCGTGAACATTACGCGGCAAAATAATTTTGTCGCCAGGGTTGCAGGTTGCCAAGATAGCGGCTTGAATGCCACAGGTAGAGCCATTGGCGAGAAACCAAGTTTGATCTGCGCCAAAGGCTTCAGCGGCTAACCTTTGTGCTTGCAAAATAACCCCTTCGGGCGCGAAAAGATTATCTAGCTCGGGTAGCTCTGGTAAATCGGTGTGGAAGATAGCTGATCCAAACAGCTCATTGTGCCGGTTAGAGATGCCTTGCCCGCGCTTGTGGCCTGGGGTGTAGAAAGCGGCATTGGCTTTATTGGCACAAGTTTTGAGAGCATCTACCAAAGGTGTTTGAGACTGATCGAGGGGCATGGCGAAAGGTACAGCCTGAGCCAGGGGTATGTAGGTTAGCCAGGATTACAGCGGACTTCGATCATAAAGCCGTCTGGATCGTAAAAATAAATGCCTCGGCCAGTGGGGCGCACAATGGGGCCGTTGAATGGGATACCCGCTTGGGTGAGGATTGCCATGGCTTCGTCCATTTGCTGCGGGGCAATGTCGAAGGCGAGATGATCGGCGCGGGTAAAAGTGGTCTTAGGGTCTTCGGCAGGTGGATGGCAATCAGGTGTCCAGAATAGATCAAGGATTGTGCCGTCGGGGGTTTTGAAGTTAGTGACTTTTCCTTCTGCGACTAGCTTAATGAGTGTGGCTGGGACTTCATGGCCAGTGAGCTTGTGTAGCCCGAGAATGTTGCCGTAAAAATGACAGGCGGCTTCCATGCTTTTGACGTTGATGGCAATGTGGTGAACGCTGCGCAGCATACCGGGTGTAAGACCAAGGGCTGGTGAGGATGGGGTCATGGCTAAATGAGGGGAGTTTGAGGCTGTCTTTAGCCAGGATAGCGAGGTTGTTCAAAAAACATCCTGCATCGTCGTGACAATAACGCTATGAGGGAATTTGATATGTGAGTGGCGATCGCACTCATGGCGGTTGATAGGTGAGACCGGGATTTTTAGTAATAATAAAGAAATAATTCCGTACAACGCTGCTATGAAAAGTCTATTTCTAGATCGTTTAAAAAGCCCCGAACGTCCTGTGCTCGTTTTTGACGGTGCGATGGGAACGTCCTTACAGGCGCAGGAGCTAACGGCAGAAGACTTTGGTGGCCCAGAGTACGAGGGCTGTAATGAATATCTAGTGGAGACCAAGCCCGAGGCGGTAGAGAAGGTGCATCGCAGCTTTTTGGAAGCGGGCGCCGATGTGATTGAAACCGATACGTTTGGTGGCACCTGTTTGGTGCTGGCTGAATATGATTTGAGCGATCGCGCCTACGAACTCAACAAAAAAGCGGCCCAAATCGCCCGCAGCGCTGCTGACGATTTTTCGACGCCCGAAAAGCCCCGCTTCGTGGCAGGCTCCATCGGCCCCGGTACCAAACTGCCTACGCTCGGCCACGTAGACTTCGATACGCTCAATGCCGCCTACCTAGAGCAAATAGAAGGACTCATCGATGGCGGCGTTGATCTGATTTTGGTAGAGACTTGCCAGGACGTCTTGCAAATTAAGGCCGCGCTGACCGCAGTGGAAGAAGTGTTTGCGGCCAAAGAGATGCGTCTGCCGCTGATGGTTTCGGTCACGGTGGAGCAGATGGGCACAATGCTCGTTGGCTCCGAAATTAGCGCTGCACTCACGATCCTGGAGCCTTATCCCATCGACATCATGGGTTTGAACTGTGCGACCGGCCCCACAGAGATGAAGGAGCACATTAAGTACCTGTCAGAGAATTCGCCGTTTATCGTCTCTTGTATTCCAAACGCGGGTTTGCCTGAGAACGTGGGCGGACAGGCGCACTATCGGCTAACGCCCATTGAACTGCGGATGCAGCTGATGCACTTTGTCGAAGATTTGGGTGTGCAGGTGATTGGTGGCTGCTGTGGTACACGGACGGATCACATTGCGCAATTGGCTGAGCTGTCGCAGGATTTGACCCCGAAGGAAAGGGTGGTGGGCGATCGCGCTCAGCTCCCGCCCTACGGCGAACTCCCCTACATCCCTTCCGCAGCCTCTATCTATAGCCCGCAACCCTACGAGCAAGACAACTCCTTCCTAATCGTGGGCGAGCGCTTAAACGCCAGCGGCTCTAAGAAGTGCCGCGAAATGCTCAACGCCGAGGATTGGGATGGCCTTGTTGCTCTGGCTAAGTCCCAGGTGAAAGAAGGCGCTCACGTTTTAGACGTGAACGTGGACTACGTGGGCCGTGATGGCGAACGTGACATGAAGGAGCTGGTATCGCGCTTGGTGACGAACGTGACCTTGCCGCTGATGTTGGATTCCACCGAGTGGGAAAAGATGGAAGCGGGCCTAAAGGTGGCGGGCGGCAAGTGTATTCTCAATTCCACGAACTATGAAGACGGCAATGATCGCTTCTTTAAGGTGCTCGAAATTGCCAAGCGTTACGGCGCGGGTGTGGTGATTGGCTGTATTGATGAAGACGGCATGGCTCGCACGGCCCAGAAGAAGTTTGAAATTGCCCAGCGGGCCTACCGAGATGCAGTGGAATATGGCTTCCCGCCGTACGAGCTGTTTTTTGACACGCTGGTACTTCCCATCTCAACCGGTATTGAAGAAGACCGGGTGAACGCGAAGGAAACGATTGAAGCGATTCGCCTGATTCGTGAGAACCTGCCTGGATGCCACATTATGCTGGGCGTTTCTAACGCGTCGTTTGGTCTCACGCCTGCGACCCGTGTGGTGCTCAACTCGGTCTTTTTGAACGAGGCGATGAAGGTGGGGATGGATGGCGCGATTGTCAGCGCCAGCAAAATTCTACCCCTCGCGAAGATTGACGAAGATCATCAAAAGGTATGCCTAGACCTGATTTACGATCGCCGCGAATTTGATGGCGATGTGTGTACGTATGACCCGCTTGGCAAGCTGACTGAGCTATTCGCAGGCAAGAGTTCTAAGCAGCTCAGAACGACCCTAGACGAAGACTTGCCGCTCGAAGAGAAGCTGAAGCGCCACATTATTGATGGCGAGCGCATTGGACTAGACGATCAGCTCGCAAAAGCGCTGGAGCAATATCCGCCCTTAGAGATTGTGAATACCTTTTTGCTCGATGGCATGAAGGTGGTCGGGGAGCTGTTTGGCTCGGGTCAAATGCAGCTTCCGTTCGTATTGCAGTCGGCGCAAACCATGAAAGCAGCGGTGGCTTATTTAGAGCCGTTTATGGATAAAGCCGAATCGGACGATAGCGGCAAGGGCACCGTTGTGATCGCTACCGTGAAGGGCGACGTGCACGACATTGGTAAAAACCTGGTCGATATCATCTTGTCTAACAACGGCTACAAAGTTGTGAATATTGGCATTAAGCAGCCGGTGGATAATATTATTGCGGCGTATCAAGAGCACAACGCGGACTGTATTGCGATGAGTGGATTGCTGGTGAAATCAACGGCGTTCATGAAGGATAATTTGCAGTCGTTTAATGAGCATGGCATTGAGGTGCCAGTCATTTTGGGCGGTGCGGCGCTGACGCCTAAGTTTGTGCATGGCGATTGTCAGGATGTGTATAACGGGCAGGTGATTTACGGCAAGGATGCGTTTGCTGATCTGCACTTTATGGATGCGTTGATGCCAGCCAAAAAGGAAGGCCAGTGGGATAACTTCAAAGGCTTTGCGGACGCGCATCCGATGAGTCAGGCGACGAAGGCGGCGAAAGTGGCTGTCAACAATGCGCCTGCCAAAGAAAAGTCGGATGTGCCTAAAGAAGTGGATACCCGTCGTTCGGATGATGTGGCAATAGAGATCAGCCGTCCTCAGCCACCTTTCTGGGGGCCAAAAGTGCTGGAATCTGACGATATTCCCACTGAAGAACTCTTCGACTACTTGGATATGCAGGCGCTGGTTGCAGGGCAGTGGCAGTTCCGTAAGCCTAAGGGACAGTCGCGTGAGGAGTACGACGCGTTTCTGGCTGAGAAGGTGCAGCCGATTTTGAAAGACTGGAAGCAGCGGATTCTATCTGAAGATCTGCTGGATCCTAAGCTGGTGTATGGCTATTTTCCGGTGCTAGCAGAAGGCAACACGCTGTATGTGTATGACTGGAAGGCTGCTCAAAAAGGTGAACCTTCTGAACCCGTCACATCTTTTGAGTTTCCGCGTCAACGCTCCATGCGCCGTTTGTGTATTTCGGACTTCTTCTTGCCAAAAGATCAGGCGAAGCCGGGTGAGTACGATGTCTTCCCGATGCAGGCGGTGACGATGGGCGAGGTGGCTACAGAATATGCGGCGAAGTTATTTGCGGCGGATAACTACACTGATTATTTGTATTACCACGGCCTTGCGGTGCAGATGGCTGAGGCGCTGGCTGAGTGGACGCATGTGAAGGTCCGTGTGGAGCTAGGGTATGGCGATAAGGAGCCTGAAGGCATTCGCGACATCTTAGCGCAGCGCTATCAAGGGTCTCGCTATAGCTTTGGCTATCCGGCTTGTCCGAATATGGCCGATCAGCCGAAGCAGCTTGATTTGCTCGGTGTGGAGAAAATTGGCATGTATATGGATGAGAGCGAGCAGCTCTATCCGGAGCAGTCTACGACGGCGATTGTGGCTTATCACGAGGCCGCGAAGTATTTTAGTGCATAGGGGCTTTAGTGCATAGGACTTTAGTGCATAGGCCGCTGAGGGCTAGATATCGATAATGTGCTACCAGCCGGTTTTGGCTTGGGCGAGGACGTATTGGGCGATCGCCCCGATCTCTTCTCCACTTAATCGATCTGCATAAGCAGGCATCGCACCTTTGCCTTGGCTAACTAAAGCTTCAATAGCCTCGGCGCTATCGTAGCCATATCGCGACAGCGCTTTGAGTTTGAGGTTTTTTCCACGGCGGATGATGTTGCCGCCGTGGGCGTGGCAGGCGGCGCAGTTGGCGCTAAAGATCGCGGATGGGGTGTCAGGGTTGGCTTGTTCTGCCAGCGGTGTTGCGATCGCCACGCTACCGTCGCTACAGCTTGCAAACCATACAAAACATCCTAGGATGGCAGCGCAAACCCATTGGTAGAGCCGTATTTGCCAGCACCTTAATGAGGGCGCAACCATAATCGTTACGGTTTGCTGTCGAGAAGGCAACAGCATTCGTGGTAGCTTGGTAAGGATCATAATTAATTAATGTTTAGCAATCTTTCGTTTTGTAAATCACTGCTAGTCAGCCTTATCTGACCCTCATTTAACACTACTGCTTACTTAAGAAAATCCTTTGTCTGCACAGTTTCTCCTTGGTGTTTTTGTTCCTACTGAGGCACTTGCTCAGGCTTTGCAGCAGCAGCTCTCTCAGAGAAGCTTTGCTGTGAATTGGAGCCAGTCAGCTTCTGAGTTTACCGATTGGATCATTCGTAATCGACATCTTGTGGATTGCCTGATTCTTCAACCTTCTGCTGAAGGTATGTCTGCGCTGGAAAAGCTAAAGCAGCAGAACGTTTTGCTGCCTACGCTCACGGTTGGAGATGCTGTGGTGGAAGATGATATGGATGTTGCTCGTTCATATCATGCGGCGGTTGCTGTACTGGAACCATCTTTGCTGGGCGATGATGTGGATATTGCTATTCATCGAGCCGTTGAACAGTACTTGCAGCTGCCCTCAACGGTCAGCAAAAGCTCTGCCGAGGACGGCACAGATGATGATGATCGGTCATTTGTGCTGAGCTTGCAACAGCAAAGACTCACCCAAAAGCTCAAGGAGCGGCTCGGTTACGTTGGCGTGTATTACAAACGAAATCAGAGAAATTTTTTGCGGAATATGGGCGCTTCTGAGCAGCAGGCGTTTCTGGACAAGCTCAGGCAAGATTATCGGCTGATTATCTTGAACTATTTCACCCCAGATACTGGCATTAATCAGCAAATCGATGATTTTGTTAATGTGGCATTTTTTGCAGATATGTCTGTTCCTAAAATCGTTGAGATACATATGGAGCTAATTGATGATTTTTCTAAGCAACTCCAGTTAGAAGGCCGCAATGATGACATTTTGGCTGACTACCGCCTGACGCTGATTGATGTGATTGCGCACCTTTGTGAAATGTATCGTCGGGCGCTTCCGAAGGAAGCAGATGCTTAGTATTAGTGCAGACAAATTAGGGCGAAAAAATCAGGTCAGAAAAATTAGCGACTTAGGCGAATTCATTCCAATATTTATTTTTTAAAACCCGCATTTAGATCCCCCTTTATGACTTCACCGTTCTTGGAAAAACCACTGTCTATAATCCTATGAGCGTCTCTAAGAAAACATACATATTAAAGCTATACGTGGCTGGGAATACGTCTAGTTCTATCCAAGCTCTCAGAACGCTCAATAAAATCTTGGAGGAAGAATTTCAGGGCGTGTATGTTCTGAAGGTCATAGATGTTTTGAAAAATCCTCAGTTAGCTGAGGAAGATAAGATTCTGGCAACCCCGACATTGTCTAAAACACTGCCCCCACCCGTACGTAAAATTATTGGCGATCTTTCAGACCGGGAAAAGGTTTTGATTGGCCTCGATCTTCTCTATGATGACATTCAAGAGAACAGCGTATTTAGCTGATGTGCCGGTGCTATCGTCTCAGTTTGGAGACGGTGCTGATGATGCTTATTCAACGGATTTTTACAAACCTTTTTTAATGCTTTTTTGTTTCTACTATGAGTTCTTCATCCTCTTCTGAAAGCAAAATGATGACCCGTTCGAAGGGCGTTCAAAAAATTCGCACCCTAATTGAGGGGTTTGATGACATTAGTCATGGCGGTTTGCCGGTCGGACGCTCCACGTTAGTGAGTGGTACTTCGGGCACGGGAAAAACGCTGCTGGCTGTTCAGTTTCTTTATAACGGGCTAGTTCATTTTGATGAGCCCGGGGTGTTTGTCACGTTTGAAGAATCACCCGCCGACATCATTACTAATGCCTACAGCTTTGGGTGGGACCTACAGGCTTTAATAGACAGTGGCAAACTCTTTATTTTAGATGCTTGCCCTGATCCCGAGGGGCAAGAAATCGTTGGTGATTTTGATCTGTCGGCTTTGATTGAGCGAATTCAGTATGCGATTCGGAAATACAAAGCGAAGCGGGTTTCAATTGATTCGGTAACGGCGATTTTTCAGCAATACGATGCGGCTGAGGTGGTCCGCCGAGAGATATTTCGCTTGCTGGCCCGTTTGAAGCAAATGGGCTCAACAACGCTGATTACAACGGAGCGGATAGAAGAGTACGGGCCAGTGGCTCGCTTTGGTGTAGAAGAGTTTGTTTCGGATAATGTGGTGATTGTGCGCAATGCCTTAGAAGGTGAGCGCAGACGGCGGACGCTGGAGATCTTGAAGCTGCGTGGGACGACCCACATGAAAGGAGAGTATCCGTTTACGATTACGAACGATGGCATTAATATCTTCCCGCTGGGTGCGATGCGATTAACGCAGCGTTCGTCTAACGTACGCGTGTCTTCAGGGGTGGAGACATTGGATAAGATGTGCGGCGGCGGCTTTTTCCGAGATTCAATTATTTTGGCGACAGGTGCGACGGGTACGGGCAAAACGCTGCTGGTCAGCAATTTTTTGGCGAATGCCTGTGAAAATGGAGAGCGCTCCATTTTGTTTGCTTATGAGGAGTCTAGGTCACAGCTATCGCGAAATGCTTCATCGTGGGGCATTGATTTTGAAAAACTTGAGCAAGACGGGCTCTTGAAAATCATTTGTGCCTATCCCGAATCGGCAGGCTTGGAAGATCATTTGCAAATTATCAAATCGCAAATTGCGGAGTTCAAGCCATCGAGAATCGCCATTGATTCTCTCTCGGCGCTGGATCGAGGGGTGAGTAATAATGCCTTTAGACAGTTTGTGATTGGTGTAACCGGCTACGCCAAGCAGGAAGAGATTACGGGCTTTTTCACCAACACAACTGATCGGTTTATGGGGTCGCATTCTATTACGGACTCACATATTTCCACGATTACCGACACGATTTTAATGCTCCAATACGTAGAGATCCGTGGCGAAATGTCTCGGGCTATCAATGTGTTTAAGATGCGTGGCTCGTGGCACGACAGCTCTATCCGCGAGTACACCATTAACGAAGAAGGGCCACAGATTAAGGAATCGTTCCGTAATTTTGAAGGCATTATTAGTGGTTCTCCCAGAAGGGTGATTACCACTGAAAAAAACGAGCTATCACGCATCGTGCAGGGTGTGCGCGGTGATGATGATGATATTTAAGCAACGCAGCCTAAGCATTAATTGCTAAAAGCGTTAATTTCTAAAGACGTTAATTGCTAAAGACGAACATGGAGGGATTCGAACCCCCGACCCTCAGAACCGGAATCTGATGCTCTATCCAACTGAGCTACATGTCCTTAAGTGTTGGAGTATCAGATACTTGCATACCAGATATTCACGTACCAGATTTTAGCACCTCTCTTTCGTAAAGCGCCCAAGCGCCGCGCGTAGAGTTACTGACTGTAACCAAATCCTCATTTTCCTTCGGTGAATGATTTAATGAAAGGCAAACTTTCAGGGAACCTGCTTTGTAACGGGGCAGGACTAGATGAATGAAGCGTAGACGGATACTGGGATACGGTAGTGCAGTCACGGGAGCGGCTGCGATCGCGGCTTGTTCTCCTCAAAGCGGTAGCCAAAGCGGTAG
>JBCCOO010000091.1:0-19643 GCA_039025345.1 Cyanobacteria bacterium P01_D01_bin.105 | reverse complement strand
TCGGTTCAGAAACAGCTCCAAGCTTGGACACTCGCGACCAATCACCATCAGCGTCCAGTCAACTGGCAGTTCAAGACCGACGATGCTCGGATAAAACTGAAATCTCTATATCCTAATTCCTAAGCTGGACAGAGCACTAGCTCTAAACTGTGGAATAACCTCTACATCTAATCTATAACAGCCTAGATGAAGTAAAGTCTAAACGGTTTACCAAGTAACTTCGCAGGAACTGAGTTCTTTCTCAATGTGCTCGATAGCCATCTCAATATGTCTTCTTTTCGATTCCTCGAAGTCGCCTGTGACAGTAACACCGCTCTGATCCTCGTGATAAGTTACTTGGCTATTTATCAGCAGTTTTTGTAAGTGACGTACAGCGCGCTTTAGATGAGGGCTGTTTGTGCTAGCGAATGTTGCAGTCATAAAAATTCCTGGCTGTGAGTCAGTGTTTTTTGATAAATCTGAGCTATACCTGTGAGTCAGTTTCTGAATAGAAAGCCCATGTATATCCAAGTCCAGAACTTTAAGAGCTGAATGCAATGTTTTAGGATCTAGTCGCTCACCTCTAAGCAGCCTCTTAACTGTTGAAAGTGATGTAAATGCATTGTCCGCCCACAATTGCTGAGTCCACCCCTTACTTGCTAGCTGTTCCCGAATAACCTCAATACTCTCCTTTTTAAGGGCTTTACCCCTCCTACGACCCATGGAAGATCCCTCCTCCTCTATTTTTAGACCTCTTACTTATTCAAGCTGCCAAAGCTTGGAATAAGCGTAGCAGGAATATTTACAACTATGGGCTCAGTAAAGGGTACTTTATGTGCCACATAAACGCTTTTTTAAGCCACTAATTGACCCTTTCTGGTCTTGTCGAAATACATGAACCATCGTTAAATTAAGCATTGTTAGATGAGTTAATTTATCCTAAACACTGTAGTTGTATGGGATAAAGCTGCCATTGATTAAAAGTTCATACTCTCTGGTTCTACTCTTCTGACTGATAGTTTGACCCGGAGGATGTGTATGTAGTAGTTAAAAAACGTGCGCAACTACGTGATTTTATCTGAATCTGATGTGTATATGACCCGTCAGTTCAGTGGCAGAAGCGTTTTAGTTGCCGACTATTTTTTTGAACTATGGGAGGTGCTATTCTCGCTGTTTAGATGGGGCATCATTAAATGGGACAAATCATCTATCTCAGTAGCAGATTAAACTCTCTCAATTGAATAGAACGATGCATCTCTAAGGTCACTCCTTCTCTAGTGTCTAGTCTTCAATACTTATCAAGCTGCCAAACTAGGAAATGTATTGAGCAAACTAGTCCTACCTTGTCTCATTCACCCTTTTCTCTTCTATATTTACGCTTTTTTTTGCTGACTACGATTTGTTTATCTCTATAAGTAGCCTACAGATTAAGGAACTTACAGAGCTTTATATGGAACCTTATCTAATTTCAGATATTGTCTAAACTTGTCTAGCTCACATAAAAGGAAAAACTCAAAGTTAAAGATGGTCGTATAGAAGACACTTTCTAGAATTTTCATCTTTGACGGAACCTCTACAATTCAACTATTGAGATGGCCTCTTGATAGATTGACTTTTGGAGTTTAACGACGATGAAATACTTTTCAACTCAAACCGAGCTACCTGTTGAGGTCTATCCTGTTGACCTACATTTACTTCCACAGAACTCTTTGACTGTAGAGGTGGTTGGAATATGTATGACGCTTTGTACAACTTTGCTAGTACGCCAAATTCGTCTACTAGTTGAAGCATGTAAAAGGTAGACAGATATATAAAAGTAGAAGGAAGGGTGTTATGCGCTAGTTCTTAGCACCTTACTTTCTATTAACCAAGTATCCTTGGCCAAACCAGGCACATAACATTTTCATCTGAGGTATCTGTCTCGGTATCCAGAGGTTTCTAAACCCTTGAAAAGGGTGTCTTATTTGATGTCTCAAAATAGCTTTCTCAGAAGGCTTGAGGCTTGCTAAGAGAAGGTTCCATACTGATCGGCTGATTCATTCACCGGCAGTGGGAATATCCATCTGTGCAAATTAGATTTCGCTTGTATTCTGCCGCAAATCGCTCAGCGAGCGGCCTAGCCGGTCAAGCTTCCAAATGACAGACGTATCCTTCTCTAAGCATGTACCAAAAGCACGTCACAAGTTTTTTGGGGCTAGCTGAATATGCCATCCTTTAGCAATTAGATCTTAGCTTACAGTTTTTTGATTATTGGTTGCCGATCAGACCGGTTTCAGCGTAGAAGAATAATCGTCATTTTATGCCTAGAATGCGGTAGAAGATTAAAGGGTGGTAGAGGCTTAAGCCATGAATCTTCAAAACGTTTTTTCAACTTCGTTCCTATCCAATAACCTAGACTTTGACGATTTGAGCGCTTTGTTTACATCAGATACGCTGACGTTACTCAACCCTTTATTTCCGGCCTTAACGAACTCTGTTGTCCGTCAGGGAAATGCCCAAGGCAATGTATTGACGGGCCTTTTGGGAGATGACACCCTCCGAGGCGGTAGCGGCCCCGATTTCTTGTTTGGACTCTCGGGCGATGATGAACTCTTTGGGGAAGCGGGTGACGACCAAATATGGGGCGGATTTGGTAACGATCTGATTGATGGCGGCGAGGGCGTCAACATTCTTTGGGGTGGCCCAGGTCAAGATCAATTTGTGATTCGGCCCAACGGGGCAACCAACACCATTAGAGACTATCAGGTTGGCATTGACCAGTTTCGACTGCAGGACGGCTTAACGTTTTCTCAATTGGCCATTACTCAAGTCGGTGCAGATACTCAAATTCGCTATCTCAATCAGCCAGATATTGCTGTTGTCTTAGAAAATACGCAGGCTAGCGAACTCAGCGCTGATGGTTTTTTATTCGCTAACGTTACCCCCACCTTCGATAGCCTGTTCATATTTGGAGATAGTCTTTCAGACCCTGGAAATTTCTTCGATTTAACCGGCTTCTTTCCCCCACCGCCATACGCTGATGGACGGTTTAGCAATGGCGATATCTGGTCAGACTATTTCACAGATAGCCTAGCGTTCGAGACCAATCAAGTATTTAACTTTGCCATCGGCGGCGCTACGACAGGGTCTGAAAACACCGTGGAATCGCTTTTAGAGAGCCTAGCGGGTTTGAATCTCCCCCTGCCGGGACTCTCTACTCAAATTGATTCGTACCTGGCGAGTTTGGCAGGAAGCCCCAGCAATGCCAATGGACTTTATGTGGTGTGGGCTGGAGCTAATGACTTTCTCAACCCGCCTAGCGATCCCGCCGCGATTCCAGGTTTTGTAACCAGCGCGATCGCGAATGTGGTGGAGGCTATTAGTCGGCTCGCAACCGATGGCGCAGAGACCTTTTTAGTGCCTAATATTCCTAACTTAGGGCTGACGCCACGGAGCCTGGATGAAGGGATTAGCGCTCAGGCGGAAAGCCTTACCGTTGCTTTTAATACGGGCCTAGCAGAGGCCCTAGATGAATTAGAGTTGGCAGTTGATGTTGATATTGTTGGGGTTGATATTTTTTCTACCACAACTGACATCATTAACTCGCCGGGAGGCTTTGGCTTAACGAATGTAGTAGACCCACTTATTGAGCAGTTCCCTTCGGAAGATCAAGGCTTTTTCTGGTGGGACGATATCCATCCGACAACAGCTATTCATAGAATCGTGTCCGATGCCTTTCAGGCTGAATTATTCGATGCTGGATATCTTCTTGACGCTGAGGCTGTAGCTTCTCCCGCAGGCTCTGGGGCTGTATCAGCAGGCTTGGCATCCGAGCAGATTGGCAACAGCAATTTGTTAACTGCGCGTGCAGGTGACACCAACATTCTTCAGCCAGATGCTTGGGGCAGCATAATAGACGCTTTTCAGGGGTAGATAACCTGTTTAGTTAGGGTGATTTGGCTTGTTCTAGACGAATTACGGCCTGACGAAAGCCCAATACGACCAAAATGTTTGAGAGGGTCAGAAATAATTCTGCGCTGCCGTGCAGCCAATCGACATTAGCAAGCTCTGCGCCGTACGCTTGCTTGGCATATATTCCGGCTGGAATAGTAACAGCAACAAAAATAAGCAGCACATAGAAGCCAATCAGGGCAAGACGAGGCGTTTGCTGACTCTTAGTAAGAAACCACAAAAAGCCAAGATAGGGAAAAAGAGAGATTGCAAAAAGAGATTCTTTAGTCACGCGTTTGCCTCCTTCGATTGCCGGTAAATCCACCAGGCTGCCGCGCAAACCGTGCAGTTGCCGACAACGGTCATCGCGGCTTGAAGCGTCACCAGCCAGGCTAAAGCCGGTGCATTATCAAAAAAGTGCCAGGTGCAGGCGCACATCGCACTCACTAAAGCTGGCAGCATGCCAAAAGAAAGGGTGCGCCATGCCGCATAGCCACTAACTTCGGCGTAGCGCCAAACAAACCAAATAGCGGCAACCCATTCCAACACGCTAGAAATATGAACCATCCAAGTAGGAACTGAAAGCGCGTGCATAGGCGACTTAGAAAAGAGCGTTAACTAGAGAGCGTTAAGTTGAAGATCGAGCGGTAGCGTTCTTTTGTATTCTAAGGATCGATCAGGGATAACCCACAAAACGGTAAGAAAACTACCGATTAGAGCGAATGCGAGCAGTGCTGTGTGGCTACTACGGGATGGGCAATGGCGGCGATGAGGCGCTGCTGGCAACCCTATTGCAAATGTTGCCAGCACAGGTGACGCCGGTTGTGCTCTCGGGCAATCCAATTGAGACACGCGATCGCTTCAAAGTAGAAGCGGTTCCTCGTAAGTCATTGGGCGCAGTTTTTTCTGCGATGCGCGGCGCAGATGTTTTTATTTGGGGGGGAGGTAGCCTGATGCAGGATGCCAGCAGCGCTTTAAACCCGGTGTATTATGGCGGGCTAATGCTGCTGGCAAAAATGCTAGGGCTGAAGACAGTGGCTTGGGCGCAAGGCATCGGCCCATTGAATAACACCTTTAGCCAGTGGCTAACCAAAACGGCAGTGAGTAACTGTGATGGGATAAGCGTGCGCGATCGCAATTCCGAAGCACTTTTAAGCCAGTGGCACCAGCCTTGCCTGCTCGCTCCCGACCCGGTATGGGGCCTCCAATCTTCGCGCGTTGATGGACTTTGGAATCTACCTGCGCCCCGCGTGGCAGTAGCCCTGCGCCCTCACAAGCACCTCAGTGAACATCAGCTTGTTGTGATTGCACAGGCCCTGGCTAATTTTCAAAAGGCGACCGGCGTATGCCTGATTTTGGTAGCTTTTCAGCCGATTAGAGATTTGGCGATCGCGCAAGATATCGCCAGTTACCTAGAAGAACAAAAAAGCGGATCGCATCATATCTACTGTCTGACTCAGCCTGAGCAGCTAAAAGGGCTGTTTCGCGGTGTGGAAATGACCATTGGGATGCGCTTACACGCGCTGATTATGTCAGCCGCAGAAGGCTGCCGGAGTTTTGCGATTAGCTACGATCCAAAGGTAGATGCGATCGCTCAAGATCTCGCCCTTCCAGGCTGGGCACTTAACCCTGGCAACACCGCCCTGCCGCCCCTGCCATTAGACCCGCAGGCCATCTGCAAAACCTGGCTAGACTTTTACGTCAATGGCGACGCGCTCAGCCCCGATCAAATTCAATCTCAAGTGGATAGAGCATTTATGCACAGAGACTTACTAGCGGACGTTCTTTTTGCCAGCTAAGGCGGTTTCGCCTTGAGCTTGTTTCTCGTGGTTTTTGCCTTTATCCCAATTCAAACGAGAACACCAGAAACGTATCAAATATTACGTCCTGTAACGAGACCCCTGAGGGATAGCCCCTAATCTGGAAGGGATGGTCAGAATTTATACGGAAATTCTGACCATTTTTCAAAGGATTAGCATTTCAGGTGATTGTATTTCAACGTTGTGTGCTACTACTTTAGGGAATGAATTTGGCAGGGTTCCCAAAGCCTGTAGCTAATCGGCAACTTTCTCGGTCTATTTTCCTAGCCTTTACTTTTCCAACATCTAACCTTTGCTAACCTGCGAAGTTTGCACTTTTGTCTAGATATGAGTGAAAATCAGTCTCCTCACAACCCGTCCGCCCCGCAGTCTATTTCTGTCTCTATCACCCCTACTCAAACAGCCATTCCTTTAAAAGAGGAGACGCTAGTAGAGGCGCCTGAGCTGGCTACTGATGACGAGGTAAACAGTGACAGTACAGACAATGGCATCCAAAGCAGTGCCTCCGCAGACGATGAGGCGGTGGAAGCAGCAGTGGAAGCATCAGACATTACGCCTAATGACCGAGAGCATGAACTGCTAGGACTGATTCGCGATCTGAACGAATGTAACGATGCGCTGTTGGCAAAAGTTTCTCAGCTAGAAGGTGATTTGCAGCGGGCCACCGCTGAGGCCGCTGCGGACGTAGAAACGGCAAGAGCAGCCGTTCAGCTAGCGCAGGAAAAAATGAGTCGTCAGGTCGCGCAGGAACAGGCATCTGCGCAGCAGGTCTCTCAGACCGCACAGCAACAAGTGGCGCGATTGGTGGGTGATTTAGAGCAGACTGAACAGGCCCTAAACCGTCAGCAGCTCGTGAATGAGAACTTGCAAACGGAGCTAACAGAAGCGCAAGAACGCATTACTCAGCTTGAAAAAGAAGGCGCACTGGCCGCTCAAAATCATGCTGAGGAAATCCAGGCTCGGGTGAAGGCAGACGCTAAGAACCGAGACTTGCGATCGCGTCTCCAACGCCAGCAGCGCTACACGCTTCAGTTCAAAGCCGCCCTCGAAAAATCCCTCTCTGTCGGCGTGTCTTCAGCGTCAGTGACACAAACAGCAGAACAGTCCCGTCCGGTGTCGTTTAACCAGCCCACCGCCGTTTCCATGCCTCGCTCGCAGCGCATTATGCCGTGGGCATCTGCTAACCATACATCTGCGTTTCAGGGCATAGACCCTCATCTAGAAGCAATGATTCGCCGCAGCGCTAACCCCAGCGTTGCAGAATCTGCTGGGCCTCAACAAATTATGAGTGAGGCCACTCAGTCAGTAGCGCCCCAAACCAACGTTTCAACCACCAACGCTGCGACCACCAACGCGACAGCGGCTGAGTGGGTTTCACCAGAAGCCGAAGCTGAGCTATGGCAGGATCTAGCGCGAGTGATGACAACAGAAACCGCATCTGGCCAGGATGAATCTGGTTCGGACAAATCTGGTGCAGAAAGCGCTCAAGAACAGGTGAGCCAAAACGCAGAAAAGCATGTAGTAGAAGCGCCAAAATCAGAAGCGCCAAAATTAGAAAACGTAAAACTTCAAGCAAATCAGGCGATCGCCAAGCGAAAAGGGCCCCGGCTCAATTGGCTAGCTAAAATGCATCAGTCACAGAAAACCACTAGTGCAACGGCAGCCCAAGAGGAGACCGCCAGCGAGGCTACAGACGAGGATAAAGCTGGCAAAAAAGCGGCACAGCAAGTGAATTTGAACAACGCGGCCTTGGTCGAAGCTTTAGCGAAAACCAAGCGGCAGGCTCAAGCAGATAACATCCCAGCAGATAGCGCCCCAGCAGGCGATGTTACCTTTACAGAACCTTCTCCCTGGGGCCCCCCAGTGGAAACGGCAAGTGTGGAAACGGCAAGCAGGGAATCACTGGATGATCTAAATCTAAATGATCAAAACAACGCGTCTAGGTCGGTTAAACAGCCTGCAGCCGCATCGGCAGACTATCTACCTGCCATAGAAAGCGTTAACCCCTCCAGTGTTTCGCCAGTGGCAAAACCCTTACAAGCACAAAAGAAAATAGGCTCTTTTGCCTCTGTGGAGCTGCCGACCTTTCCCAGTGCAAAATCCGCTAGCTTTAAGCGATAGCGCCTGACCAAAAGACTTGTCTCATCTATTCAGCTCTAAGCCACTCAACCCTAAGCCAATCAGCAATGCGTCCGGCGATGGGGTCAGAGTGTTTGTTGGCGCAGATAGATCTCAGCTTTTAGCCGTAAAGGTATTGTCGCATTCGATCCAGCGTCATACCCAGCTACCAGTCAAGGTTCATCCCATGGTGAACTTGCCGGTACGGGTGCCAAAAAATCCGTTGAACTGGCAGCGGACAGGCTTTTCATTCAGTCGCTTTTGCATTCCGGCATTGGCTGGCTATCAAGGCAGAGCGCTGTATTTAGACGCCGACATGATAGTGTTTGCAGATATTGCATCACTGTGGCATTTGCCCTTTAATGGCGCGAAGGTCATCATTCAAGAAGATTTACCAATACCTCGGCAGCAAACAAACCAAAAGCTAGGAGCCCCCGCTAAAAGAGTCAAGCAGTGTGCCGTAATGCTGTTGAATTGCGATCGCCTAGATTGGGACATCAACCACATTATTGACGACTTAGATAGAGAACGTTACGACTACGCACAGCTCATGAACGAGCTGTGCATTTTGCCTGAAAGCGACATTGAGCAGGCGGTGCCGTTTCATTGGAACAGCCTAGAGCACTACGAACCCGGCAAAACCGCCCTGCTTCACTACACCGATATGGCTACCCAGCCCTGGGTATACGCGAACAACCAGCACGGAGCGCTGTGGTTAGAAGAAATTCGGCAGATGCTCAGCAGTGGCGCTTTAACGCGCGATGAACTCAAACAAGAGATTGCACTAGGTTACTGTCGGCCTTCGCTAATGATGGACTTAGACTGGGGACATCGGGTGCCCAGCGGTTTTTACCCTCCGTTTCAAAAGCTGATAGGGCTAATGGATAAGCCCTACAGGCCCCACCGAGAAGTATATCGGCAAAAGAAAATTAGGCTGAACGCCGCCAAAGGACAGCCTAATACACAGCCCAAACAACAGCCAGAAAAACAACAGCCACTGGGACCAAACTCTCCTCGCTACGCCTATAGCTTTCAGTCACCTTGCCGGCAGCCGCGAATTTTAATTTTGGTAGATAACCTACGGGCAACCTATTTTTTAAGCTTTCACTATGCCCTAAAGCAGCTACACGAAACCGAGCGTCTTGCTTTTTTTGTGATCGACAGCGCTGAAGTTCGACGTTGGACAAACAGGCGATCGCCTGAGGCCTTCGTCAATCAGATCATTAAAGATATCGCACCCACGGTAGTTATTTTTAGTCGCTACGCACTGCCCTATGGCGATAAATTGTTGACGCTGTTCAAAGCCCAAAAGATATCCACGGTGTATCACGTAGATGATGATTTGCTTCATCTCCACTCCGATTTGGGTGAGGAAATTCAGAACCGGCTGGGGCATCCAGACGTGCTGCAGGCGCGGCAGCGTTTGATGAAAGAGAGTGATTTAATCTACACCTCGACAGTCTTTTTGCGCGATCGCATCTCCCATCAGTTTCGTGATCAAACAGTCTTTTGCGGAACGTACCCGCCCTATCTTGACTGTTTACTTGAAACACCTTCTAACCCAGCAAAACACAAGGCAAAAGCTCAAGCATTAACCACGCAGCCATTAACAATAGGATACATGGGCTCCAAGGGCCATCAGCTGGATTTGGAGGTGATTGTTCCCTCTCTACAACAATGTCTCACGGCACATCCGGCCCTCCGTTTCGAGACCTTTGGCACTATCCAAATGCCCGCCGCCTTAAAATCATTTGGCTCGCGTATTCACGCCCACAAAACCAATATCGACTACGCTAGCTTCCTCAATCAGCTCAATAACCTCAATTGGGATATTGGCCTCATTCCGCTCCAAGACACTCTTTTCAATCGGTGTCGATCAGCCACAAAGTTTATTGAATATACGATCTGTGGTATTCCTGCGCTCGCTAGTCGCGGCCACAGATACGATCACCTTGCACAGGCACCAGACCCACAGATTATGACGGCAGCAGCGGCTGAGTGGACGACTCAATTAGAGAAGATGATTGGAGACTACGAGCTACGCCAAACACTTGTGCGCAACGCTCAGGTCCACTGCGCTACAGCCTTTCGCTTAGACTTGCTAGAAGCTCAAATCAAAAAGATACTGGCACTGGTGTAGGGTTCCGTTCACTATTTGCTCTATTGCTTCTGTCAAGAAGGAGATATTTTTTAGAAAAACCTTGACCAATTGGTATAAGTTTGATATTGTTTAGATGTGGTTGAGAAAACAAACTTGTCGTCATGACTCGTGGTCCTAGCAAACAATTCGACATTGACATAGCCTTGAGTAAGGCCATGGACGTGTTTTGGAGCCGAGGCTATGAAGCAGCGAGTCTTTCTTCTCTAACTCGATCAATGAATATTGGCAAGAAGAGCTTGTATGACACCTTTGGCAATAAGCAAGCGCTCTTTCTCAAAGCGTTAGAGCACTATGTTGACATCACACTTAAAGAGATGCGAGAGCAGCTTTTTGCTGATGGTTCGCCTCTCTCAAACGTCAAAGATTTGCTGCGTCAGTGGCAGGCGCTACAGGCAAAGCCTGGTAGCTGCGGCTGTATGCTTGGCACTAACATTGCCGACTTCAATACAGATGATGAGGCAATCGCCAAAATCATGCGAACATATCTCCGAAGAACAGAAGATATGTTCACCTCAGCACTGACTAAGGCAAAGTCCGCAGGTGAACTGAGCGATGAAACGAATCCTCGCCACCTAGCTGCTCTCATACTCTGCACGATTCATGGCATTGCTTTACTAGGGCGCGTCATGAACGAAGGAGACACCCTTGAAGGTGCCGTTAGTGCAGCGATAGCCCTGCTAGAGCGTAGCTAACTTTTTTTGCCAAAACTTAGACCGATCGTTCAATATTTCTGCAAATTCAAAACCCAACTACTTTTTACTTAGGAGACTTTTCTCATGGCTTACGACATCACTGGTAAAACTGTTTTAGTGACAGGTGCTAACCGAGGCATCGGCAAGGTGCTGGCTGAATCTTTCATCGCTAACGGTGCTGCTAAGGTCTATGCGGCGGTTCGCAACCTAGACTCTGCTGCAGCTCTGGTTAAACAGTACGGCGAAAAAATTGTTCCGGTACGATTAGACCTCTCAGATGCGCAGTCCATTCAGAACGCCGCTCTAACAGCTCATGACGTACAAGTTGTTGTTAGTAATGCTGGCGCATTTCAAGCGGCGACACCCTTGAGTAACGACGCTATTCCTTCTCTTGAATTCCTGATGAACGTCAACGTTTATGGGCTTATTCGCATCGTTCAAGCCTTTGCGCCAGTTCTTAAAGCCAACGGTGGGGGCGTTTTTGCTCAGCTTAATTCAGTTGTGTCGATGAAAACATTTTCTGACTTCACAACCTATTCCGCATCGAAAGCGGCAGCTTACGCTGTGACTCAAGCCTTGCGAGAGCTATTAGATGAACAAGGTACTCGCGTACTCAGCATTCATCCGGGTCCTATCGAAACTGATATGGGCGATGATGCTGGATTTGTTGATGCTGCGTCGCCTGTGTCGGTAGCTGAAGCATTGTTTGAAGCGCTAAAAGCTGACGATGAGTTTCACGTCTTCCCTGACACGATGGCAAAACAGATTGGCAATGCATACCGTAGCTTTGCTAGCAATGTAGTGGAAGTAAACATATCTGAGGGCTAGCAAACTGCTGCTTGTTCTCTGCCCGCAGTGTTCTCGTTGTAGCCGCTGAAAAGTTCATCTCCTAGAGCTTTTCAGCGCTGCTTGTACGCTTCGCTACAATAGCAGCATGATCTTAGAAGTTGCCATCTTGGATGTGATTCCGGCAGAAGTCGAAAGCTTTGAAGCTGACTTCTCGACAGCCCAAGCTATCATTGCTGCGATGCCAGGATATATCCATCACAGTCTTAAGCGATGTATTGAAAAGCCATCTCGCTATATTTTGCTAGTGCAGTGGCAAACCCTCGAAGATCACATCGAAGGCTTTCACAAGTCAGCAGACTATCAGCAGTGGAAATCGCTACTACACCACTATTACAAGCCGTTTCCCACAGTAGAGCACTACGAAGATATCTGACTGCAATCATCCGGGTACAACGCTCCGGTGCCAACAACTTGAACTCAACCACTCAGAAGCAATTCTACTGAGCATGAATAGTTTTACTAACCTTGATTAGCTCAGTGAAAATGCGGAACAGTCATCAATTATTATTGACTTTACGACGGTTATTTAAGGGTGCGCTCAACCACGGTAACTAATGGAGACTAAAACGCTCATGGCAAATTTAGGGCTAGAAAATTTGCGCCGAAAGAGTTTTGAGCTAAAGCGTTTTGAACAAAAGGATTTTGCACTGGAAAGCTTAGTGATGAAAAGTGCGCTGTTGCTAGGCACTAGTCTGATAGCGATCGCACCAACCACCGCACCAGCCACTGCTCAAACCACCGTTCCAACCACTGCAACCGGCAGAACCCTAATAGAGCTACAGTCCACCGCTGAGCGCGCCCCAGATCTCGCCCTGCCAGAACTCCGCGAAAGAGCCGCAACCCTCGAAGTTGAGCGCAACAATCAAGAACGCAACGCCACCGGCAACGCTGCGGATAGTCCCACTATCGACGCGGCTGCGACAGGTGGCAATGACGCCGTTCTGGCTCGGCTCAACACAGAAACCGCTCAGGCCACCGTCATGCTTATAAACAACACAGGGGCAGCGGTCACCTACGAAGCCATTGGGCAAACGCCGCCTCGCGTATTAGCTGCGGAGGAAAGCATTCGCCTAGACGCGCTGCCGATGCCAACAACCATCACCGCTGAGCGCCAGAACTTTGGGCTGGTGGATATGGTGGTGACCGTCGCCGACGACGGCATTTTGAACGTAGACTTAGAGCGCTCTGAATTTGATGAAGTGCAAGGTGCACTGCGCATTCGTGAAGACGGCTATGTGTTTGTAAATTAGGAGCTACAAATAGCACCCAATCAGGCGCAGCCCCTATTCATGAATTCGACCGTTTGGCATGATGGTGCCCGTCAGCCGAGCACCCAGTAGCTTCACCATAATCTTGTCGCCAAACCCAACCTTTGCGCCGCTGAGATCCGCGCCGCTGAGATCCGCGCCGCTGAGGTCTGCGCCGATGAGGTCTGCGCCACTCAAATCAGCGTGACTGAGATCTGCTTGAAGTAAGTTGGCCCGAAAAAGGCGAGCCTTACGCAGATTCGCCCGGTTGAGATTGACCTTGTGCATAAAGGTATCGCTGAGGTCTGCGCCGGCAAGGTTGGCATTGCTAAGGTTGCGCCCTGAGAAGTCTTTTTCTTTGAGGTTGGCCCCTCGCATGTCTACGCCGCTGAGGTCGGGGTCTTGCTTTGCCCTAGAAGCTCGACTCACCGATGAGCTAGAAGCGGTGCTGCTGGTGCTGGCTGAACGAGAACTGGCTGATCGAGAACTGGTTGACCGAGAATTGGCTGACGAATAGTAGGTATTGCCAGACCGGGTGGTCGAAGAGCGGGTTGAATCTGCTGTGGTGCTCCCTTGAGACGACGATTCAGCCTTGGCTTTAGAGGTCGCCGGTGCAGAGGCTTTACGAATTCTTTCTTGTGCGGCTTTACCGACCTTAGCGTTTGAACGACGCTTCGTTTCAGATCCTTTAGCAGCGGTGCCGCTGGCAGCGCCGTTAGTCGAATTAGGGGAAGACCCGTTTGAGGCAGGCCCTTTAGCAGCGGTAGCGTTCGCAGAAGCGCCGTTCGCAGAAGCGCCGTTCGACGAAGATCCATTAGTGTTGGTTCTGCTGGCCTGTTCACGGCGGGGCCAGCGGCTGCTGGGATAGGGGCTATTGCCCGTATAGGCACTGCTGGCAGTCCGCCGATACGCTTCGTAGGGCGGACGATAGCCTTCGGCTCGGCTATAGGGGCGATAGGTGGAATCATCGCCGGGGCGGTAGGTAGAAGCGCGGGTATTACGGTTGTATCGATTAGCTCTGGTGGCAGTGGCTGCAGTCTTGGTGCGAGCGGTCGAGCTTTGGGCGGAGTTGTTTTGGTGAGCGGCCGCGGTGCGACGGGTAGGCAACTTACCTTTTTTGGACTGCGATCGCAGATAAGCCCGCGCTTCGTTGAGCTGCTTGAGTTTATCTTCTGCTTTTTCAATCAAACGATCGCGATCGCTCGGAATACGATCCGGATGCCAAATGAACACCAGATCCTTATAGGCTTGGTTTACCTCCGTCATAGAGGCACCCATCTCCAGCTCTAATACGCTATAGGCTTGTTCTGTTGTATCCATACGCGCCAGTCAGCGTTGTGTTTAGGTCAGCAAATCTTTTCAATTCTGAAAGCAGAGTATCTTGGGGGCAACTTTTAAGAGCGCAGCAATTAGCAGGTGTTAATAAGACGCCAGTTCGAGCATAGGTATAAACGGTAGTTATAAAATGGATGAGCCTAGATTATGACGGATGACTTTCACTACCGTAAATCAATCACAGCAAACCTTAAGAACTGAGCTTAACGTTCTGTAAGGAATGCCCCTAAAAAATCAGCCCAAAGCAGTCAACCGCTAGCTTTCCGTAAGACCTTCATCAATCGTCAGCTCATGGATGTTCCATAAGGTGCCACCCAAAACGCTGTACTGAACGTTTTCGACCGTATCTCGGACTGCGCTCATAGAATATTGGCCAATCAAATGAATAAACGGCAAATACTCCTGTACTAAGTCTTGCGTTTCAAAATACATCGCCTTACGTTTGTCCTCGTCTAGCTCCTGCGCGGCCTTGACATACAAATCGCTAATTTCTTTTTCCCAGTCGTATACCTCTTGCCCCGGCAGCATAGACTTGCCGCCTTGGAACTGCTGATTAAACAGGTGCAAATTCCCTGAAGATTGCCATAAACTGGCGCTGCCATTGGGTTCTACGCCCGCGCCAAAGCCAAGAATGATCGCTTCCCAATCCATCGTAGAATCTAGATTTTCTACGAGCTTGTTGAAATCAATGGGCTGAAAATTGACTTTAATACCAATTTCAGAAAGATTTTGCGTAATTTGAACCCCTGCCGCCTCTCGAATCTTGTTCCCGACGTTGGTTTGTAGGGTGAACTCGACGGGATTTCCTTGCGGCCCGAT
This sequence comes from Cyanobacteria bacterium P01_D01_bin.105, assembly GCA_039025345.1. Taxonomy (GTDB): domain Bacteria; phylum Cyanobacteriota; class Cyanobacteriia; order Phormidesmidales; family Phormidesmidaceae; genus Phormidesmis. The sequence continues at coordinate 4,693 of JBCCOO010000091.1, read as the reverse complement.
GAGCTGACTGCCTTGATAGGTGAACCCAGCTTCTTGTAACAGTTTTTTCGCTGCTGTGATGTTGTAGTCATAAGACTTGGCATCTGCTTTGAAGTAGGGGCTTTGGGGTGCAATTTGAGAATTTTGCATTTCACCCAAGCCCTTGAAAATGTTATTGAGCATGGTGTCTCTATCGATGGCGTAGGCTACGGCCTGACGGAATTTCACCTCGTTGAACCAAACTGACTTAATCGGATCGACCACAGGCTTGCCCTGAAGCGAACCTTTATTGAGGTTGAAAGCCATGAATAGGCGGGTAGTGGTTGGCCCACCGTTGTAGACCGTGTAACGACCTTGTTCTTCGTCTTGCTTCATCAAACTGAAGCTATCGGGCGTCACGCCCATCAGGTCAGAATCGCCTGAGCGAAAGCGGACAAATTCAGCATCTTGCGAGCTGACAACCGGTAGCACGACTTGCTCAATGTAGGGCTGCGCTTCGCCGTTGGGCCCTGTTCTCCAATAGTTAGGATTGCGCTCGAGCACTATGCGCTCACCAATTAAAAAGCGCTTCATGTAGTAAGGCCCATTGCAAACAATATCGGGCGGGTTCGTATCGGTGCCCCACATCGTTAAAAACTTGGGCAGGCCGTTTTCACCGGTTTCTTTTACGGAAGCCTCTAGGGCGTGCTTTGGCATGATGCCAAGACTGGTGTTCCGCAGAAAAGGGGCAAAGGATTCTGTAATTTTGAACTGCACTTTGCGATCGCCCACCTTGGTAACTTCTGGTAGCGTCCCCGATTCACCCACCCGCAAAAAATCTCGTTTGTTCGTTGTAATGTCAGGATTAAAAATCAGTTCGTTGTAGGTAAATACCACATCGTCCACCGTCAGCGGCTCACCATCTGACCATGTCAGATTTTCCCTGAGCGTGAAGACAATGGTTTGCCCATCGTCAGACATGTCCCAAGACTCCGCTAAGTCTGGAACGATTTCGCTGGTATTAAAATCGATGGTGGTAAGTCCGGAGTACATCAGCGCCAGCACATCGGAGCTAGAGCTTTCGGCCGCAAGGATATAGTTGAGGGTTTTAGGTTCACCAACGACTGTACTAATCAGTCGCGGCACGTCGGCGGTTTGGGTTCTAAAGTTTTCGAGTCGGAGATTAGCCAAGGGGCCCGTCGTGGTTGCTGAGCAGCTTTGCAACGTTACCGTCAGCAGTAGTGATGCCATCCCCAGCGCCAATGCTTTTTTCCAACGGGTGACGCTGCACCGTGTCGAAAGCTGAGCCAAAAACTGAGTCACAAGCCGATTGAAGGGTCGCCCAATCTTGAGAAGTTGCCTAATCGCTGTCAAACCCATAGCCGTCTAAACCCGTACTTCAAAAAGGAAACTATTCGGTGCAACTAATATAGATAAAAACCAGCAGTTTGCGCAGAAAAGCTGACAAAAAGTGCCTACTAAAAAAGTACCCGTTGAAAGTACCCATTAGAAATGCAAAAAAAAGCAGCCCCCAGCGAGCAAAACGGCTCAGCAAAGACTGCGAAACATTGTGAAGTGCGCTCAGCCGCTAAAAAAGCAGAGCTTGAGACCACAAGCGACAGTGAAAAATAAGCGCTGCAAGAGACGACATCTCACACAGACCTTACCAACCTGCCTCAGACTGCTGTAGAACGTATTCGGCTACAGAAGCGATTTGATCTTCAGTGAGACGGCCACTAAAGGAGGGCATGGCGCTTTTACCGTTGGTCACCTGATCGCAGCGAAGCAAACCCACAACACAAGACAGCCGGTAGAGTGATAACTTTTGTAAATTGCTCAAGCTGAGGTTTGTTGTAACGGCGGGCCTTTTTTCAAGCAATTTCTTCAACTAATTTCTTCAAGCCATTTCTTCAACCAAATCATTTAAGCGAAAGCGAGCGATCTGGTAAATTTCCGAGAGCGATCGCCCCATTTCTTCTTCTCTATCGGCCTGAATTCTCTCTTCCATCATCGCAATCACATCTGGCACGCTCAGCCCTTTAACCGCCACCACAAAAGGAAATCCAAATCTCTCCCGATAGGCCGCGTTCAATGTCTGAATTCGGTGATAGTCGTCTTCATTAAGTTGGCTAAGCCCGGCGCTGGCTTGCTCTTTCACAGAAGCTTCTGCCATTTTGCCGCGCTTGCCTAACTCGGGATGGGCACAAATGAGTACAAGCTGTTCTTGAGGCGTCATCGACTGGGCCACAACATCGACCATCTTTTGATGGAGATCGGCAACATCTTGAAAAGGACGCGCTGTCCACACGCGTTCGGCAATGGTTGGCGTCTCTTCAAAGATGCTACCGAACTGAGCAATAAACTCGGTCTGTGTCATTTGGTTGATGTTTTCAATAGAGATCATGGTTATGTTTGCGTGCTGTGGACAATGAACTTATTTCGGCTCCTTTGCTTTTAGACTAAGGGCCGCAACCCCAAGGGTGACAACCCCAATCCCTAAAATCTGCTGAAATTGCAGCGCTTCTTGCAGCGCGACCCAAGCAAAAAGAGCAGTCAGCGCTGGGGCACTAGCACTGATGAGAGCAGTCAGCGAAGCGCCAATTAAACGGATGCCAGAGTTATTTAAAACATAGGCAATGACAGTAACAGAGGCCGATAATAACGTCATTAAAGAGATGGCACGCCAATCGGTGGGTGCAACCTCGATAGGTGGCATCAAGAACAAACTAAAGGCCGCTAAAACAGAAACAATGATAAAGGTAATGAGAGAAAATGGAACAGGATGCAGATCAGAACGAGTAGGATGGGATTGAAGGGCGATTTCTGCAAAAATGCCGTATAGGCCAAAATTTAATCCGGCAATGAGTCCGCTGCTCACGCCAAGCATTGGGTTAGCCGCAGGGGTTGCCGCTGCCGCAGACCCCAAGGTCGTGAGCACCACCCCAAAAAGAATAAACAGCATCAGCGCAAGCTGGTAGCGCTGGGGAGGCTGCTGAAGAAAACGCCACGCGAGCAGAACCGTAACCGCAGGGTAGATAAAGAAAGTGGCGATCGCAATGCCAGCCGCCACCTGACTCAACGATAAATACAGCGCCGTCAGCCCCACAAATAAACAAACGCCGCTGCCAACCACATACCGAAGCAACCGAGGGGTTTGCCTCAATTGTCCAATCGCGCCAAAGGTATTGCGATATAGGCGAGGTGCAACAACCGCAAGCAACAGCGCCATTAATCCCATCCGCATGGATAACAGCATCTCAATATTGCTGAGCGAGGGTGATAGCCAGTCACCGAGCGTGAACAGACCAAATACTGAGCTGGGCACGAAAAAGACACGAGAAATCACGTTTTGAGTGGCCAAAAAAATAGCACTCAAAAATACTAAAACGATGCCGAAAAGTAGCTGGGAAGGCGATGTTTTTGAGCGGTTAGTTTTTGAACGATCTTTTTTGGAAGAACTAGGCAAATGGCGGGGCATACAAGCATGCCTGAAATGCCGTTATGGCACCTCAGGGTAGTGGCAGGCAACCTGATGATCATCGTCTATGGGCCGCAGGTCTGGCAGGATTTGTTGGCATTGTTCATCGCCTTTGGGGCAGCGGCCATAGAGACGGCAGATATGCGGATCAGGATTGATAGGGCTACGAGGTTCGCCCGTGAGCGGGATTCGAGGAGGCGTAGACATATCAGCAGCTGTGGCAGCAAAGCTAGGAATGGCAGAGATGAGAGCCTGAGTGTAAGGATGAGCCGGGTGGTTAAAAACGGCGTCGGTGGGGCCGGTTTCGACGAGCTTGCCCAGATACATGACCAAAATGCGATCGCACAATAGTCTCACCACGTTGAGATCATGAGAAATAAATAGATAGCTCATATTGAGCTGCTGTTTGAGCTCGGCCAACAGATGGAGAATAACGGCCTGCACAGAAACATCAAGGGCGGAGGTGGGCTCATCGAGAATGAGAAGTTTGGGGTTAAGCGCAATGGCGCGGGCAATGCCCACCCGCGCTTTTTGTCCACCCGAGAGCTGATGAGGAAACCGGCTGAGCAATTCAGGGGGCAAGCCAACTTGCTGGGCAAGTTCAGCAGCGCGCTGCTTGAGCTGGGTGCGGGTCTGTTTTTTCCCGAGCCGTTTAATCGGTTCGGTAATGGTTTCAAAGGCGGTGAATCTGGGGTTGAGGCTATCGGTGTGGTCTTGAAAAACCATCTGCAACTCAGCGCGATAGGGACTGCGAGAAAAAACGCCCACAGGAATCTGGCTGATGGCAGTGCCATTAAACACCACATCGCCTGAAGTAGGCTCTAGCAGTCGGGCAATCAGCCGAATCAGCGTGGATTTGCCGCAGCCGGATTCTCCAACGAGACCCACACTTTCACCAGGGTTAATCAAAAGATTCACCCCATCTACCGCATGGAGCGCCTGAGCGTTCTTTTTGGGCCTCAGCCACTGGGTAGCCCCCGCAGACATAGGAAAATGTTTTTTCAGATCAGTCACTTGCAGCAGAGGACTTGCATCTTTCATCGATCATGATTCCTCGTTCATTGTTTCTCGTCCATCATTTCTAGCGGGTGCCAGCAGGCAACTTGGTGATTTTGAGTGAGTTGTTGTTGGGGCAGGGGAAAATTGTGACACTGGTCGCTGGCGCGATCGCATCGAGCAACAAATCGGCAAGGCGGTAAATCTTCCCGGCGCAGATCGGGCAGACCACCCACAATGGCCGTGAGGTCACTAAAGCCT
>JBCCOO010000090.1:0-20029 GCA_039025345.1 Cyanobacteria bacterium P01_D01_bin.105 | reverse complement strand
AGAGTCTTTTGGGCAGAGGTTGTACTGACACCACTGCGGTATAAAGACGAAATGGTTCTCCACAGCATTGTCAGAGATATCAGCGATCGCAAAGCAACTGAAGCCAGCGTCCAGCAGAAGACACAAGAACTTAAACAAGCACTACTACAGCTAGAACAAAGCCAGACCCAAATCATCCAATCAGAAAAGATGTCTGCTTTAGGTAATCTTGTCGCTGGCGTTGCCCACGAGATCAACAATCCCCTTAGCTTCCTCAACGGCAGTCTCAAAAATGCCCTCAACTACATTAAAGATGTACAAAGTCAGCTCGATTTATACCAGGAACACTATCCTAATCCAGTCGAACCCATTCAAGAAAATGCTGAAGAGATTGATCTCGACTTTGTCTGCGAGGATTTTCCGCAGCTTCTCACCTCAATGCAACGGGCGACTAATCGGATTAAATCGATTAGCACTAGCTTACGGACGTTTTCTCGGGCAGATACAGAGACCAAAGTCACAGCCGATTTGCACGAAGGCCTAGAGAGCACGCTGCTGATTTTAAAGTACAGGCTGAAAGGCAACGACGATAGGCATGCCATTCAAGTAGTCACCGATTATGGCGAATTGCCTCCCATTGATTGCTTTCCAGGCAGGCTCAATCAGGTATTTATGAACCTATTGGCTAACGCCATTGATGTTTTTGACGAAGCTACACAGCAGCCAGCGTTTAGAAAAGAAACCCATGGGCCTCAGATCATCACCATCAAAACAGCTGTACTCTCTGAGGGCAATGCCGTTGAAATTCGCATTGGAGACAATGGTAAGGGCATGCCCGCTGAGATAAAAGAGAGAATTTTTGATCATCTATTTACAACAAAAGGGGTAGGTAAAGGAACAGGGCTAGGCCTGTCGATTACCAAGCAAATTATCGTCGAAGCTCACGATGGAACCATAGATGTACAGTCTGAGCCGGGGCAGGGCACTGAATTCTGTATTCGCTTACCGGTGTAAACCAAAGGCAATACCTGCGTAAATCAGGCGCTTTGCTGTCTTTGCTTTTCTTTTTCTTGCTGAAAGGGTGATTTATGTTTGCCGAGGAGGCGATCGCGCAAATGCTTGATCCGATCCCGGTACATACTCGCCTCTTCAAACTCCAGCTTCTTTGCCGCTTCTTTCATCTGCGTTTCTAGCTGACCAATCAGCATGGGAATATCTTCTAGCGGTAAGTCATCGCTTTGATCATACGCCTGCTCTAGTTCTTCCGCGTTTAGACGACGCGAGACATCTAAGAAGGAGAGAATCGCATTGCTCTGGCGACGAATAATGGGCTTTGGCTCAATGCCATTATCTTTGTTGTGCTTCATCTGAATGGCACGGCGACGCTCCGTTTCAGAAATCGCTGCTTCCATACTGTCGGTCATATTGTCGGCGTAGAGAATCGCTTTACCGTCTACATGGCGGGCCGCACGCCCGATGGTTTGAATAAGCGATCGCTGCGCTCGCAAAAAGCCTTCTTTATCCGCATCTAAAATCGCCACCAAAGAGACTTCGGGTAAATCTAGCCCTTCTCTGAGCAGGTTCACACCAATCAGAACGTCAAACTCTCCGTTGCGCAAATCTTGAATAATTTCAATACGCTCAATCGAGTGAATCTCTGAGTGCAAGTAGCGAACACGAACGCCGTGTTCATTGAAGTAGTCGGTAAGATCTTCGGCCATGCGTTTGGTCAGGGTGGTCACGAGGGTTCGTTCGTTTTTAGCCGCGCGATCGCGAATCTCACCGAGCAAATCATCCACCTGCCCATCAGTCGGTCGCACCAACACTTCTGGATCTAAAACCCCTGTAGGCCTAATCACCTGCTCCACAATGCGATCTTCCGATAGCTCTTTTTCCCAATCCCCCGGCGTGGCCGAGATAAACACACACTGATTTACCTTGTTCCAAAACTCTTCGGCCTTTAGCGGGCGATTATCCGCCGCACTTGGCAGTCTAAAGCCATGATCAATCAGCACTCGCTTACGCGCCTGATCACCGTTATACATCGCTCGAATTTGTGGCACCGTCACGTGAGATTCATCAATGGCAATCAGCCAATCGTTAGAGGGGAAGTAGTCGAGCAAACACTCAGGTGGCGCACCCGGTAGGCGACCCGCTAAATGCCGGGTATAGTTCTCTACCCCGTTGCAGTAGCCCACTTCTTCGAGCATTTCTAAATCGTAGCGAGTGCGCTGCTCCAGTCGCTGCGCTTCTAATAGTTTGCCGTTGGTTTCTAAAAACTCAAGCTGTTCTTTTAGCTCGGCGCGAATACCCTGACAAGCTGCCTGTAGCTTATCTTCAGGCGTGACAAAGTGGCGAGCTGGATAAATGTTCAGCGAGTCCATACTCTGTATGGTCGTCCCTGTAATGGGGTCGATGTAGCGAATCGCGTCAATCTCATCGCCAAAGAACTCCACACGAATTACTCGATCTTCGTAGGCGGGGCCAATTTCTAGCACATCGCCTTTCACTCGAAAACGACCGCGCCCCATCTCTAAGTCATTGCGAGTGTATTGCACAGAAGCGAGATCGCGCAGTATCTGACGCTGATTGGTTTCTGCCCCTACTCGCAATGGAATAGAGGCGTTGAGATATTCTGACGGGATGCCCAAGCCATAAATGCAGCTAATGGAGGCAACCACAATAACATCTTTGCGTTCGAAGAGCGATCGCGTAGCCGAGTGGCGCAGCATATCGATTTCATCGTTAATCGAAGCCGTTTTAGCAATGTAGGTATCTGTGGTTGGAATATAGGCTTCTGGCTGGTAGTAGTCGTAATAGCTAATGAAATACTCCACCGCGTTCTCTGGGAAGAACTCACGCAGCTCATTACAGAGCTGCGCTGCCAGGGTTTTGTTGTGCGCCAAGAGCAGCGTCGGCTTGCCAATTTTATCAATAGTGCGAGCGATGGTGTGAGTTTTGCCAGTCCCCGTTGCACCCAGTAGGGTTTGATATTCGTGCTTAGCTTTTAAGTTTTTAACGAGTTGCTTAATGGCCTTGGGTTGGTCACCAGCTGGTTCAAAAGGGGCTTGAATATCGAACTTCGTTGGCATAGGTCAGCAAGACTCAGGGGCAATGAGGACAGCGCAAGTTTTTATCGCACTTGATATTTAATGTTAAACGATATGTCAGAAGCTGGAGGCGAAAGGCCCTATTGAAAGGCCCTATTAGAAAAACAACCCCAGAAAAATTGCTCCAGAAAAATCGCTAGGAAAAATCGCTAGGAAAAATCGCTAGGAAAAATCGCCCTATAGTTGTCAGATATCAGCCCCTATGTTGGCTTGATGAGCAAAGCGTAGGATAATCCGGGGTGTTCAAAAATTGCGGACGATGCCTACATGACTCACGCCCACTCACAACCAAACATTCCAGACTGCGCATGGCAGTGGCCAATTGGGAAAAAGTGGGAAACGCCTTATGTTGTTCGCTATGCGAGTAATTTAGACGACGGGCCGGAGCATGGCATTCCATTAGGGGGCTTTGGCGCGGGATGCATTGGCAGATCACCTAACGGCTCGTTTAATCTGTGGCACTTAGACGGTGGTGAGCATGTGTTTGCGCACTTTCCGGGCTGTCAGTTTAGTGTGTTTGAAGCGGTAAACGGACACAAACAAGCCTACGCACTGAGCACCGATATAACGACTAGCGCTGCCAAACCCACAGACAGTCTCTCGGCTTGGCAGTGGTATCCAGCCAGCACTCAAGACAAGACAACTGGGCACTATCACGCGCTATATCCGCGTAGCTGGTCTACTTATGAGAATGTTTTGACCGCTGAGCTCACTTGTGAACAATTCTCTCCTATCTGGGCCAACAACTACCAAGAAAGTAGCTATCCAGCTGTTGCTTTTATATGGACAGCGAATAATCCAACTGATGAGCCCATCACCCTGAGCATCATGCTGAGCTGGCAAAATATGGTGGGCTGGTTTACTAACAGTGAAGCCTCGCCTGAGATTAAACAAAGAGAAGACGGCAGTCCGTTTTATGACTATGTACCACCGTTAAAAGAGAGTAAGGGAAATTACAACAAACTTGTCTGTGAAGATGGCCAACTGGCTGGCTTTGTGATGGACGGGCAGTGGAAGAATGAGCCCACAGAAGGAGACGGGCAGTTTGCTATTGCAGCTAAGCTTCCTAAAAACCTTAGTAACGCAGAGAGTTTTTACTATACGAAATGGAATCCCGATGGCGATGGGAGTGAGCTCTGGAATAGCTTTACTGCTAATGGAAGCTTAGACAATCTTGAAGACGCGAATCCGAGTATGGGAGAGCAAGTTGGGGGCGCGATCGCCCTTCGCTTTACCCTCGCGCCCGGTGAAACAATAGAAATTCCCTTCGCACTGAGCTGGGACTTGCCCGTCACTGAATTCGCTACTGGCAAACAAGCCTACCGCCGCTACACGGACTTTTTTGGTCGCAGTGGGCGCAACGCCTGGGCGATCGCCCAAACCACCTTAGACAATTACAAAACCTGGCAACAAAACATCTACGACTGGCAGCAGCCCATCCTCGAACAAGACTTGCCCAACTGGTTCAAAATGGCCTTGTTCAATGAGCTATACGACCTCGCCAGCGGTGGCACCCTATGGTCTGCCGCAACCGAGACCGATCCGGTAGGTCAATTTGGCGTCCTGGAATGCATAGACTATCGCTGGTACGAAAGCCTAGACGTGAGGCTATACGGCGGCTTTGCCACACTCATGCTGTGGCCAGAGCTAGAAAAGGCTGTGATTCGTGCCTTTGCCCGCGCCATCCCAACCGCCGATCCCAAACCGCGCATTATCGGCTACTACTACACCATTGGAGAAGAAAATCACCTCGCCCCGCGCAAGCTCAAGGGGGCAACCCCTCACGATTTAGGGGCCCCAAATGAGAACCCATGGATAGCGACCAACTACACCAGCTACCAAGACTGTAATCAGTGGAAAGATCTCTCCAGTGACTTTGTACTGCAGGTGTATAGAGCGTTTGAATCTACAGGCAGCACTGACGTGGACTTTCTGGCGGCGTGCTGGCCTGCGGTCGTAGAAACCTTAGCCTATACAAAACTCTTTGATAAAGACGGCGACGGGCTCATTGAAAACAGCGGCGCACCGGATCAGACCTTTGATGATTGGCGACTGCAAGGCATTAGCGCTTACTGTGGGGGGCTTTGGATTGGGGCATTGAGCGCGGCGATCGCGATGGGAGAAATCCTTCAAGACCATAAAAAAGTCCCCGCCAATACTGTTATTTTGCTAGCTCAATATCGCCGCTGGTGGCAGCATGGTCGCGCCGCCTATCAAAAGCAGCTCTGGAACGGCAGCTACTACCGCCTCGATACCGGCAGCGGCTCAGATGTGGTGATGGCCGATCAGCTCTGCGGCCAGTTCTGCACCTCTACCATGGGCCTACCCGATGTCGTCGATGAAGAATACGTTGCACCCACCTTAGACGCCATCTATGACGCTTGCTTCGTTAAGTTCAACGAATACGCAGCGAACCTTGGGCCGCAAAACCAAAAATTTGAAGGCGCCCAAACCGGCCACTTTAGCGCCGCTGAACTCGGCATGAAAATTGGCTGTGCCAACGGCGTGCGCCCCGATGGTTCACCTCAAAATCCAGATGACACCCATCAGCTAGAAGTCTGGACGGGGATCAACTTCGGTCTAGCGGCCTTTTTTGCTCACGCAGGCAAACCCCAAGCAGCGATGGAAATCACCGAAGCTGTCGTTCAACAAATCTATCAGTACGGGCTGCAATTTCGCACACCTGAGGCGATTACGGCAGTGGGCACTTTCCGGGCCTGTCACTATCTCAGACCCATGGCAATTTGGGCCGTCTATCGAAGCCTCAAGGGTTAGAGAACCCTTCGCAGTGTATGGGCCAGCTAGCGCATACGATTTCTGTCAACCAGCGCTAACAACTGCCCTAAAAGACACAAATTTTTCTTGATGGGATGGGTAGGCTAAGCCTACGCGCGTGCATCTTCAACCGCTATCCTCCTCAACCGCTATCCTCCCTTCACGTCATGGCGTTTTCTAGGTTCCCCGACGACTCTCTGCCAACGACGCCACCTACAGTTGGCGCTTCTTCCACACCGTCTGCTCCTACCCCGTCTGCTCCCACACCGTCCGCTCGCATTAAAGTTAGAAAGACACACTCTCAGCCTACGCTTTGGGCGATCGCAGCCGTTTTCTTCTTATTAGGGGCCGCAGCTAGTACGCTCACTATTTGGCAACTACATAAGCTCTATCGCGCGACCATTGCACCTGTCATTGATGTGGAAGGTACCGTACAGGCCAAATATGGCTATCAAGAAGACGCCGACAAGCTCAGGCCTTCGCCTAGCGGCTATTTTATTGATAGCCCAGGTGTGGGGCGAGTCTATCTTACGGGCCAACCCTTAAACAATTACGTGGGCCAGCGGATAACAGCTAACGGGAGCGTATCAGGTATTTGTGGCCCCAAGTCAATTCCCTGCTACCCTCTGGTAGAAGTCAGAGACATCAATTTTGCAGAATAAAGTTGTTTGCATAACAACGCTGTCCAAAAACAATCCGTTTCTAACGTTGAAGGCTCTGATATGGTCATGACTATATCAGAGCCTTCAACGTTAGCAGCACTCAAATCCTGACCATCGCAGACAGCAACCCGGCCTTAAATTCACGGATACTGCAGCGACTGTTATCGCTACTCAAGTAGAAAAAGTAACGCGTAATACTTTAATTTCATGCCTATATGCGTGAAAACTGCATATATGTTCTGGCAAAGAAGACTTTATCATGCACAAACGATTGATAAAGTCTAAAATCGCCAGATTGTACCGGTTACATATGCCACTGGCCTATAATGATGGCCCTGAAAATCATGACCCTAGAATTTGGTTGACTTCAGATATGTTTAACCATGAAACCTTTTACACACTTAAACAGTGAAACACTGGGCATTGAAACGCTGGGCATTGAGGAACAAACCACCGAGACGTTGAGTTACCACTCGGCCACTGGCTGGACAAAACCATTTCCAGACTTAGATTCTGAAAAAACACTGATTGTCGTGTTCGCAGCCCATGAATACTGTGCCACTCCAGAGCCGTTAACCGAGCTGCGTCAAGCCTTTCCTCAGTCAAAAATGATTGGCTGCAGTACGCCAGTTGTCATCTGTGACGGGGCCTTGCTAAAGGAAGCGATCGCCGTTGGCATTATCAAATTCAAAAATGCCCAGCTTCGCCTTGCCAGTGTGCCTGTCAACACGTTTCAAGACTCTCTCAGAGCGGGCCAATCCCTGAGTCAACAACTCACCGACGCGGATCTAAAAGGCATCCTAGTTTTTTCGGACGGCGTCACCACAGAAGCCACAGATTTAGTGCGGGGCCTACAGGAAAAGCTGCCAACGGGTGTAACCATCACCGGCGGACTCGCAAGCGGCCATACCTTAGACGACACATGGATGCTGTGCGACGGTGAAATTAAACGATTTCATGCCTGCGCAGTCGGCTTTGTTGGCAGCGCAGTAGAACTCACGCGAGCCACTGGCGGCGGCTGGCGATTAATTGGATCAGAATGCAAGGCCACGCGAACATCGGGGCGCACCTTATTTGAGCTGAATGGTGAACCGGCCAACGCTGTTTATCAGCGCCAGATTGGTAGCGAAGTAGGATTTGGCCTACGCGAGTCATCTACTCGCTACCCGCTGACCGTACGGTTACCGCATCTCGAAATGCAGATTGTTCGCGACATTAACACAATTGATGAAGCCTCTGGAGCCATTGAACTCGCAGGCGACATCCCGGAAGGGGTGACCGTTCAAGTCATGACAACCACAGCAGACGACATCCTCGATGGGGTCGACGAAGCCATCGAGCGGATGCGCAGTAAAACGATTCTGCCGCCAAACAACGCGCTGGCAATTTGCGTCAGCTGCGCTGGCCGCCGCACCGTATTACTCAATAAAACGAGCGAAGAAGCCGCACTGGCTCGCGACGGTCTAGGCCATGGCATCCATCAAATTGGCATGTATGCCTTTGGCGAAATATCGACGACCTCATCCGGCCCGCCTCAAGTTCACAATGAGACCATCACGATGGGGCTAATACGGGAGTATTAGGATTTTCGATGTCTGCCAAGTCCTTAATCAAAAAAACCTCTAGCGATCTCAGCCGCATGCTCAAGCGACTCATGCGGCGGCAGGGCGTCACCATAGATGCCGCGCCGACGCTAGCTGACTGGCGTAATTTCGTCTTGGCCGTAGATCAAACCATCAAAGAATTCAGTACCAATCGTGAGCTTTTGGAGCAGTCGGTGCATTCCACCGCTTTACAGCTAAAGCAAGCATACGAAGTTTTAAAGGCTGAATCTAACCTACGGCTTGCCCAAGCAGACTTACACCAGCAGGAACTGGAAAACTTGGTGCAAGCAAGAACCACAGAACTACAAGCCGCCCAACTACGCCTAAAAAAGATCAATACGCAGCTCGAATATGACGCCACCCATGACGATTTGACCGGATTGGCCAACCGCATCCAGCTAATGCGGATGCTCAACCAATGTGTAGCGCAGCGAGACACTGATGCAGACATCGGACTGTGTTTTTTCTTTATCGACTTTGATCGTTTCAAACACATTAATGATCGCTTCGGCCATTTGATGGGCGATAGAGTACTGATTCAAGTGGCCAATCGTTTATCGTCACTGGCAGGTGATGCCATTTGCCTTGCCCGTTTAGGCGGAGATGAATTTGTTTTACTCATGGGCCAGCTCACCAGCGCCGAAGCCGTTCAGCTAGCGCAGAGCATAATCGATGCATTTGTTCCATCTATTCAAATTCACGAGACTGAAATCTCTCTTGCTGCCAGCATTGGCATCGTTATCGCTGATGCACGCTACCAATCTATGGATGATGTGATTCGTGACGCCGATATTGCAATGTATCGAGCCAAGGCAACCGGCAATTGTTATCAGCTCTTTGATGAAAAGATGCGTACGCAGTATCTGGAGAGACTTGAGCTAGAGAGAGAATTAGACATTGCCGTTCACGAGAAGCAATTTCTAATCAACTTTGAGCCGATTGTTGACACCCACAATCACGGTCTCTTCTCAATTGAATCTTTGGTGAGATGGGCTCATCCTGACAAAGGCATGATCGCACCAGGACAGTTCATTCCCCTTGCAGAAGAATTGGGGCTGATTATAGATATTGACCGGATTGTGCTTGAGAAAACATGCCAACAACTGCGCCAGTGGAAAGACAAGGGCATCGCCAGTCATAATCAAAAGTGCAACGTAAATCTCTCTAGCGGACAGCTAGAAAGAGCAGACATTGTGCCCTTCCTGCGGCAGGTCACGGCGAGCTCCAAAATTAGTCCTCACGATGTTGTTCTTGAAATTACAGAGAGTTATTTATTGGTAGACTCTGGGCTCGTCATGAAGAACCTCAACGAAATGAAAGCCCTGGGGTTCAACATTTTTGTCGATGATTTTGGCACCGGGTACTCATCACTGAGCTATCTGGCTAAATATCCCATTGACGGCATTAAAATTGACCGCAGTTTTGTGCGAGATTTAGAAATAAGCTCAGAAAGCAAGGAGCTTATTCGCTCAATCATCGCCATGGCCGAGGCCTTGAATCTCAAAGTGGTTACCGAAGGCGTAGAGACTATAGAGCAGCTGCGAATTGTGACAGAACTGGGATGTCACTACATTCAAGGCTTCTTATTTACGCGTCCGATGGACTCAGGGCAGGCAAAAAGTTTCTTAGAAAATAGACCCTATCGCCAGTTTCTGGCTGACGTCTCATGACTGGCACCTTATGACTGGCATCTCTATGACTGGCATCTCATGACAGTTAAGCGCTCTCTTGCGTCGAAAGATCAGCCGTTTTCACAAAGAGTCGCTGGGTGCGATCGCCTCTCTTTAGCGTCACCTGCAAAGACTCACCCACTTTAACTTGATCCACACGGTTCTGCAGCTGATCGGCTTGCTTCACCCGCACCCCCGAAATCTCCGTAATCACATCGCCGCGACGTAAACCAGCCTCTGCAGCGGGCGTATTTGGCAATACCCGCACCACCAAAACACCGCTTGTCACCGGCAGTTCAATGGCACTATTCGGATCTTCGTTGTTCATCGTTGCCATATCAGGCGTAAGGGTTGCAATCTGCACACCCAGATAAGGGTGTGCAATGCGCTCGCCCTTAGCCAAACTGGCCTGCACGACTTTGGCTTTATTGATAGGAATCGCAAAACCAATCCCCATGGCATCTGCGCGGATGGCAGTGTTGATGCCAATCACTTCGCCTCGGGCATTCAGCAGCGGGCCACCAGAATTTCCAGGATTAATAGCCGCGTCCGTTTGGATAAAATCGATGCGCTTGTTAGGAATGCCCACTGCAGCGCTTGAGCGCTTGAGCGTACTGACAATACCTAAGGTCACCGTATTATCTAAGCCTAAAGGATTGCCAACCGCGATCGCCCAATCCCCAACTTCAACGCCATCCGAGTCACCTAGCTTAGAAACTGGCAGCTTGTCACCAGCGGGATCAATTCGCACCACCGCCAAATCAGTCAGCTCATCGATCCCTTCGACAAACCCCTCAAACGAGCGCCCGTCTTTCAGCTTCACCGTCACCTGATCGGCCCCATCCACCACATGGGCATTCGTCAAAATATCGCCCTGCTCATTGATGATAAAACCAGAGCCTTGACCACTGAGTCGCTCTTCTTGAGGAATGGTTTGAAAGGGACTAGGGCCACCAAAACGACCCCTGAAAAACGGATCGTCATAGAACATATCGGGCACGTTGCGCGTCACGGTGCGCTCTGTGTCGATGCGCACAACCGCGCTCCCTACATTGCGCACCGCATTGGCAACAAAGCTTTCACCCGAGAGCGCCGTAGCAGCCGCAGAAGGCTTGGTAGCAGGCTCGAAGGCAACTTCAGTTTGCAGAGTAGGCGTAAAGGTGGCCACAGAATCTTCCATGGCCGCTTGAGCCCAGGCCGGGAACATCCAAAGACTATTGGTCAGCAAAAAAGCTGCCGCAGCAGACGTTATCCAGCGCAACCATTGCCGAATGACGTGTCGGATAGCAGGTTGAACAGACTGTCGAACCGGTTGTCGGCGTTGTCTATCTCTATCAAAAGTCAAGCTGCCGATAGAGACGGATGACAGGCGTTCAAAAAAAGTCATGGGATCAACTCGCTAAATTGATACTGAAAAACTTAAAAGCAAAGCTGCCCACATTTTGACAGCTTCTTTCGAAAATGGGGGTGTGGCATACCCTACTATGGCAACTGTCGAGCCTGCTCTGCCTATGATGCATTGAGCCCCATAGCGTTAAAACCAATAGCGTTAAAACCGACAGCGACACAACCAATGACTATCAGTAGCAAACCAAACTATGGCCTCACTCGCCGTAGCAGAACGATCATTTTGGCCGTTTCTACGCTGGCCATTTCGCTACTGATGGGCGGATGCAATACCTTGCCAGGTTCCTATAATGCGCGTCTAGCCGATCACCTCACAAACACAGGTGCCAAG
The DNA here is from genome assembly GCA_039025345.1 of Cyanobacteria bacterium P01_D01_bin.105. Classification (GTDB taxonomy): domain Bacteria; phylum Cyanobacteriota; class Cyanobacteriia; order Phormidesmidales; family Phormidesmidaceae; genus Phormidesmis. The sequence continues at coordinate 8,491 of JBCCOO010000090.1, read as the reverse complement.
ATGTACGGCGCTTACTGGTGCCCGCACTGTGCAACGCAAAAAGACTATTTCAATGGGGTCGTCGATCGCTTGCCCTATGTGGAATGCGATCCGGCAGGGTTTGGGGCGCAGCCGGAGCTATGCGAACAAATGCAGATTTATGCGTATCCGACCTGGATTATCGAAGGTGAGTATTACGAAGGGTCTATGCGACCGGGCAAGTTAGCAGTGCTGTCGGGGTTTGAGCTACCGCCAGGCGTTGTCGAGCCCGTTGAAGACATTGAACCTTCGGGAAATTTTAGTCCGGCACCGTAGCGCTACATCACTGGCCTTGTAATGTGGCGCTATCCTGACCAGTCTTTTACTATTTCAGTCTTGATAACCGCAGGTGAAAGATTAAGCAGCCATCGCATAGTCCACAAGCTGCAGCACTTTTTGCCGCAGGGTATCCAAACCCAAATTGTTAGCGGCTGAGATAAACACTGCCTGTGGATACTCCTCTTTGGCGAGCTCTAGGGCCTGTGTCCCAGACTCATCGAGCTTATTGAACACTAGCAAAATCGGCCCCGGCTGAATCGGCATCTGTCCGAGCAGCCCCATCACCGAATGAATGTGTTCCTTCCAGGCCGGATGGCTGGCATCCACTACATGGATGAGCGCGTCGGCTTCGGTCACTTCTTCCAAAGTGGCCCGAAAGGCATCCATCAGTGCAGGCGGCAGATCTTGGATGAAGCCAACCGTGTCAGTGAGCACAAGGCTGCGAACCTCGTGGCTTTCGGCTTCAGTAATGCTAATTCGTCGGGTGGTGGGATCAAGCGTGGCAAAGAGCTGATCCGCAGCGTAGACATCTGCATCGGTGAGGCGATTGAGCAGGGTAGATTTGCCTGCGTTGGTGTAGCCGATGATGGCCACAGAAGGCACAGACTGCTGCTGACGGCGCTGACGCAACCGGGAACGGTGTTCCTGAAGCTGATTGACTTCTTTTTGCAGGCGCGTGATGCGCTTTTGAATGGCTCGGCGCTCGGTTTCTAGTTTGGTTTCACCTGGGCCTCGGGTACCGATACCGCCACCGAGCCTAGACATGGCTTGGCCTCTACCCGTAAGACGGGGAAGCTGATATTCGAGCTGGGCTAGCTCCACCTGCAGCTTACCGGCCCCAGATTTGGCGCGCTGGGCAAAAATATCAAGAATTAGCTCAGTGCGGTCTACAACACGAACCCCGACATGAGCCTCTAGGTTGCGGATCTGAGCTGGGGAGAGATCGCGATCGCACACAATCAAATTGGCACCCAGCGTTTGCACCGTTAGCGTCACCTCATCGACTTTACCGGCTCCGATGACCGTCCTCGGGTGAGGGCGCGATCGCTTCTGCGTCATCGTCTCTAACACATCGCCGCCCGCGGTCTCCACCAGCCGCGCCACTTCCTCTAGGCCATTTTTAAAATCAGTCGTGCTCATTTTGTCAGTGAGCAAACCCAGCACAATCACCCGCTCATGATCGGAATCAACTTGCTGCGCAACAAACTCACGGCGAAACTCTTCTTCTAAGCCCTCAGCCAGATCTAGAAAATCTTGGTTGTCTAGTTCATCTAGCGTCAGGGGCGCAGATATGGCCCACCGGATTTGCGGGTCCGGCACTAGGTGAGCCAAATACCCTTCACGAATGTAGCCAGTGGCACCGCCGCCTTTGCGCTTGAAGCCAGTGCCCGTAAGGGTAAGCAGCGCGATCGCATCCAACCGCTGGACAGCCATTGCCGTCAGCACGCTGTGGCTTGGCGGCTCTACCTTTAGCTGAGTAGCCACACAGCGAATCCCACACAAACGCTCTGCGCCGTAGCGCGGCAGCTCTAACACCGGAATCTGGGTCGCATGGGGGCTGCCCACCCCCACCCGGATAACATGTCCGCGCCTGTCGACATAGGCACATACCGCCTGATTAATCTCAGTACTCACTGCCGCTAGTCGCTGAGCAAATTCTGGCGTCGTTACCCGATCCACCGGTAAACGCTGGTGATAAATTCGCTGCAGCGCTTTTAGCTGGCTGCTTTTCAAGCCTTTCAGCTCACCGTAAATCTTTTCTATGGGGCTACACCTCCCAATACCAACACGGCAAGCACTGTCACGCGCGTGCTTGCGCCACTCCCTTCATTGTAGAAGTCACACTCAGCAGACCTCTCAGACGTTAAAAGAAATCATATTAAGAGAAATGACGTTAAGCGCAATACTGACTTGACTCAGCCCTTCTTGACTCAGCCCTTCTTGAATCAAACCTTTTTGAATCCAACCTTCTTGACTCAAACCTTAACGCAAATTAGTACTAAAAGTAGTACGATTTAATCAGCAGAAAATATTGATGCATATCAGCTTTTCTGCTGGAAGCACCTACCGCTTTCTGCGAAAAAATGCTGAAATACACATGAATCAGGCAGGTCTTATCGCCTGATTCACCTTTGATTGAGTTCAGCCTACAAATATTTTGAGGTCATTTATCACCCTCTGCCTATATTTTGTAGTGCTTTGCGCTCATTCGCTTACAGATAAAGGCGCTATTATGATGCCTTCATTTGCACGCTGCCTTTGTCAATAGTGTCTACTTTGTCCAGCGACATACCCAGCTAAATACTGGAAGCCAACTGTTACTTTTTGAACAGTGCTGTAGGGCTTTAGCGCGTAAGCTACCGGAAAGTCTGCTTTAGAAGGCAAACCTTCAATCGCAAGATCGCTATTGGCAACACAATGGCTTAATGTCTGTCCATAACTATCCAACCAATCGCCATGGCTACTGAATTTCAAACAGAAGATCCGGTCACAACGAACGGAACGCCCAACTCCACAACCGATACGACCACCAGTGAAACCCCTAGTGAGACCATGGAGCAGGTCAAGCGCGTCACTGCTCAAGTGGTCGATAACCTGGGTGAGCTTCCCAAATACTTCGGTGAATTTTTTCAAGAGTACCGTCGGCCCTTGCTCGCACTAGGACTGATCTTTGGTGCATTTATCTCCGTTAAGCTCACGCTTGCCATCCTAGATGCCATCAATGACGTCCCAGTACTGGCGCCCCTGTTCGAGCTGATTGGCTTAATTTACAGCGGGTGGTTCATTTACCGCTATTTGCTCAAAGCATCTAATCGCAGCGAGTTGGCTAGTGAAATGAATGCCCTCAAGGATCAAATTCTGGGTCGCACATAAGTGCCGCATCTCAGAAATCACCTGAGAGATTAGGGTTCACCACAAGTGATAGGTGTCACCACAGCTCGGTAGCCCTGAGCTTGGTAGACCTGAGCTCGGTAGCCCTGATCAGCCATCAACAGTCAAAGCGCCGATTGTCCCAGATCTGTAGGGACAATCGGCGCTTTGACTGTTTTGTGGACTATCTTTTGAAGGTTGATACATACGGTAGAAACCGAACTCTTACCGCCCATGTCGATAGAGTAGGTGCCTTCTATACTTGAAAGAACAAGCATAGGAACGGAATGTTCGCCAACCGAAACGTTCGGTGGAATCGTGAGGCATAAGGCCGTGACGCAAACAGAAGGGCTGAAAAAAGACAGCTTAAATAGCGATGTCATGAAGGCGGTGGAGGCCCTGAAGTATCGGGTGACCGTGGGAGATATCGCCACACAATCTGGGTTGAGTTTGGCTGTAGCAGAGCAAGGGCTGTTGGCCTTAGCGTCAGAAACGCAAGCTCACCTTCAGGTCTCTGAAGCAGGGGAAATCGCCTATGAGTTTCCGCGCAACTTTCGCGGCGTGCTGCGCAACAAATATTGGCAGCTGCGAGCCAAAGCACTGGCCTCAAAGGTGTGGACAGTTGCGTTCTATCTCATTCGAGTATCGTTTGGCATCATGCTCATGCTATCGATCGCGCTCATTTTCATTGCAATTTTTGCGTTAACCATTGCGGCTAGCAGCCAAGGTGGGGGCGATCGCGATGATAGAAGAGGCGGCGGTTTCGGTGGCTTCTACATCTCTCCGTTCAACTTCTTCTATCTATTTGACTTTAACTACGCCCGCGGACGCAGGCGATATCCTAACCGTCGCCATACGCCCAACGGCTATCGGTCAGGTAACGGCGCTCACGCTGGAGAACGGCTAAACTTTTTGGAAGCCATTTTTTCTTTCTTGTTTGGAGACGGCAACCCAAACGCTGATCTTGAAGAACGGCGCTGGCAGGAAATTGGCAAAGTCATCAACAACCACAGCGGCGCAGTCGTTGCCGAACAAATTGCCCCTTATCTAGATGATTTGGGCACAGAAGCTGAACAAGAATACGAAGACTACATGCTGCCCGTCCTGAGCAGATTTAACGGTCGCCCAGAAGTGAGCCCAACCGGTGAACTTGTCTATTACTTTCCAGAGCTACAAATTTCAGCACTAGATAGAGGCAAAGCCGCTGTCAGCGCTTACTTAAAGGAAGCAAAACGCCGGTTTACAAGCGCCACTTCAGATCAGGTGATGATCTCGATTGGCTTAGGCTCGGTCAATCTCATTGGTGCGCTAGTGTTGCAAAATATGCTGCGAGAAGCTGTGATCATCGGCGGCTTTGTCGGCTTTGTGCAGTCTATCTTTTGGGTTCTGCTGGCTTATGGCATAGCGTTTTTGGCCACGCCGCTAATTCGCTACTACTGGATGCTGTGGCGCAATGGCAAAATTGAAGCCCGCAACGAAGCGCGTCAGCACTATGCGGCACGGCTGAACCGGTTGAGTGGTTCCGATGCATTCCAGCAAAAGCTCACGTTTGCGCAGCAGTTTGCGCAACAAACCATCCTCAGCGAAGAGGCCTCGATATATAGCACTGAAACAGGGCTCCTAGAACAAGAAGCTGACAACGCGGATCAGCTAGAAGCCGAGTTTCTCCGCAGGCTCAACGAAATCTAAAGCAAACCAATCTGAAACCAACCAAACCTTGAGAGCAGCGGCAATAACACGCTCAGCAATAGCTGAATTGGGAAGGGGTTTTACGGATACAGAATTCACCTAACTGATGCCTTAGATTTATTAACGAAGCCATAGCAACACCCCGTAACATTGCGGAGAGGTTGATGGGATAGACCGTTTGGACGAGAGCAAGCGTCCGTGTGATTGCTGACCCTTTCACAGGCAGAGCCTTGTATTCTCTTACTTAACAAAAGTAGTTAATATTTTTTTTGCCGGAAAACACTCATTCTGAGAGTTTAAGGGAATAAGACTGACACATTCCCATACAAAGTCACAACATTTGTAGCGGTAAGCCAAGTTTTGACTACATTTGCTTTTTCTAAAAGATATTCGGACGGGTGATCGCGGCCCCTTTGTGGAGGCTATCTAAATCGATTCCGTCCCTATAACCTGTGCTGGATATATCTAGGAGTATGCATCCTCCTGGATATAGTCCTCATGAAGGCAAAGCCTACGGTACAGGTATGTCGCTTAGCTCGTTGTGACATCAAGCTTCTAGCCAAGATACTGTCGCTCAGCCAAGCGGCCAACACTAATATTGTTCATTTGGGTGTTCATGCATGAGTTTCAAAGCTTTTCACAGTCCAACCTGCCTATGCTGCATTTTGAGTCCAGACATTTTAGACGCCATTAAGCGCAACGGAGATGCCCGGCAGCGGCGAGAGGCTGAAGCCACAGAAGAATTAACGCAGCGGTTACGTGCAACTAGGCTAACCGCAAGCCCTCGGAGGGTTACAGCGGCTCCTAACGTGGCAACCTCTACAACAAAAGGGCCAACTCGTTTGGTGTTTGACTCTAAGGGAACGCGATCGCTCCAGGAAAATTTGGTGCGCTCAGAAGGCGACGGCCCTACCGGCGATCAGCAAGTCGATGAAGCCTACGACGGCGCGGGCGCAACCTACGAGCTTTTCCTCAACGAATATGGACGAGACTCATTAGACGGCAACGGCATGGCGCTGATCTCTAACGTTCACTACGGCAAAGACTTTGAAAATGCCTTTTGGGACGGTGAGCAAATGGCCTATGGCGATGGTGGCTCTGTCTTCAAACCCTTGACCGGAGATCTGGCCATCATCGGCCATGAATTCTCCCATGGCGTCACTCAGTTTTCAGGCGGGCTGGAGTATCAAGACCAAGCAGGCTCTTTAAACGAGCACTTTTCAGATGTCTTTGGCAGCCTAACCAAGCAGTATGCCCTCAAGCAAACCGCACTAGAAGCAGATTGGCTCATGGGCGCAGATGTGCTGCAGCCAGATGTCAACGGCATTGCGTTGCGTTCTATGAAAGCGCCAGGTGAGGCCTATAACGATAGCCTCATCGGCAAAGATCCTCAGCCGTATCACATGGATTATTTCGTCTTTACGTCACGCAACAACGGCGGTGTCCACATCAATTCAGGCATCCCTAACTATGCCTTCTATATGCTGTGCGTCATGCTAGGGGGCTACGCCTGGGAAGGCCCCGGTCAGATTTGGTATAAGACCATGCAAGACATTAGCAATCCGTTTGCCACCTTCACTGAGTGGGCTAACCTAACGGTTCTCAATGCCGAGGAGCTGTACGGACGGGGCAGCTTGGAGGCGATTTATACTAAGCGGTGTTGGAAGTTGGTAGGTATTGAGCTGTAAATTCTGTTGTTTAAGACATCTGTTGTTTCAAATTGATTCTTTCCAAAATGGGAGCAAGTAATACGAAATCCGGTTGATGAATCATCATTCTTGCCACCCTCATCCCCAACCCTTCTCCCGATGGAGAAGGGGGCCAGTCAAAGTCCCTCGCCCTTAGGGAGAGGGATTTAGGGAGAGGGTGGCGACTATTGATTTCAGATCTTCTTTAACGGATTTCATATAACGAAATAGTCGCGATACTATAGCAATAACTCTTTCGTGTGCTGCTCCCATGAAGGTTTTCATTCAAAGAGAAGGCGGTCACCTGCCCAACTACATGCCAAAAGGCACCATTGATACAGACGATCTTTCGCCAGAAGAGGCGAAAACAATTGTAGATGCGCTTAAGCCAGAAACCCTTAAGCCAGAAACCTTCACTGGCAAAGGCGTGCGCGCAGCCAACAACCATCGCACCGTTGCCGATGGATACGCCTACCATGTGCGCATTCAACAAAACAACGCCGTACAAGAATTTGACGTTCAAGAAAACGCCCTGCCACCAGATGTTCAAGATGCCCTGCATCTTTTGATCCAGAAGGTGTCTCAGTAAGGTTGTTGACGTGAAGAAGTACCGGGGAACCTACGGATAAAGCTCCCCGATGGGCGAAGTCTCTCGGCTAAGCATTCTCTTTTTTGCGCTTGCGGATGGCGGCTACCCCCATGCCGATTAGGCCTGGTAAGAGTGCTGGCGTAGGCACGTCTGCTGAGTCGCGGACGAGGAAAACAGAAGAGTTAGCCAACCTATCAGAATTAGCATTGAGGTCAAAGAAGATAAAGCTGTTTCTACTAGAACGAGCACCAGCCCCAAACCAATCAAATCCATTACCATCATTAAAATAGCTCCGACTTACGGCTGGGATACCCCTACAAATGGAACCACACTGACCAAATAAAGCTCGCCAATCATCAGTGGTAGGCTCGCCGGTTTGAGGAGTATATGAAGGCCCTCCATCTGCATCAACAACAAATGGTGCAGGGCTAGCCATGAAAAAGGCTTCCACTAATCCATTGACGTCTGGAATAGTGGCCACTCTAAACCCAGCTCCCGTCCAGCGCGTATCATTCAAAGCCGCATCGGGGGAAACGCGAAATCCAACCTCATCAAGGCGAATCCATTCCTTTCCCGTATTGTCCTCAGTCACAATGCCAATATCATTGCCGTTGATATTAATGGTGCTCCCTGTCAAAGAAATGGCATGCGCTGCACTTTGAATGCTGCCCAACATTAAAAAGGCAGACCCTAGACCTAATATTGCTTTCTTCATTTATGCCTCCACGGTTAACTGTTTAGCGGTAGGCAACCCTTACGCAAAAGTATGTGGAGTTATCCAGCTAAATAAATAGTCCTCAGCCGCAGACTTCACGCTTGATTCAAAAAAAGTTGCTGAATAAAAAGCAGAACATGCACTGTCCCGCAATTTCCGTAGGTTCAGGCTGGTAACTGTCCTGCTCAGTACTCTCCTATCACCGCAGGGGAGTTACCCAACCCTCTGCTAACTGTTTGAGGGTTGTTGATATGAAACTGCAGAGCCTTCTTGCAATACAACAGATTGAATATGTAAAAAATTTCTTAAATCTGCTGCCTGATTTGCTACTCACCTACAGGTTCTTCCGACTGCGCAAGTCTTTCTATGTAATCAATTGCCTGTTTATGACCCACAACTTCTAAATGCTCGCTCAGCCGCTTTCCCCCTATGGTCAAACCGTCTTGTAGCACTAGCGCCGTTTCACTTTGAGTTAGCGTATTGCCTTCAATAGCAGTCGAGTTATAACAATACTCCGGACATAATTACGAGACGAGGACACCGTATTCACAGAGGTTCTGATAGTTGTGATGCGATTTAATTAATGTCTCGTCCAAGTCTAAGTTGTGAATAAAGCGTTCAAGCAGGTGCTGATTGAGTTTT
>JBCCOO010000089.1:0-20353 GCA_039025345.1 Cyanobacteria bacterium P01_D01_bin.105 | reverse complement strand
GGATTTACTCTATGATATTACAGAATATAAAGTAGCGTTAATCTTCGATCCCTCATGGCACAGCAAACGAAGTTAGGAAATCTCCTTAAGCCGTTAAACTCCGAGTACGGAAAGGTCACTCCTGGCTGGGGTACCACTCCAGTGATGGGCATATTTATGGTGCTTTTCCTGGTCTTCTTGCTGATTATCCTTCAGCTTTATAACAACTCCTTAATCCTAAACAATGTCGACGTGGACTGGAGAAGCTTGGGCGGCTAAGCCAAAAGAGTTTTAGCAATAGCAATCCGGAATCATGGAAAGGGGTAGGTGTGAGAGCGCCTGCCCCTTATAATTTTGAAGCAATAATTGGCGTTTACTTCAGCAGCGTTACGGAACCGAATCGATGAACATCTTTGGAATTGGATTGCCCGAAATGGGCCTGATTATGATTGTGGCGCTCCTAGTATTTGGCCCTAAAAAGCTGCCGGAAATTGGTCGCAGCATGGGCAAGGCGCTGAAAGGGTTCCAGGATGCATCTAAAGAATTTGAGACTGAGTTTAAGAAGGAAGCAGAACGGCTAGAAAAAACCGTGGCTGAGCCAATGAAAGCAACGTTAGAAAAGCCCAGAGCATTAGCGGCGGATGAAGCTTCTGAGCCGACTGAGGCCACAATTGTAGACACCGCTGCTGAGACAGCCAGTGAGCCTGCGGATGAAGAGACTGAAGAGATCGCAACCGAGGAAAGCAGCGAAGAAGCGCAAAGTGCTTAATGGACGAACGGATGAATGCTTAAGCCGTTATTAAAGCAGATATGACTGGGAAATCCCCCTTAGAAGACGATTCCGAGCAGCCCGTATTCCCACGCTTGATTGTGGGGCTGGGCAATCCGGGCACTAAATACGACCGCACTCGACATAACATCGGCTTTGAGGTGATTGATGCGCTAGCAAAAAGCTTTCCTGGCGTTTCAATGGCAGAAAATAAGCGCTTCCAGGGTGCTGCGGGTGAGTTTCGCAGTGCCGGAGAGCGCATTATTTTGCTGAAACCCACCACATATATGAATAAGTCGGGTCAGTCCGTCCGTGCTGTTTTGGACTGGTATAAGCTTGAGCCTAGTGCAGTGTTGGTGGTGTATGACGATATGGATTTGCCGACGGGCCGGTTGCGGATGCGCCTATCGGGTGGGGCAGGTGGCCATAATGGGATGAAGTCGATTATTGCTCACCTAGGAACGAAAGAATTTCCTCGGCTGCGTGTGGGAATTGGCGCAACGGATAAAAGCGGAGATAGGGATGGCGCGGTTGTTTCGCATGTACTCGGTCGCTTTTCACCAACAGATCGAAAAGTAATCGATGCGGTGATTCCGATGTCTGTCGATGCCGTTGATTTGAGCTTACGAAAAGGTGTAGAGCGCTCTATGAATCTTTTTAATGGCCGAGACGTAGTGGCCGAGACGTAGTGGCCGAGACGTAGTGACCAAGAAGTAGAGCGTTAGAGCCACGCTTTAGAGTCATTTTTCAAGAACCATGACATTTATCAAATCACTGATGCTCTGCTGTAGAGGCTGCCCGCTCACTACGGACGAAATAATTTTCTATCAGGACAATGTATCGGTAAAACGGTTGTATGGAATCACGCTGAGGAAGGTGACGAATGAGTGAAGCGATTCGACAGGGTGAGCTTATTGGGAAAGGGCTGATGGCTTATGAAACCACTGAGGAATTGGGCAATGCTGAGTATTTGCTCGTGGATTTGAAGCGATCGCGCACTGTCGGCATCACTTATAGAGCACCTGGTCTCATCGTCCGGAAACAGTCTGTAGGCTGGAAAAATGTTTTCAAGATTGGGGGCGATCGCATTCTTGTTCGCACCGAGCCCGCGAACGAGGACACTGAATTAGCCGCCGGGCAAAAGATGACCAACCTAGAAGTGTGGACAGACGGCGGTGATCATATTGGCAACCTTATAGATATCCGCATAGAAAAAGACACCGGCACCGTTCAGCAGTATCTTTTTGCGTTGCATTATGAGCCCTCTCTATCACCCAATGAACCGGCAGAAGCAGCATCAGAAGCGGACGCTGCCAAGCGTCACATCATGGTTTATCCCATAGAGCCACAGATGATTATCAGCGCGGGTCGAAAGCGGTTAATGATTGCGGAAGAAGATGCCCAGAGAGCGCAGGCGCAAGGTGAATCGATTGAACGCACAGAATTCCCCATTAACGCATCTGCGAATGGAGCGTCAACGACGTTGCCGACAGCGCTCCCCAAAAACTTAGCTCAAGACTTACCTAAAGACTTTGGAACGCTGTTTCAACAGGGAAAGAAACTAGCGGAGACGGCAACCCAACAGGCAAAAGCGCGAGCTAAGCAATTTACAGAAGAGCGATTGGCTGAGCAAGATTTTGTCGACGCAGAGACGCTTCCAGACATTACAGAACAGCTGCAAACAAAGACAGCGCAAGCTAAACAGCAGATTAAACAGCAACTTAGCAAAGCAGCAGAACGCGCAGAACAAGCGAAAACGCAAATTGACGGCCAGTTAGGGAAAACGCCTTTGGGACGATCGCTTGGCACATCTTTTAATCAAGCACTGGACAAAATTAGACGTCCTACCGATGCCGACAGCACACCGATTGATGTGGACGCATTTGAAGTATGGGAAGACGACTGAATCAAACCCAAGGAATCTAACCATTCAGGCACGGCTAATGCCTTGGCATATGGCCTGAGTCAAGGGACGAATGTTAGAACAAATATTATAAAAATGAGGATAGGCGATAGAGGACTCTAGGCTAAAGAAGCAGGAGATTCGCCTAGCCCTTAGAAATTTAGTTCTTAGAATATTTAGTCCTTAGAGAGCACGAGCAAAAGCTTGTGACTGGAAAGCTATGACGGCCAGCCAACCCACCAGCCAAACGGTGACGCAGCGCAACGGCATTTTGTCGGACAGTGCTTTTTTAAAGCCTAATGAGGGAGATGCCCTCAAGCATTCCATATTGATTGTGGGTGGTTCCACTGCAGCCTATTCAGCGGCTCTAATAGCGCTGCAGATGCAGGTGGACGTTTGCTTGGTGCAGCCGCTGAAAATGGTGGGCGGACAGTTTACAGCCCAAGCATTGCCTGCCTCTGATGATGGTGATTTGGTCAAGCAGCCAGCCAGCCGAACCTCGGTGGATGGAGAGCTATTTTCGCTCTCTAAAAATCAGAAGTGGTTTCGAGATCGCCAACGTCAGCTACAGCCCGTGTCCGGGAGAACTCAGAAAAATCCTGGTGGTGCATGGGTTTGCCCGATTACAACGACACCTGTCATCGCGGCGAGAGCACTGAATGAGCGGCTGATACCATACCTTAACAGCGGCAAGCTCACCCTCATTGGCAACAGTATTCCGGTAGAGGTTTTGTTTGCACCGCTGGCAACGGATAACAGACCGCGAGCCCCCCACGTTATCGGCGTAAAGTTCAAAAATAAAAACAGCGGCCATCTCTTCAGCGTCGGTGCACAGGTCACGATAGAAGCAACTGACTACGGTGATTTATTAGAACTCGCAGATCTGCCTTCTCGAGTAGGGCAAGAATCGCGACTAGATACCGGCGAAGCGATCCTGCCGGATCGGCCTGTGCCCGAATGCCAACAGTCTTTTACCTTCAATGTTGTCGTTGAGCGAACTGCGCCGAGGCAGAGCCAGACCTTTGCTGCGCCTGCAGGCTTTGACCGAGAACCTTGGCTAAACCGCCAAGATTTCACAAGCGACTTTTGGTTGAACAAACCCAGCGGCTGGGAAAAGCGCACCTTTTTTGAGCCCTATGGGATCTTTCGCTATCGTCGATTGCAGCGACGCTCGCTGAATCCTAAAGCGGTCAATATTGGCGATGTGGCCGTGATTAATTGGGGCACTTCTGACGATCCCATCAAAGGTCAGTGCTGTGGAAACGACTTTCGACGTGGTCATCTGATTGGGATTAGCCCAGAAGAACGCGAGGTAATTCTCCAGCGAGCACGAGATCGCGCCCAAGCCTACATCCACTATCTCCAAACTAACGGCGGTGCCCATCTGAAACCGAGAGGCGATCTCACCTGGAGTAACGACGGCATTGCCCTAGAACCCTACGTTCGTGAATCACGCCGGGGCATTGCCCTCACCACCATTCGCCACGAGGATGTGGCCGAAAGCTTTTTTCCCGAGCAAGCCCGTGCCCGCTGCTTTGATGACAGTGTGGGCATCGGCCAATATCACTACCTAGATCTCCACGGGAATTTAGTCAAAGGGCACATTACGCCGACAGGGAAAGACGCTGCAGCGCGGCCGTTCTCGTTACCGGCAAAGTCGCTAGTGCCGATGACGACAGAAGGGTTAATTCTGTCGGCCAAAAGTATTGGCACAACCCATATCACCAATGCTGCCTACCGCATGCATCCAATTGAATGGGCAATTGGTGAGGCCAGTGGCTTTTTAGCCGTGTTTTCAGTGTGGGCGCAGCTACAGCCGCGCACTATTGTCGAAACCCGGCCACTCCTACGGAAGCTTCAGGGCTTTATGACCCGAAATGGCATTCCGATTTTTTGGTTCGATGATGTTGCCCACAACGACCCAGACTTTGAGCCCATTCAGGTCATGGCTGCGACCGGGATTATTCGCAGCGAAAACACCAGTAACTTGCACTTTCGGCCCTATGCCAACGTTTCACGGGCAGTGGTTTCAACCGCGTTAGTGAGCTTACTCGGCTTAGAAAAGGTCAGCCCCGCACAGCCTAGCTTTCGCGATGTGCAGCCGGGTCAGCACTGGGCCTATAGCAATATTGAAACCCTTAAAGCGCAGGGCATAATTGCAGGGGTGGGCCGAGGCTTGTTTGCGCCCGATGCCATGATTACGCGCAAGCAGCTGTCGCAATTGATCCAAGCAGCCTTACCCGCCGCACACAGCAAAGCCTTCGCTAACTTGCCACAAGATGCTCAAAAGCTCAGTCGGCGAGAACTCTCAAGGGCCTTTTATGAACTGCTCAAGCTCCGTTTAGATATTTAATTCGCTTAAGATCCAATTCCGTACAAACATTCAAGCCGCCTAGCTTCAAATCACCTAGCTCGAGCCGTCTAAACATTTAATGTGCTTATGCGATCGATGCATGAATGCAATGGAGATCAGGCCATCGTAACTTGCACCTACGTTCAACTTACTTTAGATTTGTGAGACGATAGGTATATTTACAGATTTTTCTTGTAAGCACATTAATTTTTTACAATGCGCACTCAACTGTACTTGGCTCTAAGGTCTGCTCTAGCTTTCACTGTGGTGACTTCGCCTTTGCTGATGACGGGTGCCGCTCAGCCAGCCGCCGCATATCCTACGGCTGTATATCCCACTGAGCAGTTGCCATACGGAACTAACTGCAACGCTGACACTTATGAGGCAACTCAGCTGTCGAATCAGGGTAGACCCCAAAGCGTAGATGCGATCGCCCATCCGACAGGCGCTGTCTCCCGTGCGATTGTGACTTCAGAGCAAGAACTATCTCAATTCTTGAGCGATCGCCTATCCGCTTTATCGGGAGAGCGCTTGCATACAGCAGTGCGGCAGCTCATACTCTCGAATCCCTATATGAATGGTTATGATGCCGTTGGCAGCGATGCTATCGACAGCGATGCTATCGATAGTGAACAGGCAGAAAGCAACTGCATCGCTTTAGGTAATCGCAAACTACTGGGTGATCTTGAAATACTCATTGCTCAAGCTGGCGATCCTTTACCGATTCTTGGGCCCGTCAACAGCACTACAATCAACGACGCTACCAGCGAGTCTGCTAGCGAGCAACCAGCCAGCGCACCGGCTAGAAAGCCAGTGACTTCTCCCACAGCGGCACCTCTCCCTATACCTGCGTCAACACCATTGCCTCCCGATGTGCCCGCTGCTTCGGTGTCCCCGTCACGACCTTCTCTTAGCATTGATCCGACCAATGTCACCCCAACAGGCGTAGAGCCTATTCCTTTTGATGGGGCACCTATCTCTACGCTATCTTCTCGTCCGGATGGCAACTACCGCTATGTAGCAGGAGATGTCGAGGACTTTATGCTGACCGACACAGAACTTCAGCAGCGGAACGGAGCCGTAGCTGTACTGAGAAAGGAAGGTAATCGCGTCGTGGGTACGCTAATGCCCCAGTTTGGCGAACCTGGTATGTGCATCACGGGCATTGTGAGTGGCGACAGCATTTCAGGCACGCTCTATCCCCGTAGTACAGACGGCAAGCTGCCTGTTGATGCAATTTCAGAGGCCTTACGGCTGCAGCCGACACGCGCCATAGGCGAAGAACCTACTGCCGTCAGCGCTGTATTAGATTTGTCTGGCTTTTCAATGATTAATGCAGGTACTACGCCTCCGCCTAAATCTTGCTTGTAGGCACTTGTTTTTTAGGGCATAGACCTTGCGGCCTAAGCACAACAGCCGAGCAAAGATATACTATGGATATACGGGTGCTGATAGATACATCAGCGAGATAAGGCCCCTTATCTCTAGTTAAGCCATGGAAACTTCATCATCACTCAAGGCGCTTTCTATTGCGATCGCAGCAAGCGCCTCAATGCTTGCCGCTGCGATGCCAGCAACTGCGCAGTTAGCTCAGCCCTTCACTCAGCAAATCAATACAGGCCAAATCAACAACGTCCTACCAACGCGATTGGACCCAGCGCCTACATCGAATTTTCCCGGCAGCTTGCCTAAGCAGGGCACTTCTAACCCTACGTTTGCCGAAGTCAGCTCTCCAAATATAGATGTATCCAACTCAGGCACTAGCGTGCAAGTAATTCTGATAGATCCACTAGAACAGAGCTATTTCAATGCCTGGGAGCGCACAGCCACAACCCAGCTAACCGATATCAATATTCGTTCCGCCACTCAAGCGCCTATCACTCAAATTCGTATTCGAGCGGGTCACCCCGTTATATCTCGGTTGGCACCACAAACAAGAGCACAAACCAGACAGAGAGCCTTAAGTACGTTGCCTGACGGGAACTATCGGCTCCTACTGTCTGCAAGCGGTGTTGGTGAAAGCGGTGCTGTTACAGATGGCAGATTATTTACTTTCCGCAAATTAGGCAACGCCATAACAGGCAACTTCGACTATGTAGGGAGTGGCGATCGCGCCTGTGTGACAGGCACTTTACAGGGGAATACCGTCTTTGGCGAAGCGCTGACAAACAGTGCTGGCATCAACGTATTAGGAAGCACCTATCTAGGAGCTGGACTGTCTTTGCAGCTCAGCAATGCTGTCAATGAAAATGCCGCTGTTCTTAGCCTGGATGGATTTTCATTGATTAATGCAGGCACTATTGCGCCACCTACTGTTTGTCAGTAGGTGGAAGTCGAAAATCTGTAAAGTCGAAAATCTGTAAAGTCAAACACCGGTGCAGTCAGCGAGGACTCTCCTGATCAAGCTTCTACAAACTTGAGTGCCACACCATTGATGCAATGGCGTTTGCCAGTTGGCTGAGGGCCGTCGTTAAAGATATGACCGAGATGACCACCACAGCGAGCGCAATGCACTTCTGTGCGCGTCATCAAAAAACTATTATCGACGGATGTGCCAACAGCATCTGGCAGCGCTGCATAAAAGCTGGGCCAGCCCGTACCACTGTCAAACTTCGTCGATGAAGAATAGAGCGGTTGCGCGCAGCCCGCACAAACATAGGTGCCAGATTCATACAGCTTATTTAAAGGACTGGTAAAAGGTCTTTCAGTGCCATGTTCTCTGAGTACTGAAAACGCCTCCGGCGACAAAATTTCACGCCACTCGTCTGGCGTTTTGCTCACCTCAAATTGATTAGGATCAAAACTACGCTTAGCAGTGCTATCTGGTAGCGATTCGGCTTGTGCATCCGTCTGCTGCAATGAGCAGCTAGATAGCGCAAAGACACCTAAGAACGATGCACTGGTCTGTAAAAAATGACGCTTTTTCATGGTTTAACGGTTTTCTGTAATAGCCTCTTTAAAGGCCTTCTGTAAAAGAACTGCAGTCTTTGCGTGTCTATACGCTTAGGTTAAACCAATCAACCTAACTTTTGCCTAAGGCTAAGGTAAGAAGCTGCTGAGTAGTCACTCACGACTACTCGATAGCTTGCTGCAGCGCTCTGTAGTGGTGGCTCAGATCTGCTGAGAGCTGGGCGTAAACAGGCAGTATTTTTTGGTAGCGGCTAACGTTTTTAGGAATGGGCTGGCAACTGTTTAACAAAGCGCCGTTACTATCACAGCCCAGCAGGCCTTTTTCACTCACCCTCTCTAAGCTCTTCCACTCGCCCAGTACCACCAGTGCCAAAACGGCTGCACCAAACGCTGAGCTTTCTATGACGGTTGGAATTTCGATCGGACGATTGAACACATCGGCTAGAATTTGCTGCCACAGTGCGGAGTGAGCAAACCCGCCCGAAGCACGCAGCTTTTCAATCGGGCCACTGGCTTTCTCTAACGATTGAAAGACGGTGTATAGGTTATAGATGACGCCTTCCATGACGGCTCGGACAAAATGCGCTTGAGAATGTTCTCGGGTGAGGCCAAAAAAGCTTGCCCGGGCCTGAGCATTCCACAGGGGCGCCCGTTCGCCCAGCAAATAAGGATGAAAAATAAGTCCGTCAGAACCAGGTAAAACAGTACGGGCCATGGCATTCATACGCTCATAGGTAGAGGCGCTGGGTTCTGTAGAGGCACTGGATTCTGTGCCAGTTGGGTTCTGCGCTGCTGGGGGAACAGAGTAGGGCACAAGGCGATCGCGCACCCACTGTAAAGCGATGCCGCCGTTATTAACTGCACCGCCCATGACCCACCGCTGATCGGTCAGCGCGTAACAGAAAAGCTGTGTATCGGCTGCTGTTGTGGGGGCATCAATGATGCGCCGCACAGCGCCGCTGGTTCCCAGCGTGATAGCCGCTGTGTTTGGTGCGATCGCCCCTACCCCCAAATTGGCCAGCACACCATCACTTGCCCCTACGATTACAGGCAGGTTGGGGCGTACGCCCAGTCTGCTGGCATAGTCATTACCGAGCAATAATTGATAGGTTGTGGGCACCACCGGCGAAAGCTGCATTGGCAAAATGCCCGCTATGGTCAAGGCAACACTATCCCAATCAGCGGTACGAAGGTTTAATAGCCCAGTGGTCGAAGCCATTGACTGATCGATCACCCATTCATGGCACCAGTGCCACAAAACGTACTCTTTGATGCAGACAATGCGCGCCGCTTTTTCAAAGACATCTGGATGTTCATGCCGCAACCATATCAGTTTGATAGCTGGCGACATGGGGTGGTTAGGAATGCCTGTGCGCTCGTAAAGCGACTGAGAAGCATCGAGTGGGACTTGGGTATAGCGATCGCTGCGATTATCTGCCCAGGTAAATACCGGTGTAATCGGCTGCTGATTCTTATCGAGCAGCAGTAGCGTATGCATGGCACAGCTAAAAGAAATTGCTAGCAGCACATCAGGATGGATATGGCTTTGTTCTATGACCGCTGCAACCGTTTGAGTAGCCGCTTGCAAAATGTCGTCAGGGTTTTGTTCTGCGGCACCTGGCTCAGGTGATTTCAGCTCGTACGACTGGGCGCTACGGGCAACTTGCCGGCCCTCTGCATCGAACAGAACTGCCTTAGTGCTGCTGGTGCCAATGTCTATGCCAATGACATATCTCATGAACAAACAGAAAGTTCTATTTTAATTCTGGCCTAATTCTGGATGAGACCGTTTGAAGTAAATCAACCGCTACTCGGTATCTGGCATGATGCCTTCCAGTACCAGCAGCGACTCCAAAACTTTTTTGACTAGCGGCGCAGCAACAGTGCCGCCATATGCGTTCTCGCCTTGAGGCTCATCCACCACAGCTAACACCACATAGCGAGGGTCGCTCACCGGCGCGATGCTAACAAAGCTGGTAATGCGCTGATTACCATAAGTGCCATATTCAGTTGCTTTTTGTGCGGTGCCTGTTTTACCTGCAACTTGATAGCCCTCTAGCTTTGCGGCTGCGCCAGTGCCATCGTCTACAACCTGTTGCATCATCTCCAGGACAAGCCGCGCTGTCTCAGGTGAAAAGACTTGCTTGGGTTCGTTGCGCTCAGGGGTCCAAGTCAAGTCACCTTCTGCATTGGCAAGCCCACGGACGACATGGGGAGTGACCATTTTGCCGTTATTCGCTAGGGTGCTATGAAGCTGGGCAAGCTGCAATACGGTGAGCGAAAAGCCTTGTCCAAATGCGGTCGTCGCAGCCTCTATTTCACTGCCAACAAACTGATCGCGCCCTTTGATCTGTCCATTGGCTTCACCGGGCAGATCAATCCCGACGTCGCCCCCTAGTCCTAGGGTCTGCAGCCAACTAAAATAGCTGGCTCGCGGTAGCCGCTCCATAATGCGTACCATGCCCACATTGCTGGAATAGCGCAGCACGTCTGTAATAGAAACAGGGCCTCGCGGGCCATTAATGGAATAGTCTACGTTTTGAATCGGCCATTCCCCGACTTGAATGCGGCCTGTATCATCGACGACATCGTCAGCGGTAATGACGTTTTCTTCCAGTGCGATCGCCACGTTGATGGGCTTAAACGTCGAACCCGGTTCGTATAGATCGCTAACCGCCCAGTTCCTAAAATATTCAATGTTGGCGTCATAGTATTTGTTGGGATCGTAAGAAGGGGCGATCGCCATCGTCAAGATTTCTCCGCTGCGACTGTCCATCACTAATAGCGCCCCTCTTTTAGCCTTGTATTCAGCCACGGTCTTAGCCAGCTCTTCTTGAGCGCGGCGCTGCAAACGGCTGTCAATCGTCAGCTGCAGTTGCAAATCATCTCGAGCAACTTGCTGCAGCGGCGTCGGCTCCCCCACTGCAGGATCGTCGTAGCTCAGCTGATCTTGAAGCGCCAGTTCGAGCCCGGCTTTAGGCTGTCCCTCCAAATCTACGTACCCGGTAACTTGGGAAAACAACTCACTTTGAGGATACACTCGCTTCGGCGAGGGCAGCAGATCGAGGCCATCTAACCGCAGCGCTCTGAGTCGTTTAGCCGTTTCTTCCGAAATATCTGTACTGAGCTGGATACCACTTTCCTCAGCAGCAAACTTCTGCGTGAGCTTTTTAGGATCGAGTTCGAGGACGGTACTGATAGATTGCGCAATGGTGCTGTTAGGTTTCTTAAACAGCATCGGATGTACGTATAGCGTATAGGCCACCCGATCCATCGCTACGACGTTACCTTGCCTATCTACCATCTGCCGCCGGGATGTACGCGGCGTAATTTGAATGGCCTGCTGATCTTGGGCGATCGCCCGCAAATCCTCTGAGATAAAGAGCTGTAGATAGGCGAGTCTTGCGCTCAAACCCAACATGCCAGCCACTAGCACCAACCACACGCTGATCAGGCGTAGCCGTGGTGAATTCAATCGAAAATCTCTAATTTGTTCTGGGGTAGAGCGAGGCCCTAAACGCGTCGAGCCAGTGCGATGAGCCGGAGATGTGCGGCGACGATTGCGTGGGCGAGAAGAGGCAGACATACCAATATCCGGGTCAATAACTGAGCGCTAAATAACTGGGCGCTATTAGCTCATGCCTTAAGCTAAATGCGTGAATGCAATAAGTCACGCCATCAGTGGAGTGATGACTGCAGGTTAATAGCAATACTCACACTCACCACAGCAGTTGTTTAGTCAAACGTCAGCTCATTACAGCAGCTTCAGCAGTCTAACAAATACCGTATTCACGATATTTGTCGGCCAAGGCTCTGGCAATCCCTAGGCCAATACCCTAGATCAATACCCTAGAGGGCCAGGTAGCTCTGGCTTTATTTCAGCTGGGGCTGAGCCTTCACGGCGTGGCGCTGGCGCCAATAGCAGTACGTCATCGGCTTTGTAGGGTTCTAACTCCGAATCTTCTCGAATAGCCTGTTCCGCTAAGCTCTGTTTAATCGATTCATTGGCAGACGTCAGCTGCTGGGATTCCCCTTGTAACTCATCTAACTGAACTAACGCACGGCTTGTCGATTTATCGACATAGACGGTTGAGCCATAAACGATGAGTGCCGCTGTCACCAACACACCCATCACCATGGCCGATCCTTGCTGCAGCCGATTCAAAAGCTGAAGTGCGAACGGAAGTTTTGGCTGACGAGGCAACAGCAAAGATTTGTTCTCAATCCTTACTCTCGTTGCGGCCTCACCTAAATGCAGCGGAACAACATTGCTTGCGGTGGCGTCTTCAGCAGTAGACGGGCGCACTGTTGATGAGTGCACTGTTGACGGATGTACTACAGAATGACGCTGAGCGTCATGACCGCCTGTGCGTTCCAGTTCGTTATAAGGATCAAAATCGGTCGCGAATACCATGCGGTTATTGTCAGCGTGCGGTTGTCGTCAGAACGTGTAGAAAATAAAAAATTTACTGAAGTTTCTATATCGCTTTCAGGGAGGAACTTTCGGCCCAGCGCAGCATGGCCATCAATTAAATTACGCGCATACTAACGTGGGATCGGGAGAAGAACAAGCTTATTCAGAATATTTCTGTAAAGGCTTTGTAAAGCATCCTGTATGGATACGGATATGGACACTTGAACATCCTTGAAAATAGGCTGTCAACAACGCACTTCAAGCCTTTTTCATTGATTTCTAAGCATGCATCTGACGATGTCTTATTTCTGACGTTTCACTACCCGTAAAATCTTGGCAAAACGGTGGTTTCATCATCATCACTTATGACAGTTGCCCCTAGCTTACTAAGGCTTATATGGGCAAAGTACCCTAAAAAAAGGCCTTACATACTAGGGGTAATTGTGGATTTTGCAGTGAAATGTATGCTGGCTATCACGCGGCAGACAGCTAGCCGTCTTCACATTTACTTTAATGTGCGCTGAGGGATGTGTTCTAGGTGGCCTGATTCACATACAGGGCCTGATTCTATATTGATGTCCGAACTGTTGAGTATCCGAGACATCTCTCGACAGAACCGCTAAACACTGGGTCTAGGCTTGCCTGAAGGCAAACCAACCATCTCTGCGTTGCCTTTATTCGGTGGAATCATGGGGTAGCAATTTTCGTCTCGTTTCACCTGGATGTCTAGGAGAACGGGGCCTTCATATGCCAACATCTCAGCGATCGCACACGACACTTCACTCGGCTCAGTCACTCTCATGCCTTTCACACCAAACGCATTTGCCAGCATCACAAAATCTGGCATGCCCACTTCCATATTGGAAGACGAGTAGCGCTCGCCAAAGAAGGTCTGCTGCCACTGACGCACCATTCCTTGCCACCCATTGTTCAAAATCACCGTTTTCACATTGAGGTTGTACTGAGCCAGCACCGCTAGCTCCTGCAAGCACATCTGAAAACTGGCATCACCGCTCACACACAAAACTTGCTCATCAGGCAAAGCTACCTGAACACCCAGGGCCGCAGGTAGACCAAAGCCCATGGTGCCAAGTCCTGCACTCGAGATCCATTGGCGTGGCCCGTTCTTTAAAAACTGCGCGGCCCACATCTGATGCTGACCAACGTCGGTGGTGTAGTAAGCATTGGGCGCTTGCTGAGCCAGTTCGACGATAACGGACTGCGGCGAAATTGCGTCGGCATAGGTAGGTGCCACTAATGGATAGTCCGTTTTCCAAACATCGATTTGATCACGCCATGGCTTCGTTTTGGCTTGACTCGGCGCATTTTGCGTTTGGATTTTGGCTAAAAGCTGCTTTAACACTGCCTTGACGTCACCACTAATAGGGACTTCGGGTGATCGCACCTTGCCAACCTCAGCCGGGTCAATGTCAATATGAATAACTTTTGCCTTAGAGGCGAACTTGTCTAGCTTGCCTGTGACTCGATCATCAAACCGAGCCCCAATGCACATCAGTAAGTCACACTCACTCACGGCAAAGTTGGCATAGGCTGTTCCGTGCATGCCCAGCATACCTACCGACAGCGGATGATGCTCATCGACGGCACCTTTTCCCATCAAGGTAGTCGTGATAGGAGCGGCAAATATCTCAGCAAGCGCTTGAATTTCAGCATGGGCACCAGAAGTAATCGCGCCACCGCCCACGTATAGCAAAGGGCGCTCGGCTTCGTTGAGAAGATCTAATGCCGCCTCAATTTGGCCATCGTCTCCTTTGCTATACGTCATAAAACCAGGAATATTGACCTCTCCAGGCTCCACTGGCAAATAGTCAATTTCTTCTAACCCTACGTCTTTGGGCACGTCAATCAGCACAGGCCCTGGCCTACCGGTGCTAGCAATATAAAAGGCCTCGGCGACGATTTGAGCCATTTGGTTGGCATCACGTACTACGTAGGAGTGCTTCACTATCGGTAGCGTAATACCGTGAATATCGGTTTCTTGAAAGGCATCTGTACCAATAGCCGCGCGGGTAACCTGTCCGGTGACTACAACCATTGGGATTGAATCCATCTGAGCAGTTGCAATACCTGTCACTAAGTTAGTAGCCCCTGGTCCAGACGTTGCAAAGCAAACGCCAACTTCCCCGGTCGCACGGGCGTAGCCATCTGCAGCATGAGAAGCCCCTTGCTCGTGGCGAACCAATACGTGCTGCAAAAGTCCTTTTTCTTCAGCCTTATATAGTTCGTCGTAAATCGGCAAAATCGCGCCGCCAGGATAGCCAAAAATATGCTTGACCCCATGTCGTACCAAGCTATCAATCAGCGCGTATGCGCCGCTAACCTGCCGGGTCGCTGTGGATGACTCTGACTTGATGATAGAAACCATAAGCAATTGCAGTGGGAATGAAAGCCAAATAGAAGACAACGCTTTGCCGTTACGTCAGTGTAAATTGTAGCCAAATCTACAACAAGGTTTTGAATGGATACAGGTTATGACGAAATGACATACCCCCAAAGGAAGACATTCTGGGGACAGAAATTCTAGAGAAAGAAGTTCTAAAGCGAAAGATTTTGAAATGGAGTGAGTTTTAGCCAAGAGACGCATCAGTGAACAGATAATGCGAGCAGATGAGGCTAACGGACAAGCCGGCCAAAACATGTGTGCAGCTGACTGTGCAGAAAATCTTGGGCTGTCATAGCTTGACAGCGGCTGTTAAATGGCGCTGTCACAGTTACCGAAAGATCGGTTGGCCTGCCCGTCTGCCATCCGGCCACGTGCTCAGGGATGCCCCACATTTGCAGATGTGGAACACCCGGATCGGCATAAAAGTTTACGTTGCCGAGGCCAAGCGGCAGGCTACTCCAGTGGGTAAACGCGTCGTGACTTATCCGGCTAATGGGTAAGCCCAGAGAGGGAACGCCCCATCCATCTATGACAAATATTTGATGGATTTGCCCGCCCTGGTGCTGCCAAAGTTTTAATGCCCCCACGAGCCCAACCACCCCTGCGCTAAAGCCAATCGCGACAATGGGCTGGCGTCTAAACACGAATTTGATTGATTGAAAGGTGGCAACGGGATCGGCTGGGAAAGTTGGGACGATATGCGGAGCAACAAAGGCGGGCAGCGATCGCACAAACCCTTGTGTGAGGGCTTTACGATGAAAACCAGGACAGACTAAAACAGCGAGTTTGTCGCCATCATGGCAGCCGGCCTGACTATCTGAATCTGGACTGTGCGCTGACAACTCATCGGGTAATTGTGGCAAGACTCCTCTGGCAAGACTCCTTAAAACTATGAAAAAAGTAATTCTATGGAAAAAGTGGTGACAAAAACCCTAGGTAGACCAAGTGCTGGCGCAAACGCTATCTAGACAAAAGCACTGTCTATCAAATTCTACAAGCACTGAGCAAACACAAAAACTAAGCAAACGCTATCTGTACCGAAGTCTTAGCGTTCGGTTTTACTCATAGTCAACATAGAATCCTTTCAGTAGTGTAATGAAAGACAAGCTTGTGTTGATCTCTATGAGGTTGATCTCTATGACTAGGAGTGTCGACTTAACCTATGGGCGTATCTGAGCAGCTATTACCCACTATCAGCGCACTGGTCGCCCTCGGAGAATTTTCTCAGGACGATGTGCTATCGGTGGCCGATAGCCAAACGGTGCTCGATACGCTCCCGGCAGCTGACAAACAAAAGCGTGCTGAAAGCGAGTGGCAAGGCGCCATCAGCGCCCTTCATCAGCTTTTACGCCAAGAGATTACCACAGCTGGCCTAACGAAAAAAACCAGTAAGCGATCGCGCCAGAAATCAATCCAAGCGCTGGTTCTGACAGGGCCAGTACCTTTGTTTAACGACACTCAAAGCGACGCTGCACTAACAGCAAATATTTCTAATTGGACGCTGGTGCCCCAGTCTTCTGATCAGTTAGCGTCTTCTTTTAGAGCGCTGTCGCCGGTTGAGCGTATATTTGGCAAGCGCAAAAGAAAACAGTGCCAAAAGGACACTTTCAACACCCGTTTATTGCCGCTGCTAGAAGAAGACCCCCTCATAAAAGAACAGTTTGCGGTGGCGTTCACGTCTCACTTTGCCCTGGTTCTTGTTTTGGGTAAAGACGCTGATGGTGAGCTCCGTTTTCAGTTTTCTTTTATGCCTCAAGTCGTTAGTTCTGTGTGGCGAATGCTGCGATCGCGCATCCGTGTCATCCGCCCTCGGCAGCTAGAATTCATCGATCCACTGGTGGAAAAATTTAACCCTCAAGAACCGCACTACCGCACCGTTAGTCAGTTCAACCGCTGGATGTTGGCCTATTTGCCCCAGAGCGAGACTAGTCTCTCCAGATCATCATCTTCCACCGGTCAAGGTCGCAACCAATCAAAACGTGTGGCTCATAACCGTGCAGATCACAGTCGCATAGATCACAGCCAGACACATCAACCAAGCACCGTAGCCGAATCTGCGCCCAGCCAAGAGCAATTTTCTGACAGTGCGCTGCTCAAGGCCATGGCCCATGAGATCCGAACTCCGCTAACAACGATTCGCACGTACACGCGATCACTCCTCAAGCGAAAAACACTCGATCCGCAAGTCATCAAACGCCTGCAAAGCATTGACCGTGAATGCACCCAGCAAATTGACAGGTTTAGCCTGATATTCCGTGCGGTGGAGCTAGAAGCCGCTAGTCAAACGCCAAAGTCACCTTTAAGTGCGATCGCACTTCACCAAGTTTTTCAAGAGGCCATTCCCCAGTGGCAACAAGCCGCCCTGCGCCGAAATCTATCCCTAGAAGTGGGGCTCCCAGACGAATTGCCCATGGTTGCCAGCGATCCCACCATGCTCCAGCACGTTCTGACAGGCCTGGTGGAACTCTTCACCCACAGCGTTGCGCCTGGTGGTCATATTCAGCTCCATGTTCTCCATGCCGGCGATCAGCTCAAGCTGCAGTTTCAGTCTCAAGGAAACCCTCAGGCGCCCTCTCAGCAACAGTCCCAAGCGATTTCAGATTTCACAAACCCGAACTATGACTCATCCTGTACGGCGCCGCCGCTGCAGTCGCTTGGACACCTGCTGATGTTTCAACCTGAAACGGGTGGTTTGAGCCTTAATTTGGAAGCAACGAAGAATTTATTTCATGCGTTAGGAGCAAAACTAACGGTGCGCGATCGCCCCAACCAGGGCACCACTTGGACAGTCTTTTTACCCTTAGAAGCCAGCGGTCTCAAGTCCTACCCCATCGTCTAAGGCAATGGCTCTAGCATCTTGTTATGCGAACAATCTAACCGGTCTCACATAGCGCTGCACTCAAGATGGTCCTACACAGCAAAGCTAGCTTTTATGATGAGATCGTTAAAGTCTTGATCGCCGCCACCGGCTGTATCTTCGTAGCCAAAGGTGTTGTCACCTAAAAGCCGAATGTGATCAAATCCATCGCTGTTAGCCCCCGCATGTGAAAAATATACGCTCGGATCGTTACTGGCATCGTTATCTAGCAATGCCTCAATAGAACCGTTGCTTATCACAAAACTCGATAGCAATTTCCCACCTGTGATTTCAGCTGTATAGGTGCTCACCTGATTGTTCTGTGTTGTCAGGTTTGTCTCTATTCGCCTTTGCATAGCAGCGAGCACATAGCCATCATCCCCAACGCCTAATAGGTTCCCTTGCGCATCTAACACCTGCCCAGTGACATCTTCAATTTCGAAGAAGCCTACTTGGTTATCGAAAGCCGCTTCTCGATAGACCGTAAAGGTGGCCGTTACTGTGTCAGATAGGGTTCGCAGGTCAATGAGTTCAGGTTCGTTCAAGCCTTGTAAGTTAGTGCCGAGTGGCGGCCCATCTTGCGTCAATTCGGCCAGTAAAACAAGACTTGGAAAGTCGGCGCTGTTGCTATTCAGTTGGAAGCTGATTTTAGAGCCACGGCTTTGGATTTGTTCTATCAGACTATCTATGAGTGCACTGTCTATCAGAGAGTTCTCTAGTAGTTGGTTGAGTGACTCACTCTGCGAAGCTTCTGCAAGCGCCACGTTTAAAACGTTAGTGAGAGAGGTGCGAAGGCTGTCTGGAATCTGCTCTGTGCGGCTGAGTGTCAGCCCGTCAAATGAGCCAAGCTGCAGGTTGGCAAGTGTTGTTTGAGCGTCGCCAAACAAATCGGTGAAGAGATCGATATTGGCATCAATGCCGCTCAAATCCAGTGCATTAAAGTCAATGCCACCTAAGTCAATGCCATTGAGGCTAATTCCACCGAGATCCAACCCATTCAAATCAATCCCAATTAGCTGACCTTGCTCATCTATTGTGATAACAACATCGCTATCTGTTTGGTTGGATGTCGCAGCGCTCAAAGAGAGTCTGATGTATCTTGAATCGCTGTTTGCAGACGTTGAGGTAGTGGTGACAGGATTTGTTGACGCGATTGTATTGCCTGATTCGACAGCGCCAATATCAACGGATGTGCCGAAAATACGTGCGAACCCCTCGTCTCTTTGGTCGAAGGGAATCGCCTCTGTTGTATTGTTATCGCCATCTAAATCCAAGGTATCTTGTTCGATGAGCGCGTCATTGCCACTGTCCACTGCTGGACTCACATCTGTCGGTAAATGGGTTTGTGTAAAGCCGCCATTGTTTTGGAGTGTGCCGAGCAGTGGATCGATTTGCTGGGTTGAATCGCCCACTAAATCGCTAGCGATAAAGCTGTTGACAGTGCCGCGATTCCCAATGAGATTGTTGCCATTGCTTGTAAATGTACCAAAGAGAAAGGCAGCTATGTCGCTACTGCCCGTATTTCCAGCAATTAAGCTATTTGCCAGTGTCACCGAGCCAAAGGTCGTAATCCCTATGCCGCCGTTTTGAGTCAGCGTACTGTTCACAATGGTTGCGCTGCTAGCAGATGCTGTTGGGTTATTTGGGTCTGTAGTATTGAGTAGCCCACCTCCAGTATTGCCACTCAACGTCGTATTAATAAGGGCAAGGGTATTGTCATTACGGATGGCGCCACCGTTTAAGGCTGAGTTATTGCTAAACGTACTGCCAATGATGGTAGCCTGTGCGCTCGCCGTATTTAGCAATCCTCCGCCACCGGTTGTGGGTGCGGTTCCGTTGGCTTGGTTGTTGGCCACGGTGCTGTTCACAATAATCAGCTCACCGTCATTGCGAATGCCACCGCCATCATCACTGGCAATGTTGTTTTGAACAATGACATTTTCTAGCAGTAGCTTGCCGGTTGACTGGTTGTAGATGCCGCCGCCGTCACTATTGTTGGTGTCGCCTGTGGTGTCACCATCTTGGACGACAATGCCGTCTAGACGAACTTGCGTTGCAGAATTGGTGGTAACCACATGATGACTCTTGCCTGCTGCGCCTAAGTCGCCGCTAAGAATGGTCAGGTTTTGAATGAAGTCGCGATCGCTCCTGTTGGCCTCTGAGCCTGCAAAGCCACCGTAGATAGAAACGCCCTTGTCAATGTCAAAAGAATCGCTGCGAGCAGTTCCTGGAGTATAGGTGCCACTCGCCACCCAAATTTCATCCCCATCGCTAGCATTGGTCAGCGCGGCATTCAGCGTTTGATAAGCACTTTGCCAAGATGTACCATCCCCGCCTGTGGTGGCCTGCTGATTAACGAAGATAATGCTCACGACAGAAATTCCTATGCTACTTGCTTCAACTTTGCCTCTATTGAGTTTGCCTAGCCTGTAGAAAAGAATTACTCAGTGCGAACGCGGAAAGTTCACACCCGATATCGAAGCACCATCATAAAAAATGCCCGAACCGTGATTAATCACGGTTCGGGCATTTTTAGATTCGTTACAGCGGGAACGCAGCGTGCTGCGCCCCTGCCAAACATGGTCGCGCTGCTAGAGCTTAGAGCGCGTTACCACGAGGCAGGACTTCCTCAGGGAAGACAAACTGCTCATGAGGCTGGTCCTGCGGGCTGAGCCACGCACGAATACCTTCGTTCAACAAGATGTTCTTCGTGTAGAACGTCTCAAACTCAGGGTCTTCCGCCGCGCGGATTTCCTGCGACACG
>JBCCOO010000088.1:0-20637 GCA_039025345.1 Cyanobacteria bacterium P01_D01_bin.105 | reverse complement strand
TCCTCAAGCGGCGATGCTATGGCATCTTCGATGTTGACCAGATTTTTCAAAGACTCAGACTCGACACCAAAGGCTTCGAGCTCTTTGGCTACACTTAGACACTAGATGTAGCGGCATCCACGGGAATTCCTAGAGAGCCTTCTCTTGCTAGCACAGAGCTCAAGCAGATTACCTTTAACGGAGGAGAGGGCGACGATGTGCTAATCTTCACCAACCCCGAAGAGTTTGACGTAAATGCTAACGACAGAGTGGTCTTCGGCGGCAATGGCAATATCGACGATACCATTACCACGAATCCTAGCAGCCCTCCCCCACTTACTGATGCTGAGCGAGAGGCCCTTCTAGATGCGCTGACGCTACCCGATGGTGATAACCAAACCATTATTCCCGATTCCAACAATCCCAGCGGTGGACTTCTCCCCAGTGAGGGCATTCCGCTCGCCCCTGGTAGCGAGCCTACCTTTACACCCAGTTTGGGTAATCCCCCTACTACCCAAAACGTCTTCGCAGATGGCGGTGCAGGTAATGATACGCTCATGGGTGGCCGTGGCGATGATACGCTCATCGGTGGTGTGGGTGATGATACGCTCGTGGGTGACGCAGGTGATGACATTCTCAGTGGAGGTGTCGGCAACAACATTCTCACTGGGGGTTCTGGCGAAGATATCTTTAGACTTGATGTCGGTGGCTTTACTGAGATTACAGACTTCAACAGTTTTGGCCTTGAGAATGTCGATACCGTTCAGATTCAACGGAGTTCATTCTCTGAGAGTCTGGCGGTTACTTTAGGCAGTGCAGATGCTGTGCGAGAGGCGCTTAGCTTCGATAGCAGTAGCGGCTTGCTATCGCTAAATGGTGAGCAGATTGCATTGATTAGAAACCCGAGGGGTGGCTTTAATATCAATAGAGATGTTGAGATACTGTAAAACAGCTTCTCTGAAATAGCTCTGCTAGAACAGAGTCTTATTGTCCGTGCCCGTTTAGTTCTGTGGGCACGGACACTTTTTTGGCACACAACAATATTTCACGAATCACGTTAGTGACCGTAGGCTTCATTTAAGTCAGCCATAAATCAATCTTTCTTGGCCTTAAACGTAGCCTTTCGTTTTGTCTAATAAAGATATTAAGAAAAGAACAAGACTTCTATTGTTCACATACATCACTAATTCACGACAAGGCAAATCCAATGACCATTCAACCTAAGTATCACTGGCAGTTTTCAGAAAGAGAAGGCACAACAACAGTAGATAGCGTGAGCAATATCAAAGCCACGTTTTCTAAAGCAGAATTTGATGGACATGGCCGTATTGGGCCTGCCGTTCACTTACTCAAAAAAGGAGCCCACATCAACTTGGGTAAAGAGGTCGGCCAGTTCGGCACTAGCGACTTTACCGTAGCCTTCGGCATGAAAAATATTAGCAGCCATGGTGATGGCGAGCTAGATATTATCGGTAGTCAGTCGATGAAAGGGCATGGTAATTTTTTCTCAGTGCGACTCACCAACCGAACCATCTTTTTTCACGTTGATGAAAATAGTAAGGCCAAGCACTATGTAAGGGTAAAAACTGAGCGCTTGGCAGTGCTGCCTAAGAGAACCTGGTTCCATATCGCAGTTGTGAGAGAAGGCCGAAAAATCAAGATCTATATCGATGGGGTGCTGGCAGCAGAGGCTGAATCAAAAACAGGGATTGCCAACATCAAAAACAATACTGATGTAAAGCTTGGACATTCCAGACGAGGGACGCCAGAGGCCCAATACGAAGACCTGAAAATCTATGACAAGGCCCTCAGTGCCAACGAGATCCAATCTCTTCTCCCTACCCTGAGCCCACGACTGCGTGCTGGTGAAGCCGAGCTAGTTTCAGCCGATGGCGCGGCTGTTCTACTCAATCAGGATGTTGACAATCTACATCGCCTCTCAAAACAGTTTCAAAAATTACGGCTTGGCCCAGAGACAGGCGCGATTTTATACGGAGGAACTAATTTTGAGAGTGTCTCTCAAAAACTCTATGCAGATATCCCAGATATTCGGCTCTCAAGACTAAAAACATTTCCAGCCTCTATCCGTATGTTCTCCACCGTTGGAGACCAGTTTACCGGCGGGCAGATTATCGAAACGCCCAATGGCCAAGTGAAAATAGCAGACAATGAAGGCCAAGTAGGAGAGTTGGCACCAGGAGAAGTGGCCCTGTACGAGAATGTGGCCTATCACGGCAAGACTTGGATTTTGTCTAACAATGGAAATGGCAATGTGCGCATAAGCGGGAGTCACGCACGCTTTACAGACTTTCAAGGGCTAAACGATCAGGTGTCATCCGTACGATTAGGCCCCAATACAGGTGTGACCTTGTTTAAGAACCTCGATCATCAAGCCGCCGAGGCTAACCGAGAAGAAGAAATTGAAGACATCGTCAAAAACGTACCAGATCTGAAAGAAACTCAGATTGGGGACGATGCAGCATCTTCTCTCAAGATCTTCAACACGATTGCTCCTGATGGTATCTTTACCTCTTTCAGCAGCAAGCTGAGCCAAGACTATCGGATGGTCGGTGACACACTCCAAGAGTTTTCGTCCTATCGCACCATTCTAAGATTTGAGCCCAATGCTGGTGAGGTAGAGGTGTCAGCGACTGACTTGACCGAAATCGAAGTTGAGGGAGCGACCTATGAGATAGATGAAGTACGCTCTGTCACACTCAGGCCAAATGCCCTCAATGTCATCATGATTACCTCTGAGGCAGATGGACTCAATACCCCCGGACTAAAGCTCCGCACTAGCCAAATGGCACCTGGCGAGCAAGTAGTGATTTACCCCAACAAAGAAGCGCATCAGCAAATCGCTGAACTGGAGGACGGCGCACTTTGGAATGCGACAGATGCGAAAGGTAATTTAATTGTCGATCGTGAGGCTCACAGCAAAGAAGAGGTCGCTAGTGTACAAAACACGATTAAGCGGGTGATGGCGACGGTTGCCTATTCTGATGGGGCGCCTGTGACCAATACGGATGCTCGCGTTCGGTCATTGAACCGCGCTGTGGGTGGCGATACTATTGATAATCCTTGGGAGCTTCAATTTGGCACTGTTGGAGAAAGTAAAATTAGTCCGAGTGAGTGGAAGAGACTGCGCAGCCTAGCTACCAGCGGTGAAGAAGATGGCAGTTTAGACACTGGCAATCTAGCGGCTAGAAGTGTCTCTGGTAGACGCATTGGTAAAAAACGCAGCGGCAAAAAACGCATTGGCAAACGATTCAAGCGGGCGATTAAAAAAGCCGTCTCGGTTGTGATTGGCACGGTCAAGAATGTTGTTCATGTCCTGGTTAAAACAGCTAAAGGCATCATTGACTTTGTGGTGGACACGGCTGAAAAGGTGGCTGACTTTGTCGAAGCCGTTGTGGACAAAGTGGTGAAAGGCATCAAAAAGTTCATCGAATTTCTCCAGTTTTTGTTTAACTGGGACGATATTCTAGACACTCAGCGCTATCTAAAAAAAGCCATCAACGCCAGCCTAGATTCTGCGAAGCAGCTTGCAGAAGATGCCAAACCCCATGTCACATCTTTTGTGGATGATCTACAAGGCGACGTAGAAGATGGCATGAATCAGCTCGTGAAAGCATTGGGAGGCAAGCCTTCGGAGGTAAAGGCATCTGGGTTCGAGATTCCTGAAGCGCTAGAGTGGTTTCTTTCAAAGTTTTTGGAGGTAATCACCCAATCACCTTTTGAAATGATAATGAGGCTCTTCAGGGAATCAAAGCCGTCAGATGCTGAGACGACATCGAACACTGAAAACGAGGAGTCGCCATTAGCCAGCTTCGTGAGTCAGATGCTGGAAGCGTTGGAAGATGCTATCGGTGCTGGACTCAGGCTCTCTGAAGGTGTGTTTGACAGCATCCAGACTATAATTGCAAACCCACGCGAGCCGGAAGCTGCCCTGATTGTCATCATCGAAGCTCTCAGAGATGCAGTTATTCAGTCATTGGATGCGGCCGAAAATGTAGCGCTGGGCTTGTTGGATGTGGTTGGCATCGCAATTGATCTGTTTAAGGAGTTTCTGAATGCAGAAATCAGAATTCCCTTTGTTTCACTTTTGTTAGATCATATCGGTGTCGGTAAACTAACGGTGCTGAATCTGGCGACTATCGTTCTAGCCATTCCGGCCACGGTTACGGCAAAGTTGCTGACAGGCCAAAATCTGTTTAACAGTAGTACACCTGTGCCGCTAGAGTTAGTAAATCAGCAAGGAGCGAATCAGAGGAGTTCTCAGTTGGCATTTGCTAATGTGACCACTGCAAGTACGGCTCTCTCCGATAGCACCGATGCGCCGGATGACTCTGTCAGCACAGACGAAACTGATGAATCTGAAAGCCTTCGTAATCTGCGTAGAGATCTGGTTTTTATCACTATGGTGACTGTGGCTGATACGGTTAATCATTCTATTTCTGGCATTCTCGATCTATTTGACGTACCGGGGTTTGAGGACAATGTCGATCTCGAATTCAGTCGCATTGACAATGCGCTTGGTCTTGCCAGCCTTTTAATTGTTGGCCCTTTACAGGCGCTAGAGATTACCAGCATTGCTCTCAGTTACTTCAGTTGGATCTTTAGCCCTCCTATTACGTCTGAGAAAGGTACTAAGGAGAACAATAGAGAGAGCGTCTTATGGAGTTATCGAGGGATGGTATTAATTTTAGATACCGTGGCAATGCTAATGAAAAGGGAGCAGCCTGAGCGGATGAGACGCAAAGAACGACCATTCAACGTAACATGGGCTCTAGCAAGCGCTATGGACATGATGCTTGCTTCGCTTTACCTAGCGGCTGTGGAAGAAGAGAATGATGATATTAGGAGAGCTGGTATCAAGAATGAGATTTTCTCAACACTGCCTAACGTTGTCTGCATTGTAAGGTCACTTGAAATTCGTGAGCCCACGCTTGCAACGATAGTTCATTTTGGACATGTGGCAACCGACGTTGCCGCAGCGACCGTGTCGGGTATAACGGGCAAACTTCTGTGCGAAGAAGCTAAAAAAGCGTTAAATGAAGCAGAAGCAGCAACATAGCAGGGCTTATGTGCGATTTATCCGCCAAGTTCTCACCGGCTTGGCGGTTTTCTTTGTTCCGTGACGACTGGGCAGATCTAAAGGAAGCTTAGAACACTTTCTGTAAAAGGCAGCTATAAGTGCGATCGCTCTCGTAAGATTAATCTCACTATCTCCAGCCCCCAGCGACTGCTGAGGGCTTTTTAGTGTTTTCAAAAAAGAGCTATAAGTTAGCCCAAAGTCAGCCATTCCTTAACGCTGAACATAGCCTTTCAACCGTTGTAATAGACACACAGCGCAAAAGAGTAACGGTGCTTACCACCAACATGCGAGTGCGTACAACAAAACACAACGAGGAAACATATCATGACTATTCAACCAAAATTCCACTGGAAGTTTCGAGATAAATCAGGAGCAACCACAACAGTCGATAGTATCAGCAAAGTTAAAGCGAGTCTCTTTGAGGCTAAGCCAAGCGGACATGGTCGTATTGGCCGTGCCATGCACTTGCTCGAGAAAAAATCTCACGTCAACTTGGGCAAAGCAGTCGGTCAGTTTGGCACTGGCGACTTTACTATCGCTTTTGGCATGAAAAATATCAGTAATCATGGCGACGGAGAGTTAGATATTATCGGCAGCCAAACAATGAAAGGGCATGGGAATTTTTTCTCGGTGCGGCTATCCGGTAAAGACAGAATATTTTTCCACGTCGATGAAAATAGCAAGGGCAAGCATTACGTGAAAGTTCAGACAGATCCCCTATCGATGGTGTCTGACAGAACCTGGTTTCATGTTGCGGTTGTCAGGAAAGGCCGAACCATTCAAATCTACATTAATGGTGTGCTTTCAATAGAAGAAAAATCAAAAACAGGGGTTGCCAACATAAAAAACGACACCGATGTCAAGCTAGGTCACTCCAGACGGCACACACCTAACGCCCAATACGAAGACCTTCGGATTTACGATCACGCCCTTAACGCCAAAGACATTCAAGATCTGATTCCATCTGCAAATCGCCCCTTGCGCGCAGGCGAAATTGAGCTAGTAGCCGCTGATGGTGCTGCTATGATTCTCAGGAAAGATGTTGGACATCTCTCTCGTTTCTCACAAGAGTTTCAAACGCTAAGAGTCGGCTCTGATACGGCAGTTGCACTGTTTAACAAGGCTGGTTTTGGAGGCACGAGCCAACTGATTTACGCGGATCTGCCAGATATTAAGCTCTCGCGATTAAAGGATTTTCCCGCCTCTGTGCGCATTCGCTCAGCTATTGGAAACCCTTTTACCGGGAAGTGGTTAATCAAAGCTCCTAATGGCGAGTTTTTGAGTCAGCGAGATGCTGTTCTAAGCACAGCCCGTAAGCGGTCATTCAACGAACTTTTCAAGCTACAGTCCAGCTCAAAGCAGTCTGGCAGTCAGTCCCGCCAGCAAGTTATCCATAGCGCTGCCAAAGCAAACACCGTGTTGAAGGTGTCGCCACAGGAAGCGGCTACTAATCTCTTTGTTGAAGAGCTGCGGCCTTTGAGCGGTGAGTTCGCTATCGTTAACCAGGCTAAGAATCAATGGCTGGCAATGGGGGAGAAGAACACCTTTAAGTGGACTGACCAGGAAGAAAATCGAGCTGTTTTCGCGCGTGTGGCCAAAATGGCCGACCGTGAAAATCAGGTGGGTGAGCTAGCGCCTGGAGAGGTGGCTTTGTATCAGCATGTTGCTTATCACGGCAGAACTTGGATTTTGTCTGATACTGAAAAAGATCGCTCTGGTGAATATCCGAACCTTTCAGTTTTTCAGAGCTTGCAGGATGAAACCTCATCTATTCGATTAGGGCCAGAGACAGGGATGACCGTGTTTAGAGAAGATAAGTTTCGTGGAAGCTTAGAAGAACAAATAGTTCGACCGATTGGCCGTCCTCCAATAATAGTAAGGAGAGAAGGCAAGCAATCTAAAGCCTTTCGAAATATTAGAGAGAAGGTTAAAGAAGCTGCTGAGAAAGCCCAAGAAGCCGCTAAAGCCTCTTTGGTTGAAGATATTGTCGATAACACTCCAAATCTGTTCGATAGCCAGATTGGTAACGATACGATTTCTTCGCTCAAAATATTTAGAACGGTAGCGCCTGAGGATGTTTTTAGCTCTTACACCACCAAACTGAGCCAAGACTATAAGATGGTTGGCGATAAGCTAGAAGAGTTTTCGGCCTATCGCACGACGCTGAGGTTTGATCCGAGCGATAGCCAGGGCGCTCGCAAGATTAGAGTTGAGGTGTCAGCGACTGATTCAACCAAGATTGAAGTTGAAGGCACTATTTACAAAATCAATGAGCAGAAATCAGTTGTCCTTAGGCCCGATGAAATGAATCGGATCATGATCACGTCCGAAGCGGATGGCCTCAATACACCGGGGCTGAAGATTCACACCAGTGCGATGGCTGCAAATGAGCGCGTGGTAATTTTCCCTAATCAAGAAGCTCATCAGCAAATTGCTGAGTTAGAAGAGGGGGCGCTTTGGAATGCGAAAGATGCAAAGGGCAACTTTATCGTAGATCGTGAGGCTCACAGCCGCGAAGAAGTCGCCAGCGTACAAAATACTATTAAGCGAGTGATGGCAACTGTGGCCTATGCGGATGAGACGCCTGAAAGTCAAGCTTCTGACAGTCAGTCCCCTGCAAAGCGGAGTAGTGTTGCCAGAGCGCAGGCAGTTCGTGTGGGCGTCGCCCCTTCGCAAAGCTCTCGCTCGCAAAGCTCTCGCTCTCGTGTAAAGTCTTTGAGTCGCGCTGTTTCAGGGGCAACAATTGATCAGCCCTGGAAGATTGAGCTTGGGGCTGCTGGCAATACGAACCGGCTGCGTTCTGCTAGGTCGGTTGCCAGAGCAACAGGTGGCGTGGCCAATGAGGGCGTTGGCGCAGCCTCTCCAACAGAGAATCTTCAAAACCTATCTGCTAGCACACCCAAAACGATCATTCAAGAAACACAGATTAGCCAAGACGAGTTTGCTCAGCTACTGGGCCGAGCAATTCCCGAGGAAACGTCTCCCAAGACCCCAGAATCTAAGCCAACGAAACCCAACCTGACAGGACCCGCCAAATTTATTAAACTTCCCAATCCTTTTCCGACGATAGGAGATGCGATTCAATCAGGTGCTTCGGCTACGATTGGCTTTTTTGAAGATGCGGTGAATGTGCTTGTAGACACCGCCCAGGGCGTCTTTAGATTTGTTGTAGACACGGTTGAGAAAGTCGCTGAATTTGTTGAATCGGTGGTTGAAAAAGTCGTCAAGAAGATCAAACAGTTTATTGAGTTTCTACAGTTTTTGTTTGACTGGGATGACATTCTCAAGACTCAGCGATATCTGGTGGGTGCGGTCAATGCAGGGCTAGACTATGCCGCACTGCTGGCAGACGAGGCCAAACCACACGTCTCTAATTTCTTTGATGGTCTGCAAGGGAAGGTTGAAGACGGAATGAATGACCTAGTTGAAAAATTGGGCGGAGATCCTTCGGAGGTTAAGCAATCTGAGGTGGAATTACCAGAAGCCTTGGAGTGGCTCTTGTCCAAGCTATTTGGCGGTTCAAAACAATCTGATGCCAAAACAGACCCTGGCACAGCAGCGCCCGATGGAGATTCACCGCTGGAGGAATTTATCAGGCACTTTATAGAAGCCGTTGAGAACCTGATAGGTGCAGGGCTGCGCGGCCTTGAAGGTGTGGGTGACAGCCTGCTCACACTGCTGAAAAATCCACTTAAGCCACAGCGGGCGCTGGTTGTTATTATCGAGGCGCTTAGAGACGTGGTGATTCAACTGCTAGAAGCTGGAGAAAACATCACCCTGGGACTGTTATCTGCAATTGAGGGCGTTATCAAACTCTTTAAGGATGTGCTCAATGGCGAGATTAAAATCCCCTTTATTTCGGATCTTTTTAAGTTTATAGGGGCTGGAAAACTCACCATTCTCAATCTGTTTGGGTTGATTCTGGCAGTGCCTGTCACCGTGGTACACAAAATTGTGTTCAACGAGCGCCCCTTCAAAGGGGATGATCCGAGTGAGCTATTGACTGGGCCGAAAGCACAGATAACTGCTGCCTCTAAAGCTGTCTCTGAGGCTACCTTTAATCAGGGCGCACTGACTCGGAGCGCGGTGGCTGAAGGAGCAGTAACTGAAGAAGACGTTCAGACAGAGGCACTATCTTCTGTCCCAAGACTCAGCGTGGTTCGTGGGCTGGGGGTGACCGCACTCATTGCAAACGCCATCAATGGCTTTGTTCTAAACCCGTATTTGAATGTCATCTCAGAGAGTCTTGATGATCCTATTGAGAGCAGCACTTTCCGAGGAGGTATTGAGCTATTTTCATGGCTCAATGATTTCTTCATCTGGCTACCGACAATTCCAGGCTTTCTGAAAGTCGGCACCTTTAAAGATGCCTCCGGCCCAGAGAAATTCCTGTGGGTTGTGAGAACGTTCAATTTGTGGTCAGATTTGGCGGTGACCATGTATGGCTGGACTGCAAGAAAGCCCAGAAACACACAGCGAATGAAGCGTGCAGACGAGGGTACCATTATCTTCTTCGGGATGATGTCTATTGTGGATTTGATGGCGGCGGGTCTTTTGGTGGGTACGCTCGACTTCGATCAGCAACCGCTCAACATGGCAAATCAGACACTGTTTGTGTTGCCTAATCTTGCAGTTATGCTGAGGCTAGTGGACGATCCTAATGCCATCCTGCTGCTGCTGGCGACTGACATTGGTTCAGCGGCGCTGAGTACGGTTACGGGCGGGGTTCTGCTGGCTAGCGACGTAGACGCCTTGAAGCAAGCGACGGCATAAGTCAGTTTTCTCTGCACCTTATACACGTCCGTTTGATCTCATAAACATCTGTTGAAAACGGTAATGCGCTTATGCTTTACCGTTTTCAACAGAGTTTTGGGAAAACGATCGTCACTGCTGCCTGCTACAAGGCTGTCACTGCAACAGACACAAGTCAGCCTTAAGTTAGCCGTTCTTAGCCTTTAAGATAGCCGCTCCCTCGCTTTACTAAACATGTAAAGACTGACAGCTAGTTAAATCGTTAGCTGGTGTCATTCACTGGAACCGCAAACCAACGCGCCTTTAAGGCTAACCCCCTAATGCCATGTTAAACCATCAGATTCAATGGGCAGATAAAACTGTCGTGATTACAGGAAGTGGGTCAGGGATTGGACGAGCAGTTGCGATCGCCCTCGTCAAAAAAGGAGCCACCGTCCACCTAGTCGATTACCATCAGGCGAGAATTACAGCCCTGCTAGACGAACTTGCCGCTTACCCTAATGCCCCTTATCCTAATGTCTTTGGTCATACCATAGATGTTACTTTCCGAACTCAGTTAGAACAGTTAGCAGCCAAGTTACCGAAAAAGATAGACATCTTAATTAATTGCGCAGGTATCTTGCATCAAGGCAAGCTCATGGCCACCACCCACCAAGATTTTCGCCAGGTGATGGATGTTAATTTATGGGGCGTTATTCATACCGTCAAGGCTTTCTTACCTCAGTTAAGAAACCGGCCACAAGGCAGCCATATCATCAACATTGCCTCCATTGCTGGTCTCATCGGCGCACCCGAAATGGCTGCGTACAATGCCTCTAAATTCGCCATTCTAGGCTTGACAGAGTCTTTAGCGATTGAGCTAGCCGCCGACAACATTCACGTTGCGGCAGTGTGTCCTGGCTCTATCAAAACAAACCTGGGTCAAGATGGCCTATTTTCTTCAGAGTCTACCGTCGCACACACCTTACGTAAAACGATTCACAACGGCGCAAAGCCCGAGCAAGTCGCCTCAGATATTATTCAAACCATCGAACGCTCATCTCCGTTCAAGCTTTCTTGCGTGGAGCTGCATTGGCAGTTCCTGTGGCTGTGTAAAAGACTGTTTCCGGCTCTTTATCCAAAGTTCGCCAGCTTTGTTTATCACCGAGTGATTGAAAAAGGATTTCTGGATAGCTTACTCATGCCAAAAGTTATTGCTCCGGCAACTAAATAGGCATCGCCTGAGGAGGATCCCCTCCAATGGAGGGGTGGCTGGAGCGGAGTGGAGGTCGGGGTGGGTCTGCGGTGAGTAGCGTTAGCGGCTGAACCCACCTCCCCCTGCGGGGACTCCTCCCAAGAGGAGATCACTTCAGGCTTAGTCTATTTAATCATCGAGGTAATAAAACCAGATAGCGGCTTTGAGCCTTAGAAGATTATTTCTCTCATTTCAGAACTACGAAAATAGTAAGGACACAATTAGACATGACATTACTTAACCACTGGCATCCCACCATCAAAAGCAGCCAACTTAAGCGCAAACCTGTTTTAGTTCAGCTATGCAATGAAGAGATTGTATTGTTTCGCACCGCGAAAGGAGAGATCGGAGCTTTAAAAAATCGCTGCCCTCACCGTGGGATGCGGCTCAGCCAAGGGTGGGTGGAAAAGGATGAGATTGTTTGCCCCTATCATGCTTGGCGATATGCGGCTGACGGGAAGGGGGTTAGCCCCAGTACGCCTAAGCTCAAGCCTTGCGTATCCTCATTTAGCGTCGTTGAACGCTATGAAATGATTTGGATAAAATCTGCTCATTCATCTGCCGAATTTCCTGATTTCAACAGTCAAGACTATTTATATGCAGGTGTGGTTATTCAAGATATTCAGGCTCCGTTAGAAGTTGTTGTCGATAACTTTTCAGATATTGAGCATAACCCCACCACGCATACTTACTTTGGCTATTCTTATGAAACGCTGACTCAGATTGAAAGCCGCATAGAAACCACAGATGAGACTGTGCAAGTAATTAATAAGGGCGCTCAGCAGCCATTACCCTGGATTGTCGAAAAAATATTTTTTAACGTCCACTCAGGCGACCAATTTATAAACGATTGGACAACTTACTTTTCTCCTGTCTACAGCACGTTTAACCAGTTTTGGGTGAATCCTGTCACCGGTAAACCCAGACGCATACGAGTAAAGCTAGTTGTCTTTTATGTCCCTATTAGCGATGGTGAGACGCAAGTGATGATCTTTATGTTTGCTAATCCTATTAGCCATAACCAGGTTATCAATAAACTGATATTTCAGTTTTTAGTGGGGCCGATGGTCAGACGCTTTGTCGATTATGAACTGCAAAAAGACATAGACATCATAGAGAACCTGGCAGATAAGCAAATGACCTTGAGTGAAATGCAGCTCGGTCGCTATGATCGAGTTTTGGGCGAAACTCGCAAGCGAATTGACCGCCTCTATCGAGGCCAGCTACCGGAGCTAGCTGTAGAGAGCAAATGCAGAAAAAATGTAAAAGCTAAAAGATACAGCATCTGAAAGTCTGACCTAATCCTCACACAAACTCAAACAAAACCATAATGAGTACTTTAGATAAATTCAATGCCATCTTGCAGCAGGGCGAAACGACTACTGAGGAAGCCTTGGCGTTGTTTGATGAACTAGACGCCGTCTCCCTAGATTTCATCATGGGCCGGTGGAAAGGCTCCGGCTTCAAGACGCATCACCGCATGGATGGTCTGCTAGAAACCATTGGCTGGTACGGCAAAGACTTTATCAACCCAGATTGCGTTCATCCGCTGCTGTTTTCTGATGGAGCTAACCCGCCCTACAGCATTGATCCGAATCCTACCGCTGTCAATCTAGGATTTAGCATTGACCTTCCTCAAAATGAAGCACTCAAGCCCCTGTATAAGGCCATGAGTAAGCTACTTAAAACCGAAGACAGCAAGGCCAGAGTTCGGATGATGGAATATCGCGGGAAACTCAGCGCTACCATGATTTACGACTACTTACCCATTCACGACGTATTTAGAAAGGTAGATGACCATACCCTGCTAGGCCTGATGGATTTTAAGGGAATGGAACAGCCTTTTTTCTTTGTATTGAATAAAGCGTGATCAGCTAGTCACCACAAGTTAGCCATAAGTCAGCCTTGCATAGCCCTGAACGTAGCTATCCGAATCTTATAACTATCAATAGTTACATCCTATGTCCTCGACATTAGCTGACCTATGTATATGCGTTCTCTGCTTCATAAGAGCGGTGTGTCCACGCTCTCCATCGGTATTACCACAGGCACGTTAGGCGTTCTATTCGATATTTCTTTTGCGGCGCTGATTTTTTCCAATAGCCTGTCAGACTATCTCTCTGCGGGCATAGGGCTTGTGCTCTTTAGTGCAGCCGCAGCCAGAATCATGGTAGCTCTCATGAGTTCATTCCCGGGCACAGTGTCGGATTTGGCTGCGATTCCAACTGCGATTCTCTCCTGGAGCACGGGCATGGTCGTTCGGGAGCTGCCGCCAACCGCTACACCAGAAGAGCTGTTAGTGACGGTTGTCGTTTCCATTGCGCTAACCTCTCTCCTCACAGGACTGTTTCTTTGGGCATTGGGAGCACTCAAGTTAGGCAATATTGTTCGCTTATTACCCAATTCAGTCGTGGGTGGCTTTGTAGCCAGTAGTGGACTGCTTTTGGTCAAAGGAGCAATTGAAATATTAATAAAGCAACCACTGGATACGATTTCACTGCGTAGTTTTGGCCAGTCTGCAATGCTAATGCACTGGTTACCGGGTCTGCTACTGGCGCTGTATCTGCTAAGAGTGACTCGTCACCATCGCCATTCCTGGGTCATTACCAGTAGTCTTGCCGGGGCGATCGCACTCTTTTACGGCTCACTTTCGCTGGCGGGTATCTCACCCGCACAAGCCAATTCACAAGGACTCACGTTGGGCATTCCATCCTTACAAACTACTTGGCAACTGCTGCACTGGTCTGACTTGCTTCAGATTAACTGGCAAGCGATTGGCAGTCAGTGGATGTGTGCAGGCACGGTGAGCGCCCTAACGGCGGTGCTGTTGCTGATGAATGTGAAGGGAATGGAGATGGTGATTGCGGAAGATATTGACTTCAATCATGAACTCAAAGTCGCTGGGAGCGCCAACGTTTTACTGGGCATGGGCGGCGGTATCCTCGCATTCCATTCTATGGGCGGCTCTATGCTCATGCACCGACTAGGGGGCCGCAGCCGCTGGGTAACGGTCATTGGCGCAATCACTTTTATCCTATTGCCCCTCCTATTTTCTCCATGGTTAACGTATTTCCCGACTTCTATTCTCGGCGGACTGTTGCTCTATTTAGGGCTCTCTTGCTTATATGAGTGGGTGTGTCGTGCACGCAAAAAGCTTTCGCCTGTGGATTACGGCATTGTGCAGTTGATTTGGATAGTGAGTGGCATCGTTGGATTTTTGCAGGCATTGGCTTTGGGATGGGCGATTGCAGTTGGTCTGCTGCTACACCAACTCTTAACCAGAAAGTAACCGCAAACTATCGAATCTAGTTACACAAATAGACCATAAGTCAGCCTTTTGTAGCCCTTAACGTAGCCTTTCACTGTGTCTAATAGAGATACAAAGCCTAATAGAAAGAAAAAACCTAATAGAGATAAGAGCAAAGCACAAGCATTCTATGTTCCATAAAAATGTCTCTTAAAAAATGGTCAAAACAACAAATTAGGTTTTGCATTCTTTAAATCATTCTTCGGGTGAACGTCATGCTTGCGCTTAATTCTAGTGACCTCCAAAAACCTTTGTTAGCGGATCAAGCACTCGAAATGCAACCTCCTAGCAGTTTACTGAAAGTGTATCCCAACCAAAGGCTAAACGCATTTCCCCGTATCTACTTTACAGAAATTGACCAAGCTTTTTTAGTCTGGGGTGTTTTAACGTTAGTTATTTTCTCGTTTGCACAGTTCTCTCCAATGAGTTGGCTCACTCAATCCATTTTAGATGCTGCCCTCACGGG
The DNA here is from genome assembly GCA_039025345.1 of Cyanobacteria bacterium P01_D01_bin.105. Classification (GTDB taxonomy): domain Bacteria; phylum Cyanobacteriota; class Cyanobacteriia; order Phormidesmidales; family Phormidesmidaceae; genus Phormidesmis. The sequence continues at coordinate 5,801 of JBCCOO010000088.1, read as the reverse complement.
TGTAGGCATGGCCATTACGTCAGGTCTTACATGGGCGATCGCTAACCAAGCCAAGCTTCTCTGGGTTGTTTTACTCTGGACTGGACTGATGAGTGCAGGAACTATCGTCACGGTCTATGGAATTTTTTACAGCAGTCCCTTGATCTTATCGAATCTGTGTTTGTTGTGGTTGGGCCTATGTGTGGCAGGCTATGGCGTGATGGCAATAGGTATGCGCTCTCGTAGCTTTACAGTAGCTTGCTTAGTGCATTTGGGTGCGTTGGCACTGCCTTTCTACGAGAGAATTGCTAGCCTCAACCATACATTTCTCAACTCCACATTTCTCAACTACACATTGAACTGGCAGTTCTTAAGCAGTGGCCTAGTTATAGCATTGACGCTTTTCTTTTTCTCAGTTTTCCCTTGGGACAGGCAAGTACCTGACAACGATATTTCCTGTTAGCGCTTAATCGATGACAACTAATGTCAGAACGTAGAGCTAGCTCGTCACACAATACTTACTCATTCCCCTCCTGTAAAAATCATGGCAAATCAATCACGCCAGAAAAGACATCGACCTTCTTTCGAGACCTTTCAAAAAGATCTTACGCTTCCCCTTGTTTTAGGTCACCGAGGGGTGCCTGAAGAACATCAAGAAAATACAATGGCAGGTTTCAAGCGTGCGATCGCACTCGGTCTCGACGGTGTTGAACTCGATGTGTTTCTCACCAAAGACAACAAACTTGTTGTTTTTCACGATCTAGAAACTGATCGGCTAACCGGTGTGGCGGGCCGCATCACTGATATGACCTGGCAAGAGATTCAACAGCTCACCGTCAAGTCAGTCATCAACGTAGGCCATAAGACCATTGACTATGGCCGAGAAGAAAAAATTGAGCTGCTAGAAAACGTCCTCGAAGAGACACGGGGCAAACTGCTAGTGAATATTGAAATCAAGGCGTACGGACTAGACTTTGGGCAGCGTCACACGGGCACAGCAGTGGCAAATTTAATTCGCCGCATGGACCTTGAAAACGATGTATTTGTTACTTCGTTTAACTTTTGGCCGCTCATCTGGCTAGAGAGAACTCATCCTGGAATCGAGTCAGGGTTTACCTATGCTCCAGCAGTTGTGAATAATGGCGCGTTGCAGTGGCTGATGGAATCTAGCCTTGTTGGAAAACTGGCAGGCTCAACGCTTACGAATATGAGCCTCAACATGTTTGATCATGACACGGTGGAGAAAGTCCATAACCGTGGGCTAGCCGTCGGGGCTTGGACGGTGTTTTCTCAAGATTCTAAATGGCTAGGTGAGACAATCTCTCCTGAGCAAGAGCTGAATTACATTTATTCACTGACTGCTCGTGGCATTGATTACTTCATTACAGACGATCCGGTGCGACTGCGACAGGTGCTTAGCCCGCAACCCAGCACAGTCTTTACAAGATAGCCAAAAGTCAGCCAAAACGTAGCCCTGAACGTAGCCTCCTGCTCGATTGAATGGAGCTATAGAACAGTGAGTGAGCTGGAGATAATGGTCATGACCACAACCCAAGTATCCAAATGTCCCTTTCATGTGGCACAACAGATCTTTCAGAAAAAGCATTATATCGACTCGAACAGTACTCGCCCTGATGCTCAGACTTTTGCAGCCAAGCCTATCCCTCACAGTAAGACGCCTAAAATATTACAGGCTGCACAGTGGGCGCTAGACCCCGTTGGCTACATTGAAAAAAGCGTTAAGCGCCATGGCGATGTTTTCCGCGCACCCGTTTCATCTAAAAAATCGTATTGCTTAGTCAGCGATCCCAAGATGCTTCAATACCTTTTTACCCACGATACGGGTAAAGCCCTTTCCTCACCGGGCGAACTCACTCAGGTTACAGCACCTTTAATCGGAAAAAAGAATGTGATTGGCACTGGTGGCAAACAGCACCAACATCGCCGCAAAGTCACCATGCCGCCACTGCGCCCGCAGAACTGTCTTAAAACCTACAGCACGATTATCCAACAAGTCACCCAGGCGGTAATTGACCAGTGGCAAGTGGGCGACAGCTTTGATCTGCGAGTAGAAATGCAAAAAATCACGACCCGAGTCATTCTGCGAGTAGTGCTGGGACTCAAGTCAGGCACTCGCGCTCACCTTCTGGAGCACTTGCTTAACTCACTGCTAAATATGATTGCTACGCCAGTGTCTTCCCTACGTTTATTCGTGCCCTGGCTGCGAACAGATTTAGGCCCCTGGACTCTAGGCGGTCGCATGCGCCTGCTAAAGAACAAAATAGCAACATGCCTACTGGCAGAAATCAAAGAGCGTCGAAACAACAATCAGGCATCAGAAGAAATGGACGTTTTGTCTCTGCTGCTATCTGCCAAAGATCATGAAGGGTGCGATCTGTCCGATCAGGATATATGCGACGAACTGATGATGTTCTTGATAGCTGGGTTTGAAGCCACCACCGTAGCCCTCACTTGGAGTCTGTATTGGACTCATTTTCTCCCCGAAGTGAAGCAAAACCTGCTCACCGAACTCAATGAGCTGCCCAATGAGCTGTCCAATAGTAATCCCGATAGTCATGATGCCAGCCAGTTGATGTCGCTGCCTTACCTCTCTGCCGTTTGCAATGAAACCCTGCGCATCCATTCAGTGGTCATGCTCACCTTTGCTCGCCAGGTAAACGAACCATTACAGCTAGGCGGCTATCAGTTTAAGCCAGGCGATTTAGTCATGGGGTCTACTTATTCACTCCATCGACGAGAAGATCTCTATCCGCAGTCCGATCGCTTCCGCCCCGAGCGATTTCTAGAAAGAACGTTTTCACCCTACGAGTTTATGCCCTTTGGCGGCGGCGTACGGCGGTGCATGGGCAGCGCCTTAGCCCAGAGTGAAATGAAAATTGTGTTGGCAACGGTCTTACGCCAGGTTGATCTCTCCTTGGTCAGCAACCACCCGATCAAGCAGGTCAGACGCGGCATCGCATCAGGGCCAAAGTCACCCGTACGGGTCACCGTCAAGAAAAAGTACAGCAAATCTGCATCACTTTAACCCAATCTACATCACTTTAATCTGCATTACTTAAACCTGTATGGAGCTGGTATGGATACTCACATTCTTCTTCATTTTTACGTTGTAGGTCTGTTCTTTTATGGTCTGTTTTTATGTATTGCGATCGCAATACATAAGCAGGAGCTAATCTACCGGACAAGCACATTGCTGTTACTGCTTCATTCAGTCTGCTTGGCACTCTCTCAAGGGGCTTTAGGATGGCGCATCTGGGTTTGTAGCATTTTAGCGATAGGTGGCTATGAGCTTTGCAAACAGTATCAGCTAGGAATGATTAGCGCTGTTGCTATAGGCATAGGACTCTTTGTGACTGGCTTTTATGGTCAACCCCGCTTGGCAGCCCACCCAGCCTTAATGGAAATGATGATTCTGCCTGTCTGTATCTCTACGGTTGGTATCACGGTTTTCCCCAAGGAGATCTTGAAAAAAGTAGCCTGCCTACCAGCCGTCATTGGGTTCTTTTTAGTCCCCTGCGCACTTCTATTGATGGGGCTTGCAAACCTAGAGTTAGGATTTGTTCTGGCACCGCTTGCCTCAGTACAGTTTAACGATAGCTTTAGCTACCTGTCGGGTAAAAAGTTTGGCAAAACTCACCTGTTCCCAAACATGAGTCCCAACAAAACCTTGGAGGGCTACCTGCTTGGCAGTAGTGGTATCGTGCTTGCCTTGGTGCTGCTGCATACCTACCTTCCAGTGATTCATACTCATCTACTCCAAGATATTGTTCTATTCTTGGGCGTATTTACCATCGGCAATGCAGGGGATCTCATTTTCTCTTGCTTAAAGCGTAAGTTAGAGACTAAAGACTTTGGCACCCTATTACCAGGGCACGGGGGCATGCTCGACCGATTCGACAGCCTTCTTTTTATAGCGCCTTTCTTCTTCTTTCTGGCCAACCATCACTTGCTCTAAAAAAACGGACTTTAGAAAAATGGACTTCAAAAAAAATCAAGACACCATTCTCGCTCAACTTGACTTTCCTAATGTCTTTACTATCGGTGGCCTGATGCTGAGTCTCTTCTCAGTCATTTGTTCAATACAGAATAACTTCTATGCAGCGATCATCTGCATGATTTTTTCGGGCATGGTTGATTTATTTGATGGCGTAATTGCTCGACGACTAGAACGAACACCTTTACAAGCTGAGGTCGGCAAACAACTCGATAGCCTGGTTGATGCCTGTTCGTTTGGCTTTTCACCCGTTGTTTTTGCCTACTGCTTTGGCCTTCAAGATCCCTATTCTGTAGGGCTGCTGGCATTTTATGCTGCGATGGCTACCCTACGGCTGGCTTATTTTAACAGTACAGGGCTAAGTGCCAGTGGTGAAAAGTCCTTCTTTACGGGTCTACCCGTTATATACGCGGCACTGTTTGTACCGGTGGGATTTCTCTCACAGTTTTTTCTCGCAGACACGGCCGTTCAATGGTTGTTGAGAGGGATCTATCTATTACTGGCGATCGCAATGGTAAGCCCTATTCAGGTAATCAAAATAAAAGGTGCTTGGTATGGCGTGTTCGCGGCAGGCGCTGTTTTACTCGCCAGTGCTTATGGCTGGGCCATTTTTCAGAGTATGCATTAATCCAATGTTGAAATTTTCTCTTATCTGGCTAGGGCAGCTCGTTTCATTAATGGGCTCTGGCCTCACTGGCTTTGCCTTGGGCGTCTGGGTCTATCAAACGACGGGCTCTACCACTCAATTTTCACTCATCTATTTTTTTACAGAATTGCCAATCATCTTAGTTGCGCCGCTTGCTGGAGTCGTTGCCGATCGCAACGATAAGCGCAAGGTGATGATTGTGAGTGATACGGGTGCTGGGTTGAGCACAGTGGTTATGGCGCTACTTTTGGTGCTTGGCAAATTAAAGATTTGGCATGTCTATTTAGCGATCGCGGTCAGCTCTACCTGCAACGGCTTCCAGCTTCCGGCCTACTACGCTAGCCCTACCTTGCTGGTGTCAAAACAACAGTTTGGCAGGGCTAATGGCATGATTCAGTTGGCAAAAGCGGCAAGGTATTTAGTTTCACCGGTTCTAGCAGGTTTACTCATCGGCATGATTCAGCTGCAAGGCATTATGCTAGTTGATTTTGCTACCTTTGGCATTGCGATTTCAATTTTGCTTTCGGTTCGCTTTTCTTCATCGGTTCGTTTTTCCTCAGTATCTGGTGACAAACCATCTGGCAACAAGCCATCTGGTGAGCATCCCACTCAGCCAAGTCATTCCATTTGGCAAGATATTAGCTACGGATGGAGGTACATTTTGGCTCGACCTGGATTGTTGTTCATCTTGCTATTTTTCATGATCACCAATTTTACGATTGGTTTGGTGCAGGTGCTGATTACGCCTATGGTGCTGGACTTTGCCAATGCTCAAGTATTGGGGCAAATATTGTCGCTTGGGGCCAGTGGCTGGGTGTTAGGCGGTGCGTTGATGAGTACCTGGGGTGGCCCTAAGCGGAAGATTCACGGGGTTTTAGCATTCGAGCTATTGTTGGGGCTTTCTATTGCGATCGCAGGACTACGGCCATCTCCCGTATTAATCACTCTGGCAGCGTTTTGTTTCTTTTTTAGCGTCCCGATTATCACTAGCTGTTGTAACGCGATTTGGCAGGTTAAGGTTGCCCCTGCCGTTCAGGGGGGGCGCATCTAGCGGTTAGGGGAGATGCTAGGCAACACCAAAGAGTGCGGAGAAAACAACGTGTCAAATCGTTGATTGACCCAAGCGACTCGCAGGTGCATGAGATGGTTTAGGCCGGGTTC
>JBCCOO010000087.1:0-20807 GCA_039025345.1 Cyanobacteria bacterium P01_D01_bin.105 | reverse complement strand
GATACTACCATATACATACTCATTAGACATACTTATATATCTATCTCTTATTTGAGTATATAAGTATGTTAACAAATGAATATAGATATAAATGTCTTATGTATTGCCATATATCATGAAAGTCCCTACATACAAAGCTTTAAGAGCACAGCGTAGCGGAGACACTCTTACTCATGACAGCTTATATACTCACTCAGAGCAAGCATTGCATATATTCAGCCCCAGAAAAAGAAGATATCTTATTATTTACACTCATATATAAGTATATCAAATAGGCTATTTATACTCAAAACGAGAATAACGAGTATAATATAGTTAGCAGGGCAAACGACTCGCTTCACACAGTTGGCTCTCGTCGCTACATCGAAAACAGTCATGAACAGCATTTCAGAACTAATTACAACAGTCTTAGAAGTACAACCTCATAGAGGGCAGAAGATGGCCGAACGTCTTTGCTTAAAGAACTCTGAGACAACCACAATCAGCGATCCAACTATTGCCCTCCGTCAGCTTTCAAAGGAAGCGCTTAGAGCCGCTGGACTGACCGAGAAGCAAGCTTGCAAGTTAATGGCAGCGCTAACACTTGGACGATTGGCTTATATGCCCAAATCAGACGCACAGGCAGGAATCACAACGATTGACGATCCATCTGTTGCTGCTGCCCTTCTCATGCCTATCTTGGGATGGAAATGCCGTGAGCACGCAGCCGTTTTGATAATGGACATTCACCACAAATGGCTAGCAACAGAAGTTATCAGCATTGGCTCCAAAACTGAATGCCTGTTTCATCCAGACGCCGTATTCACGGCAGCGCTTAAGCACGGTGGGAAACGGGTCATCATCGCCCATAATCATCCCTCCGGGAATCTAGCGACGAGCCCTGAGGACATAAGCCTTACAAGGATTATGGTCAAGGCTGGCTTTCTAATAGATGTCCCAGTGTTGGATCACTTCATCATCGGCAACGGCGACTACAAAAGCATTCGAGAAGAAACAGCCATCTGGAACGAAATTTCAAGCATCAAAGACGTGGTTTAACGCCCTTCAGCAGCGAGCGATCACACCGATTTCAGATTGTGATGTGATCGCACTTTCGACACATTTACATCGATTCAAAATGAGTATAAAACCACAAACACAACAACAACTCTCTCTATTCTCTCTAGAACGAACTTCTCATAGGAAGATTCCACTTGCTATTGAACAGGCTATGAAGATGGGTGCAGCACTGGCTATCTCTATCAGTGGTGGGAAGGATTCAGATGCCATGCTGAGACACCTCGTAGCCCTACACCGCGCCGAAGAGTGGAAAGGTGAACTCTTCGCCATCACAGCCGATTTAGGGCGCATCGAATGGCCTGGAACGCTTGAGCACATGCAAGCTACCTGCAATCAACTCAATATCGAGCTGGTTGTCGTTCGCAGACAGAAAGGCAGCATGATTGACCGCTGGGAGGAAAGACGGCAAACGCTAATGAAACAGCAAGATATGGATGCGATCACACCTGAGTTTTCATCTGGGCTTAGGATTCAGAAGGAAGGCGACAAACCCTTCTGGAGTAGCAGCGCAGCCCGCTACTGCACAAAGGAGCTGAAGACTGCTGAAGTTGATCGATATCTACGCCGATTCAAATCGGTTGTCTGCGCAGTCGGTATTCGAACAGAAGAGTCCAGCAGCAGAGCAAGAAAGCCCCATTACCAAGTTCGCAATGACATTACGACAGTAGCCCTAAAAGCGTCTAGAGGGCTCTGCGCTAGAGAGCACGAAGCATGGTCAGAAGATGCGATCGCTCTGTGGAAAGAACGCGATTATAAGGGGCGATTAGCCCTGACGTGGAATGCCGTATTCGATTGGTCAATAGGACAGGTTTGGGAAGCGCTAGGCACAACTCAGGAAGCGCTAGAGCACAGAAGGTCTCTCTACCAAGCTGGGAGCGTTGTAGAGGCTCTGAGTGGATGGCCTGCGCATTGGGCATACGTTAGCGGCAATAGCCGATTGTCTTGCTCACTATGTGTGCTGGCCTCATCTGCTGACATCCAAAACGGGGCAAGCCACAACGTGACAACGTGGCTAGAGCTAGCGCTGATGGAAACACAAAGTGGCTGGAGCTTCCAGCAAGGGTAAATGGTTGAGCACGTTGGCTATTGACCCGTCAGAGAGCTTGCAGGCCACAAGGCGTCTGCTTACGGCCCTGTATAGTCTGAATCTATTGCAACGCTGGGGAGCACTGTTCGCGATCGCACTTTTGTCGAAAGTATCACTACTTACTCTTGTATACTGGGCCGAAGACATTCACATCACCCTAGCTACAGCAGTCCAACAACAAAAAGGTGTGTCATAAAAAGTCGCCTGAGAAACTGCTTCAGCAATTGTGCAAAAAGTTATTTTGCATTTGAGCTATAAGTCACCAGCTCAAAACGCTAAACGGTTGAATACCTGTGACTTATTCGTACTCAAGCGGTTCTAATTTTTCATTTCATACTCGTTTTATACTCGCATTCTGTTAACTTATTCAAAGTGACTTGAACTATACTCAAAAAACGTGTATATTTAAGTCAATGGGAAGAGACGCAGCGCACTTCATCCGTCTTTGGGACGGGCGCGAATCGATTCCTAAGTAATGTACCGGGCACCTCTTCACGCCCACACAAGGTTTAACTCAATGATTTCTACACTTCAAACTGCTCCAGCCATCACGATTGATAGAGCGCTTACAGGTCAGCGAGCCCAAGCGTTCTATCGCGCAGCTCTAGCGTCCATTAAGGTGATGGTCTTGCTAGTCACTCATCTGCTCGGGCTTACAGCTACCGCACTCCAGGCACTGGCTAAATACTACAAAGAAGAATGTCACGAGGGACTGCTCAGATGGGCTCAGTCAGAGCCAGATGTTGAGACTGAGACAACTGAGGCGGCAATACAATCGGCAGACGTCACAGTTGTCAATCAAACAGGCTCAGGAGAAACTAGCTCAGCAGAGACCAGCGCTGCTCCTCAGCTAACAGCACCAGCTGCGGCTATCACAATTTCCTACAAAGGATTTAACAGCAAAATGCTGCGGCAACTCTGTGAAGAGTTTGACGTGCAGTGGCGAAATGTTCATGGAAAGGGCAAGCATCTCAAGGTACATGAGATGAAAACGAGAATCGATCAAGCTGCGCTGGCTAGTATCAAAAGCTAACAACCATTACGATGGCCTCACCGGGGTGGGGCCGCTATTCACCCGTTAGAGACCCATATGGCTGCACTTCCCCCATTAGCATCAAAGGCACTTGATAAATGCTCGACGCAGTGGCTCAAAGCATTACTCAGAGAGCTGCTGCCACAAGTTATTGATTTGCCAGATACCCCAGCAGGACATCGACTGGCTCAGCAGTGGGACACGTCAGTTAAGGAGCGTATGGCTGCTAGGGGGCTACGCACTCCAACGCAGCAGAAGAATCCTATTACCGATGTACGACGAGTTCTTAAGGCAATCAATCCAAACCATCCCGCTCTAGATGAGGTAGGCTTCAATTCAGAGGAGTGGACAGATATCAACATGCCCACTGAGGCGGCGGTGGCTCATCGCTCGGCCAAGCCCCTGGACGACCCAGATGAAATCGCTCGAAGAGCAGGTGTGCTATTGGAGTCAGACTCATGGAGTGAGATAGCAGCGGGATTGGCGGTGGCCACAGGGCGGCGTGTGGCTGAGGTGATACAAACAGCGGAGTTTGAAAAGGCGTCGAAGTGGTCGGTGTGGTTCTCTGGAGCGGTTAAACGACGCGGTGAACCTGTTCCATTGAGATTTGAGCTACCTACTTTAGTGGAGGCCAGCACTGTTGTCTCAGCGACGAAGACCTTGCGCCAGATCTTAGATACCGAGGGGATGAGCAACCGGGAGATCAATCGCGCATACAGCAACGCGGTAGCGCAGGCTTGCGATCGCACTTTTGCTGATGTGGTGCCTGCTAGAGAAGGGAAGGACAACCTTTATACTCATTTGTTTCGATCTGTGTACAGCACCATTGCTACGTTTTGGTATTGTCCGCCAGAGGTGCCAGAGCTGGAGTTTAGGGCGACGGTTCAGGGGCATTACAAAATTCTGGAAGAAGGGCAGACAGAACTTAGGCGATCGCTCGCGGCCAGTCGGCACTATTTTGACTATGAAATTGCTGACAGGGTAATCGCCAAGCACAAGGGGCAGCGGAAGGGGGTTCGATTAGGAGAACCCGGTGTTGAGGTGATATCAGCGTTTAGAGCACCGATTGAAATTGGGATTGACATTGAGACTGACATTGAACCACAGGAGAAACCAGTTATGGGCCGAATCAGCGTTACTGAGGCAGATAAGCAAAGAGTATTAGATATTCAAGAAGAGATGAATATTAGTACTCAGCACGCCACGATGCAGATGTTGTTGGACGCGGCTGATACGGCGATCGCGCTGGCAAATGTGTTGGAATGTCAGCCAATGGAGGTAGCTGAGCAGGTAGAGGGGTTAGTTCAACAATTAGAGAAGGAGAAGCAGCAGGGGCGTGAGCTGCAAGCCAAGCTCTCTGAGGCGGAGCAGATGCTGGAGACAGTAGGGAACAACAGCGGGACGAACAAGGTGATTGAGCAGTCGCTGAGTATGGCGCATGAGTTTAATGACCATCTGAAGCAGGAGAATGGGCGGCTGAGGGGAGAGTTGACGGCAGCAGCGCAGGAAGTAGAGTCCTTGCGATCTCAGCTCGCTCGCTTTGAGGCGTCGCAGCAGCAGCTACAGCAATTGCAGCAGTTGTTTAGCAATGGGGGGATTAATCTGCCGGGGGCAGCACCGCAGCAGCCAGTGAGTGCTGGGAGGCTATCTGTGTCGTCTGCGCCGGTTGAATATGAGTCTAGGCAGACAGAGCGGAATTATGAGCCTCAGCCAGTGGTGCGGGCTCAGAGTGCGCCGAAGGAGGAGAGTTATTCTGACCAGGCTGATAGGGAAGTTGCCAATCTGATTCGAGAGATTATGCAGTACAACGATCAGCAGGCGAGGGATGATAGCGAGCGCTGGTTGGTTAACCAGTCTACGCTCAAGCAGTTGACGACTCGCAATCAGGCCATTATCAAGCGGGTGTTGGAGGGGGAGATGGCCGCAGAGTTAGATGAGCATCACAACAAGTATGGGTTACATGGCAGGATGGCTAATCGGGGGAAGGATATTAATCTACTTAAATCAGCGCTCGGCGTGCAGCGGTAGTGAGGGGTGGGAAAGATCATATAGAAAGACCTACATTACAGACAAAACCTTAGGTTTCTCAGCAGAGAGACCGTCAGCTTCACAGTCAGCTAGATACTCTTCTATTGAGTTAACAAAATCAGCCGCTAGTTCAGCGATGTTGTTGCCGTCGTATACAATGACGCTATTTTCCAAACCTTCAACCGCCCCTTGCAAGTAGCCTGTAGTGTCACGCTCCGCGCCACCCACATAACCTTTATGCTCTAGACGAATCTCAGTTTTAGTCCACTCGTCGCTAGTCGTCATACGCCAAAACCGTCAAGCCATCATCAGCTCAGCTTGCCTCACTTGATCAAGAGCATGAGCGTTCTGCAAGTTAAGCCATAGCTCAGGACTCGTCTCCAATGCTGCGCCTAACTTAAGAGCCATTTTTGCTGTAATTGCCAACTCGCCGCTGATTAGTTGCTCAACGACCTCAGGTGACACATCTAGCTTAGTAGCCAAATCCGCCGGAGTCATGCCGTAGGTGTCTAAATAGCTGTGCTGTAGGTGCCAACCAGCACTCTGACGTTTGCGTTTGTGGGGGGTAGTAGCTGTCATAATGTTAGCTTCCTAATGATAGTCAAGGTAATCAAGGTCATCAGCAATGCTCCCAACTGGCCTAAAGATCAATCGCATTGGCCCTGTCACAGTGAAAGCTAAAAAGCCCTTGTAGTTGCCTTTTAGAGGATGGCAGCCACAACCCGTTGCTGTCGTTTCCTGCCCTGGTTGAGCACGGGGTAAATCGTCTGCACTGGTTGCAGCCTCAATCAGATCCAGGATTTGGTCTATCTTTGGCAATTGCTTAGCCGGGAGCTTTGAGCTATCACCCTTGCGGATGTATAACTTGAGTCCCTTGTGTCTGATTTTTCCAATCTGCACGTTTAGCGTCTTTCCCAGTATATCCAGGCTCACGGGCTAGTCATATCATATGGGACGAAGCCCTCTAGGAGAATTACGATAGTAGTTTTCGGTCAAACACCGCTTTTGCTTTAGCCTGATGTGCTTCCAGATCGAGTCCACCACTAAGAGATTGTTGCGATCTTCCTTCGGAAGGGCTTTGCCATCGCGCTGACTTTTGCCTTGAACGAGAGGGCTGCGGTACTGACGCTAGTGGCGATGACTTTGGCTCTTCTCCAGGTGCCTGCTCACTGTTCTCTTTTCTCACTCGGTAGTAGGTGTTCTGGAACGAAGGCCATGCACATTGAACATGGGCTTTAGCATACAGCGCATCGTAGATTTGACGCAGGGAGTAGCCCTCTTGCTCTTTATAGTGCTCAATAGTGGGCAGCAGCTTTCTGACCTGGCCAGAGACGCTGGGCTTGGCGTCAAAGTCGAGAGATAGAACTGGCGCGGTGTCATCTTTCTTTACCACTTTTATCCCACCTCCTTTCCAACCGATTTCCACTCGTTTTCCCTATTTATACCAGCTATTTTTAGTAGATTCCACCCTGTCTATACTCCATCCACACTACTATTCCACCTGTTTTACTGAAGGCTACATTCGTTGCAGAGCAAAGGATTCACGGCGACGGCCTATAATTGCCTCAGAACGAGATATGACGGCGACGGCCTATAATTGCCTCAGAACGAGATATGACGGCGACGGCCTATAATTGCCTCAGAACGAGATATGACGACGAGGGCCTATGAGTTCGCCCATTAAGGTCTACTGCACTGACTCGGAAAAAACAGCTATTCAGACGAGGGCTAAGGCAGCGGGATATGACAAGCTCAGCCCATACATCAGAGACGCGGCACTGGACGAATCAAGTCGTATGATACTCGCTGAACTCATTGGCTACATGGTGCAGCTAATTGATGGCGACAGTCGCCGCGAAGAGCAGGCTGCTATCAAAGGAAAGCTGTTGGCGATCGCACAATTGTTGTTGGACGGCCAACCCGTTGAGCAGGCCCGCGCTGACGTTGCTGAGGCATTTTGGCATGATCATCAAAGTCATCCGGGGGAGCAGTGCGTACGGCCTCTGTCGGTACGTGCTTGACCCGAGAAAGCAGCTGCCAACCCAGCAGGCGATCGCACTTGAAACTGACTCGGCTGAGCCTTTTTTACTGTGTGCAGGGATGCCAGGGCAAAAGGCTCACGACTTTGCTCGCAACCTTAATACTGTGGCTAAATTGAATCAACGAGTTCAGAAAACGGTGGCTCACTATTCAATCAGCCTGCCGGAAGGTGATAGAGAGCGGATATCGCACAAGAAAATGGTGGCGATGACAAAATCTCTTCTCTATCAGATGGGTCATGCTCGCTGCCCTTACTTCGCAGTGGAGCATCACGATGCAAGCCAAAAGCATTGGCATGTCGTGGTCAGCGCTGTCACCTATGGCGGGGACTGGGTGGATGGGAGATTTGACCGATATCGACTCAGGACAGTTGAGGAGAATTTAGAGCAGCAGTTTCGTCTCACGTCATCTAGGCGACGGCCAGTGGCTGATATCAAGAATCTTTCCGCTGGTGAATATCGGATAAAGGGGGCAACGGGTCAGGTGCTACCCAAGGAAAAGCTATGGGCAGCAGTTGATAGTTGCTTGGGTGAGGATCAATCACTCGCTAGATTCATACTCAAATTGAAGGCTCGATTTCCAGAGGTCTCGGTTCAGCTGCGAGAGCGCGATAGCAGAAAGGTCGGGATTTCTTTTGGTATTGATGGAAAAGCGTTTGCAGGCAGGCATTTAGGTCGAGCTTACTCACTCAATGGGCTTCAGCAGTATCACCAGATCAGATATGAGCCGGATAGTCAGCCAGGGATACTAGATGAGATTTTGAGTATGGATACTAAACAGTGTCAACAGCTCTATCAGCAGTGGCGGCTACTGGGCCAGGAGAAGGCGGAGGAACAAGCACCGAAGCAGAGGGAGCTATAGGGAATGATGACTAATTCTTCTATTCACTTAAGAGATCTGCTGGCACCAACAGCTAGCAGCGTTTTCAATCACGGCAGCGTTTTCAAAGATGATAGAGAACTCTCGCTCTGGCTGTGCGCTCAGGATATCTTCGGCTGGCGCAACTGGCTACAGGCAAGGCAGGTTCCCTTTGAGGGCAATGCGAATGAGATGCTTTACGAAGCAGGCGACAAATTGTTGTTTTCAAGGACGGAAACAGATGAAGTGCTAGCTACGGCTCGCGTCGATCAGGCCATTCCTGCTTGCGTCTACAAGGGTGATGAAGACGAGTCGATTGACTTTAATGGCGATGTTGTTGCCTGGGGACATCTCTTTAATTTGCAGCCTGCGCTAGCGGCCTATTGTCCGCCGGAGATGAAAGCAAAGGTGGGCGTTGGCGCAGCCTCTCCGAAGGAGAATCGCATCGATCAATATCGCGATCGCGTCCCTAAAAAGAAAGTCGCACAACCAACGCAGAAGCAAGGCTGGCGTACTAGGGAAACTACTTCGACAGCGGATACTAACACATGGAAGGTAGATAAACCGCTGGTAGACAGCCAGCCGCAGACCGATGAGTCTGACTTATCACGAGTTGAATCGACTACTCAGCTAGATACCGATCTAGCCCAGCTCGGACGGGAAATCGTTGCGCGTATTGGGGAAGAGCAGGATGGGCAGCACAACGTTACTGGAAAGGTGAAATATCGAATCTCGATCAACCTAGCCGACAATACGATGCGTATCTATGCCAAAGACCGGGGGGATGAGCCGATTCTGGTGGATGCCAATGGCAATATTGATCATGTTCACTCGCGGGTGGTGCCGGAGGATGTGACGCGATTTCAAGCGATGGTTGATGGGTTGCGAATCTATCAGCAGCCTACAGTGCCGAAGAAGGTTCCTCAGATCGGTGATTGAAGCCTTTGAACTGCGCTCTAGCGATCGCTGACTTCATCAGGCAACTAACCAATTTAATTGGCTTAATTGAGGAAGACCGTAATAACATTATGTTATAACGAAGGCAGTTTGACAGGCAGAGCTATGTCTAAAAAGAGCTACAAGGCTTCCTGGGCAAAGATTGGAAACTCTTCGGGCTATCGACTCACTAGCGATTTTTTCAAAGAGCACCCCAATTTTGTTGGGGCAGAAGGGGTTGTGCAGGTCATTGCACCGGATACAGCTCTTATTTCCATTGTCAGACCTGAGGTCGAAGATCAGGCTGAAGATGAGCTGATGCTGAAGCTATACCTAGACTTTCTGACCAAACAAGCGCTGGCTAACCCCGATGAGCTAGAAGAATACACGCATCAAATGGCCGAAGAAGATGAGCAGTTGATGGCTGGCGTTGAACTCGATGATGATTAATGGCTGGCGAATTTATTTTCTGAGAAGACTGTTTGGACAGCAGCGCCAAGATCTACGAGCAGAAGTTCGACGACTGAAAGAGAAACTCTCTAATGAAGAGTACGTTCGTCACCCTACTGTGAAGCTGTACGTGGCAATCATGCGAGCAGTCAAGGAAATTATTCCTGCTGATCCATTATCGTCTCGATTCGCTTTGACTGGCCCATTGAAGCGCTACGGCAGGGTTAAAAAGATGGGCTTACCCAACCGCTACCGGCTGTTCTTTAGAACCTTTCAAGCTGGTGAACAAAAGTCTATCTTTATTTTGTGGCTAGGATATCCTCGCAAAGAGGGAGACAAGAAGGATTGCTATGCAGTCTTTCAAAAAATGGTAGAGCGTGGCGATTTTCCTGGCTCATTGGACGAATTAATCGCAGAAAGTGAGCAAGAGTAATCAGGTATCTTCTTGCTTTTCTAGCGCAACAAAAATCTTTCTTCTTCACCTAAGATAAGTTCAACGCAGTCACGGATAAGATATTGGGCTATTATCTCGACATTCAATCACTCGCTAGTCTGGTGCGCAGCAAGCGTGGCACCAAAGGACTGCGGGCAGTCGCTGAAGAGTGCCACATCAGCACGTCAACTATCTCCCGTGTCGAGCGAGAGCAGGTGCCTGATATTAGCTCTTTTCTACTGCTCTGTGATTGGCTGGAGATCTCGCCTGCGAGATTGTTCAAAGATTCAGAAACGGAAGAACAGCAGGGAGAGGGTGAGTCGCCGCTGAGCAAGGCTGACGAGTTGGCGCTGAGGGTCAGGGCCGACAGTAGGTTAGAGCCTGCCACCGCTAATGTTTTGGCTGTTCTGATCAAAGCAGCCTACAAAATTAGTTCTGAAATTAGGGATTGAGTGTATGGGCTCATGCATCGTCAGAAGATTGTGCTGCTATTTCTCTTGCTTTGGTGATCGCTCTTTCGGCTATCCTCAGCTGGGTGGCAATCTGGGTCAGTTGGTTCCGGCGTTCTATCCCTTGGCGTCCTTCTATATTGCGAGGGTCATGGTTTTTACTCAGGTGAATCACTTTCACTGAACGGGTCTGTTCGGCGGGCGCGAAGATTGCAGTCTGGGACATCAGTTTGTTGTACCAGTACTCTCTGATATCTGGAACGAGTCCCTCTGGCGTTTCTTTCATTCCTCTTTCCCATTTCACTGAGTAGGAAACGGCTTCTACGCCGATGGGGGCGATATAGTGACCTTCGTAGTGGGCGATCTCGTTGGTTAACTGGCTCAGTTGCTCGCCGAGGGTGGTGATTTGCTCATTTAGGCCAAAAGATGACACTGGCTGGGGACATCCACGGCGCATCAGCATCATGATGGCGGCTTCTTGACGGGTCACGCTGAAGGATTCCACGCCGCCCGCTGAGCCACCTCGGACTAGCTCAAACTCGGCGTCTGACTCTAGGCGTTGGGCCATGCCGCACACGCCTACATTTGGGCAGTCTTCGACTCGCAGTTCGATCTGCTGCATCATCGAAGCGCAGCTAAACCCTAGCCCACAGCGTTTTTCGGCCATTACCTGCTTCCCAATTTTCTAGTTATCTGTAATTGTATTTTAACTAGAAAATTAGGACTTATAGAGCCAATCACACAGGCAGAAATTCGGCTTTTCTACTTTATAAGTTTTCGCCAATTCAAAAACATGTCAACTAACCAAACTGTACAGACATCCGATGGTCGGATTGAACAGCTTGTGAGCAGACTCTATTTTCTAGCCGTTCTCGGCTTAAATTCAACTGGGGATAGTGGATGTTCGTTTACTTTTTTGAATTGGCGAAAATTTGAATTTCTATATTTTCATTTTCAAAAATGTCTAACATCGGAAAGTCGTCATAGCCCTTCATAGAGCCCCTTTTCGGGTTTCCTCTTTAGGTCAGGTGAACAACGCCCGATCTATCCGGATCTGGGCCAAAATTCAACCTTAGAGTGGACTCTGGCACAAGCTCTCATCGGCTAGTAGACTTTGGAACGAGGATTCAATACAAGACGATGGTGAGGGTTTCAGTTGAGCTGCGGCGAGGTGAAAATAATCAAGCTGTTCCAGCAACCCTTCTGAGTCTGACGTCGAAGCATGCGGAAGACTTTGTCGTGCAATGGAGATCGCTGCTGGGACAAGCCTCTCAGGAAGACAAGTATTGGAACTGGCACTTCAAGCAACGCATATCAGAGACGCGCGATAATCATGAAGCCTATGCGGTCGAATGCGAAGGGGTCACTCAGGGGCTGATGGCAATAGAAACACAGCAGCATCGTTCAGTCCTAGCGCCTGGTGAGCCACTAATATATGTTGCAAGGCTATCCTCTGCTCCTTGGAATCGAAGGCAGATACAGGAGCCTCCTCGATTCAGGCGAGTCGGCACTCTGTTACTGAGATTTTCGAGAATTCGGAGCTTAGCGCTAGGCTATAAGGGTCGCGTTGGCTTGCATGCCCTACCCAACGCAGAAGGCTTCTACGAACATCGCGGGATGACGCGCTTTGACTTCCCTGCCGATGCCTACGCCGACGACGACGATGAACCACTCACCTATTTTGAGTATCCACCTCGCAGGAGATAAGACCGATGACAAGTCAAAACGTCGAGCTTGAAACCTGGGAGAAGCAGGCCATTCAAGAGCTGACAGCGCAAATGCAAGACCCTCAGCAGTCTTTGGAAGATGCAAGAATTGAGGATGAATTCGGTGGGGAGGTCGAAGCAGGCTATATCAAGGATCATCAGCTTGGTAAGTTCCTAGCAGACCCATCTGGATTCTCCCAGCAACAGCGATTGAAGACGATAGTATTTCAAGCACTCCGACAGCTGCTAGTGGACTGCGATTTGGGTATAGGTTTATCCGCTGCCTATGCAATCGGAAAGCCACTACTGAATGAACGGCTGCAACACCCTGCTGTTGAGATTCAGCAACAGCTCATGGCGGTTCTGGAAGAAGACCTATCAAGCGCCCAGGATGTACCGCTATCAGCAGCTGCGCAATCAAGCCTAAGGCAAGTCATTCAAACTGTACTCTCCATGAGTGATTGGGAAGCCATTTCAGCAGCTGCGACTCGCTCTCTTCAGCAACACCTCAAAGAAACGGTTGCGCTACCCCAGACTGCATAAGTTTCGTTCTAGCCATGACGAAGCCTCTACATCAAAAAACCGACGAGTTCATTCGCAGCCCGTCGCGGTGAAATTCATGGGAAGCTGGTCTCTAGAAGGCAGAAAGTCGCATTCGCGCAGACACCACCTGGTCGGACATGCTCTAGGAAGATAGCTGCACCAATGCAGCTCTTGGATTGGCCTATAGCGTTGCCGAAGGATAGAGAGTGATTAGCCAGAGAAATCCTTCCAGGCAAAGGCTCACTTCTCTGACGGCAGGATGTCTATGTCGTCCATTACGAACACCACCCTCAGACCTAGCTCTTCAAATAGCTTATCTACTAGCGCTTGAGCGAAGTTGGGCGTTCGCGTAGCGTCTCCCAAGAGAATCGCCCGTTCACGTACCGCGACAAATGCTCACGACTCGTGCCAACCGCGATCGCCACTTCCTGTATCTCTCGACCCCGCAGCGCGTTGGCGGAGCCTCTCGACAGAGAATCGCTTATCTTATGTTTGGTTCCAGTCCGGATCGGCTTCACTAATTGAGTCGCAGCTTTTGATGAGCGTATCCCAACTATCTGGTATTTCACCTCTCTCTAAGAGTTTGGCAAACACCACGTAAGGGTCTCGTTTACTACCCGCTGCTCTGAGTTGCTTTGGCCCATTAATCCAGACATACGCAATTATGTTGCTCTTACGTTCGTAGCGAAAGAACAATCGATGGCGGCTAGCAGGTTTTGCCCTAAACCAGTGCTTGTAAGCTTTCCCTAGCGTATTTCCCTGCCGGTATCGGCTATTGGCTGGGTCGTTGGGAATCTCTACCAAGCAACTGCGAGAGATCGCTTTGTACAACGAGACAATATTGCTACGCTCCCAACTATCAGGATTGCGTTCTTTTATCTTCCTCACAGCAATGGCCAGTTTTCGCATATATTCCTTGAAAGCCGGATGCGTATAGAGACTCCAGCCGTTGATGACAAGCGGCTTTGGCTTCACTGACCTGCTTCCTCGGCTTCGATTTCAGCAAACAGCTCTGACAGCTCGGCGGCATCATCGTCTGTAAATTCAAAGCTACCAGCGTCAAAGTTAACTAAGTTCTCCCAGCTTCCAGCGATGGCGATCGCAACCGCTAAAAAATCAGAGTCCATCGGCTCTATCTGCGTAGGATTTTGCTGAATATCCTTCTCTAGTAACGACAGGAAGGGACGCAAAGCTGGGTCAATATCAGCGCCAGCATCACCTTCAGAATTCAACTTTGGTCTGATGACAACCTGGCCTTCTTCATCAATTTCGTACTCTATTTTTCCGCCACCTTCTAGACCGAGGTGCTTGCGGATACTACTAGGAATAGCGGTTTGACCGCGATCACTCAGCGTTGATTCTGTCCTATATCGATTTGCCATTTTAGTTTTAACAGCAGCATCTTCAGCGTAGCAAGTTTACAAGTTATTCACAAGTTAATTACAAGGCATATACAAGTAAAATAGAAGCAAGGGAACGCAGCATTACTGATTGAAAAGGGTATTGAACTAGCCAAACAAGAAACCGCTGTAATCCTCTTTTGGAGAAGAATTTAGGGTGGTGAGCTAAAGAAAATGTTCTAGGAAATGGCCTACTTGCCTGGCAACAGAACGTCCAGATCGTCCATCACAAGCACGACTTTCAGACCTAACTCCTCAAATAGCTTATCCACCAAAGCTTGAGCGAAGTTGGGCGATCGCCCGTTCACGTACCGCGACAAGTGCTCACGGCTCGTACCAATCGCGATCGCTATCTCCTGGATTTCTCGCCCTCGCAGCGCGATCACTCGTTTGATGATTTCGTAGGTTCTCATGCCTTAAATTTACAACGTGATTGTTTTAGTCACGTATATACGGTTTTATATGACTATTTTAGTCACGCATTGATAAATTCAGTGTTAAGATAAAATCAATCGCCCGGTTCCGTGGCATCGGCGGCAGACGAGCCCCCTCCTTGAGTCATGGCTACGAGCGGATTGCGCGGGTAATTCCTGAAACTCTCGGCAGTCGGCGAGCTGCCAAGCTTCTATCAGCCCTGGTCTTGGCTAGGTACAATGACTGGTGGAGAGCATTTCTCGCTGGCAGGAATAGAGTCATGACGGCTGTCATATCGGAGCATATTGAAATTACACCGGGCGTTTGTGGAGGCAAGCCTCGTATCGCTGGGCACCGTATCAAGGTCGAGGATGTCGTCATCTGGCACGAGCAGCAAGGGCTATCACCAGACGAGATTGTCTCTCAGTACCCTTCAATCACACTTGCAGATGTCTATGCGGCGCTAGCCTACTATCACGACCACATAGAAGAAATTCGACAACAAATCCAAGAAGCTGAAGCGTTTGCACTTGAGATGAAGCAAAAGACGCCTTCTCTAGTGCAGCAAAAACTCAGCGAACGACGCACTTCGTGAAGATTCGATTTCACCTGGATGAGAATGTCAGTAACACCATTGCCGATGGCTTGAGACGCAGAGGTATCGACGTTAGCACCACGCCGGAACAAGGATTGATTGCTGCGTCTGATGAGGAACAGCTAGCCTTTGCTTACAGCCAGCAGCGAGTCATATTTACTCAAGATAGAGACTTTCTAATACTGCACAGCGCAGGTAGCGAACATACTGGAATCGCCTACTGCATCAAGGGAAGTCGCTCAATCGGCGACATCATACGTGGGCTAGTCTTAATCTGGGAGGTTTTAAGCGCAGACGAGATTGAGGGAAAGATCGAGTTCTTGTAGGCGATGGCAGAACCCATCCGCAGGAGGATCGCTAAGATGGTAAACGTCTTCCATCGTGCATGGATATGATGAGATTGAAGTTCTAGAGGAGAGGTAATATGTCAGACGCTACAGACTCCCAATCTACAATCGTTCGTACAGAACGTGGGCTTTCTATCTCTGGAACGCGCATCACAATTTACGATGTAATGGACTACGTAACGGCTGGCTATCCAGCGCACTTTATCCGTGGGTTATTTAACCTTTCAGAAGCTCAAATAGGAACTGCTCTTCAGTACATTCAGGATAATCGTGCGTTGGTAGAAGCTGAGTACCAGCAGGTACTTAAAGAAAGCGAAGAGCGACAGCAATACTATGAACAACTCAATCGCGACCTGCACATAAAAAGCCGACAAGCGCCACCTCAACCTGGGATGGAAGCCGCTTGGAGAAAGCTACAGGCAAGGCGATCGCAAAGACAACACTCAGTATGATTTTTCTGGTCGATCACAATATCGAAGGCCATGCTGTTCTTTTGCTGGGTGCGATTGCTAGTCAGGGTTGGCTGGAGGATCTACCCATTAAATTCGTTACTTTTGCCGAGCTATCGCTACCAATTGACAGTAGCGATAGAGTTGTGTGGCAACTGGCACAAGAAAAACAAATGATTTTGCTGACCGCTAACCGTAGCATGGAGGGTGAGGATTCTCTTGAACAAGTCATTAGAGAAGAGAATACCGCCACCTCGCTACCTGTGCTTACGGTTGGGAATGCTGACCGATTGCTTAATGACGTTGAGTATCGAGACCGCTGCGTAGAAAGTTTAATCGATATCATTCTCTCTATTAACATCTACAAAGGAACAAGGCGCATCTTCATCCCGCTCAGAGTTGAGTGAGAAAAAAAGCAGAACGCTCGCGTTGGCGGAGCCACTCCAGGGGAGTATCGCTCAGTAGCGCTTACTGTTTCCTACGGAAACAACCGATGAGAGCGCGTTTGCACTTAGGAGAGCCGATAGGGATGCAGGTTGAACTTGCGCACTGTCAGTGAGATCGCCTCTCGATGGGCTTCGTCTAATGAGTCTACATACATTTGTACGACCATATTCTCGCAGAACTTAACGGCCTCGATTCCACGCTCTTCTGAGATATAGTTACGGGCAATCTTAGGATCGCCAGCCATCAGCAGCCACCGCTGTTTCATCTCTACGGCTTCTAGTCCGAATAGACCCTTGTAGATACGATTCGTCAGTTTGCCATAGGTCGTGTTGTGTACGCCTAGATCTGATAGCAAGTCGGTGTAGGTTTTGCGAACTGGTTTACCTGATTGCCGTTGCTGCATCCAGCGCGTTGTCGCTCTACTGTCTTTCTCGCTATAGACGCCTCGCAGCGCGACTAGGGCTTCACTGTAGAAGCCTTTGACGGCAAACCAGCGAACAAATTCGGTGATGTTCTCTCGGGTGGGTTTGCGTGTCTTGCCTGGGTTCAGCAGCATGTCCAGGCTGAGTTCAAACCAGTCGCTGACTTCTATTACCTTATAGTCATTGTTATCAGTGCCACGGATTTGCATGACCCTAAACGTCTTGCCACTAGGCGTTTCTAGCGCTTCAGCACCGTCTTTTGATGACACCCTCACGCGTCGGGTTAAGGTCGGCTGCGGAATGCCGATGTAGCGGGTCGCTTGACCGAAGCCAAAGCCGACTGAGGGCAGTCCTGGCCCCAACCCATTGGGGTCGATTACGATGGCTTCAAATTCTCGCGCTTCATACGTCACTGTGATCAAATCGCCTGTTTTTACTGTCATGACTATTGAAGAGGCTGTTTTTGCTGAAGGAGCTGTTTTTGCTGAATAGTGTGCTACGGCTAAGTGACTATCGACTGATGAATAGCTGGTAAACAGATGAATAGCTGGTAAACAGATGAATAACTAACGGATAAGAAGATCTATTTAAGATATCGGTTATTCATCTTTTCGCCTTGGTGAAAATTCGCTCAGCTGCTCGTTGGCATCTTCGCCTTTTCTCCACGCGACCCAGGCACCCAACAGGGCATCTACCAGTTCGGATTTATCGAGGGAGACGCCCTGGCGACGCATAGTCGCGAGTTCGATCTCAATCTCGATGTCTGTCTTTTCTTGGATGTAGTAGGTGCGGCCTATCCAACCTGCGTTGGAGCGTTTGCCGGTGGCGGGGCGACCTCGCTTCTTTCTCTGTGGGGCAGGCTCTGGTTCGGGGGCTAGCTCGGTGACTTGTTGGGCAGTCGGTTCAGGTTCGGGGGCTGGGGTAGGTTCGGGGGCTGGTGAAGGAGGGGTTGAGGGTTCAGGTGCGATCTCACGCTTTCTCTTTGATTGCTTGGCAGCGGGTGTTTCTGTCGCGACAGGTTGTTCTTCTCGGCTTTTTTTGCGGGCAGCAAATAGGGATTCAAAGTCGTTAGCCATGGGTGTTAATTACCTCCATCATTTCCTTACAGACTGATTGATAGTCTCTCCAGGCGGGCTTAGCGGCGCGATCTCCTTTCACTTCGTAGACGGGGATACCGGTTAGGCTCGCTTTCTCGAAGGCGGCGGCGCGGCGGATGGCTTTGGAGAACATGGGCAGGCTTTTGAGGGCGGCTCTGGCTTGTTGACCCGTTTTTCTCGGGGCGCTCGGCACCATCGTTAGCAGGACGCGGTAGCTTTGGGCTCCCAGTTCGTCGAGCAGATCGACGGTTTGCATCATGGCATCTAGGGCTAGGGCTTCGGGGGCGGTTGGCAATATCAGTAGGTCGCAGCCTTCGACTAGGGATTTGAGCGAGTCGCGGTCGGGGCGGGCGGCGGTGTCGATTACGATATGTTCAAAGTTGGGGGCGTGTTTGGCGCTGGCCATCACATCGACTACTTTGAGGGGGAGCCCACCTCGGCTGGCCCAGCCGGTGGCGCTGCGGTTGGGGTCGCCATCGACCAAAAGTGTAGAGGCGCGGGCTGACAGGTAGCAGCCGATGTGGACGGCGGTGGTCGTTTTGCCGACTCCGCCTTTGAATCCCGCTACGGTGATGATCATGAGTGCGTATTACCTCTCTGAATGAGTTTCGCGGTCCTTGGACTAACGTTGCTATATCTCGACATTTTGGCTGCTTGGCTTTTTTGTATTGGCGGAATGGTGGAAAGGGGAAATAGGCGTGGGCGTTGAAGATGGAAGAGGGAGTGGGAAAAGAAGAACAAGAAGAGGGGAGAGTGGGAAGGTTTAGATAGAAAATCAGATTGGTAGCTTTTTGTATTGGCGAATTGTGGAAAAGGGATATGAGCAGAAAGGTGGTTTCTGAGCGAGGAAAATTGTCTGTTCGGCTTTTTGGATTGGCGTAATGTCGAACGGGCAAAAAGGCGTGAATCTGGATTTTTGAATCTTCAGTGATTTCGAGGGAAATTATACACCTAGATTACAACGAATTTTTGAAACTTTGTATTTTTGACTTGGCGTAATTCTGACAAGGTGAGCTGATTCGATGCATAGAGTTTGGGGTAAAGTCATTGATACAAGGTGATTGTAGCGATTTATGTTTTTGTATTGGCGTAATTTCAAAAGGCTGAAACGCTGGTTTTTGTGTAATTTCAGCGATTTGGAATGGGTGAGAATCCGAATTTATAGGATTTTGAATTGGCGTAATTCTACCTGTCCGTAATGGTCAATTGGCTTGTTTATGGAGTTGGCGAAGCTCTGGATGGGTGCATTGGTATCTTTTTGTATTGGCGTAATGGTGGATTTTTGACTGGGTGGAGGGAGGAGGAGGGAAAGATTGTCTTATGGATGGTTGCGTTATCGGCTTTTCGGATTGGCGTAATTGTGAAACGCTGAATGGTTGAATTTTTACGATTGTGAAATTATGGCCTGCTGAAATGATATGTTGGGTTTAAGTTGGGCTCTAATGACATAGAAAAGGAGTCGGCTAACGGACTCAATTCAGCGACGATACGGGCTGGTTTGGGTGATGAGGTAGGTGGATAAGCCGTGTGGATGTGCGATCGCCACTCAGGGGAAGCGCCTTTCGGGAAGAGCGCACCGGGCTTTTGCTCAAGATTTTGGTCAAAATTGCAAAACTCAGACTAAACTCAGACTAAGTTTTATTTGGTCTGGGTTGTTAAGGGTATGGCGCGCGACGTAAACGCTGACTGTAAGGGCTGTTCGGCGCAAAGTATTAAGGTCGCTCGGGCGAAGCCTTGTTTTGACCATGACAACCCGCAGAGTTGCTATTCGGCTCGCAGCTATTACAAACGGCAGGAAGTTAATAAGGCCAAGAAGCGCTCTAAGCAAAGGGCTGAGCGGGTGGCGCTGCTTCAACAGGAGGCACAGAAGGCTCAGGGCCAGAATCAGGGGGGAAGTCAGGAGGGGAGTCAGGGCCGGAAGCAGCAGGGGCCGGTGGAGGATATGGAGATTCTGCCGGTGGGCTATCATGACCCGCCGGAGGTGCAGCTCCTATTTTTTCAGGACAGGGCGGATGGGAAGCGGCATGCGCTTCAGTTTACGGCCTTTGACCGGGGCGAGAAAATCGATGGGGTGAAGGCCATTCATCTCAAGGGCATGAGTCAGAAGGCGCTCAGGCGACATATTAACAATGTGCTGGGGATTCTCAGTGCTAAGCATGGTACTGAGTTCGCGGTCAGTACCGCAAGGCAAGCCACTAAGTTCTGTCCGCTGTGCCTGGAGAAACGGGCAAAGGAGCAGGAACGGGCGATGGAGGAGGGGGCGATGGAGCAGGCGATGGAGGAGGGGGCGATCGCGCAGAGGGCTGAGCTACAGGAGAACGGCGATGGGTGATGCTGGGGGGAGGTTGTCGCGGGAGAAGTTGCGATCTCTGGAAGAAAGGGCACTCAGGTTTCGGCAGCTCGTGACTCGCTTGGCGACCAGGAAGGTCAAGGCCAGGCAGTTTGATTCGCTCTATGCCGCGACTTTCGCGATCTCTGCTGAACTCATTGAAAGACGCGCTGATTGGATTTCCGAGAAAGCAGAAGATACCTTCGATGAGATTGAAGCCTACGGACAGGAGCCTGAGCTTGATACCGATTGGTTGGATGAGCTAACGGGCGAGAAGGATAAGTTCTACTTCTCCACGCAGAGTCTCGTAAAAGAGCTGGAGACGCTGCCCAGGAAGAAACGGGCTAGGAAGAGGAAGGGCGACCTCGATGAGAAAGAGATGGCGGCTGTTGTTGAAGAAGCCGTCCAGAATCTCGAACAGGCGCTCTCTGTTAGCCATGTCGAGCAGCCTCAAATGTGGATCGAGTCGATTAGGGGGGCGCTGGAGAAGAAAAAGGGAACGGCCTCCTTCTGCCAGCTCAAGAAATCTACCGGACTCTCTAAGGGGGCTCTCTTCCTGGGGCTTTTGTTAGGACAGGAAAATTGGAACCTGACGCAAGATAACTTCTATGAACAAGTATCGGTGACGCTCAGAGAGGGACCCAGATAAGGGATAGGCAGGCCTGAGGGGAAGCAGGGCGAGAGG
>JBCCOO010000086.1:0-20998 GCA_039025345.1 Cyanobacteria bacterium P01_D01_bin.105 | reverse complement strand
TTCAGCCATTTCGCCCGCTGTCGGGCGCTTAACATTGAGCCTATTGGGGCCTTTTAAAGCGCCTTCAATGCCTCCAAAATACCGAGTGCTAAGCCATTGACAAAAACAATGGGGATCATTGAAATCAACGATCCCCACGGTTCTCATACTTATTTATGACACGTAACTACATGAATTTATGTAATGCGGGCGGGCCGACCTTTTTCTGTTGCCACTGCCTGAAACCAAGCAATCACATTAGCTCTAGTTGTCAAACAGCCATTTCTGGACTCTCTGCAAACTTTTCCAGTTGGGCTTTCTTCTTAATCCTTCTTCAAAATTTTCCTGAATTTCTGCTTTTAGTTCATCTACTGCTGATAAGAACGGCGCAATCTGTTCGATTTGTTCGCGCACGCCACTCTTTCCTGTTTCCAGCATTGCAATGGAAAGATTCACTCTGGCCTGAGGATCTTGGGGCGCTAGCTTAACGGCTCGCTGCGCTGCTTTATAGGCAGCATTTGGCTTGTCAGCAAGCAGGTATAGCCAAGCCAAACAGGTTTGTGCAGCGCTATTTTTAGGCGCTTGCATGCAAATTTCTTTAAACGTTGGCAGGAGTTCTACAGCTGCCTCGCCTTCTTTGTAGCGAGCGATGGCTGCTTCAAACTTGCTTTCTAGGGTTTGCATAGAGAATTTGAAGGGAAAATGAGTGAACGTTTGGAAGGGGGCTGTGGATGGTGTGGTTTAGGTGCCAAACGACTTGCCACATCCGCAAGTTTGGTTGGCATTGGGATTGGTGAACTGAAACCCTCCACCAATTAAGGCGTCGCTGTAGTCCAGCATGAGGCCGTATAGGTATAGCAGGCTTTTGCGATCGCAGACAACCTTAAACCCGTCGTAGTCGTATACCTCGTCGTGCTCACCGATGTTGGCCTCGTCCTCAAAATCCATCATGTATGACATCCCTGAGCACCCGCCTTGTCTGACCCCGACGCGCAGGCACAGATCGCTGCCCTGTTTCTCGCGCAGCGCTTTGACATGGTTGAGCGCGGCCTCTGACATTAAAATGCCTTTTGAATTACCTGCCGCAGGTTCATTGGCCAGTTCCTTCGCAGGCTCGCTGGCAGGTGGATTCGCGGTAGAAGGTGCTGTCGTCGCGCCCTGAAGAGGCGCTTCAGTGGAGGAGGTGGCTTGAGTCATAGCGCTTAGCGTAAGGTTAATTAGCCCCTATACTTTAACGCACTGCTCAAAACACATCGGCTTTCAGTCATAACTATCGTTAGCATCTGTCGATAGAATAAGTAGCTGATTAGCGTACGCTAGAATTCGACCTCCTACACCTACGTGTTCTATCGCTGCGCGTCTTAACCCACGTAAGTTTCAATGCATCAACTGAGTCCCTTCACCTGTCGTCGTCTGAGTCAGCTGCCCCGACTGACTAGTGTATGGGAGTGTGATCGCCGTCCGCTGATGGCAACAGGCCACAAGGGCTCTACGTTAGAGAGCGGTAGTGCTGAGATGGCTCAAGGCGACTGCATTATTTGGGCAGATGGCCTGCAGGGCATTGTTCGTGGGCTCAGCGTTGTGCCTCAAGATACGGGTAACGAAGCGATTGTTCGAACGCTTTTGCAGGCCATTGAAGCGCCTCAGGGGGGCGTAGAGCCGGCTAGGCCGAGAAAGGTGGTTGTACGCGATCGCGAAATTCAGTTTTTTCTTAGAGGGGCATTGCAGGATTTAGATATCCCTGTAGAGCACGCTCCAACACTGCCCACGATTGACGATGTTTTTGAGCAGCTACAAACCTCAAAAGCCCCAGAGGCAGAGCTGCCCGAAGCTTTTGAAGCGACGCTATTAGAAAAAGCTGCGCTCCTCTGGCAAGCTGCGCCGTGGCGCTATCTCAGCGAGCAAGAGATTCTTGCTATCGAGCTGAACTGTTGGGAGCTGGACACGCTTTACCTTTCCATTTTAGGGATCGCCGGAATGGAATATGGCTTGCTATTTTATAGAGACCTCGACTCTCTTCAGCAATTTCGACACAAGCTGCTCAACTCTCAAGAGTTCTCTGACGGCATGCAGCAGGCCTTCCTAGAACAAAACTGTTTGTTTATAAACTTCAATCCCACTGAAGAAAGCAAGATTATCGCGCTCTCGTCGGCCCGTGGCCTCTCCGCTGCTGAGCCAGCTAAAGGCGACCCCTTGACGGCGGTCGGATATGAGTTTGGTAGCTTGCACCCCCTGGAAGGGCTACGATCTCAGCTTGCAGCTGAAGAGGCCGCAAGCCTAATTGTTGTTCTAGAAGCCCTGCATCGGTTTTGTAAAAAACACGATCTAGGCGCTGAGGATTTTGCCCTAAAGCCGATTAGCAGTCGCTTTCGAATTGCTAATCCAGAGGCACTCAACCGCACCGAAAAAAAGACGAGCGCCGCTAACAAAAAGCGTTCATCAGACAAGATCACCGTCAAAATATCCACTGTCCCCGACGTTTCGGCGGCTTTTTTAGAAGAAACCTTAGAGACATCGCCGCCACCTAACTTGGCGCCACTTATCGATGACAGTGTGCCTGATGGGTCACTGATTATGCTCGGTAGCCATTCAGAAGCGAAACTGGTGCCGCTTAGGCAGCACCCGCGCATTTACTACCAGGGTTTAATGGATGAATCCATTAAGCGCCCTGGCCCTAAGGCCAATTGGCCCGTTCTCACAATTCAAACGACTCGTCCCAAAGCCCGTACGCTCCTCAATCGAATTCAGTCAGAGGGCGGCATCCAATCAATCTGCTTCAATTCTGGTAGCGACCCTATTAGCGGTCAGGTGTTTAAGATTGGCATTCTCCAAACGGTGCAAGGCTATCTACATCTCTTCAATGAATATGAAATAGATAACCCCACCGATAGCCGCAGTCTAGAAAAATGGGAACAAGGCCGCGCCAAAAACGGCAGCTGCTGCGGCTTGATTATTGCAACTGGCGCGACTGGCTTACAGCGTGGTAGACCGACGCTGAAAGAAGTCATTGCTTTTTTTGAAATGCTAGCTCAACATCCGGAAGATCTGGGCCTCACACCGCTGATTATGAGCTACTTACCGGAATAGACTTGCCGGAATAGACTTTTAAGAGCCGTTTTATTTCAACGCTGAGCGTTTTTAATGCTGATTGCTATTTGTTTGAACAGTCTAATAGCGCTGTTTGTGATTTGGTTAGCGTGCGGTCTGTGGCAGTGGCGCTGCCGGTTGGCACTATTGGCGCAACAGTTGGAGCGTAGCGAAGGCAGCTTGGGCTTGGCCTCACAGCAGGTGAGGTACGATTTGGCTCATCAGCGAGTTCAGATTGTTCAAACTCACCTAACTTGGGTAAGGCACCTCTCGATGTTGCAGCGGCGATCGCGTCAACTCAGACAGCTTAGACAGCTCATTCGTCTCCTGCAGCTGCTTATGCTCAGCCGCAACATTCGCTAAATCACCGTTTTCGCTAAATCACCGTTTAATCACCGTTTATTAGAGCAATGTTTGTCACCAACTGATTACACGGCGCCGACTTCAACATTGCGATGACTTAAACCAATGTGCTGACTTAAATCAATGTGCTGGTGTCCCAGACAATTGCCCCAGACAATTACTAGGTAATCTTGCAGATAGCAACTAAAATTGCAACTTAATAAGACGGATGATGTCACCACATCGTTGAGCAGCTTTGGTTGAGCATTTTCATGATTTGCTAACGGCCAAGTGCATCCCATAAAACATCTAACCCACTATCAAAGATAACCACTTAGAACACTGGACTTAGGACATTATTGGCTATGGCAGATAACAAATCAGATGGGCTTTTAGGCGGCATGATCGTGGGCGCGGCATTGGGCGCGATCGCAGGTATTTTAGCGGCCCCTCGCACCGGCAGAGAGACCCGCCATATCCTTAAAAAGTCGGCTGATGCGCTCCCTGAACTGGCTGAAGATTTGGCGACCAGCATTCAGTTTCAAGCCGATAGACTCTCAGATAAATCACTGCAAAACTGGGAGCAAACCCTGGTGCGCTTACGGGAGGCGGTTGTTGCCGGACAAGCTGCTAGCCGCCAAGAATGGCAAAAGCAGCAGGATAATAGCCAGCCGAGCAAAGATGCTGTGAGCCGCCGCTATTCAAAAGACTACTCGAAAGAAAAGGCGATCGCCTCTACAGCACAACCCGCGACAGAAGGAGAACAAGCCCCGACCCAATGAGCAATCCTTTCTTCTGGCTTGGCCTTTCCATTCTGCTGGTTGCCATCAGCTTAGTAGCGCTCCTTACGGTTGCCATATTTACCTTGCAAGAGCTGGCCCGTGCTGCTAGAAGTGCCGAAAAACTACTCGACAATCTCAACCGAGAACTACCGGCAACGCTGCAAGACCTACGCCTTACGGGCAAAGATCTATCCACCCTGACAGATGAAGTCAGTGGCAGTGTCCAAAGTGCTCGCAGCGTTGTAGAACAGGTTGATCAGAGCTTGCTAGAAGCCAAAACGCAAGCTCAGCGGGCTACGGTTACCTCCCGTAGCCTGCTCGCAGGTGCCAACGCTGCTTTCCGGGTTCTCCTTGGCCAACCGCGAAGACGTCGCCGTCGCCCCCCGACCCGTCGCCCGCCTATCTCGGATTTGCACGATCCTCAACCCAGCAGCGCTCAGCCTAGCAGTCCCCAACCCAGCAGTGCTCAGCCGGCTGACTCTCATAATTCATCCCCCCCTCAGCCTGCACCGCCCCCTGAGCAAAATTTGAAAGAAGCTGATGAAACGTCTCAAGAGATAGGCTCCCAATCCATGATTTCCCTTGAATCAGAAGATAGATGATTTTGTTCAAAACTTTAGATAGAAAGCTTGTTGCCAACTGCTGCCGTCCCTTTCCCTCCGGTCACTGTTACCTTAAAATTAAGTAAACAACTGTAAAGCGGCAGCATTGCCCCCGGCTTGAACACATGAAAAAGCGCCTCAACGCCAATCGATTCTTCCAAAACTGGTCACTTTCAGGCGGTGCCTTTTCACCACACGACATTAACAACCAGGGTATTAAACCTTCTGTGGCCCAACGCTGTCTACAGTTCTGCCTAGTTTGCTGTGTTGTTCTACTCACTGGGCTACATACGCCTGCAGCACAGGCTGTTAACAACCCTGAACTGCTGCCCGATGCGCCTACGGTGGTGATTGACCTCGCCCGTATTCTCAATGATGCTCAGGAAGAGCGGCTGAATGAGCGATTGCCCGCGTTTGAAAAAGAAACTGGTTGGAAGCTCAGGGTCCTGACCCAGTTTGATCAAACGCCAGGACGTGCCGTCAAAAACTTTTGGGGGCTCAATGAAAAAAGCATCATGCTAGTGGCCGACCCCAGAGGCGGCAACCTACTCAATTTCAGTGTGGGCGACGATTTATACCCACTGCTGCCGCGTACGTTCTGGATTGAGCTACAGACGCGCTTTGGCAATCAATTCTATGTGCGCGATAACGGTGAAGATGGCGCTGTACTAGGTGCTATTAATGCGTTAGAAACATGCCTTGCTAAGGGAGGCTGTGCGGTGGTGCCAGGTCTACCCCGTGAGCAGTGGATATTGACGCTCATTACGTCCATATTGGGTGGTGTCATCTGTGGCTTTGCAGCGCAGCCTCGCAAAGAGGGCCAAGGCATCGCATGGCAGTGGGCACTGCTATTCTCACCGCTCTGGGGCATCTTGTTTATTGCGTTTGGCCTGGGCCCAGTCGTCACCCGGACGCCTGAACTTTTGCCGGTTATTCGCAATGTTCTGGGCTTTGTGATTGGGGTTGTTGTTGCCTTTTTAACCCCTGTCTTTGGCAATCCGCCGGCTGCAGATGATCAGGCATAATAGATGGAGTGCGCTTACACGCTGACGATGCCGGCCCACTGAACGTTTTTTTCCTGAGTGCGCCGGTAGGAGAAAAAATTGTCAGGTTCTTGATAAGTGCAGTGAGGGGCGATCGCAATTTGCTCAGCAGCTACGCCCATCTGCTCTGCCTGCATCTGATTGATACGCCTCACATCTAAACGAACCTTTCCTTCCTCTGGATCGCTAAAGAGAGGTGGGTTTTCCATCTCTAGCAGGCGATCTATCAGCGCTCTGCTATCGGCCATTGGGGCAACTGTCATGCCCACTTCACAAGCCACATTTTCATCTACCTGATACACCAGTCCCTCAATGGCAGGGCCAAGCGCAATTCGCAGGTTTTTAAGCGCGCTTCCCTGGGCCATCATCCGCGATAGCGCCATGGGTAAAATTTTTTGAGCTGTTCCTCTCCAGCCCGCATGAACTGCCGTGCCTCGGCCTGTTTCAACGTCACAAATCAGCGCTGGTGTACAGTCTGCAGAACAAGCCCACACACTCTGGTTGGCCACTTCAGTAACCACACCGTCTGCTAGCGGAAATGCAGCGCTGTTGCCATCTGGCAGTTGAGGTAAGCCGGTTTCCAGCTGCGCGGTAATTTCCGAAGGCAAAAGTACCTCGGCACTGTGCACCTGCTTGACACGAAAGACTGCCGCAGAATCAGACAGTGCAGTAACCAATGTTTCTGGGGGCATTGGGTGAAACTGCCGCGTAAAAAAGCCATGGGGCAGTGGCAAGAGTGTGCAGGTTAAAAAAGGTTTATCTTGCCAAGACTTCCAGATCCACAGTTCCATAGGGCGTTAAGCTAACCAAAATCCACATCTACAATAGCGATAGTTCGTAGTCTTTAGCTGATTTTATTCATACATTCCCTATGCCATCTGTGACCGCTCAAGGAAAAACGTTTCAGTGTGAAAAAGGCGCTAACCTACGGCAAGTGCTGATGGCGAATGGCGTAGAACTCTATAGCCCTCGGGCGAACTATGTAAACTGTATGGGCATTGGCACATGTGGAACCTGTGCAGTGGCGATTGAGGGCAATGTCTCTGCGGTGAACTGGCGCGATCGCCTCCGTCGCACGCTGCCGCCCCACGATCCTAAAAAATCATTGCGACTTGCCTGCCAAACAACCGTTCTAGGTGATATTCGAGTGACTAAGTTTAAAGGGTTCTGGGGGCATGAATGTGAGCTAGCCTGGAC
This sequence comes from Cyanobacteria bacterium P01_D01_bin.105, assembly GCA_039025345.1. Lineage (GTDB taxonomy): Bacteria > Cyanobacteriota > Cyanobacteriia > Phormidesmidales > Phormidesmidaceae > Phormidesmis. The sequence goes on along the minus strand of JBCCOO010000086.1, from coordinate 13,966 downwards.
GCCTGATATGGCAGAGTAAATGAAAGCGCGGTTGAAAGTTGTTATCTGCTGACGAGGGAATGCTACAAATAGATTAGATATGGTGACGGGAAAATAGACTTATGGCGAATAGACAGACCATTGGGCTTGGCGCCGTTATACTTGGCATTGTTTTAGCTGCAGGCTTGGGTATTCGTGGCGCAGCGAGCTGGTTGTCTGGCTCAACTTCTGAAACGACTGACCGCAATGGCCTTGTCTCTGACGGTTCTACGGGTGCCGCTGGTACCAATGTGGGAAATAACAATTCAGAGTTTGGCCTTACCGCCGCTGATAGCGTCAATCAATCTGCAGATTCCCGTGAGCAAATTGTGGGTCAGGCCAATACCACTGACTCAACCCAGCCCCTATCACCCTTAGAGGAAGCAGGCACCTACATCCAGCGACAAAAGCGAGTAGATCAAGATCCTGTAGTTGCCAACACACCTGTTGAGGTCATTCCCACCGCTAGCAATAACACCGTTGCCTCACAGAGCGATACAACGAGCTCGCAGTCCACTGCGCCTGCAGCATCACCTGCCGCGACGGATCCTGTGCCTGCACTCTGGTAGTTGCCGTAGCAGTGACTTAATCCGGCAGTTTAAGCCAATAAATCAGGCTAATAAAAATAAATCAAGTCAATAATTCGAGCAGGTATGTTAACCCGCGATGTAAGCATCTATTGAGCGTGGCATCCGTTTAAGCGTAGGTGGTTTAAGCTAAGTGAGCACATTAAACACATAGACCACTTAAGTAAGATATGGGGCCTTCAGACGTACCTTCGGACGTGCTTATTGTAGGTGGCGGAATAATCGGATTGGCGATCGCCCTAGAGCTACATAATCAGGGCACCCAAGTAACTATTCTTAGCCGAGACTTTTCAGAATCGGCAGGCCATGCGGCCGCAGGAATGCTAGCGCCAGGGGCTGAAAATATTCCCTCCGGCCCAATGGCTGAGCTGTGTCAACGGAGCTTGGCGCAATACCCCGCCTGGATTAGCAAGCTAGAGAAGCTTACCGGACAAGAAACCGGCTACTGGCCCAGCGGAATTCTCGCGCCGAAGCTTGGCCACAGCGCGGCAGATGCTGCCTCAGATAACACCTCAGATGCTATTGGCACGCTACCCTCTTCATCATCCGTGTCTTGGATAGACAGGCAAACGGTAAAAAGCTACCAGCCTGGACTCAGTGGACAGGTTATGGGCGCTTATTTGTATGCCGAGGATGCTCAGGTCGATAGCCGCGCCTTGCTCAAGGCCCTGAAACTAGCCGTTCAAGATGTGGGCATTCAGGTTCAAACGGGTGTGAGCGTAGAAGGCTTTGTGCAGCGGCAAGGCCAAATCACGAGCCTGAGAACGACGGCTGGGGAAAAGCAGGCAGCCCACTACGTTTTGGCGACAGGTGCGTGGTCTGGGGAATTGATGCCAGTGCCGGTTAGCCCTCGAAAAGGGCAAATGCTCTCTGTGAGGGTGCCTGTGGGGTATGGGCAAACGCAGCCGCTGAGGCGCGTGCTGTACGGAGAGAAGATATATATTGTGCCTCGGCGGGATGGCCGCATTGTTATTGGCGCTACCGTAGAAGATGTGGGGTTTGCGCCGCACAATACGCCTGTTGAGATGGCTGGGCTATTGAATGCGGCCGTGGAGCTATACCCTGAGCTGAGTCATTTCCCGATAGAAGAGTATTGGTGGGGATTTCGTCCGGCGACACCAGATGAGCTGCCGATATTGGGCGAAAGCCCTTGTGAAAATTTGACGCTGGCAACGGGGCACTACCGCAATGGGATGTTATTGACGCCAATTACCGCGAGATTAATTGCGGATTATATTTTGGGCGATCGCGATCCGCTGTTGGCATCATTTAGCTATCGACGTTTCTTAGAAGATCGGCGTTGTCTAGCGTTTCGTGCTTCTGATGCTCCTGCTTCTGATGCTTGTGATTCTTCCGCTGATAGTCATCATTTAAGTTCTTCTCCTTTGGGCTCTTCTTTTTCTATGCAAACTCTTGACGCGCCTCGCTCGATCACTCCAAATGCAACCGCAAATGCAGATACGCTCACGATTGCCGGTAAGACGTTTAGCTCTCGGCTAATGACGGGGACGGGGAAGTTCAGCAGCTTGGAGACAATGCGCCAAAGCTTTGCGGCTAGTGGCAGCGAGATTGTAACGGTAGCGGTGCGCAGAGTGCAGACCAATGCGCCTGGGCACGAAGGCTTGGCAGAAGCGATTGACTGGAGCCGGATTTGGATGCTGCCGAATACGGCTGGCTGCAAGGATGCAGAAGAAGCGGTGCGGGTGGCGAGGTTAGGCCGCGAGATGGCGAAGCTGTTGGGGCAGACGGACAATAACTTTGTGAAGCTGGAGGTGATTCCAGATTCTAAGTATTTGCTGCCGGATCCGATCGGTACGCTGAAAGCGGCTGAGCAATTAGTCAAAGAAGGCTTTGCGGTGTTGCCCTATATCAACGCGGATCCGCTGTTAGCGAAGCGCTTGGAAGAGGCGGGCTGTGCGACAGTGATGCCGTTGGGGTCTCCGATTGGCTCGGGGCAGGGCATTCGCAATGCGGCGAATATTGAAATTATTATTGAGAATGCCAACATTCCGGTGGTGGTGGATGCGGGGATTGGCACGCCCAGTGAGGCGGCCTATGCGATGGAGCTGGGGGCAGATGCGCTGTTGATTAATAGTGCGATCGCCCTTGCAAAAAATCCGGTTGCGATGGGTAAAGCCATGGGCATGGCAGCCGTTGCAGGACGGTTGGCCTATCAGGCGGGGCGTATTCCTGTGAAAGCCTATGCCAGCGCTAGCTCACCCATAACCGGCACAGTCAGTGGCTAATGGGCTTATAGTCAACGGTTGTGAAACACCCTCTTTGTGACATCTCTGCCTTAAGAGGGTTTATCCGTTGGGGGCTGGAAAAAAATGGTTGTTTTTGTTATATTGCTTAACATAAACAAACACAGGTTTTTAATATGCGCTACACAGAAGAAGAAGGCGGCAAGTTAAATAACTTTGCTGTGGAGCCAAAGATGTATCAGGCGGAGCCTCCTACTGTTGCTGAAAAGCGCAACTACATTATTCTTGGCAGCATTGCAGCGACTTTGGTAGTAGGGCTGTTCGTCGTAGCTGCTGCGGTTTCCTAAGCTAACAAAACATTTCAAGCTTGAATTGGGGCTGGCCATTGGCTGGCCCTTTTTAGTGCTTTTGGGATGAACAGTGGCCGGTTGGTGCGGCGATATTGATGCGGTGATATTGATGCGGCGATACAGTATAGCTGTATTGGCGAAGCGGATGGTTGCAGTATGGTGGCGCGTTGGGTTTCGGGGGCGACTCGGACTGGCAAGACGGCGGCGCTGATTGAGTTTGCCGGTGAGGTTGGGGCGGCTCAGAATCAGCCTTTGCTGGTGTTTGCGGCGAATGGAGATAATCGGATTGCGTTGGCGGCTCGGCTGCGGGATGAGTTGAGCGATCGCGTGGCCACCTTTACCACTACGCCGACAGGCTTTATTCAAGATGAGGTGATTTTGTTTTGGCCCTTGCTGGTACAAAAGCTGGGGCTGAAAGCGCAGTTCCCGCTGAAGCTGCGGCCTGAGAATGAGCAGGTGTTGGCGACGCAGCTATGGCAGCCGAGGATGGCAAGCGGTGCTTTAGCGGTAGATGGCTGGCGTGAGGCGCGGATGGTGCGGCGATCGCTTGATTTTTTGCAGTTGGCGTCTCAAAATTGTGTGCCGGTGAGTGAGATTGCTGAGCGGCTATCGGCAGGGATGTCTTCGGCGTTGGCGCCTAAATCGCTGTGGGAAACGGTGGGTGAGGCGCTGGCCCAGTGGCAGGACTGGTGCTTGCAGCGGGGGCTTTTGACGTATGGGCTGATGAGTACGTTGTATTGGCAACATTTGCTGCCAATGGAAAAATATCAGACCCAGCTTTTGGCGCGCTTTAGCGGTGTGCTGGCAGATGATGTAGATGAGTATCCGGCAGTTTCGGCGCGGACATTTGCAGTTTTTGTCGAGGCTGAGCGGACGGCTTTGTTTACTTACAACGCGCAGGGAAAGGTGCGGGTTGGGTTGGGGGCGGATCCGGCGGCGATGGTGGCGCGGCTAGCGGAAAGCTGCGAGAAGGTTGAGTTCGATGCGGTTAGCAAAGATTCTTTAGGCGGGTGGGGCGATCGCTTTGCCAGCTGGGTGGAAGATCCGCTGGCGATGCCGGAGCTGCCGGAGTCGGTGGCGTTGATTCAAGAAACATCGCGGGGGCACATGCTGCGCACGACGGCGGAGGCGATCGCTAATGCGGTGGAAGGCGGGCTGGTGAAGCCCCATGAGATTGCGGTGATTGGGCCTGGTTTGGATTCGATTGGGCGCTATAGCCTGATTGAGATTTTGACGAGCCGGGGGATTGCGACGGAGTCGCTGAATGATCAGCGGCCTTTGATCACTTCGCCGATGGTGCGATCGCTGTTGGCGATGCTGGCGCTGATTTATTCGGGGCTAGGGCGATTGGTGGATCGAGATGCGATCGCTGAAATGCTCGTTGTTCTCAGTCAAAGCCTTTCAGGTTTCGGTGCGGTTGGCGCAGATGTCTCAGCGGCGGGTACGCCTTGGTTTGATTTAATTGCGATTGATCCGGTGCGGGCAGAGCTCATTGCGGATCATTGCTTTGTGCCAGATATCGAAAATCCGAGGCTGATTCCAGCGGAAGAGGCGTTTCCTCGGTGGGATCGGCTTGGGCATCAGTCGGCGACGGCCTATGCGCGAATTTTGAACTGGATTGAAACGCAAAAACAGCTTCGTCAGCAACGGCTCACCTTCAGCCCGGTTGCGTCTGTAGATCGTATTGTTCAAGATTTTTTGTGGCGGGGCAGTCATTTGCCTTACGACCAACTGGCGACGCTGCGCGAACTGATGGAAACGGCGCAGTATTTCTGGGAGGTGGAGGAGAGACTGCGGTTGGTGGGTAATGTGGCTGATGTTGGAATGCCTGATGCTGGAATGCCTGATGCTAATGCGATGAGTGATGTAGGGCGCTTTATTCAGCTGATTCAAAAAGGGACGGTGTCGGCGAATCCGTATCCGGTGAAGCCGATGGTAACAGAGCGCCAGGGCGTGACGATTGCGACGATTTATCAATATCGGACGCAGCGACTGAACCATCGCTGGCAGTTTTGGCTAGATGCAGGCTCGCCGCTGTGGGGCATGAGTAGTGGTGAGCTATTTGGTGCGCCGATTTTCTTGCAGAATTGGCCGGGGCGACCGATTTCGTTGGCGGAGACGGAGGCCGCGAATGAGGCGGGGTTGGGCCGGAGTTTGCGGGATTTGCTGGGGCGTACGGGGGAGCGTGTTTTCTTGTGTCATAGTGAGCTGGCGCTGACGGGGCAGGAGCAGATGGGGCCGTTGATTTCGTTGATCGGAGCGGCAAGATCTGTTGAGGATGCGCTGGTGCCGGAGCCAGTGCCTGCAGAGGTTTAGGCGATTCTCCCGTCGCCCCACACACGTTTCCTGCTCTCAGGTAGAGGAAAACACCAATATTGAAGTGTAAAGGTTGAGTTATTTAACAGCTCTTTGGATGGCTTATCGGACATAGATTAAATTTCTACCCGTAATTTGAAATTTAGAGTTGCCTCTACTGATGTCGTACGTTTTTATTTCCTATCGGAGAGAAGATTCTGCTAAATCAGCAAGCCAAATCTATGAGCATTTGGTGCAGCGCTTGGGTCAAAAATCCATCTTTAAAAGCGTAGATACGATTGAGTTAGACGTAGATCTGCGGCACTGTCCTAGTATTTCGGTGGTGGGACAGTGTGATGTATTGCTGGTTCTCATCGGGCGCAAGTGGCTACAGATAGAAGACGCCAATGGTCAGCGATGGCTAGATGTGCCAACCAACTGTGTGAGATTGGAACTTGAAACAGCACTGAATCGTAGCAATGTGCGTGTGATTCCAGTTCTGCTAGAAAACGCCGAAATGCCGACTAAACAGGATTTGCCTGCTTCTTTGCAGTCTCTTGTGGATTGTCAGTGTATTCATGTTCCTGATGCTCAAGATTTGCAGAAAGATATGGAGTGCATTTTCGCGGCCATTCAACCGTCTTTTGAGCCAGCAGATGCTTCAGATAAGACACAGGCTGCGCAGACATGGTTTAAGCGGGCTGTCGCCGCACAGAATAATGGAGAGCTTAAGGCTGCGATTATTAGCTATGACAAAGCCATTCAGCTGAACCCTAACTATGCCCCTGCCTACAGCAATCGTGGCGTTGCTAAATCCTGCTTAGGTGACAAGCCGGGCATGCTTGCGGACTATGACAAAGCCATTCAGCTCAACCCTAATTATGCAGGTGCCTACAGCAACCGCGGGCTGGCCAAAGCTAACTTAGGTGATTTGAAAGGTGCGATCGCTGATTACACCCAAGCCATTCGACTCAAACCTGATGCAGTCGCCTATAGCAACCGCGGGCTGGCCAAAGCTAGCTTAGGTGACAAGCAAGGCGCGATCGCTGACTACACCCAAGCGATTCAACTCAAGCCTAACTATGCCGCTGCCTACAACAACTGCGGGCTGGTGAAGTCTGGCGCTGGCGAAAAGCAGCAGGCAATCGTTGACTACGACCAAGCCATCCGGCTCAATCCCAACTACGCAATTGCGTATAACAATCGCGGTGCTGCCAAAGCTGGCTTGGGCGATAAGCAAGGTGCGATCGCTGATTACACTCAAGCGATTCAACTCAATCCCAACTGCGCAGATGCCTATATCGGTCGCGCATTTTCTAGATATGCCTTGGGCGATAAGAAGAATGCGATGTTGGATCGTCAAAAGGCCATGGAACTCTTCAAGCAGCAGGGAAATATTGAACGTTACAACCTAGTTGCCAGCAATCTCAAGGGAATTGGCAAAGTCAACAACAATTCATCCATGAGACGCCGTTAGCGTAGATTATTGCTGGTTAAAACCATCACCAGGCAATTGCTAACCTGAGCAACTGCTAACCTGACTCGTAATCGACACATGCATCCGTCGACTACGAGTCACAATCAGCAGCACCCGCAAACTTAACCAAGCCTAGCGATCTCGCTAACGAAACTAACGGCGACCCCCACGGCGATTCCCACGCTGCGACCGCATCTCCGCCAATTGCGCCTGCTGATCTTCTGTCAGCACCGCCTGCACTTCTTCACGAGAAGCCTCACGAATGCTTCGCAACTGATCGCGCTGCTCATCAGACAGGTCTAGTTCACGCCAAGCACGACGGCCATTCTCCATCGCTGCTTCCAACGTTGCCTGTTGCTCCGCATCCAGCACCTCATCCACCTGCGCACGAGCATCGGTGAAAATTGCCTCAATTTGCTCAGACTGCGCATCGGTCAGATCAAGCTGCTCTAGTGCTTCTCTCATATGACCGCCAGGGCCACCGGGGCGAGCGGAAGAAGACATTGCGAGAGGGGCGCTGATGAGAGCGATCGCAGCTACACTACCCATTGCCAAAGATTTGAGATTGAATTTCATAGGTCTAATTTCGATGTGATGTAGATTTTCCAGAGCGGTGTGCCTGTAGCCTCAGGCGCTGCTCCGTTTCGAACACTCTCAGATTAGAAAATTCACCCCACCCTTGAGAGGCGGCAAACGTCACGATCACACCCATGACTTTCGTCATGATTCACAGCATGGGGCTAGTCAGCCGCCTCAAAAGTGGGCGATAGTTTGGGCGTGAGCTATTCACCTACTTGATGCCGACGTGCAAGCTTATGGGCAAAGCGATTCAGCTACAAAACCATCCCTTTCGCTTCCTGCTGTACTTAGAGTGGGGGCTTTTAGCCGTTGCCATTGTGAGTGCAATAGAAGCCCCGCCAGGGCCATCCCTCAGAAGGTCGGCTCTGCCGAATAATCTGCCGCCGCATTTGCTGCCGCACAACCCACTGTTGGTCATCTTTCTACTGCTGCTATTTGGCCTGATGGGGCTGTATTTACCCCAGAACCGCCAGAAAATTCAGCAGCTTGGCCATACGCTGGGGCAAGTTTTGCTGATTTTGCTGCTGTCATTGGTGACGGTCAATGGCGGACGCGTTTTCCCGATGATTTACCTGATTCTGGTGATTCGAAGCTGCCTTATGTTTGGCCTGACGGGGCGGTTAGTGATGACCGGCGTGGCGTTTTTAATGTTTGTGACGGGGCTGCAATTTCGCTTTAGAGCGCTCTCTGGCTTTGGTCGCACTCTCTCGCCGCCCATCCGCCGTCGTCTGGGGCACGTCGTGATTGGGCTGCAGCTCAATTTCATTGTGGTGTTTGGCCTATCGCTACTGCTGGTGCTGCTGCTGGTGAATGCGCTGCTCACCGAACGGCAAAGCCAAAAGCGATTGCAGCAGGCCAACCAAAACTTGCGTCAATCCGCCCAAGAAATTGAACGATTGGCCATGGAGCAAGAGCGCAGCCGCATTGCCCGAGACATTCACGACGCGCTGGGCCATTCACTCACTGCGCTCAATATTCAGCTAGAAAGTGCGCTGAAGCTCTCAGATAAAGACCCGCCAAGGGCGCAGCAGTTTTTGAAAGAAGCCAAGCGATTGGGCACGCAGTCTTTGCAAGAGGTGAGGCAGTCGGTAGCTGCGCTCCGGCAAGATCCGCTGGCAGGCCAGACCCTAGAAAATGCGATTACCCAGCTGCTGCAAAATCTTGAAAAAGACTATCATCCGCTCAAAACAAAGCAGGTCATTTCTACACCTCAGCCTTTACCTGCTCACTTGAGCGTAATTTTGTATCGGATTGTGCAAGAAGGGCTCACCAATGTTGTAAAACATGCCCAGGCTAGCCATATTCATTTGCAGCTCGTGAGTTCGGCGGCGGTGGTGACCTTAACGCTAGAAGATGATGGCCAAGGCTTTGACCCTGAGAAGGCGAGTACAGGATTTGGGCTGCAGAGTATGGGCGATCGCTCCAAGGCCGCAGGCGGCACCTTCTCCATCATCAGCCCCGTAAATGCAGGCAGCGGCACCCGAATTCAAGCCAGTTTACCAATCACTAAGCTGCAAACTACGAGGGCATTTGGCACATGATTAAAATTTTGATCGTTGAAGATCAAAAGCTTATCCGCGAAGGTTTAGTCGCGTTGCTGTCGCTAGAGGATGATTTAACCATTGCAGGCGAAGCTGAAAATGGTCAGGTTGCATTGGCTGGGTTGAGCGAGCTGGCTGCAGAAAGCTTACCGGATGTGGCGTTGCTAGATATGCGCATGCCTGTGATGGATGGAGTGGCAACGGCCAAAGCGCTTCAGCAGCAGTATCCATCGATCAAAATATTGGTGCTGACCACGTTTGATGATGATGAACTAATTGCTCAGGCGATCGCCGCCGGCGCCAAGGGCTATTTGCTCAAAGATACGCCGTCAGAAGAATTGGCGATTGCGATTCGATCAGTGGCCAAAAACTATGGCCACTTTGGCCCTGGCATCGTCCAAAAAATGATGGGACAAAGAATGACGGGGCAGGAAACAGTAAACCCGCAGCCATCTGCCCCAACTTCTGAAGCGCCTGAACAGAACCTTAGCGAGCAAAAAGATGAGCCGCCGCCAGAGATTGCAGCGCTGACGCCTCGGGAGCGTGAGGTGTTTGAGCTCATTGGGCGCGGGGCCAGTAATAAAGAGATTGCGGCTCAGCTTTATCTATCGGAAGGGACCGTGAAAAACCATGTCACCAATGTGTTGGGCCGGTTGGGGGTGCGCGATCGCACCCAGGCGGCGCTGCTAGCGCAATCTCTCAAAAATTAGTAGAACGGCGGCTAAATAGGGTACAACTAAGCTGACTTTTCTATCAATGAGTCTTGATATTCCCCTTGCATCTGCTTCTGTAGCGCGTCACAAGCTTTTATTTTTCGAGGTTTGTTCGCCCTCAGCGCATTCATCAAATTTTTTCTTGACGAATGTTACCGACATTGCTCTAATTTGACTTACATTTCCACACCCCACCTATGAAGTCTTCTAAACCCGCTGAGTCTGCCCGTTCAGCTCCAACGCAATACGCAGCAGCCTCTGTTCCGATGACGGTATACCGAGAGCTGGCGGCTGAGCTCAGGGCTAACAAAGCTGTTATCGACTCGTTGAATAGTCGCAATCAGCAGCTGCTTCAGCAAAATCAAATGCTCAAGCACGAGATTCATAACGCTTTGCAGGCCACGCTCAAGCTCGGTAACGCTGCCGGTGTCGCGCTCCCAGCTGAGGGCATGAAGCCAGGATTTCCATCGGCGATCGCCCCCGATACTCTAGCGAAGCTTGTCCGCGACGAGCGCCAGCACCCTGAACAATACGACTACTACGAGCAGCCTGAGCCAGCATTTCAGCCTCCCTTGCCTGTCACGATCCGAGATGAGCGCAGGCCTCGCCCGATCGAACATTCACCTGCTGAGCAAGCGGCCGCCGCACGTTTGGTAGAGCCCAGAGGTAAAGAGCCCAGAGGTAAGAAGACTGGCGAGAAGCGGTTTGTGCCGACGACTCAAAAGGCCATTAAAAAAGTAGGTGCCAGCCCTAAAAACAGAGGCATTGACCAGAACCTAGAGAAAATTGCTAAGCGCCAGAAGGCTGCAAGGCAGGCTATTTCCAGAGGTGAAACACCATCGAACGGTGTGCCCAAGGCGCCTCAGGAGAGCGTCCTCAAAGCGTCTCAAATTGCCAAAAAGCCTTTGCAAAAGTTGTTTACTGAGCAAGCGGGTGGCTATCGCAATGCATCGGAGTCCGAAGAAATCAAAGAAATTAGCGGCATTTGGCTGGTACTCTCCATTGCTCTGATTGTGGTCACGGCCTTTGGCGCTGGTTTTCTGATTATGAAACCCCTGTTGGGCGATCGCTAATATCCCTCGTCAATATCCCTTTGGGGGATATCCCTTTGTGGTATTAGTAGACTCAGTTGAGGTTCGGGAAACACTGGGAGATGTGTATTTAAGCTATGAAAAGAGTTGAAGCGATTATTCGTCCTTTTAAGCTAGATGAGGTAAAGATCGCCCTGGTCAATGCTGGAATCGTTGGCATGACAGTTTCAGAAGTACGAGGCTTTGGCCGTCAAAAGGGCCAAACTGAGAGATACCGAGGCTCTGAGTACACCGTTGAGTTTTTGCAAAAGCTAAAGCTTGAAATCGTGGTCGAAGACGCCCAAGTGGATATGGTTGTGGGCAAAATTGTGGAAGCGGCCCGCACAGGCGAGATTGGAGACGGTAAAATCTTCATCAGTCCCGTTGATGAGATTGTCCGTATTCGCACCGGAGAAAAGAATTTAGAAGCTGTTTAGACGGTTGTTCTGTTACAGCTGCTGTTTTGTTACAACGGCACTGAGTCTATTAGGGAGGTAGTCACTAAGCTATCTCCCATTTTTAATGGGCTCCTGTTTTAATGCGTGCTCTTTTCTAAAGGTTAATCCCGTCTGTCCGTCAGCTCTCCATTCCTTTCACTATCTATGACAGCCCCTTTTCAAACGCCCTCTATTCAAACCGCTGTCGAAGAAGATTTACAGTCCTTTGCGCGGTTTGGCGTAGACCTCGGCTTAGATCGCATTGAAGCGCTACTGGCTGCGATGGGCAATCCCCACCGGGCAGTGCCGATCATTCACGTTGCGGGCACCAACGGCAAAGGTTCGGTCTGTGCCTATCTCTCATCAGTGCTCACGGCGGCAGGCTACCGAACCGGGCGCTATACCTCACCTCACTTAATCAACTGGACGGAGCGAATTTGTCTCGATGGTGTTCCCATTAGCTGGCCAGCGCTGCAGGCCAGTTTGGCTGAGGTGAAGGCAGCAATGGATACCCAAAATCCCACACCGACTCAGTTTGAAGTGTTTACAGCTGCTGCCTGGCATTATTTTGCCGCTCAGCAAGTAGATGTGGCGGTGGTAGAGGTGGGGTTGGGTGGCCGTTTGGATGCGACGAATGTTTGTCGTCAGCCTCTGGCAACGGTGATTGTTTCCATTGGCCGAGATCATTGGCAGCGGCTAGGCGATACGCTGGCGAAAATTGCTGGGGAGAAGGCAGGGATTTTGAAAACGGGGGTAGATGCGATTGTTGGGCCTTTGCCGCCAGAGGCGCGTGCGGTGGTTGCGGCCAAGGCCGAGGCGGTGAATGCACCGATTACTTGGGTTGAACCGGCTACCGCGACTGCAGGCAACCCCGCCGCATTGACTTATTGCGGCATTGAATATCCGCAAGTCTTGTTAGGTGAGCATCAGAAGGTGAATTCGGCTTGTGCGATCGCAGCCTTGCAAAGCCTTTGCCGCCAAGGCTGGCGTATCTCAGCGGAGGCGATTGCTCGCGGCATGGGAGCTGTGCAGTGGCCTGGAAGATTACAAAAAGCGCACTGGCAAGGGCACGAGTTACTCATTGATGGGGCCCATAATCGCGAGTCAGCGCGATCGCTGCGCACCTACATTGACCACACGTATCCTAATCAGTCTATGACTTGGCTCATGGGCATGTTAAACACCAAAGATCACGAAGGGGTTTTTACTGAGCTTTTACGGAGAGGCGATCGCCTTCACCTAGTGCCTGTCCCCGGTCATCTCACCGCAGATCTCAGCAGTCTAAAAGCACTTGCTCAAACCGTTTGTCCAACGCTGGTGGCTGTTGAAACATACGACGATCTGAGTGCTGCGCTACCCGCTGCGACCCAAGCTACATTGGGAGTATCCGGTCAAATTGCATCCGGTCAAATTACATCCGGTCAAATTACATCCGGTCAAAGTGCATCCGGTCAATCTGTTCCTACGGTACTTTGCGGCTCACTCTATCTCATCGGGTGCTTTTTCGAGCGTTATAGCTGAGAAAGCACCCGATGAGACGGTTCTAGCTGAGACGGCTATCTCGCTAGGCAGGCTACATCGGGGTCAAATAGCACCCTGCAATCTTCCAATCCCCCATGGCTTGCTGCTGCATTAAATAGGTGGCTCTCACAAGCTGACCGTTTTGATCCATGAGCATGACCTGCTGCGCAGGCAGCCCATCTACCTGCTGCAAATCTTCAAAGACCACTGAGCGCGGGGAAAGGACAGGCGGATAAGCCGCTTTCACCATGTTGACAAAATTTTCAGCCGTTCCAAACTGAATCTGAATGCCAGGTGCCGCCTGGGAGAATGCCGCGACAGCATTATCTTCCTGAAAGGCCACAATCTGCTGCTCAATCGCCTGACGAATCGCCATCAGATCGGCGTCTGTAATGTTCACCCAATCCGTCGCGCTTCTTCACGCGCCTGCTTTCAACACGCCTCTATTATTGCGCAGGAAAAAGATACCAGCAGCCATCTTGTGACAGAAAGGCCATTCAAATCTTCCTGATAAAATACGCTGGGACTTCTTTTGCGCAGCTCTCACATGCCCTACCACCAGACGGCCATGCCCATCATTGACGTTCGAAATCTTGGCAAGGTCTATCCGGTCGCTATTAAAGAGCCTGGTATGAAAGGGACGCTGCAGCATTTCTTTCGCCGAAAATATCGCAATATTGAAGCGGTTAGGCAGGTTTCTTTTTCAATTGAGCCCGGTGAAATCGTTGGTTTTTTAGGGGCCAATGGCGCGGGCAAAACCACCACGCTCAAGATGCTAACGGGATTAATTCATCCGTCTACAGGGCAAGTTGCGATCGCGGGTCATACGCCCTTCAACCGTCATCCGGCTTTTCTCAAACAAATTACCCTCGTCATGGGCCAGAAGCAGCAGCTCATTTGGGATTTACCCGCAGCCGACTCGCTCCGCATTAATGCCGCTATCTACAACATCAGTGACGCGGAAGCCCGCACCCGCATCAGCGAATTGGCTGAGATGCTCTCCATTCAGGCGCAACTCAAGCAGCCGGTTCGCAAGCTATCTTTAGGCGAACGGATGAAGGCCGAAATGCTCGCTGCGCTGCTCCACCGCCCCCAGGTTCTGTTTCTAGATGAGCCGACACTCGGGCTAGATGTGAATGCCCAAGTGGCGGTGCGAAATTTTTTGCAAGCCTAT
>JBCCOO010000085.1:0-21275 GCA_039025345.1 Cyanobacteria bacterium P01_D01_bin.105 | reverse complement strand
GTTTCGCCGCCATCAACAGAGAAATAGCTGTTTTGACCTCGGGTGAGGTCGCTGACTGCGCCATCGGGGTTATCAATTGCGCCACTCTCATCGCTATGACGGAATAAATCGAGGATGGTAAACCCTTCCGCTTGGGTTTCGCCAGAGTAGAGCTGGGTGAGGTCAAGGGCGCCGTCTAGGCCACTGACGAAGCCGAGCTGATGGCCAATTTCGTGGAGGGCCATGCTCATAAAGTCGAGCGTGCCTTCAGGAGCATCCCCACTGCGGGTGTAGTCGTAGTTCCACTCGAAGGCGTTGCTCACGAGTATGTAGCCGTCGAGGGCGTTGGCATCGACGAGGTCTCGCGTCCAAGTGCCGCCATTTTCTAAGGTGAGGGCGTCGTCCATGCCGAGGGCTTTGGCTTGGGCGCTGGTGAGCAAGATATTGGTGTTGCCATCGACGACTTGACCATCGACAAGGAAGTCAGCGGTGTTACCTTCTTGGAGGTGTGCTACCGCGTCTGCATCAACTTCGCTGGTGGCGTCTGCTTCAGCGTACTGTTGATAGATGCCGTAGTGCTGTTCGTGAAAGATGGGAATGGCGCCGCCAACGGCTTGGCCATCTTCGCCGAGACTGCTGCTGGAGGCGATGTGCAGGTTAACGGTGATGTCATCAGTGAGGTAGCTCGACCATATCATTGCGGCCAGTTCAAAGCCAACGCGCTGTTCTACTGAGATGCTGGGGTCGTAGGTGAAGTTGAACTGAACCATGGGTGGGCAACACACTGGATAAGGCTGTACCCCATCAAGTTGTCACGCGCGCGTGAATGTAAAACTCCGTAGCTTCATGCAGACGTCATGAAGAGTCAAATAATATTGTTTCTCAAGTATGAAACAGCAACTGCAATTGATGGATACTGCCTTGAGAAGCGTATGTTTGAGTCGTGGGCAAGTGTAGGTGGCGGCAACGTTGAGATCTACGCCTAAAAAACACACGCTGCTAGTAGAGACAGCAAATGTTCGTATCATAAGCGAACCCGTAGAACCGTCTAAATTCGCACAAACGCAGCGGACAAGTTGATGGTATAGGTGTCTTTAAGCACATCCCATTCCGCTATTGTTCGCGGCGTTGACATGTCTCTTAAAGGTTATGACCCAGGTGACTTTTACGATGAGCTGTTCTCTCAAGTGGGCGTGCCGCGTGCGGCAGCGGCCCTATTGGTTGAACGAATTGAGTCGCTGCCTATTGATACGCTCATTCGACGTCAGCAGGCTGCCCAAAATGCCCTATTTGAGCAGGGCGTGACCTTCAACGTGTATGGCAGTGGTGAGGGGTCAGAAAAAATTATGCCGTTTGATATGGTGCCGCGTGTGGTGCCCGGCATGGAGTGGCAGTGGTTGGAAAAGGGGCTGCAGCAGCGCATCATGGCGCTGAACTGCTTTCTAGAAGATATTTATAACGAGCAAAAAATTATTGCGGATGGCATTATCCCGCGGGCGACGGTAGAGTCGGCGTCTGGCTTTTTGCCGCCGTGTATGGGGCTAAAGCCACCTCGGGGCGTGTGGTGCCATATTACGGGAACAGATTTGGTTCGCGATCGCGAAGGTAAATGGTACGTTCTAGAAGATAACCTGCGCTGTCCCTCCGGTGTCTCCTACGTGCTCGAAAATCGTTCGGTGATGAAAAGCTCCTTCCCGAACTTGTTTGAAGCACTCGATATTAAAGCTGTCGATGACTACCCCAGTCATCTCCTCGAAACACTGCTGAAGCTCGTGCCCGATAACATTAGCGATCCGGTGGTGGTGCTGCTCACCCCTGGCTCATTCAATTCAGCTTACTTTGAACACTCTTTTTTAGCTCAGCAGATGGGCATCCCTCTGGTCGAAGGTAGGGATCTGGTTGTCGATGATGGCTATTTAAAAATGCGTACCACTAAGGGCCTTGAGCAAGTGGATGTGATTTACCGGCGCATTGATGATGATTTTATTGATCCACAGGTATTTCGTGCAGACTCTATGCTGGGCGTGCCGGGGCTAATGGAGGTATATCGTCAGGGCAGAGTGGCCATCTCTAACGCCCCGGGAACAGGTGTTGCTGATGACAAGCTAGTGTATGCCTACGTGCCGGAAATGGTTCGCTACTACCTCGACGAAGAACAGATTATTCCTAACGTGCCAACCTACTTCTGTGAAGATAAAAAACAACAGGAGTACGTGCTGGCGAATTTGGATGCTTTGGTGGTGAAGGCGACCGATGCCTCGGGCGGCTATGGAATGCTGATTGGCACGCAGTCTTCTAAGACTGAGCAAGATGCCTTTGCGCTCAAAATTAAAGAAAATCCGAGAGGCTATATTGCTCAACCGACGCTGTGTCTATCTCGAACGCCGACGCTCATCGGCGACTCTTTTCAAGGCCGACATGTGGATTTGAGGCCGTTTATTTTGTATGGTCACGCGGATCGAACCAGCCCGCCCTATGTTAATCCAGGGGGGCTGACCCGTGTGGCCTTGAAGGAAGGCTCTCTGGTGGTCAATTCATCTCAAGGCGGGGGCAGTAAAGATACGTGGGTGGTGAATGTGTAGTTACTGTCTGATGCGACGGTCTGGTGCGATATGATCTGAGCCCAGGAGAAGGGCTGAGATACCTGAGATATAAAGATTAGGGATTAGGAGAACACGCTCATGCTGAGCCGAGTTGCAGATTCTATTTACTGGATGAATCGCTATATTGAGCGAGCCGAAAATGTGGCTCGTTTTGTCGATGTGAATCTGAATTTGCTGATGGACAATCCAGTGGGTATGCAGCAGCAGTGGGAGCCTTTGATCGCGGTGACGGGCGATCGCGAACTCTTCCAAACTCTCTACCCTAAGCCTACTGCCAATAACGTTCTTAACTTTTTGACGTTTGATCGGCGATCGCCCAACTCTATTCGCTCTTGTGTGCGCGTTGCTCGTGAAAACGCTCGCTCAGTACGAGAAACCATCTCTTCTGAAATGTGGCAGCAAATCAACAGCTTTTATCTCATGGTAGAAGATGCCGCCAAGGCCAGACCCGACGATGTTCAACAGCTCGATTTGCCAACCATTTACAAGTTTTATAAAGATGTGGTCGTTGCTAGTCACCGCTTTGTAGGGGTGATGAATGCCACCGCCTCGTGGAATGAAAGCTGGCACTTTGGCCGCTTGGGCCGTTTGCTAGAGCGTGCGGATAAAACCAGCCGTATTTTAGATGTGAAGTACTTTTTGCTGTTGCCCTCGGTAACAGAAATCGGCTCGCCGCTCGACAGTTTGCAGTGGATTGCGCTGTTGAAATCGGCCAGTGCCTATGAGATGTATCGCAAAGTGGAGCACACTATCTCCCCGTCCGGAGTGGCCCGCTTTCTGATTCTCGATTCCCAATTTCCTCGCTCTATCAAGTTTTGCCTCCGGCGCGCTGAAGAATCTCTCCATAAGATTTCAGGCACTTCTATAGATGTTTGTAACCCTGTTATCTCTAGCGAAAGGGCGCTTGGTCGCTTACGTGCAGAGATAGAATATGTCACGTTTGAAGAGATTTTTCAGCAGGGACTGCACGAGTTTTTAGATGGGTTTCAACAGCGGCTCAATACTGTTGGCAACTGCATCTACAATGACTTCATCGCGATTCCAGGTGAAACGCAACAATCTGACACCGCCAATCAGTCCGATACTTTCTCTGCGTCAGGTGCTCACGATTCATCGCCCACGCCTGTTGCCTCTACTCAGGCGTAAACCGTTGCTATAAATGAAGCTTCGGTAGCCGTCTCTCAGTAGTTGTCTCTCAGCAGTCGTATCGCAGAAGCCGTCTCTCAAAAGCTGTGTCTCGTTAGCCTATGCGCTATTGCATTACTCACACTACCCACTACACCTATAGCGAGCCTGTTTGCCTACGGACACACACCTTGAGGCTATGTCCTCGCAGTGATGGTGCCCAGTGGCTGCAGCAGTTTGAGGCCAAAATTACGCCCACTCCTGTGCAGCAAGGTTATTTTTTAGACATCTACGGCAATACCTGCCTTAACATCTCGTTTAAGGAACCGATTGCTGCTCTCAATATTCAAACCATCAGCACCGTCAGTACGACCCGGCAAAATCCATTTGACTACATCAGTGAACCCTGGGCCGTACAGCTCCCCATAGACTATCCCAGTTCGCTGGCCGCTCAGCTCAGCCCTTATTGGCAGCTGCCCATCGGCCAAGGCATTGATGATGCGATGGCGCCTGCAGTGCTGGATATGGCCCAACGCCTAAAGCAAGAAGCTAAGCATAATGTGGGTTATTTTCTGACGAATCTGACGCAGCGCATTCCGCGTAAACTGGATTATCAGCAGCGACTACAGGGCAAACCTTATGCACCTGCTGTGACGCTAGCGCAAGGTAGCGGAACCTGCCGAGATTTTGCGGTGTTGTTTGTGGCGGTTTGTCGTTCAGTTGGGCTGGCTGCTCGGTTTGTGAGTGGCTATCAAGAAGGGGATTTAGACGGTGAGACGCCTCACGATTTACACGCTTGGGCTGAGGTTTATATTCCAGGCGGGGGTTGGCGGGGGTTTGACCCTACGTTGGGCTTAGCTGTCGGCGACCGGCATGTGGCGATCGCGGCTGCACCCCTGCCCAGTCACGCGTCACCTGTTTCAGGTACCCTCAAATCTACCAAGCCGATAGAGACGAGCTTAGAGAGCCACATTCAGATCCAGGCATAGCTTTTGTTTTATGACGTCAGGTTATTCTATGACGTCAGGTTCAGTCGAAACGGCCACGCGGTTCCACTCAATACTTGGGAGGTTTTGCGAAGCTTCAGAGAGAGACTTTTCCCAGTAATGGCGAATCTTTCTGAGGTAGGGATCGTTTTCTTGGAGTTGAACGCGATCGCGAATTTCTAGTGCATCGGTCTCGTATAGCACCATGTTAATCGGCGGGCCGACCGAAATATTAGAGCGCATGGTCGAATCTAGTGAGAGCAGTGCGGTTTTAGCGGCTCTGTCTAGCGGAGATTCGTAGCTCAGCGTTCTATCGAGAATGGGTTTGCCGTATTTGGTTTCACCAATTTGTAAAAAGGGTGTTTCAGGGGTTGCTGAAATAAAATTGCCTTGGCTATAGACCAAAAACATCTGAGGTGGCTCTCCGGCAACCTGCCCGCCGACAATAAAGGTGCTCTGATAATCAATGCCATCCTTTTCAAGCCAGGGCCGCTCACCGTTCTGAATGTCTCTCATGGTGTTGCCGACGTAGCGAGCGACCTCATGGAGAGACGGTAATGTGTGCAGGTTCTTCTCAGCATCTGTTGTGATGTCCTGCTCTAGCGTGTGGAGCACCGATTGGGAGGTAGAGAGGCTACCTGCCGTGCAGAGAATAATGACGCGATCGCCTGGAACGGAGAAATCGAACAGCTTTTGATACGAAGAGATATAGTCTACGCCAGCATTAGTGCGGGAATCGGCGGCGAACACCAATCCCTTTTCAACGGAGATGCCTAAGCAATAAGTCATGTGTGCAGCACCCTGCGTCAAAAAAGTATACTAAGCCTATCAAAAGCCGGGCAGGTATTTTGCACGCTAGCAGCATATATCTAGCAATCAATCTAGCCACACAGATTTAGATGGGGAAGGTAAGTGTGATGGTAACTGCATACAAACATCGATTAAGCACTGGCCACATCGTTTATCTGGCGAATCATGGTGATCGCGTGATGGTTATGCTCAGCAGCAGCCATATGGGGCAACACCACACGAGTCAGCAGTGGAGTAGCCAGCAATTTTCTGTTGACGGAGATCTTAGCGAGCCTCAGCTATATCCAACGCTTCAAGGCGCGATCATTACCCTTGCTGGAGGCATGAAAACATACGTCATTCAATGTCAGCAAGGGCAGCTGCAAATCTCAAACCAAGTTTCTGAGCAGTTAGCCAATGAGCTCAACAAAATTCCGCCACAATCGATGGCACCCACCGAGCCGATGGAAGAGACGGTTAACTCGCCCATGGATATGCCAGCTATGGATATGCCGTCTATGGATATGCCGCCTATGGAGATGTCACCGATGAGTATGGGCGATCGCGCCATGAGCATGCGTATGGGCAACATGTCTATGAATATGCCGCCTTTATCTAACAGTGTCAGCTTTAGCAGCTCTAGCAGTAGCTCTAGTAGCGCTAGCACCCGCAATACGCGCTCTAACAGCGCGGCTAATCGCGCTGCCAACGCCAACACAGACCGTAAACAAGTAAAACGCTTTTGCACCCAGTGCGGCGCCTCTATTGAACCTGAAGACAAGTTCTGCGGTCAGTGCGGCGCGGCCTTACGTTAAACTTAATGTCTCCTAACTGCTTGTATCTTTTTACCGCTTTAATTTTTCATGACCAATCTCAGCGTCAATCTCAACAAAGTTGCCATGCTGCGCAACGCTCGCCCCTTAACGATTCCCAGCGTCGTTAAAATGGGCGAAATCAGCATTGCTGCTGGCGCACACGGCCTCACTGTTCACCCTCGCCCAGACGAACGTCACATTCGCCGCACCGACGTATACGATCTTGCCGAACTACTCAAAAAACACCCCACTATCGAATACAACATCGAAGGCAATCCCTTAGAATCTCCCTTTATGGACATTATTCGAGACGTGCGTCCGAACCAATGCACCCTCGTTCCTGATGATCCCACTCAAAATACTTCTGACCACGGTTGGGACATTGAGAAAGATGGCGAACAGCTAAAACCCATCATCTTTGAACTCAATGCGTTAGGCTGCCGGGTTAGCTTGTTTATGGATCCCGATATCGAACAGATTCAACGTGTTCCAGGCCTAAACTGCGAGAGAATTGAACTCTATACAGAACCCTATGCGACGGCATGCCGAGAAGGTAAAGGAAAAGAGAGTTTTGAGCTGTATAGGAAGGCTGCAGAATTCGCTCAATCTGTTGGGCTAGGTGTGAACGGCGGGCACGACTTAAACTTAGATAATCTACCTTTGTTCAAAAAAATTCCTAATCTGTTAGAAGTCTCTATTGGTCATGCGCTGACTGCAGATGCCTTAGAGATGGGTTATGCAGGTGCCGTTAAAGCCTACTTGCAAGCGCTAAAATAAAATCACTAGAAGAAAATTGCTAGAAGAAAATCGCTAGAAGAAAAGTGTTAGAAAAAAAGTGTTAGAAAAAAAGCATTAGGAGCTAAAGAAATGCCTTTTCAGCGCCATTTTACTGGAACTAAGTGGGAGCCCAAGGTGGGCTACTGCCGTGTGCTGCGAGCAGGCGATGTTATTTACGTGTCGGGCACAGCGCCCATTGGCGACGATGGCAATACGTTCGCGCCAGGAGAAGCCTACGCTCAGGCAAAAAGATGCTTTGAACTCATTGAGCAGTCGCTGATAAAAATGAATGCCACCATGGCCCAAGTGGTGCGCACACGGATGTATGTAACCGATATTAGCCAGTGGGAAGCCTTTGGCAAGGCTCATCGGGAGTCTTTTCATCAGCATCCACCGGTCACGTCGATGGTAGAAGTACAAAGGCTGATTAGTCCGGATATGCTAATTGAAGTGGAAGTGGAGGCCTACGTTGGCTAATGATGTCTTGCTAGCGGTTGCTTTGGGTTGCCTCCTGGTTGAGGCGCCTTCACTGTATTGCTTACGCTGCTGTCTGAAGCAGGCTGGAGCTTGACGATGCTTCCGGCTCGTCAAGTTGTGTCGGAATTTCAATTATAAATTCTGTTCCCTTGCCCTCTTCTGACTGGCAGCTCAGCGTACCCTGGTGCTTTTCTGTAATGAGTTGGTAACTAATGGCCATCCCCATTCCAGTTCCTTTGCCAACTTCTTTAGTGGTAAAGAAAGGTTCAAAAATACGAGCTTTGTTATCTGCAGGTATCCCTGGGCCATTATCTTTCATGCTGATGCGAACGCTGCCGGAAGACTGCTGCGTTTGAATGGTAATAGTAGGCACTGCCTGCTCATTTAGATGTTGTGAATCTAGATGTTGTGAATCTAGATGCTGTATGTTTTGCTTGCGCTCCTCACATTCTGCGTTAATGGCATCAATGGCATTTGCCAAGATGTTCATAAAGACCTGGTTTAGTTGACCTGGATAACAGCCAATAGGGGGGATATCTGCAAAGTCTCGAACGATTTGAATTGCCGGACGATAGGATGTCGCTTTGAGCCGATGCCCCAAGATCATTAGCGTGCTCTCTAATCCGTCATGAATATTGACGCTTTTATAGGCTGATTCATCCTTACGAGAAAAGTTACGCAGTGAAAGCACAATTTCCCTAATTCGGTCAGTGCCCATTCGCATAGAAGACAATATTTTTTCTAAGTCTTCTTTAATAAAGTTGATTTCTAACTCGTCCTTCTGCTCTTCTATGAGATGAGAAGGCTGGGGATAAACTTTCTCATAGAGGTTTAAGAAGCTGAATATATTGTTCGAATAGTCTTCAAGATATTTGAGATTGCCGTGAATAAAGTTGACGGGATTGTTGATCTCATGAGCGACGCCAGCGACCATTTGGCCCAAACCTGACATTTTCTCTTTGTGAATGAGATGCCCTTGGGCAACCTGCAGCTGACTTAGCGTATCAGACAGTTCCTTAGTTCGTGCTTCAACGCGGTCTTCTAATTCGATGCTTTGCTTGCGATAGCGTGCTTCAGACGCTTGCACCTGCTGGTATTGCTGATTCAGCCGCTTATCTGCATTTTGCATGAAAATAAATAAAATGAGATAGAGCGTACCGAGAATTAGCAGACTCAGCAAAACTATGTGTTGCTGCGTTTGATTGATGCGATTTAGTAAGGGCGTAACATCCGTATATAGTTCAACAACACCTAAAATCTCGTCTTCTGTTGTGTTCTCTGCGTTTGCGATTTGAATAGGGCTGTAGCTAGAGAGAAAATGCCGATTTTCTAGATACTGACCTTGCAATGCCTGAAAGCTCTCTCTACGCCCAAGCTGACTGAACACTTGTCCTGTTTTGGCGGATAAAAAGCCTGCTGCTTGGCTTTTGTCAGCGCCGATGTGAGCAGTATTGGTTGAAAAGACGGTACGGCCCTGCAGATCGAAGATTTTGACTTTAGCAATGGGGGAGCCTTGAATCTCAGCGACAATTTGATTGTGAAGCTGCTGAGTGCGAGAATCACTCGTTAGTTCAGCAGCACTGAGGGCTTGGGTATCAGAGAGAAACGCGCCGTACTCTGCCCAGATGGTATTGATGAGTATCTGCGCGAGGATAACGTTATTTTCTTCGGTAGATAAAATGAGATCATTGACTGCCTGTCGCCGATAAACCGTTGCCAGTAGACCTGTTGCGAGTAAGAATCCGCCAAGACTAACGATGGAGAAGTTGCGTAATAAGCTAAATCTGGGGCGCAGCGTCGTTTGGGTTGACGATAAGCATCGCTTGAGGAAATGGGTCATTGTCTGCTAGCTGTATGTGCCTCTGTTAGCACGCAATGTCGATAATCAACTATGCCCAAAGTTGTATTGTGGATGACGATGCCTATTTTCTGGAGAGGTGGCGATTTGATTAAGGCTAGCGTGATAGGGTGCAGGGTATTGACATAACATAGCCCTGCTGAAGCGGTACTCACTCGTTAAGAAGGCACTGCTTGATAGCATTAATCATTCGTTGGTTCTGCGTTGGAGTGCCGACTGTAATTCGCAGTTTGTTATCTAGACCTGGTTGAGAGAAGTAACGGATCATGATCTGTTGTTTTTTTAAATTTTTATACAGGGTTTGTGAGGTCTCTTTAGGTGTGTTGCCAGGTGGCTGAGCAAGGAGAAAATTGGTTTGTGATCGCCCTACCCAAAAGCCTAATTCTCTCAGCGCTGTCGCTAGCTGCTCGCGCGCTTCAACCACTTGTCGAACAATTTTCTGTTTATAGGCTCGATCTTGTATGGCCGCTGCGCCTAGCGTGAGTGTGATCGCATCTACGTTATAGCTATCTTTGACCTTTAAAAGCCCGCTCAATAGCGTTGGCTGAGCGATGCCAAAGCCCAACCGCAGTCCGGCTAGCGCATAGCCTTTAGACACCGTACGCAGCAGCAGCACATTTTCAAACTCTCTCACCAGTGCAATAGAAGCGCGGTCTGCATTATCTCCCGCAAAATCGACATAGGCTTCATCAATTACCAGAACGCCACTGAGTCCCTGCGCCAGCCTCCTTAAATCTGCCATTGGCACAACGTGCCCGGTTGGACTGTTGGGGGTTGCTACAAACGTAATGGCGGCTTGTTCTGTTAGTAGCTGATGGATAGGCAGATGCCATTCATCTACTTTTTTTAGGTAGGGAATTTCTGCGATTTTTGCATCTTGAATCGCGGCTAGTGTCCGATATAGAACGTAGGTGGGCATTGGGTAGGCAATTTGTCTGGTGCCTTCCGCGCAGGCGCGAACCAATAACGTGAGCAAGTCATCGCTGCCGTTACCCACAATGACTGACTCAGGAGAGATGTCAAATGTTGTGCTTACGGTGTGGCGAAAGCTGGTCGCTAATGGATCCGGATAGCGCCGCAGGCACTCTGGCGTAATTTGGGTCAGCGCTTGTAGAACTTGAGGAGACGGTGGATAAGGATTTTCATTGGAATTGAGTTTGATAACGCCCGCGTCTAGCTCAGGCCACTCTCCTGGCGCATAGCCCTGCATACGGTTGATAGCCCTTCGAAAGAAGGGCTGATCCTCAAATGGTTCTATCGGCATTATTTTGTTTTATCGGGATTACTCAATTTCTGTTGTAAATGGCAAACGCATATATGTGTGGTTAGGATCATTGAGGCTTTCCAACAGGGTCAACTCTTCTCTTATTTTTAACAGCTCATCGGTGAGCGGATCCTGGTTCCAGGGAAGCTGAGTGACCATCTGAGCCAGCTCTGCTGTAATACCAACGCCAAAGAGGCTATCTAAAAGCTGTTCTTCTAAAGACGGAAGCCGAGGAAATTCGACAATGTCGAAAGTCTCTAATTCAGCAGTTTCAGCTGCCAAATCAATGGCTGTTTTCAGGCCGCCGAGTTCATCGACAAGGTTAGCTGCGATCGCATCCTCTCCAGTCCATACCCGACCTTCTGCTACTTGGTTTACCTGCGTTTGGCTTACGTTGCGACCTTCCGCCACAATTTGAGTGAAGCGCTCATACAGGCTGTCAACATAATCCTGCTGAATTTTCAGCTCCTCTTCTGTTTGCGGCCTAGAGGCTGTCTGCATATCTGCAAATTTTGCAGTTTTGACACTGTCCCAAGTGATGCCATTTTTGTTGGCAATCTCTTGAAAATTGAGCAGCAGGCCATATACCCCAATAGAGCCTGTGATAGTGTTGGGAGACGCGACAATCTTCGCGCCTGGTGCCGCAATCATATAGCCGCCCGAGGCTGCGTAGTTACCCATTGACACCACCAGCGGTTTTTCATCGGCCAGCTTGCTGACTTCATCGGCAATGACTTCAGAGGCGATCGCGCTGCCGCCCGGGCTGTTTACTCGCAAAACAACAGCTTTTACGGTTTCATCTTTGCGAATTTTGCGCAGGGTGTCAGCGAGCCCTTGGGATGTGATGGCACCGGGTTGAATCTTTTCTCCAACGATAATTTCACCTTCTGCGTAAATGATCGCGACGGTGTCATCTGCTTTTAAGAACCGATCGCTGGCCACCATTTGAGCATAGTCAGCCAGCTGAATTTGTGGCAGATCTTCTTCTGCTTCTGCGTCTTCCGCACCTGTGAGCACCTGTAGCTCACTGAGCACATCGTCATAAAAGCCAAGCTTATCAACCAGGCCTGCTTCGAGCGCTTGTGCTGGCTCTATGAGGGCAACATCGTCAGCCAGGGTTTGAAGCTGCTGAGTGGTGACATCGCGATCGCTAGCGACCGTATTTAAAAAGTCTTGCCACAGGTCATTGAGCAGTGCCTGGGTCTGTTGTTTTTCTTCCGGGCTGCTTTGGGAGCGGATAAATGGCTCCACTGCAGATTTATAGCGCCCTGCGCGCAGTACCTGGACGCCCACACCATATTTTTTCAGGGCATTTGCCAGGAACTGAGTTTCGGCGCGAAAGCCATTAATCTCAAGGATGCCAACTGGCGCGAGCACCAGATTATCGGCGACAGACGTCAGATAGTAATCCCGCTCAGCAAAGCCCGTATTGTAGGCCCAAATCGGTTTGCCCGATGTTTTAAATTGGCTTAAGGCCGTGCGCATTTCCTTAAGGGTTGCCAGGCCCTCAAACGAGCTGCCCTTGAGGTAAATTCCTGAGATTTTGTCATCTTCAGCCGCTGCGGCGATTGCCTCTAAAGCTCGGTATAAAGAGACCGATCGCGGCGCACCGTACACTTCAAACAGGGCACCACTATCGGCGGGTACTCCATCCATAATGTCTGTGCTCAAATCCACTACCAGCAGAGAATCCTCTTCTAGGAGTACCTCTGGTTCTGGCCCACCGCTGGCTAGCAAGACGCCGACCAAGCCAAAAGCGCCCAAGCCCAGCAGCAGCAGCAGTGAAAACAATCCGACGACTGTACCAACGGCACTGGCCGCTGCAACTTTCAAAAAATCTCGCATGGACTTTGCCTATTTCTTCGTCTTGATGAATGTTCGTCAAACTGAGTTTGTCAAAAACTTAGCTAGTCAAAAACCTAGTTAGTCAAAAACGTGAGTCTGTCAAACTTATATTACTCAGACTGACTACTAAGGTAGCGCTAACCCACCCATTTCGCGTACATCAGAAATTTCTTTGCTGTAGAACGCGTCTCCGTCGCAGTTCGCTCAAATCAGCGCAGCCTGTACAGAACAATACGGTGATAATCTCCGCAATCAGCGCTTCGCACAGCTCGGCCAGCGCCGCTTCTGACTGATTAGCGGCTTGTAAGAAAGGCAGTGCCAATCCCGCCAGATCTGCGCCCAACGCCAGTGCCTTTGCTGCATCTAAGCCATTGCGCAGGCCGCCTGAGGCTATCAGGGGCACTGAGCCAGACATCTCTCTAATTTGAACGATGCATTCTGCGGTTGGAATGCCCCAGTCGGCAAAGGTATTGCCCAGTCTGCGCTGCTTGGGATCGGTGGCCCGCTCGCTCTCTACCCGCGCCCAGGAGGTACCGCCTGCGCCAGCCACATCTATTGCTGCCACACCAATGTTTAAAAGCCGCCGCGCCATGTCAGCTGAAATCCCATTGCCAACTTCTTTAGCAATGACGGGTACAGGCAGTATTTTGACCAACTGCTCAATTTTGGCAAACAGCCCTTTGAAGTTGACATCACCTTCTGTCTGCACTGCTTCTTGCAGGGGGTTCAAATGCAAAATAAGTGCGTTGGCTTCTAAGGCATCTATCGCTTTTTGGCACTGACTGACGCCGTAGTCATAGTTGAGCTGTACGGCACCTAGGTTGGCCAAGAGCAGCGCATCGGGGGCGTGTTTTCGGATGGCAAAGGTTGCGGTTAGGTCAGGATTTTCTACCGCTACGCGTTGGGACCCAACGCCCATTGCCAGCCCAAATCGCTGCGCTGTTTTGGCCAGGCGCTCGTTGATGAGTTGGGCTTGTTCAGTGCCGCCTGTCATCGAGGAAATGAGCAGCGGCGTTGAGATCGCGTGATCTAGAAACGTTGATGAAATATTGATGTCATTGCGGTTTAGCTCGGGTAGGCAGGCGTGCGTGAAACGGTAGCGCTCTAGGCCGTTGGTAATGCGATGGCTCTGCACATCTTCTTCTAGGCACACGCGAATGTGGTCGGCTTTACGGGCCTGGGTCACTGCTGCATCGTTGAGGGCCGTATCGGTGAGAGGGGTGTCTGTAGAGGGGGAGGGCACAGATGGCAGCGGCGT
This sequence comes from Cyanobacteria bacterium P01_D01_bin.105, assembly GCA_039025345.1. Lineage (GTDB taxonomy): Bacteria > Cyanobacteriota > Cyanobacteriia > Phormidesmidales > Phormidesmidaceae > Phormidesmis. Next base: position 7,499 of record JBCCOO010000085.1, on the reverse strand, counting down.
AGGCGAAGAAGTCACGATTTTGGCGGCGATTAGGCTAACAGCAGATTCTTAACCTACCGCAGCTGCTGGCGTAGATTGAGGCGATCGCACATATCGTAAACATGATTCAATCGGTTGCTGTTCTGGTGAGTTCTACTTCATCTTTTTGATCGATAGCTTCAACAAATACCTTGACGGTTTCATCACTAGCGGTGGGCAGCTGTTTACCCACAAAATCAGGATGAATGGGGACCTGTCGGTGGCCTCTATCAATAAGTACCGCCAGCCGAATCGCTTCGGGACGGCCATAGTCGTGAACAGCATTGAGTGCCGCTCGAACCGTACGACCGCTGTAGATAACGTCGTCTACCAGCACCACTGTCTTACCGGCTAAGTCAAACGGAATTTCAGTTTTTGCAGGGGTACGAACGCCAATTGTGTCCAAATCGTCTCGGTAGAAGGTGATATCGAGGGCGCCGACAGGAATAGACACGTTTTCTAGCCGCTGGATTTGATCTGTGAGGATGGCGGCTAAGGGCACTCCTCGGGTATGTATGCCTAGCAAAACCAGATTCTCAAGGTTGCCCGTGCGCTCAACGATTTCAGAGGCCAATCGATTGAGGGTACGCCGAATTTCTTCTGCCGATAGAATGTTTACCACTTTTTGAACCATTTTCCATTTATCCCGTTGCCATCAATCCCGTTACCATTACACTCAAACTGCCAATCGTCAGCCCTATGAAAAAGCTGCGGCGTGTTAAGGCAAAGGCCTCCTCAATAATATGAGGTGTGATCGGCCGAGTGGCGTCACCCAATAGAGGTTTGATCGTGAGTTTCCCTTTATAGCTATTTTCGCCGCCTAACTGTACGCCCAGTGCCGCCGCATAGGCGCACTCGCTCCAGCCCGCATTAGGGCTTGGATCCGCGATTGCATCGCGCCTGCATAGCCGTAGCACATGGGCAGGTCGCCTAGAGAGCACGGCAATTCCTAAGACGCTAATGCGACAAGGTAACCAAGTTAGCGCATCTTCTAGTCGAGCACTAAACCAGCCCAAGTGGGTGTAGGGTTCACGCCGATAGCCCACCATAGAATCTAGGGTACTGGCGGCTTTATAGGCGATCGCCACCGGCCCTGCTAAGCCCGCCGTAGCACCGACAATGGCATAGAACAAAGGTGCCAGCACGCCATCGATGGCATTCTCACTCACGGTTTCCAGAACAGCTCTATATATGTCGCTTTCAGATAGCCTGTCAGTGTCTCTGCCAACATACATCGCTAGCTTTTGACGGGCGCTGACCAAATTGCCCTGATGTAGTGGCGCTAGCACCTCGTGAGCAGCGCGGCGCAAGCTGCGTCCAGCAAAGCAACTGGCCAGCAGCACGCATTCACTACCCTGCTGCAACAGCGGTGAAATCCGTCCCAGTATTTGCAATCCTGCCCAGCTGACCATACCGCTGCCAATGATGAGCATTGCCGCTAGCCCTATGCCTGCCAGTCGTAGCCAAAATTTTGAGCGCAAGTGCCCTAGCACCCACTGACTGTAAGCACTAATCACTGTTCCCATGGCCTGTACTGGATGGGGCAAGTGCCAAGGATCGCCGACGACATAATCTAGACCCGCTGCGACTAACAGCACCATCATTTGATGAGCGGTAGCTTGAGGAATAACGAGTTGCTCAACAGCGACTGGATTAAACGACAAAGCTTGCCCCTTCACCTTGGGCGGCTTGCCAACTCCGGGCGTCGTAATATAAATCTTCTAAAGTAATGCTATAGAAAGCTTCTTTGAGTTTTTGATGCAGTCTCTGCCACAGCATGGCAGTGACCCAATCTTCTGCTTGGCCAGGTGCCATCCGATGCTCATCGTTAACGGTGTGGGCAAGGCCAAGGGCAAGGGCGTTAGTTGATTCGCCCACGGCCTCTAAAATTTGGCCCAAAGAAATCTGAGCAGGCGCTTTAGCAAGGCGGTAGCCACCCTGAGAACCGCGCACTGATGTGACGATGTGTGCGCGCCTAAGTTCAATCAGCAGCTTTTCTAAATAGGGGGCCGGTAATCGCTGGCGCTCAGAGATAGCACTCACCGATGAGACTTGGCCAGATGGCTGCAAACTCAAATCTAACAGTGCTTTTACACTGTAGTGGCCGCGAGTTGTAAGCTTCATTCAATCTATTCTCCCCACACCTGATGTTTATAGTTACGGACTTTGTAGACGATTGAGGCTGGAAATTATGTCTATAAATACTGATATTAATCATCCGTGCAATCAAAAATAAAGCTAAGACGATAAGACGCTAAGTTTCATAGAACTGGGTCTTGTAGAACTGAGTTTCATAGAACTCAAGTTCTATGAAACTTGTGGGTAGCTTTAGCTAGCTTCAGCCTCTAAATTTTCTACTTTAAAGCTGAACAGATGATGGGCTATTGAAACCATTGCTATTTACTTTAAAGGGTGTTTTATCATTGCCGCAAAGGATAATCATCCTTCACTCATAGGAGCTTTTTAGTGGGCTTTTGAGGCTTCTCTTAGACTATTAAGAGCTATACTAAGCAACCTCTATCAAACGTTTTTATAGTTATTTACTACAGTTTGAAATTGTGCTTTTATGATAAGGCTGAAAGTTGGGTGTCTGGTGTATCTATAAGAAGAGAAGCCGGTAGATTAAAACCCTGCAGAATAAAAATGTGGCTCACATGGTGGCTCACATGGTGTTGCAACTTACCTGTAAAGATTGCCTGTAAAGATTGCCTGTAAAGATTGCCTGTAAAGATTGCTTGTAAAAAATGCCTCTACAAACTACTTTGATACCTTCTTGAAGTTTGTAAGCGAATCTATACGCTAAGTACGCTGTCAGTTTAGAGACTTGAGTGAATGGTTAACGATCCCAATACCGAGGCCCTCACCGGTAAGGCACTACTCAAAAAGGTAAAAGAACTAGGTCATCTGAGCAAAGAGGAAAAAGCCAGAACTTGTGGGTACTACACCGTTACTAAAAAGGGTGTAACGCGCGTCAATATGGTGAAGTTTTTAAATGCGCTGACTGAGGCTGCAGGCATTCCGTTGGAGAGTACCCAAAGCGGTAATGGTCGAGGCGGACGCAGTGCTAGCTATCGCATTACGGTGCAGTCTAATGGCAATCTTCTAATCGGCTCGGCTTATACCAAGCAAATGAGCTTAGAGCCCGGCGATGAGTTTGAGATTTCTCTGGGTCGAAAGCATATTCGACTCACTCAGATTGAGCGCAGTGAAGATAGCTCAGATAACGACAAGTCTTCAGATGATTAATCTCCCAACCAACTGTAGAGTTGTCACTAACGCGCTACAAATGTCCTACATCAATCAATGTCGTGCATCAATTGCTGTGAGATTGCCTTATGAGTCTGCCAATTGTTTTAGAAATTGCCATCGGGCTTATTTTTATCTATCTCACGCTAAGCTTAGTCGCCAGTGAGATTCAAGAGATTTTGAGTACGCTGTTTCAGTGGCGCGCAGAGCATTTAAAGCGCTCTATTGAACAGCTATTAGCAGGCGATAGCCGTCCTAGAGAGGCTAATAGCTCACCAGAGCTTGCCCAATTTCATCCTGAGATGAGTCCTGAGGCGGCCCAAAGGCAAAGCTATCGGGCGGCTAGGGTGCTCGCCGATAGACTGTACGACACGCCTCTTATCGAAAACTTGAACTACGAAGCAAGGGGCCGATTAGCTAGCTGGCTACGGGCGATTTTGCATGGGATTGGGGCAGTGTATCGCACGGTAACGTTCAGCCGAAACGTATTTGGCAACAAAACCAGTGGCCCTTCTTACATCCCGTCAGAGACGTTTGCTACTAGCCTGATTGAACGTCTACAGCTGGAGGATTTTCAGCGACTGTTGGTGCGATCGCGCTTTGCAGAATTCGTAGAGCGCGATGTCCAATCCCCGCTGCACGACATGGTGCACGAGCTGCGCGCGAGATTGGGCCGAGAAGATTTACTGACGGCTGAGATGTCTATTTTTGATGGCAAATTGCAGCAGATCGTTGCGGATTTAGGCAAGCGCCGCCTCACCTTAGAATCGGCCTTAGAACAGATTTCTCTTCAGCTTGAGTCATTTCAGGCCATGGCAGCCGAGCTGCCCCTATCGCCCAATTCCCAATCATCTGCAGTTGCGCAATCTTTCTTCAAGCGAATTCAGTACCTGCAGAACGATGTGGGGGGTGCGCCGTTAACCACAGGCGAAGTGAACTCAAGCTATGCAGCGGCGAGCAGCACGGCTGCTTATAGAACAGAAGCGCTGCTGGTTCGCCTTCGCCCCAGTTTGCAAGATTTAACGGCCTTGCTGGATCCGCACAGTGCAACTTATGCAGAACTGGTGAAACTCGCTCAGAGAGAAGGCGGTGCCATAAAAGACGCGCTTGATAAGCTGCAATCAGAAGTTCTTCCTCCTCAGCTTCGCCAAAGTCTGGCGGCTCTCGGTAGCCGCGCTGAGCGGCAGTTTAAGTCAAAAGCCACAGCTGCTGGCTCAGAACTTCAGCAGTTTCAGAAGGAGATAGAGGACTGGTTTGATCGCGGTATGGATAGAGCGAGCGGGGTTTACCGACGGAATGTAAAGGGCGTCGGCATTCTTATCGGCTTTGCGATTGCCTGTCTTATCAACGCCGATACGTTCTACATGTTTCAACAGCTCAGTAACAATCAAGCCGTGCGCAGCAGCATTTTGCAAACCGCTGAGCAGATGGAACTTAGCCAAATAGCCAGTGTCGAAGAGCTTTCTGGTTCTTTAGGGATGGATGATCTCTCGGAGCGTATTGAAGGCGAATTGCGCTCTGTCGGCACTGCAGTAGAAGATGCGTTGGCCGACTATCCCTTGCCCATTGGTCGCGCGGCTAGCATTATAAGTGCGCAAGCAAAAGCCCAGGAAAGTTGGCCAATTCCTTTTATCCCAATGCGTTTCGTTGGCTGGGCTATTACGGCAATTGCGCTTTCAATGGGGGCTAGCTTTTGGTTTGACGTACTGCGTAAGATTACTTCTGTGCGTTCTGCGGGCAATAAGCCCAAGCAAAGTGACTAAGTCAAAATAAGCTCAATCAAAAAGCCCAATTTAAAAAACTAACGACACTAAAACCAGCTAGTGAGGAGTGCTCTTTGCAGGGCGATTAATTTCTTTGAGCCAAACCACAAAGACGGTCCCTAATCCAGCGGGATGGTGGGTGCGTTTCATCGGTAGCCAAGGTGTCCCTACAGCAGGACTAATCACCTCGATAGTGCCCTGCATTTCTTGAATCAGAGATTGGGCGATCGCTAACCCTAATCCCGTACCGGGAATATCGCTAAGCGCCTGAGCACCGCGGTAGTTGCGTTCAAACAGATGGGGCAGATCTTTGGCGGGAATTCCTGGCCCTGTATCACCGACAATAATGCCCTGGTATCCATTTTGATGAGGGGCTCCATAATGAGCTTCTCGGCTCACCCCTGTTTGAACCCAAACGACTGCACCAGTAGGCGAGTACTTGATGGCATTATCGATCAGATTGGTGATGACCTCACCCAGTGCCTCTTCTTCACCCCACACAGGCGGCGTATCTGTCGCGATCTGTGTCAGCAGCGAAATGCCTTTCTCTTCTGCAACAATCCTTGCAACGGCTAACACCGGCTCCACAATATCAGGTAGATGTTGCGAGGATAATGTCAGCGGTTGACCGAGTCCGTGGATTTCTTCTGTTGTTGCGTTTGAGGCGGCAGGCTCAGCTGTATTAGGTGCTGAGGAATCGGCAGATCTGAGGGCTTCTGATATCAGCGTTTCAGAAACATTTGACGCCGGTAAAAGAGACTGTCTAGGCCCTAACTGAAGCTGTTGTGTTTTGTCAGAGACTGTGCCCGCGGCTTTAGCAACGCTGTCAGCCGCCTCGTGCTCAGCCAGTGCGTCAGCCGCAAGGTCTGCATCTCCGATAGCAACCGCCTCGTCAAAGTGGCTAACCAATTCTCGCAGCCGTTTATTTTCTCGAACGATGCCGGTGGCAATGGGCGCATTCGGGTCTTCTGTGCCCAGCTTTTTGACCATGAGCTGACCAAATGTAGAGACTGCTGTCAGCGGATTTCGAAACTGGTGTAGCAGATTGTGAAAAACTTCTGATTGTCGGCTTTGCAATCCACGCTTATGGGCCAGCTGACTTTGCAGCCACTGATTGCGACGTTCTAAAACGCACCCGCCTGCTAAAGACGCACCCACCCGTTCAATATGCTCTCGTTCATCACGATTCCAGGTGCGACCTAAGCGAACAGCCACTAACAGTCCTACTACAACATCTGTGTAGACCAGGGGCGTCACGAGCCTTTGTTCTGGATGGAGACTGTCAGGCCAGCTGAATGAAGGTTCTGGTGCAGTGAAGGCGGGGACTAGTGCGCTCTTTGAAAGCACTGAACCCGATAGGGCTAGCTGACTGGTACTGCCGAGATTCGGCTCAACCGACGGCACAACTGGAGCATCTGCTTGCTGGGGCGATGAGGCCTGCTGGGATGGTGAGGTGTTAGTGAGTGAATCTTCATGCTCAGCAGATTCACTGTCAGCAGAATGGGCGGTCGAAGAATGAAAGTGGGCCGAATTAGCGCGCTCAAAGTTAGCCACCCAACTTTCTACAGGTTCTGGGTAGCTGACAATAGGTACGAAGTTAGCCTGTTCGCTGTTTCGAGTGGATAAATCAGCAATGTAGAGGGCTGCTGAAGACGAAGTCAACCGCTGGGTTAGAAGCTGCAGCTGGGTGCGGCAGAGCGCTATGAATTCAGGGCTGGCGATCGCCGTCATACGGGGTTGAATGTTAAGATTGCTACAAGAGTTACGTAAAATCTCTGTTCTTTGTTGAGAACATTAGGCGGTAAGAAGACGCTGAAGCCCAATGCCCTCAGCTAATATAGATACTATTGAGTAGATCCGCATAAACCTTTAAAACAACTTGAAATTTTAAGTTGCACCTGTTATATTTTGCAAGTCTGAACCTACAGATTTGTAGCTAACGCTACATAGTGGGTTTACGACAGTAAGTTTATGACCGGTAGTCCTTTAAAGCTACGCATTTAGCTTAAGGCTACATATTTAGAAGCTACAAGAGGTAAGGAAACTTGGCACGAAGACGTAAGCGCAAGAGCCGTCGTCGGTTGGAAGGACGTCGCATTTTAGAGGCAGTTCCTCAGTTTAGTATTGAAAGCGGTGAGGTAAAGCCTGTCACAGCCGCGCGAAACTACATTCACGCGCAGGGCATTTGTCCCCCTGCGCTGTTGCTTGTAAAACGTAACGAGCATACCACTGATCGCTACTTTTGGGCTGAGAAGGGCCTGTTTGGTGCTCAGTACGTTGAGGAAAACCATTTTTTATTCCCAAGTCTTCGTCTGCTGATGACTGAAGAGGAAGAAGAGCTCGCTGTTTCTAGCTAGTTGGTATTCTTAATTAATTTGCTAAACAAAAGTGCCAGGTTTAATTAAGTAAAACTGGCACTTTTTTTTTTTTAGTTATATTTAATATTTTGCAGATTAGAAAATACGCGCTCTC
>JBCCOO010000084.1:0-21396 GCA_039025345.1 Cyanobacteria bacterium P01_D01_bin.105 | reverse complement strand
GGATTAACCGTAATACGTTCAAGTAAAGGTGACATTGTGTAAGCTGCTCGAATGATGTCTGGCAAGCTCAATTTTACTACACCTGTAATCTGCCAAATAATCTCACGGGTACGCCTATTCAAAGCACTCTTCTCGCAACATGCGCTAAAGGGAAAAGCCAAACCCTATCAAACTTAGACAGTGCTTAAGCATAATAGAAACATATAACCTGAGCCTAAACGACTAGCGATGAAGGACTATCACATCAATATCTTTTACAGCGAAGAAGACGAAGGCTACATCGCCGATATTCCCGACCTCACCCACTGCTCTGCTTTTGGTGAGACGCCCATTATCGCGCTAGAAGAACTCACCCAAGCAAAGCAAGCTTGGCTAGAAGCCGCTAAGGCAGAAGGCAAACCCATTCCATCCCCTAGCTATCGTCCCGTCACTTATCAGCTTCAGCCAGCTTAAAATGCTTCAGCAGGAGGGGATTATCGTATGAGCAAGGGATATGACTCGAAATACTAATGCTCAAACACGTTGCCATACTGCTTTAGATCCAACGCAACAAACGTCGGCAGACACGCTAAACACTGTTCTACCAGCGCCCAGCGATCTTCCCTTTCCAACATGGTTATCAACTTACTTCGCAAAGCATGCAAGTAGCGCACGTCGTTAGCTGCGTAGCTAAGCTGTTCTGCGCTCAGCGCCTCCACATTACCCCAGTCGGAGCTTTGCTGTGATTTATCGAGTTCAACCCCTTCCAGTTCTTGCACCAGCGCCTTGAGGCCATGACGCGGGCTGTAGGTGCGAGCAACTTTGCTGGCAATTTTAGTACAGAAAATAGGCCGAGTGACAATGCCCAAATGATGCTCAAGGGTGGCAAGATCGAAGCGAGCAAAGTGGAAGATTTTAGTGATTTTTTTATCTTCAAGCAGCGCTTTGAGGTTGGGCGCTTCGGTTTGGCCCCTAGCCACACGAACCGCAGAAACATAGCCATCGGGGTCAGAAAGCTGAATGAGACAGAGGCGATCGCGCAAAGGATTTAGCCCCATTGTTTCAGTGTCCACCGCAATGGCCTCGGCCTTTGCATAGCGCTCTAAAAGCTGCGGGGTAATATCGCGATCGCAAACCTCAAAATTCTCCACCGATGCTCTCCTTCTATCTCTTTTTTGTTCTTTTTCTAATTTTGGGAAATAAACAGGGCAATATGAACAACTGGGTGCGAACAGCTAAATGCTGACCCACCCCGTCGCTACGCGCCACCCCTCCAGAGGGGATTATTGTCGGCTATGAAGCCATAAGGCATCGATCCAGGCACCCTAAAACTTTTGTCTAAAGCAGATCCCCTCTGGAGGGGTGGCCGGAGCGAAGCGGAGGGCGGGGTGGGTTACTCAAACTTCAACACTTTCGCCACCGTCTGCACATCCTTATCTCCGCGTCCAGAGCAGTTAATCACCACTTTCTCATTCGTCAGCGTCGGACACAGCTTCTCCAAGTAGGCAAACGCATGAGCCGTTTCTAGCGCCGGAATGATGCCCTCTAAGCGAGAAACCAACTGAAACGCCTCAAGCGCTTCAGCATCGGTCACGCTGTAATACTCTGCTCTCCCCAAATCTTTAAAGTAGCTATGCTCCGGGCCAACACCGGGATAATCTAAGCCTGCACTAATCGAATGCGCTTCGGTTACTTGCCCTTCACCATCTTGCAACAGATAGCTCATCGCCCCGTGCAATACGCCCACTCTCCCTTTGGTGAGCGTCGCCGCGTGCTTTTCGGTTTCTGCGCCTTCGCCCGCCGCTTCTACACCAATCATGCGAATTTCTGTATCTGGTACAAACTCATGGAATAGACCCATGGCATTGGAGCCACCGCCCACGCAGGCGAGCAGCACATCGGGCTTGCCGCCCCACTTTTCTAAGCACTGGGCGCGCGTCTCTTCCCCAATCACCCCGTGAAAATCTCGCACCACCATCGGATACGGATGGGGGCCTGCCACCGAACCCAAGATATAGTGTGTGGTTTCTACATTTGTCACCCAGTCACGAATCGCTTCAGAGGTCGCATCTTTGAGGGTGCCGCTGCCTGCGCTGACCGGACTGACCGTCGCGCCCATGAGCTTCATCCGAAAGACATTCAGCGCCTGCCGCTCCATGTCCTCCACGCCCATATAAATCACGCAATCGATGCCAAAGCGAGCGCACACCGTTGCTGTTGCCACGCCGTGCTGCCCTGCGCCCGTTTCTGCAATTACGCGCTGTTTGCCCATGCGCTTAGCGAGCAAAACCTGACCGAGCGCATTGTTGATTTTGTGTGCGCCTGTGTGGTTGAGATCTTCTCGCTTTAGATAGATTTGAGGGCCGCTGCCGTCTGCTTTGGCATAGTATTGAGTCAGTCTTTCTGCAAAGTAAAGCGGATTGGCACGACCGACATAATCTTTTAGCAATCCTGCGAGTTCTGCTTTAAAGTCAGCCTCTTCTCGATACTGATAGTACGCTTCTTCAAACGCCTTCAGGGCAGGCATGAGCGTTTCGGGCACATACTTGCCGCCAAAGCGCCCGAAGCGCCCGAGCTGATCGGGGCGCGCGGAGAGAGAAAGAGACGCTGGGTTTGGGGTGTTTTGAGCAGCAGGCTTAGATATCGGCGTAACAGTCACAGCGGGTACCTATTTTTAGAAGTCCCCCATTATATAGAGATTGGGCAGCATGGCAAAAGTAATGGCTTGACTAAACGATGTGACTGGGCCTATGTGATTAGAAATTACGCGACTGGGCGCGCTGGAATGAATGGCTGCTAGCGGAAAAGATTGTGAATAGTCTTTGCAGGGGTGGGCGAAGCTTTTGAATATTTGCTTACTGTGGGCTTGGCACAACTGCATTTTGAAGTTTCGGTTTGTAGGTAGAGGCTTTATTTATTTAGGTAGGGGCTTTACTTATTAGGTAGAGGCTCTGCGCAGATTGCTAAGGATATATTTTCATGGCTTAACGCAACTCTCAATCCTCATGACACAACTCCTCTCTGGCGATATCGGCGGTACCAAAACTATCTTGCGTCTGGCACAGGTGAAAGATGACGACGTGAGACAGGTGGCCAGCCATAAAGTCGCGATGAAAACGCTACATGAAGATCGTTTTCCCAGCGCCGAATATCCTGAGTTTGTGCCGATGGTTAAAGAGTTTTTGGCGGCGGCCAGCAAGAAAATAAAGTCTGTGAAGCCAGTGTCAGCTTGCTTTGCGATCGCGGGCCCCGTGGTCAACAACACGTCCCAGCTCACAAATCTCTCTTGGTTCTTACGGGCAGAGTTTCTTAAAGGCGCTTTAAACATTCCCTACGTAGAGCTCATCAATGACTTTGAGGCCATTGGCTACGGGGTGTTGGGCCTAGCCAAAAACGACATTTATGAGCTGCAAACAGGCGTGCCAGATAGCAACTCACCGATGGCCGTGCTGGGCGCAGGCACGGGGTTGGGCCAAGGCTTTTTGCTGCCAAATGGCGAAGAATATAGAGTGTTTCCTTCCGAAGGCGGCCATGTGGATTTTGCGCCTCAGTCGGAGCTGGAGTTTCAGCTGAGAAAATACCTATTAGAAAAACACTGCATTTCGCGCGTTTCGGAAGAGCGTGTGGTGTCAGGGCAAGGGATTATTGCGATCTATCAGTTTTTGCGCGATCGCAACTACGCTGATGAATCACCTGAAATCGCCAAAAAGATGATGCGTTGGGATCGCAGCGCAGGCCAGCGCGGTGAGCTAGAAGATCCCGCTGCCATCATTTCCCGAGCCGCGATGAAAAAATCAGACCTGCTCTCACAAAAGACCATGGAAATTTTCATTCGTGCGTATGGCTCTGAAGCTGGCAATATCTCGCTCAAGTTTTTGCCGCGCGGCGGTCTCTATATCGCAGGCGGCGTCACGGCCAAAAACTTAGATTTAATCAAGAGTGGCGAGTTTATGTATGCCTTCAAAAGCAAGGGCCGCGTTAGTCACCTGCTCGATGAAGTCCCCGTGCGGGTAGTGCTCAATCAAAAAGTCGGTTTGATTGGCGCTACGATTAAAGCCTCACGCAACTACAAAGAAGTTCTCTCACAGAAGTCGTTTGCCTGAGAAGGGGATCTCGCGTTAGAAGCCCATTTCGTCGATCCCTGACCTGTCGAGAGAGTGGTAGAATCTGATGTAAGCTTGAAAATGTCGCTTTTTCCCCATTCTGTCAGGGGATCCTCTATGACCAAGCTTCAGCGTGCCATTGTCACTGGCGCGACCAGCGGAATCGGCGCTGCCACCGTGAAAGCATTTTCCACCTCAGGTTACGAGGTGCTCGCAGTGGCCCGTCGCGCAGATCGACTCGCCAAACTGGCCGATGAGTTTAAAGTCCAAACCCTGGTTGCCGATGTCCGCGATATCGCCACACTCACCGCAGCCATCCAAGACTTTAAGCCAGATATTCTCGTTAACAATGCAGGCGTTGGGCACGGCATTGACGGCTTGCCTCAGCTGGCGCCCGCGCTCATGCAAGAGGCTGTAGATATCAACGTGACCGCCCCGATTCAGCTCACAGCTGCTGTGATTCCTGGCATGAAGGAAAGAGGGCGCGGCCACATCGTCAACATTGGCTCGATTGCCGGACTACACACCCTAGTGTCTTCTCTCTACGGGTCGACAAAAGCTGCGGTGCACACCTTCAGCCAAAACCTGCGTGTTGAACTGCTTGGTTCTGGGCTGCGCGTGAGTGAGATCTGCCCAGGTCGAGTTACCTCTGAGTTCTATCAGAGCGCAAAAGGCGATCGCCAGCGACTAGATGCCATGAACAACAGTGGCATTAGAGAACTGACCCCGAACGATATTGCCGCTGCCGTACTCTACGCAGTGGATGCCCCTGCCCATGTGAATGTGGCAACCATTGAGCTACTGCCAACCGATCAAGCCGTTGGCGGTGTTAAAGCTCAATCGTCAGTGAAATAGATTTTCAGTGGAATTAAGAGTATGGATAGACTGAAAGGAAAAGTCGCCTTAATTACGGGCGGTGGTAACGGTATCGGCAAAGCCAGTGCGCTGGCCTTTGCTAAAGAGGGCGCACAGCTCATCATCGCTGACTATGTGGCTGAGGCCGCTAAGTCCGTTGTGGATGAAATTACGGCATCGGGCGGCAGCGCGCTAGCGGTGACGGGTGATGTGAGCGATGAAGCGGCGGTTGCCGAGATGGTAGCAGCAGGCATGAAGCACTTCGGTCGAATCGATGTGCTGTTTAATTTGGCGGGCGGCGGTTCCCCAAAAGATGGGGCCGTGACCGATTTGGATCTAGACGAATTTTGGCGTACGATTCGCGTTGATTTGTTTGGTACCCTTTTGGTTTCTCGTGCCGTGATTCCTGAAATGCTCAAGTCAGGCGGTGGATCGATTATTAATATGGCTTCGCTCCGTGCGGTCATTGGCACCAAAGGTGGAGATGGCTATACCGCCTCTAAGGGAGGCATCTTGGCAATGAGCCGAGCGATGGCCATGCAGTGGGCAGAAAAGAATATTCGGGTGAATGTGCTCGCCCCGGGCGTCGTTTTGACCAAGCGAGTCTCCGCATTCATTAAGCCCGACAACCCGATTTATCAAAAATCACTCCTCGGCCCCTGTGATCCTGAAGATGTTGCCAATTTGGCGCTGTTTTTGGCCTCTGCCGAATCTCGGAAGATCACAGGTCAAGTCATTAGCATTGATGGTGGCGCAAGCATTTACTAGATGCGTTTAATCGAAAGGCGTCCTTCCTCATTTATAAATTCATTCTCAATGAATGCTGAGCAGCCCTAATATGGCCCTAATATGGAGAGCCCTAATTGGGCTCGCATTAGGTTTGTATCACGCACAGGCACAGGCAACAGAGGGAAGGAACAACAGCTTTCATGGCAGGACATAGTAAATGGGCCAACATCAAGCGCCAAAAAGCGCGGGTAGACTCTAAGCGCGGCAAGATATTTGCCAAAGTCTCCCGCGAAATTATTGTGGCGGCGAAGATGGGCGGCGGCGATCCAGATGGGAATTTTCGCCTGCGCACGGCCATTGATAAGGCGAAGGCGGTGAGCTTTCCCAATGACAATATCGAGCGGGCGATCGCCAAAGGCTGCGGCATTTCCGCAGACGGCAACGACTTTGAATCCATTCGCTACGAAGGCTACGGCCCCGGTGGCGTTGCGGTGCTCATTGAGGCGCTGACCGATAACCGCAATCGAGCCGCCGCAGATCTGCGCACGGCCTTTGGCAAAAACGGCGGTAACTTGGGTGAAACCGGCTGCGTAGGCTGGATGTTTGAGCAAAAGGGTGTGGTCACCCTCGCCGGTGAGATTGACGAAGAAGCACTGTTTGAAGATGCGCTAGAAGCAGGCGCAGAATCTTACGAGATTGTGGATGAAATTGATGAAGACACCCCAGGGGCCGAAGTGTTTTGCGATGGGGCGAGTTTGGAAGATGTGAGCGCGGCGCTGAAGGGCAAAGATTACGACGTGCGCGAAGTTGATATGCGCTGGATTCCATCGAATACGGTGAAGGTGGACGATCCGGATCTGGCCACTTCGCTGCTCAAGATGGTAGATGCACTGGAAGAATCGGACGATGTACAGTCGGTCACAGCGAATTTTGATATGACCGAAGCGGTGTTGGCGCAGGTGATGGCATAGCAGCAGGGAACCAAGACTCATGGCAAATCAAGATCAAGCTTCCGCTGATATTAAAGCAACAACAGAAGCGGGTAAGTCTCCAGAAAAGAAAGAAGATAAGCGCCAGCTCCTGGGCATTGACCCCGTAGAAAAGCAGCAGGAACTGACACTACCGGATAAGGCGCTGAAATATAGCACCCACGCAGGCTCGATTCCACTTAAGGATGAATTTGGAGAAACCGAGGCCGAAATTTTCTTCACGGCTTATACGCTTACCGATGCGAGTGCGCCCAGGCCGCTCATTTTTGTTTTTAATGGCGGGCCAGGGTCTTCATCGGTGTGGTTGCACCTGGGGGCTGTTGGCCCTCAGCGCGTGGTGATGGAACCAGACGGCTTTCAGCCACCGCCCCCCTACCGTTTACAGGCAAATGCCTACACCTGGCTTGATCGGGCTGATTTGGTGTTTATCGATCCAGTCGGCACGGGCTTTAGCCGAGCCATCGATAAAAAGAAAGATAAAAAGTTCTTGAGCTTTAAAGGCGATATTGAGTCTGTTGGTGAATTTATTCGGCTGTATTTAACGCGCTATCAACGCTGGATGTCTCCGCTTTATTTAGCTGGCGAGAGCTACGGCACCACCCGCGCCGCTGGCCTTGCCAGTCACTTGGTGGATCTGGGCATTAACTTCAACGGCATTATCCTTATTTCTAATGCGATGGATCTGCGGCCCGTCTTTTTTGGCCGCGGTGATGATTTGCCCTTTACGCTATTTGTGCCAACCTACACAGCAGCGGCCTGGTATCACCAAAAGCTCGCGCCCGAACTGCAACAGAAATCGCTGACGGAGGTGCTGGCAGAAGTAGAAGCTTGGGCAGAGCGCGACCTAACGCTGGCTTTGATGCAGGGCGATCGCCTGCCGGAAAGCGATCGCCAAATCATTGCAGCCACACTCGCTCGCTACATCGGGGTAGATGTTGCTTTTGTCTTAGGTTCAAATCTGCGGGTCAACATTTCCCGGTTTTGTAAGGAGTTATTCCGCAGTGAAAAACGCAGTATTGGCCGCTTTGACGCGCGCTACACCGGTATTGAATCGCTTGCGGTAACTGAGCGCCCCGATTTTGATCCGTCCGCGTACGCGATTGAGGCCCCGTTTACCACCACCTTTAATGATTACGTGCGGCGTAGCCTGGGCATTGAGACCGATCTGGGCTATGTGATCTTGAGTATGGACGTGAACCGGAATTGGCGATGGGAGAATGGAGAGCTGCCGACGACGGCGGCGGCATTGCGAGAGGCGATCGCGAAAAATCCCTTTATGAAAGTATTCGTGGCGCAGGGGTATTACGATTTGGCTACGCCTCACTTTGCCACGGACTATACCCTGTCTCATATGAACCTTGACCCAACGCTTCGAGACAATATTCAAGTCAAATACTATGAGGCGGGTCATATGTTCTATCTGGATGAAGGCTGTTTGAGTGCCTTCAAGGCTGATATTGATGCCTTTTTGGATACAAGTTGGGTACGGGTATAAGATGATCACTAAGTGAATCGGGTCTGTTACGGCATATCCAGCTTAATGGAACATTTATTTTCCGATTTTTTATCCAAAATTCAGATATACAACAGAATTAATCCATTAGAAATTGAGGTTATTTATTATGACACTTGAATCATCCATTCTAAATAACCTCAAAAAACTGCCTGAAGCCATGCAGCAAGCAGTTTTTTTGTACACAGAATTTTTAGTAACCCGCAGCGCTCAGTCAGGCGTAAACCAGCTTGAGTCAGCGGCAGAGACATCATCTAACAAACGAGATGGGTTAGGCATCTGGAAAAACAAAATCTGGATCGCCGATGACTTTGATGCTCCCATAGATGACTTTCAGGAATACATGTAAATGAGCTTCCTAATAGATACCCATGCCTTTCTTTGGTACATCCAGGCGAGTGATCGGCTCAGCCCGAAGGCCGCAGGTATTCTAGAAGATCCCAATCAGACTCTCTATTTCAGCATCGCTAGCCTGTGGGAAATCTCGATCAAAATGGGTTTGGGTAAGCTCAAGCTAGACAACTCATTTCATGAACTAGAAGCACTACTTTTCAGCCTTTCTATCGAAATCCTGCCGATTACATTCGCAGATGCTGAAACCTATCTCAGCTTGCCGCTTCACCATCGCGATCCCTTCGACCGTATCTTAATTGCACAAGTGATGAATCGTTCTCTAACCATCATTACTGCCGATTCTGCCTTTGATGCCTATGCTATCAATCCGGTATGGCTATGAGCCAAGTAGCTGAAGTAGATGCCATCGGTCCACACGTAGGCACAGCCATATATCAATAGCCGACTGGTTTTACTGGAGATTGCGAAGCCAATGAAAGAGTCACTCTCCATTCAACAAGCCAGAAAGCTGGTTTTGCTATCACAAGGGTTACCGCCCAAAAAGCAAGCGGCCAAAAAGAAAGCGGCTAGCGCAATGGAAGCAACGCTATCGGCGATTGAACACTTGGGCTACATCCAAATCGATACCATCTCCGTGATTCAGCGCGCCCATCACCATACCCTGTGGAATCGCAATCCTCGGTACAAAGCGTCCCAGCTCGATCAGCTACTTGCCAACAAACAAGTTTTTGAATATTGGTCTCATGCGGCCGCCTATTTGCCTTTTCGTGACTATCGCTTTAGTCTGCCTCGGAAACATGCGCTGGCAACGGGAGAACAACGTCACTGGTATAAGCGTGACGAGCGGATGATGAAATGGGTGCGCGATCGCATTACCCACGAAGGGCCTTTGATGGCCAAGGACTTTGAGAATACGGGAAAAAAGACCGGTGAATGGAAAGCTAAGCCTGCCAAAAAAGCCCTGGAATATCTGTTTATGCAGGGAGAGCTAATGGTCCCGCAGCGCGTGAATTTTCACAAGGTTTATGATCTCACTGAGCGGGTACTGCCGGAAGGTATTGATACCACCCTGCCAGAGCCAGAGG
Organism: Cyanobacteria bacterium P01_D01_bin.105; assembly: GCA_039025345.1. GTDB lineage: Bacteria > Cyanobacteriota > Cyanobacteriia > Phormidesmidales > Phormidesmidaceae > Phormidesmis. The sequence continues at coordinate 11,789 of JBCCOO010000084.1, read as the reverse complement.
AATATGCTCGATTTCTGATTACGCAATATTTACGGGCAAATGGATTAGGGCAAGCGGCTGAAATCGCTTACTTGCGCAAGGGCACAAAGCCGCTTGTTTCTGCAACCTTGAAAGACATGATCATGGCCGGAGAGCTGCAACAAATTCGGGTTGACGACACGTTCTACTATGCATTGCCATCCTCACTAGCGCTACTAAATAAACCCTTGGCTCGCAGCAAGTTGAAAATACTTTCTCCATTCGACAATCTTGTTATTCAGTGCAAGCGGATGAAGGCGCTGTTCGGGTTTGATTATCTCATTGAGTGCTATGTTCCTGAGGCCAAACGTCGATATGGGTACTTTTCTTTGCCCATTTTGTGGGATGGAAAGTTGGTCGCACGGATGGATTGCAAGGCTGAGAGACGTGAGTCATTGCTGCATATTCATCATCTGGTATTGGAACCCACAGTCGCGAAAACCGATGCGTTATTCCTTGCCCTGCGTAAAGAATTAGAATTATTTCTGCAGTTCAACCAGTGCAACAAACTCCAATTACACAGAACCTCTCCGACAAAGGTTAAGCCAGTGTTGAAAATTGTGCTTAATGACCTGTCCGCCTCTGCGGCGAGATAAGTTTGAACTGCACACATTGGTGTTGCAATGCAGTAATAGTGCAACTCAGGACACAACGCCGCTGTAAAGATAAAAATCGACAAAGGCAAATGGAATTTATTATTTTTTAATGCTGATTTTTCCACCTAATCTGCCATATGGGATGATTAGAAAGAAAATTTCTTTCTAATAAATAGTTAGGCGTCCATTCGTCATCATGTAAGCGTAGAATTTGAAAAGCATCTCAATGGGATAAGGCTTTGGAAGAACAGATAATATCAAATATCGGCTCTACAATGGATGCGCTGTCAGAAATAACGGGATTTTCTCTAGTATTCCTTGTTGCTACAGTATTTTCTGGATTTCAAAGTTCTGAAAAAATTGAGATACTTGGATTTGAGGTCCGAACTCGGGTTGCCACGATAGTGCTATTTGGAATTCTCTGTGGATTAATTTTTAATCTGACAAGATTATTGTTAATTATTTCTCATCTTCTATCACAGTTAGATGGTAGTCAAAATAGAGGACAGGCAATAATAATACTTCAAACTCATTCATGGGTGTTTAATCCATTTGCTCAAACATCAGGGACTTGGTCTTTCCTACTGGATAATCTTGGCCTTGCTTTATTGCTTTTGATATGGTGGCTTGGCTTTCACACAGGATATTTTCTCTTAAAGGGTACAAACCTCAGTTTGTCAACCTCAGTGTCAAGTTGGATATTATCTCTGTTTTACTTGGTATTTGGCTTGAACGCCATGATAATCATCATGAACTTAGTTAAAGAGATAAATCCTGAAACAGTATGGATAAAATTTTGCTGCTTGTTTTTATCTATACCCATAGGAGCATTTGGTCTTAGAAAGGTTCTTGACGATTTACATAGACTTTCAAACGAAGTCATCGGGAATTCATAAAATCTAAGAGTTTCTTATATCTGCTTCTGAGGCTTTTGAAAACTCATACAAATCGGAGTGTTCATATATGGCTAATGAAAATGGTTCGAAGATCTTGTCATGGTTAGTAGCCTTGACAACACTAATTGCAGCATCTATTTCAGCAATAGCTGGTTTCTACATCTCGACTAGCTCAAATAGCAACGATGTCCAGCCTAATAATCAGCAACCAGCTCAAACTCAATCCAATTCACCTTAACTGTCTGGCGATAGCTTCAAGTGTTAGAAATGTAGTTGTTGTTACCTAACATTCGCTTGGAGCGGACTGGTAGAAAAACTTTAGTGTATTACGAAAGTCAATTCTAGCCGCTCAAGCAAACCGTTAGGCTGCAAACCCTGGTAGAGATAGTAGTTTGAGGCTATCTGTTGGTAGTTAAAATTAAGAGCATTGATTCAAACAGGTCGTACGTCAATTAGATTGGTAATCTTATGGAAGATCAGCAAAAAGCTAGCGAGACGGCTCAGACAATTCGCAGCATGATTAAGCAAGAGGATAAACTACTTAACGATCGTATAAATTGGTTAGTGTCTATTCAGGGTTTACTTTTCGCTGGACTAAGCTTTTCATGGGATAAGAAAGATGCAGGGGGATTGGTATTTGCTTTCACATTCCTTGGTATTGTCGTAGCCTTATCTGCTTATTCAACTTTTCCTTTTTACAGTCAAGCTTTGAGGAATTTGATAGCTTGGTGGGACAACTATAAACCGAGTGACTACAACGGCCCTGATATAGTCGGGTTTCGCTCAGCAAAATCAGGTGTACTGTGGTTTCTTCGACCTTGGAGAGCTTTACCTTTCATATTTGTTACAGGGTGGGTCTTAGTCTTGCTTTTTCATCTAGCGCGTCTGTAGGGCGAAGCTTACTTTACTACTCGCGTGGTAAATGAGGCTAACGCAGTCGAACACTTCGTTGGAATCGACCATCACAAGGCTATCTATAAAGTGAGAAAAGTTATCTGTGACGGCTCAGCGTTGTCGTTAGGCCCGCAAACAATATGAATTGCGAAACACTGAAATTAGTCAGGGTGACATTGTTCGTCGAGAATTTAGAAGCTCAGACAGCCTTCTATGGAGAAACGCTTAAACTCCCAGCTATAGACATCCGAGCGGGCTGGTCAGAGTTTGGAGATGGAGACGTAACCATCGCCCTACATCATGGAAAAGGGCGTAAACCCAGATTAGAGTTTGTGACTGCAGGCAGTCTGGAAGACTCCCGCACTTATCTAAATGCGCAAGGAGCACGACTCAACCCAATTAAAGAGTTACGCGGAAAACCTATCCTGATGGGAAAGGATAGAGATGGCAACAACATTCAAATCTCTGAACAACCATAAGGATAATGCGCCTAACGCCACGTAGAGGCGAACGGCTTTCAAAGAACTCTATAAACTCGTTAATCGGGTCGCCGCTATCTAGCCTGCAACCGTCAGCGGTTGCCAGAGCTGCCATTTCAGGAAGAGTGAGAGCATAACCTGTGTCTGTCAGCCAAACACTTAGCCCTTCCTCATCTGCTATGGATATCGTAATTTGCTGGGTCTCTGTGCAGACTACATCTAGCAGCTTTCTACAGCCCTTTGTTTTCTGCCCTGTGTGTTGAGGCGAGCCACCGTCAGCACAAGGGTATTGCACATAAATTCAAAGATTGAGGCAGTCGTGAGGCCTGGCTGAGAATGTGCTAAGGCAGGTTTTAAACCGCTGTTAAACCCTGCTGACTAGGTGTCATCTCTTTTTATCAGTGGTTTTAGCACAATCTTATCTCGCTCTCACGGACAGACTGAGCAGTCTGGATAAAGTTCTCTCAAAGGTAGTAATGCCTTTGAAAGAACTTTATCCAATCATTAATCCGTAAGGAGAGCGTATGAAAAGACTATTATTGAACGGTGTAGCAGCAGTAGCAATGGCAAGCACCGTTGTTGCCATTGCCCCTATGGCCCAGGCAACATTTACAGCAGCAGTGGTGTCTACTGCTGGTGTGCTACGGAGTGGGCAAGACCATTTCTTTGAAGTGACTGTAGAGGGCGATCCACTGCAGCGCCTACGGGTAGAATGCGTGACCTTTCACAAGCTGAGCGGCCTAAACATCATGGTTGATGGTCAGACCGTTGAACCAGATATTCATTTCGGCTTTGAAGAGTTCACCCTAACCTTTGATGAAGCGGTGCCAGATGATGCCGTCATTCGCATTGTCATGGAAGACTCTGAGGTGCTAGGCACGATTAACTCGGGTATTAGTGTCCCCTATCGGGTCTATGGGACCTACGCCAGCTTGAACAATGAAGAAGTCCCATTAGGGACGGCTATTGTCAGAACCCCTAGTCGAGGTGATCGTTAACACCTAAGTTAGTGAATGTTTTGTCTGCCATATCAAGGTAGTTCACAGCTTATTGCTCTTCAATGACTCTGGGCCTCAAGACGCTGTAAGCATGGAAATCTCGTATGAGTTGTTGTTTATCAAGTAAAGAGTTTGCATCGTTTCAGCCATTGTTTTCCGAGAGTCACTGAAGAGCGATAACTACCTTTTGCAATAATTAACGATTAACGGTACTTCGTTGTAACAGAACAAACACATGCAGCGAAGCCATAACCAGCGGGTAGGTCTGCTTGCACGTCAATTCACGGTCCACAGATGCTTGTCCGTTGTGCTGCTTCAGGTTATTTGTGGGGACGGTAACGTAAAGCTTATCTGTGAGTCTTCAAAGTTAATCAGGCTCAAGATTATTCGAAAAGTATGTTTAGGGCACGACGGACGTAAGCTTCCCAAGATTCTAATGTAGGTGGGAAAATCAGTGCATAGAGCATGATTCCACTCATGATGTCGAAAACTAAATCTGGATCTAGGTCTTTTTGAACTTCATTTCTTGCTTTTGCCCGTTCGATGACGATGGCAAAGCTCTGTCGTCGGGGCTGTAGATATTTGTCCCAGTAAATTTGAGCAAATCCAGGATTGCTTGATGCACTGCTAATAATCATGGCAACAGCTTGTCGCCCAAGCGGAGTGAGCGTAATTTGGGCAGCGTTTTCAACGAGCGCATCTATATCAGTCCAAAGATTTCCTGTGTCAGGAACCAACACCTCTTCCCGCATACTCTCAATAGCATCAGCCACCAGTTCATCTTTACCGCTATAACGCCGATAGATAGTTGTCTTACCGACGCCAGCCCGAGTGGCGATCGCCTCAATGCTCATCGCTTCAAAGCCAACTTCTGCCAGCAGTTCCAGCGTGGCTTTCAGTATGGCTTGATGAGAGGCCGCGCTGCGAGGTCTTCCCGGTGATTTTTTTCTGGCATCATTCATGGATGCTAGTATAATTTACGATACAGTATCGTATCGTAATAGAATGAGCCAAAAACCCCGCTACATGGACAAACATAGCCCTCAAACCTTAAGAGAAGGGCTAGCAGAGTATTATGCTGTCAATCCGCATGTCACCGATCCGGCAACACAGCCCTCAGACTTTGCGAAAATACTGCAGGCGCATGATGTAGGTCATGTGATTTATGGCTGCGATACTGGAATGTACGACGAGCTAAAAATCCTGCCTCTATTTTGGTGGACGAGTGAATGTACGTTTCAGACGTACCTCAAAATGAAAAACTCTCCTGCCGTTGATGTAATGTATGAGGATCTAATCAGGGATAAGGGGGCGTTCTGGCTATACGGAAAAATTTTTAGGGCGCTTCCTGGGGTGATTTTAGAGTTAGTTCCGATTTGGTTTAAAACTCGCAACCGTCAAAAATTGCTGCCTTTTCTTGAGTTTGAGTCGTTGCTTGATTGTTCTATTTTGGATATCCGCCAAGAGTTTGATCTGCTGCCGTTCATAAAATAAACTCTGTATGCATCAATCGCCCAACACACTAGGGCAGCGGACAGTCGACAGTCACTGACGCTAAGTTCTATAGTTTAAGTAGAATTGCGAGTTAAGTAGAATTGCGATTCCACTTCTGAATCAAAATAATAGGTGCGAGACGAGTGTTATGCAGGCGCAAAAAGATATCTATCGCGCACCGATTCATCCCAGAAATATCTATGAGCCCTACTCAGTCGCCAAGCACACGTCACAGCTAGGCTCGGTTATGGCCGAGTTGATGCTAGCGCCTCAGACGGGGATAATCGATATCTCCAGCTATACAGCCCATGCGCTGATGATCACCCTCAGCGATACCAGCGTGCGGCAGGTTAATCATGTCGGCGATCAGGTGTTTGAAGGAGCCTTTCCTGGGGGTGCCTTTGCCTGCACACCTGTTAAAACCCCACTGTATGCCTCTTGGGAATCAGCTGATGATGACCTGTTGTTTGTGATTCAACCAGAATGGCTAGAAAAGTTAGCTCTAGAAACCGGACAGATTAATCCAGGGCGGGTTGAATTGTTGCCTGTGGCCATGAAGCAAGATCCTCAGATGGAGACTTTGGGGCGGTTATTCCAGCAGGAACTCCTCAATAATCTGTTAGGTGGCTCACTATACTATGAGTCTTTGATCAATCTCCTCGGGATCCATCTGTTGCGCCACTATTGTGCATTTGAGACAAAACCCCTCAGTAAACTCAATGGGCTTTCAGGGACAAAGCGGCAACAGGCCATTGCCTATATTCACGATCATCTTGGGCAAGACATTTCACTCAATGCGATCGCAACCTATCTAGAAATGAGCCAGTACCATTTTTGTCGCTGGTTTAAGCAGATCATGGGGATTCCTCCCTATGAGTATGTGATTCAGCAACGGGTTGAGCGTGCTAAGCGATTACTCAAAGGCCAAAAACTGACGCTGGCAGATATCGCTCTTCAGTGCGGTTTTAACAGCCAAAGTCATCTAATTCGCCACTTTAAAAAACAAACTGGACTGACCCCCAAGCAATATCGAAATCTCTAGGGCAAGATCTAGCAAGTTTGGGCAAGAACTAAGAATACATCGCTTTCGTCAATGCTTACCATTGCTGGGGTACACGTCAAGAATAAGGCGGTGATGGTGAGATTAGAGGGTAAGACTGCTGTAATTACGGGTGGAACATCAGGCATTGGCTTAGCTACAGCTCAACTGTTTATTCAAGAAGGCGCTGAGATCATCATTACTGGACAGAATCTCAAGCGTCTTCAAGCGGCAACTCAAAAATTAGGGGATACAGCAACATCTGTACAGGCGAATGTGGTCAGTTTGGCAGACCTCGATCAGCTTGCTCAGCAGGCACAAGGGCGTTTCGGTACGATTGACATTCTGTTTGTAAATGCTGGCGTTGCTAAAGCCGCTCCTTTTAGAGACGTCACAGAAGTCTCCTTTGATGAGGAAGTGGCGATTAACTTCAAAGGCGTCTTTTTCACTATCCAAAAGCTAGAACCTATCATCAAAGATGGGGGCAGTATTATCCTCACCACCACTTGCCTCGACCAAACGGCTGTGATGGGTGAGAGTGTCTATTCTGCCTCTAAAGCTGCGGTTCGTTCATTGGCGCGTTCCTTTAGTGCAGAACTTCTAGAACGCAACATTCGAGTGAATGCAGTCGCGCCTGGGGCAATTGAAACCCCCATTTGGAGCAAGATGGATCTTCCTCAAGAGATTCTGGAGCAAGCGGCTGGGAAGGCCATTAGTCGGACTCCTTTGGGGCGGTTTGGCCGACCGGAAGAAATTGCTAAAGCTGTGTTGTTCTTAGCCAGCGATGATTCTGCATTCATGTTGGGCGAAGAAATTTTAGTCGATGGCGGTTGGGCCACCTTATAGGGGTGATTAAGGCCAATCAGGGGATGGGCCATCGCACTGCCCATTGCACTGGCAATTGCACTGCCCATTGCACTGGCAATTTAAGTAACACTGCTCGATATATTTAAGGAAGACATCTCAATGAAATTTCAGGTCACTAAGGGCCAGGTCTCTGGCTTTCTGGCAGGTCTATTAGCGTCAGGATTACTCGTCGCAGCGGCTTCAGCGCAGGAAGATCTCAAACGGGCGCTCAATCCACCGGAGCTGGCAAACTCTTTGCAATACGGATATTCCCAGGCCACGATCGCGGCCGCTGATGCCAACTTGGTTCATGTTGCAGGCCAGGTCGGGATGTCCGAAGATGGCCCCAACGACTTTGAAAGCCAGGTTGATCGATCTTTTGATGCCTTGCTTGCCACCCTAGATGTTGCCGGTACGAATGCTGACAACGTCGTCAAGATCACATTGTTGATCGCAGAGTACGATGCTGAGAAACTGGCCTATATGGTGGAAAAACGCAAAGCAGTATTTGGTGACAACCCACCCGCCAGTACATTGATTCCGGTACCGGCTCTCTACGCGCCGGGCGTACTGTTTGAAATTGATGCCGTTGCGGTTGCCCCTGGTTCGAATTAAGGAAATGTAGGCGATTAAATCATGAATGGACGCACCATTTTTCTACTAGCTGCCCTTGCAGGCGGAGCAGTTCTGCCGATTCAAGTGGCGCTCAATACACTGCTGCGCGGTTCTGCCAATGCGGCGCCCATGCAAGTCACCTTTATTTCATATTTGGCGGGAACATTAGCCTCCCTGGTTGTTTGTTTTATGGCCAAATATCCTGTGCCATCAATGACAGCCTTGTCTCAAACCTCATGGTGGATGTGGGTAGGTGGATGTTTGGGGACGTTTTATGTGTGGTCCACCATTTTCGCCACCCCTAAAATTGGGGCAGCTTTAGCATTAGCACTCACGATTGCCGGTCAGATGATTGCCGCACTTTTCCTAGATCACTATGGGGCACTGGGGTTAACCAAATATGCGGCTAGCCCGACGCGAATTGCAGGTGTTGTTTTGGTGGTTTTGGGTGTTTCTTTAGTGGCCTACACAAGGAACTAAGTCTCCCTCAAAACCCACCCTTACATCTGAATTAGCGATGACAGTGCATACAGATAAAGAACTAGACCACGTTGGCATGCGTGTGATGGATATCGAGCAGTCCATATTGCAGACATTGATTGTCTTGAGCTGATTTTACGCAATGGAGAAACTTAGTTGAAAAGCTGAGTTATACCTGTAATGTTGGTATTGCCGTATCCAGCAGCGATCGCCCTCTGATAAACATCGCGTAGTACAGTCGATATCGGTATTTCTGCTCCACAGGTTTGAGCTGTTGCGATCGCATACCGAAAATCTTTTTCAACCAGTTCAATCGGAAACAGTGGAGCATGATCGCCGGTCATCATTAAGTTGCCAGCCAACTTAACCGCAGGACTGAGAATTGGTAGATCTCCCAGTAGGGCCATTGCCTGGTTGCCAGGAATGCCCCTTTTACTCAGCATGCCGATAATTTCTGCGACTGCGGCGACTTGAATACCCAATAAAGCATTGACAGCTAGCTTCATAGCCATACCTTGGCCAATTTCGCCCACGCGATAAATGGCTCCAGCCCCTGCAGACGACAAAACCATCCGTACCTGGTTCAGGGTTTCAGCCTCTCCCCCGACCAGATAGATCAGTTTTTTAGCTTCAGCCTGGGGCCGAGAACCCACCACAGGTGCATCAAGAAAAGCCACATTCTGTTGGGTAAGCGTGGCTGCTAGCTCGTAGGTGTAATCTACCGTCAAGGTGCTGGACTCAATAGCAATGCTCCCTGCACGCAATCCCAGCACCGCTCCAACGTCAGGATCAAGCCAAACAGCCCTAGAACTTTCGTTGTCGGTGACCATACTAATCACGATGTCGGCCTGTTCGGCAGCAGCTTTAGGGGTTGCCGCATAGACTGCACCCTGCGAAATCAAAGGTTTGACCCTATCAGCAGTACGGTTGTACGCAATTAACGCGTACTGAGCCTGGAGCAGATTTTGGGCTAGGCGAGAGCCCATGGCCCCCGCACCTAGTAGGGCAACTCGGATCATAATTTTTTCCTCTGAATAGATAGGCTAGTTAGGGCTCTCTTGGAACCATGGCCTTACTTTATTCACTGCGAAGCCAACAATAAAGCCTAAATCATGAACAATATTCGTGCAGAAAATGCACGAATATGCCATGCTTTGGAGGTGATACTTTCACAAACCAAATCCAAATACAGAGAGGTCATTGCCCATAAGCTGATGGATATCTCGGTTTTACAGCTCTTTGTGGAAGTGGTGAAACAGGGCAGTTTTGCAGCGGTGGCTCGCGATCGCAACATCGATCCCTCCTCTGTTTCACGGGCAATCTCCGGCCTGGAATCGGAATTAGGGGTGCGTCTCTTCCAACGTACGACCCGTCAACTGTCTCCCACCGAAGCAGGCACTACCTATTTCGAACGTATGGAGCCGCTGCTGGAGGAGTTGCAGCAGGCTATTGACGTGACGACCGATGTGTCTGGTCAACCGAAAGGGACTCTCCGTGTGACGGCGTCTGTTTCTTTTGGGCAACACTGCATTGTTCCTTTACTGCCGAAATTTCAGGCTCGATACCCTGATCTGACGGTTGATTTACTCCTGACGGATGCGGTTGTCGATCTGTTAACAGAACGCATTGACGTAGCAGTGCGTCTAGGCATTTTGGCGGATTCTACTCTGATTGCCCAGCGGCTGATACCAACTCATTATGTGGTCTGTGCCAGTCCGGAATATCTCAAGCGGGCAGGACAGCTGCAGCATCCGCAAGATTTGGCCCACCATAACTGTTTACTGTTTCCCCTGGCAGGGTTCCGAACGCGATGGCTGTTTAAGGACAAGCAAGGTCAACTCAGTGAAGTTCCCGTCACCGGAAAAACCGTGATATCCAGCGCGATCGCGCTGCAACAATGTGCGATCGCAGGAATGGGGGTAGCGCTATTACCCAATTGGTTAGTGGATGCTGATCGACAAGCAGGCATCCTCGTTAACGTGTTTCCAGACTATGAGGTAACGGCCACAGACTTTAGCACCGCTGCTTGGTTAGTCTATCCGTCTCGTGCTTACGTGCCGATCAAAGTTCGGGTCTTTGTCGATTTTCTGAAGCAGTCCATTGAGAGTGTCTAAGTGCAGGTCTTTAAATTCTCACTACAAGCTAACAGTTAAATATTCACGACTAACTCTGCATTTCCAATACACGGCCCATTACATCAGCGTTGCTAGGGTTGATCAGCTTTAATCTCATCAGGAGGAATGGCATTGAGCTCAGTTATTAGCGGTAAGATTTCATGGAATTTATAGCAGCATCAAGAAAGAGTAGCTGGATCGGACAATCATGAAGGACTGTTTATTTACAATTGACCAAAACGTTATTGTTAAAGAGAGAATTCCGAGTAAGGGCATCGTCAGCTCAAACCCTGAACGTTCTCTTCGTTTGGCTGCTCAATTTTTAGAAAATTCCACCGTAAAGATAAAATCCTGGGGCGTTGGCGTTATCACAGGAAACATCACTCGGGAAAGCATCAGTGAAGCGTTTTTCTTTGCTTATGTCCCAATGGGGGCAAGTGGCTCTGCACATGCCTTTCATGAGATGTTTGCTGCTGGCGCACAAGAAATTGTTCGCCTTGGTAGCAATGATGTGTGGGTGCAAGAGAAAGACATGGATTCACTCGTTTTAGTGTCAGAATCCAGGGGATTGAGGGGAATATCTTGGGACCATGGCGTAGAAGAAAAAGATGTGGATTTGCCGCTGATGCCTGATAGTGATTTAAAGCAGAGGTTGATAAAAAGCTGCCATAATAATCGTTTTTTATTTTCTGAACGGGTGTGTTTTAACGTTGACGATTATCATGCGTATCTCTATCCCGAGCTAATGAAACAGTCTCAACGGATTCAGAAGCGGCTTGAGACCTATGAGTCTTTTGGCCCATACAGCAGAGATATGGAAACAGCGTCCCTATTTCTAAAAGCCAATCAATTCGAAACTAAAGCTGCAAGTGTCTTACAAAACGTGTTTAAGCAAAAAAAAGAATCTCCCTACGAAGGGGCATCAGGCAATCAGGCCAAAATGATTGAAAGCAAAATCGCGGAAATTGTTATCAATGCGCTTCTTGAGCAATAAAACGGATTAGGGCAGGCGGCTGTAATAGCTTACTTGCGCAAAAGATAAAAATCGACAAGAGCAACTCACGATTGTGGTCATTATCATTTCGCATCATAGGTTTGATGCACGGTGTTAGGCACAGCGGCTACTTACTGCCCCGACTTCGATGGCTCGCAAAAACAGCAGCTAAATATTGCCCCTGACCCTGCAGCATAACCCTATGCAGGAGCGGACGGAAATTATAGTCCAGTCATTGATGCACAATACCGACCGCCGCTCAGTCTCTTGTTATGCAGCAGAGACAACGGTTCACCAACTGCTGGAACTTTTGTGGCAAAAGCATC
>JBCCOO010000083.1:0-21774 GCA_039025345.1 Cyanobacteria bacterium P01_D01_bin.105 | reverse complement strand
TGGTCTTGAATTTTTCCGGGTTCGCCGACTGGAGCGTCAACCCCATTGGTAATCGGTTCTGGGGTGGGGGGCGTGTTTTGAGTATTGTCAAGGTTGTCAGTCATGATGCTCTCCTTTTTGAGAGAAAAATCTATAGAGAGAGAATGTAGTCAACGGGATATGAGAAGACGGTGATATGAGAGGACGGGACGGGGAGCAAGGACTCCCCAATTTTTACGTCTCTCAAGCGGCTTCTGTCTCCCAAGGCGTCTTAATCAACGACCAGGTAGGATTGTTGATAGCCAAGTCCATATCGCGGGCAAAGACTTCAAAGCCTTCATAGCCGTGGTAAGGGCCGGAATAATCCCAGGAGTGCATCTGGCGGAAGGGCAGTGCCATTTTTTGGAAAACGTACTTCTCTTTAATGCCAGCCGCAATTAAGTCAGGATTGAGCTTTTTAGCAAACTCTTCAAACTCAAATCCGCTGACGTCGTCATAGATTAAGGTGCCTTCTTCGACGTAGTCAGCAGTACGCTTGTAGTCATCAGCATGGCCAAATTCATAGCCTGTGCCAATTACTTTCATCCCTAAATCCGTGAAAGCTGGAATGACATGACGAGGGCGCAAACCACCGACCATCATCATCACTGTTTTACCTTCTAGGCGAGGACGGTACTTGGCAATAATGCTGTCCATGCGAGCTTGGTTGGCCGCAATCACTTCTTCCGCTTGAGCCTGAATGGTCTCGTCAAACTGAGCCGCAATGTTGCGCAGTGACTTAGCAATCTGCGTGGGCCCAAAGAAGTTGTACTCCATCCAGCCAATGCCATACTTCTCTTCCATGAAACGGCAAATGTAGTTCATGGAGCGATAGCAGTGAATCAGGTTTAGCTTAGCCAAAGGTGCCATCACCACTTCGTTAAAAGAGCCATCTCCAGAGAACTGAGAGATTACTCTTAAGCCCATGTCTTCCATCAGCTTACGGCTAGGCCAAGCGTCTCCACCAATGTTGTAGTCACCTACAATATTGACATCGTAAGGGCCCGGCTCAAAGCCTTCTGGCAGCTTGCGGTATTCGTCGGCCTTAGGCAGTACCCAGTCACGTACGGTGTCGTTAGCAATGTGGTGACCCAGCGACTGTGAAACGCCTCTGAAGCCTTCACAGCGAACCGGCACGACTGGCTTTCCAGTTTCTTTCCCCTTTGCTCTAGCAACAGCTTCGATGTCATCTCCAATTAAGCCTACCGGACATTCCGATTCAATCGTAGTGCCTTGGCTGAGCGGAAATAATTCTTCAATTTCGTCAATAATTTTAGCCAGTTTTTTGTCACCGCCAAAAACGATGTCTCGCTCCTGAAAGTCAGAGGTGAACTGCATGGTACCAAAGGTATCTACCCCCGTCGTCCCCACATAATAGTTGCGTCGGCCTGACCAGGAATAGTAGCCGCAGCCTACAGGACCGTGGCTCAGGTGAATCATATCTTTTACCGGCCCCCAGACCACCCCTTTCGCACCAGCATAGGCACAGCCACGAGTCGTCATTACCCCAGGAACAGATTTCTTGTTGGATTTGACGCCGCAGTCAGAAGCTTCGGCTTCTTTGACACCGAGGTGCTTAGTACGTCTCTTTTTACCTTTGGCTGGGTAGGCTTCTAGGACCTCTTGGATGAGATCTTTTCTATCTTCTACAGTAGTCATAATGCCCTCTCAGTAAGTGTAGGGAATAGTGAATGGATTGTGCTTGAAATGTGGCAACTTCGATGAGAAGAACACCGAAAAGATCGCCACATCTCAAGCCAAATCAGTCAAGCAGATAAGAAAGCTGAACCTTAAAAATCGCTCTATACAGTAGCGACTTCCTTCTGATCAGCTGCTAGCGCTTCTTGATACTCTTCATCACTATCCAAGATGCCGAACTCAATCAACAGATCTTCAAGCTCGTCCATGCTGATGGGCGTTGGGACGGTCAGCTTTTTGTTGCTGATGATCTTCTCAGCTAGCGCTGTGTACTCTTTTGCCTGATTGCAGTCAGGGGCATACTCATTCACTGTCATCCGGCGTAGCTCAGCGTGCTGAACAACATTGTCACGTGGGACAAAGTGAATCATTTGAGTATTGAGCTTTGCAGCTAGGGCTTCAATCAGCTCAACTTCTCGGTCTGTATTCCGGCTGTTGCAAATCAGGCCGCCCAATCGCACACCGCCAGACTGAGCGTACTTCAGAACGCCTCGGGCGATGTTATTGGCCGCATACATGGCCATCATCTCACCAGAGACCACAATGTAGATCTCTTGCGCTTTGCCTTCTCGAATGGGCATTGCAAAACCGCCGCAAACAACGTCACCCAGTACGTCGTAGGAAACGAAATCAAGATCTTCGTAAGCGCCTTCTTCTTCTAGAAAGTTGATGGCGGTGATGATGCCACGACCCGCACAGCCGACGCCGGGCTCAGGACCGCCAGACTCGACGCACTTGACGCCGCGATAGCCTTCTGCCAGCACCTGCTCAAGTTCGACATCTTCAACTGCACCGAGCTCGGCAGCCAGCTGGAGTACGGAGGTTTGGGCTTTGCTGTGGAGCATTAGGCGAGTGGAATCAGCCTTAGGGTCGCAGCCCACAATCATAATGCGTTGGCCTTGCTCAGCCATGGCAGCCAAGGTGTTTTGCGACGTCGTGGATTTGCCGATACCGCCTTTACCGTAAAATGCAATCTGTCTCATAGGTCAAAAGTCTCCTAAGTTTGTAGCGAAAGTAGTGATGGAGTAATCCAGAAATGGAACGATATATTGAACAGTTCGCAAAGGGTTTGGAGGAGACCGTTCAATGGTTGAGGTGTGATGAAGGATATCCATAGGTTGTTATGCCTCGACGACGATGAGAGTAGGAGAAATGCGCGATCGCAATCGAGTCTCAATCGAATTTTTCAAAGTCTCATTGCTACTAGCGCAGCCGCCACAGGCCCCTTTGAGGGATACGGTGACAACGTCATCGCTGACGTTATACAGCTCGACATCACCACCATCTGCAAGCAGAATGGGACGGATATCTTCGGTAAGAACTTGCTGAATGAGATTGATAGTTTGGATTGGAGATAACGGCGATCCAGTGGCCTCCGCCACAACATCAGCGACTTGAGCTGACACAGCAGTCTTTTCTTGCTGAACTTCGATGAGCAAGTCTTCGATGCCCGCTTGGCAAGAACCACAACCACCGCCCGCTTTGACATAGTTGGTCACTTGCTCAACACTGGTTAAATCGTTTTCGATAATGACCCGGCGGATGCGCGGCTCAGAAATACCGTAACAAGAACATATCAACGTACCGTCATCGTCTTCGTGCTGTTCTACTTCGATACCGCGGTACTTGTAAATGGCGGCTTCCAGGGCTTCTTGACCCATGACCGAGCAGTGCATTTTAGCTTCGGGTAGGCCGCCTAAGTAGTCGGCAATGTCTTGGTTGGTAATGTCTAGCGCTTCGTCTAGGGTCTTTTGCTTGATGATTTCGGTGAGGGCCGACGAAGAGGCGATCGCACTGGTACAGCCAAAGGTTTGAAAGCTCGCATCCTGAATAATCTCGGTCGATTCTTGAACCTTCAGATGTAGCCGGAGGGCATCACCGCAGGCAATGCTGCCGACTTCGCCGTATACTACCGCCACATCGGGTTCATTCGGGTCGGCGATCGCACCCTGATTCACAGGGTTATAGAAGAGTTCGAGTACTTTTTCTGAATAGTCCCACATGGCAGTTTCTGGGGGTGAGAGGATAAACAATATAGGGCTTTGCTTTTCTCGAAGAGGATGATGGCATTAAAAGGTGATCGCAGCCAAGTCGCGGCTTTGAAGCCAGTCGGATTGGCCATCAGTAAATGGAGACATGGCTCGCAGTTTTTCAACGATGGTGGGCATGACCGCTATGACTTGCTGAATATCATCTTCGGTAGTGAAACGAGAAAGGCTAAAGCGGATGGAACCGTGAAGGATGGTGTAAGGCAGTCCCATAGATGTCAATACATGGGAGGGATCGAGAGAGCCGGAGGTACAGGCGGAGCCTGAGGAAGCGCAGATACCGTGCCGGTCGAGCATGAACAAAATAGCTTCACCCTCAATGTATTTGAATCCTATGTTGGTGGTGTTGGGTAGGCGAGTAGTGCCACCACCATTCACTTCACAGTCGGGAATGGATGCGAGTAGCTGTTGTTCTAGCCGATCCCGTAGCTGAGCCTCTTTTTCTACTGTGCTGAGATGCTTTTGGGCCAGCGCAGCTGCTTTGCCCAGGGCCACAATGCTCGCAACGTTTGGCGTCCCGGCTCGTCTACCTCGTTCTTGATGTCCACCCAATATAAACGGACGGAATCGGAACCCACGACGCGTGTACAGTACACCAATGCCTTTGGGGGCGTGAAGCTTATGGCCTGAGAGTGTGAGCAAGTCAATCGTGCTGTTTTTGAGATCAATAGGAATCTTGCCAACAGCTTGTACCGCATCGACGTGGAACGTTGCGCCGCATTCTTTGGCGATCGCTCCAATCTGTTCTACCGGAAAGACCACCCCAGTTTCATTGTTGGCGTACATTGTGCTCACCAATGCCGTGCCACCAGTGACCGCCGCCTCAACCTCCATCAGGTCGAGCTGACCGCGCCCATCAACTGACAGATAAGTGACGCTGTAGCCCCTTTTTTCCAAGTGCTTACACACATTGAGAATGGCCGGATGCTCCACTGCTGTGGTGACAATGTGGCGTTTGTTAGGCTGGGCTGCGAGTGCGGCATGAATAGCGGTGTTGTTACCTTCACTGCCGCAGCTATTGAAAACAATTTCGGTGCTTTCTGCGCCTAAGAGGTCAGCCACTTGCGATCGCGCATCTTGAATGGCTGCACCCACTTGGCCACCAAAGCTGTGCATGGATGAGGGATTGCCGTAGAGGTTACTCAAGTAGGGCAACATAGCCTCTAAAACGGTGGGGTCAATTTGAGTAGTGGCGTTGTTGTCTAGGTAAGTAACCATGGTAGGGCCTCCAGAAAAAGAGAGGAAGGAGAAAAAGGAAAGGAGAGAAAAAACAGGAGTCAGAAGAGTGGACAGAAAGAGAGGAGAATATTACGGGACTAAAGGAATACATTTATTCTCTTCTTCGGCTGTAGCCTGTAGCTTTTTCAGGGTTTGAGAGTAGCTATCAAACCAGTCGTGCCAATAGTCGGCCTGAGGTGAATCCTTTAAAAGCGCAAGTCTCTGGTTGTAGGCAGCCTGCCAAGCTTTCCAGTAGTCGGCTGTGTTTTCTAGGGCGTTGCCCAGTGTGAATGAGCTGATTCTGGTAGCGAGAGACACGCAGCCGTCATCGGTTGGGCACATGGCCCAGCATTGGGGTACTGCGTGAAAACCTTTGCAGTTGTTGCATAAGTCAGCGTTGATCCGAAAGGTGGCACCGTCGCGTTCAATGGCGTTAGTTGGGCAGTTGGGGACGCAGCGTTGACAGCTAATGCATTTTTCGGTGATGGCGTAGGTCATGGCTTAATTCCTCTGTGAGTTGATTTTCCATGCAGCAGGGCGACGAAGGATTTGCGTCTACACGTAAACTGTTTTTAGAACATGTTCGGTATAGAACTCTCGGGCAACGGCTTCAATTACGTCGTAGGCTTCCACCACAAACAGTCCTGCCTTTTGTAGCTCCTTAGCGGGGCAGGGGCCTACTTTAGAGGCCAGTACAGCTTGGCAGTCAGCAATGGTTTCGATGATGCCGGCTAACGTGGCTGCTTCTCCATAACCGCCCTGACAGTAATCGGCAACTTTACGGTGACCAACAAATCTTGCTTCAGCCGCATCTACTTCGTAAATCATGAACTCTTTGGCATGACCAAAGTGTTGATTGACGAGCCCGCCGCCTTTGGTGGCAACGGCAACTAGCACTTTAGGCGATTCAACCGTAGTCTGAGATTTGATGTTAGCTGCAACCTTTTTAGCAACAGATTCTCTCTTCTGGGCGATCGCTGCCTCTTTTTCTTTAATCTCCGAGCGGACTGCCTCACGCTTGTCGGCGTTGTAGCCCACCGGCATATCCATAAACTTCTCTTTGGTGAACTCCTGGCTGCGATCTTCACCCAATAGGCCCACGGCATCGGCAAGGCACTGACGGCAGTGGCGCATAATCTTCATATTGCCAGCGCAGTTGTCTTGAACTGTCTTCAGCTCTTTTGGTGTGGGGCCACGTTGCCCATTCAGGCCAAAGTAGGTGCCGTGTTCCGGCTTAGAGATCAGCGGCATAATATTGTGCAAAAATGCGCCGCGTTCTCGAACCGCCTGATTCACAGCTGGCATGTGCTCGTCGTTAATGCCCGGAATCAGTACTGAGTTCACTTTACACAAGATATCGGCGTCTCTAAGGGCCTCGAGCCCTTCCATCTGCCGCTGATGCAAAATCTTCACCCCTTCAATGCCGCGATAGCGCTTTCGGCGATAGTGAACCCAGGGATAGATTTTTTCACCAATCGCCGGATCGACCATATTGATCGTAATGGTAACATGATCGACATTGAGTGCTTTAATGCGGTCTACATAGTCAGGCAGCATCAGTCCGTTGGTCGAGAGACAAAGCTTGATATCGGGTGCCTGTTTGGCCACCAGCTCAAAGGTGCGAAAAGTCTTCTCGGGGTTTGCTAGCGGGTCGCCAGGACCAGCAATGCCCAAAACAGACATTTGAGGAATCTTGCCCGCAACAACGAGTGCCTTGTGAGCCGCTTCTTCAGGAGTGAGCAGTTCACTCACAACGCCCGGACGACTCTCATTGGCACAGTCGTATTTACGATTGCAGAAGTTGCATTGAATATTGCAAGCTGGGGCAACCGCAACATGCATCCGAGCATAGTGGTGATGCGCTGATTCGCTGTAGCAGGGATGGTTTTCAATCCGGGCTTTAAGCGAGTCACTAACGGCAACTTCATTTTTAGAACTACAGCCGCAGCCGCCAGATCTCTTTTCGGGCGTCGTCGAAGGTGCGGCGGTAAGGGTAGTGTATGGCGGAGGCGTCATTGTTTTAAGAGGGTAAAGGATTTGAGGCGGATAAAGTGCTTAAGAAAACAGGAGTTTAAGGAAATAAGGTGTTTAAGGAAATAAAGATTTGAAGGCTGTACGATATCTAGCAAAAATCGTAGGAAAGAACTTGCGAGATCAGAAAAGAGAGAAAGAGAGAAAGAAAGCGGTGCTGTACTGCTTTAACCTATAGCGATACAACACCGTCAACGAGTCGCAAGAAACGAAGGGATATCGCATGAGACCCCAAAGCTTGTAAGTCTTAGAGTGGTTTCAACAGCGCATGAATAGGCGGTGCGCTTTTTTTCTAACTGCACTAACTGGCTTATTGGCCACTCAAAAGAAAGAAAAAATAAGGGCAATCCGGCAAAGATGGGTACGCTTGAAATCGAACTAGACTCGCATAAACCAATTAGCATTTATCAATCGTTAAATACAAAAGGCCAAACGCTATGGGGGATGAGAACGCTCTAACTGAGCTAAGGTTGGCGCTGTCCTTTTGGTTAACTTCACTGACTTGTTTATTTAATGCTTAAAGGTTCAGTGCTTTAAGTTTTAGGTGTTCGTCGATGAAAAAGTTATAGCAAGTGGGTAAAAGCGGGGGCAAAACGCTATCTCGGTAGGATTTATTGAATGATTAGCGATGTACTCAGCAGCAGAAACCCTTGAAAAATCAGACAAAAATATTTTTTAGAGATCGGGGGACGAGTATTTTAGAAGGCTGGCGCTGGCATTTTGGTGACCACGTTCGATAATTGCTGTACTCAACTACAGCGCCCTGGCAGCATGCGCTTTGCGCTATTTTATCGATTAATAAGAGAGTTTTTTTGAGTACTCAATCGTATTAATTTTGCTACATTAGATACATAATAAAGCAGTAGCAAAAACCAGTTGCTTGGGATGTCTGTATCGTTTGTAACACAATGAGGTTTTTAAGGTAACAGAATTTACTTTTTCGCGTTAAATAATGTAAAAATATCCACCCTAAAAACGTATCACTGAAGAGATTCATTGGAAGTTTGTTTATTAGAAAGCGTGAGGCTGCGGTATGGTCAGTTTTCCTTCTCAAGCGTCAGAGCTGTTGTTTAATGAGATTGCGATCGCAGATCTCAATCAGTTTCAAATCGCAGTATTGACCACTACCCGGCAGACTAGCAAACGGATATTCTCAGCCACAGTCCCTGTTCCTGAAAGAGTTTATCAACACCAGGGATGGCTGATTTATGACCAAAAAATAGTAGCTCACTTTGATAATCTCAAAGTCGGCTTGGTTTTCCCAAAAAGCTCACCGTTCAAAGTCAGCCCACGAATTGCACCGGCAATTCCGATTGCGTTTGAAGTCAGGAGCGCTCAGCGTCTGCCCCTTGAGGTTTGTGCCAAAGCAGCCCTCGTCTGTGAACTGCCTAAAGCTAACTTTCCGCATCACAGCGTGTTTCGCCAAATCCTACCTCGATTTGTGAAAGTCTATGCTTACCAAGTCAATGGTTCTCTTTTAGACCAGGTCGAGACCATGCTGGCGGCAATGGATTTGTTTATTTCGCAAAACTATGAGCGACTCAAGCGAGTCCCTTTTTATCGAGAACAATTTGGCTTATAAATTTAGTTTTTTGAGCAGCAGCACGGCTGCGTTGTTAATCGTGCCCATAGAGAAAGTTTAAGGAAGCTGCTGTTAACAAGTGAAATTTCTCCATTAATATGAAGGCTTTGCACTGTTTTCTTACGTTACAGGTTGCGATGTCTTCAGATCTAAAAGTATTAGGATTACCCGCGGAGCGGGGGAGATGGCTGTTGATTTTATTAGGTATGGGGCTTTTGCTCTGTACAGGCAGCGTTTACTCGTGGAGTGTTTTTAGAAGCTCGTTAGAGCTCGAGTTCAATATTGGCGCAACAGAAAGTTTGTTGCCCTACACGATGGCCTTAGTGTTTTATGCCCTATTTGTTACCGTTGCCGGGTTCTATATTCCTCGAATTGGGCCGCGAAAGGTGGCAGCAGTCGGCGGCATTATGGTGGGGCTTGGCTACATTCTCTCTAGCTATGCCGATAATATTACGACCATGACGCTAACCTACGGCGTTTTAGCCGGTATGGGGGTAGGCACATCCTATGGAGTGCCCATGGCCGTGGTGGCGCGTTGGTTCCCAGATAAAAAAGGGTTAGCAGTTGGTCTTACCATTGTCGGATTTGGCCTTTCTCCTTTGATTACCGCGCCCTTAGCTAGCCGCTTAATTAGCACTTACAGCGTCCAAACAACACTGAGAGTATTTGGCATTGCTTTTACGCTCATCATCCCAGCGATCGCACTGGCGCTCAAGTTCCCACCCGAGAACTGGCAGCCCCGTCAGCTTATCTCCAACCAGCCTGTCTTTAATCAGCTCGGCTCTGGCCCGCTCAAAGCAAACGCAGCACCCGCTTATCCAAAGCATTTGCTGCACAATCGCTCATTTTACGGGCTATGGATTTGCTATGCAGTGGGTACTCTCATTGGCCTCAGCGCCATTGGCATTTCGGGTCCAGTCGGTGAAGAAATCATCAATATTAATCCTCAGTTAGCCGCGAGCAGTGTTTCTCTCTTTGCGCTGTTCAATGGCATTGCCAGGCCGCTGTTTGGCTGGCTGAGCGATCGCTTTAAACCGCACTATGTGGCGATCGCAACGTACACTCTTATTTTAATTGCCTGCTTGCTAATGGCCAATGCCAAAGCCGGACAAGTCGCCACTTATTTAGTCGCCTTTTGTTTATTTTGGTTTTGCCTAGGCGGCTGGCTCGCGATCGCACCCATCACGACGCTGCGATTTTTTGACCCCGAACACTACGCCCAAAACTACGGCATTGTCTTTACCGCCTATGGTATCGGAGCGATAATAGGAACCCTCGCCACCGGTCGAATTCGAGATTGGTTCGGCACTTACACCTATGCGTTTTATCCCATGGCACTGCTGGCGGTTGTCGGCATTTTGGTAGCTAGTTTTTTGCTTAGGCGCGATGGCCCAGCCCTTCCGAGGGAAGAGCGTTTATCGCGACACCTCAATCCCTAGAGAGGAGAGTTTCATCTCTTCTCTTAATATCCTCTCTTAATCTCTTCTCATCGTGAGTGACTCATCGTGCATGCTGACAATCTCAAACCCAAAACGCTCGTAGAGCCGCATAGCTGGATTATTTGCTGAGACACTCAACGACATAGGCCTTTGACCGTAATCTGATAAAAGC
Source organism: Cyanobacteria bacterium P01_D01_bin.105 (assembly GCA_039025345.1). Lineage (GTDB taxonomy): Bacteria > Cyanobacteriota > Cyanobacteriia > Phormidesmidales > Phormidesmidaceae > Phormidesmis. Next base: position 11,568 of record JBCCOO010000083.1, on the reverse strand, counting down.
AGGTGAGTAAGCAACTGAGTCCCAACACCTTGACCGCGATAGTCAGGCAAAACGGCCATACTCAGTTCAGGGATATCGTCATCTACATAGCCATAGCTTTTATGCTTACCTGTCAGTAAGCGCAACCACACTGCGCCGATAGCCTGTCCTGTCCGGGCCTCACTAGCGAGAAAACCACCATCTCCCTCACGACCCCAGTTTTGAACATAGCGCGCAATCTCAGGTAGCTGAACAATCTCACGCGGCAGCTCAGCATTTCCTTGAGGCACATACAACGCTTGATACAGCATTTCCCAAAGAACTGCCTCATCGTCTAGTGCTAGTGATCGAATAATAGTACGGTTATGCTGCGTCATAGAGAGACTTTTGCACAATGTCATCGATAAAGTGTTCGCCTCGACAAGGCTTCTTTTGCGCTGTGATAACTAAAAGTCTCACAGCTATCTATCTTTGTGATGATACCTTTGGTAAAGTTTGATGTGATGAAATCTGTGGGGATTATTGATTTTTTGCAAAGACTTACCGAGTGTTTTGCATCCTCTACTACTGTTTATTAAATAGAAGTGTGCATGACGGCTTAGATAACGTTGAAACGCGCGCAAGCTGAGTACAGCTAGAAGTATTTCTCATTTGCCTTCAAATACCTCTCAAAGCGCTACCTATCAGGGGTTATCCCTTGAGTGCACAATACCTGTCCCTACCTTGGGAAATACCTGCGCCCATCAGCTGAAATACTCGTCCCCCTGCCTCAAAGTTTTTTAGACTCCTTACGCACAGAGAGCTTCAAGCTTTGAGTACAGGCTTAATCGCTTTAGTAAATCTGGATTGAGCGATAGCGATCACCCCCTATAAAACGCGGTTGCTATAAACAACAAAACAAAGCCCCACCGCTTGTCATGTTACGCTCTCTTCAAAGCATCCTCAAGAGATTTTCTCTGCGCTGTTCTAAGCACTGCTCTCAGCTCTTTCGAGAGCTTTTGCTAAGGCTTGGTCTAACGGTGAAGCAGTGGCCTTTCTGGGAAGACTTCTCAATTATCTTTAAGCGAGATCCCGCTGCGCGCAATGGGTTAGAAGTCTTGCTTTGTTACCCTGGACTCCATGCGATCGCGGCCCATCGCTTAGCCCACTGGCTTCATTGCCAAAATGTTCCTTTCTTTCCCCGTCTCATTTCTCATGTCGCTCGCTGCTTAACAGGTATCGAAATCCACCCTGGCGCTCAGATCGGTGTGGGTATCTTTATCGACCATGGCATGGGTGTTGTCATTGGTGAGACGGCCATTGTCGGAAACTATACGCTGATCTATCAGGGGGTAACACTCGGCGGCACGGGTAAAGAGAGTGGTAAGCGCCATCCTACCGTCGGAAGCCGCGTAGTCATTGGGGCGGGGGCGAAGGTCTTAGGCAACATTCATATTGGTGACCATGCTCGAATTGGAGCTGGTTCTGTTGTTCTAAAAAGTGTGCCAGTCAACTGCACAGCCGTAGGTATTCCTAGCCGCAATGTCTGTAACTGCAATACCACCATGACTCCCCTAGAGCATAGCTGCTTGCCCGATATTGAAGCCGACACAATACAGCGACTTTTGGCTCGTATCGAACGGCTAGAGAGTCAGCTACACAGTCTTAATCAGCTTACCCATCCACCTTTACCTACTCTGGAGTATCAGTCCTATGGATAAGTCCATGCCTACCATTTCCTCCGCTGGATCCGTGCCGATTCCACCTGAGGGACACGTTGTATCTGTAGCGCGAGTTGATCGCTGGTCGATCAAGCAGCGCTTGCAAGACCTCAACGTTCCTTGCACCTGCCCTATCGATGGCACCCTACGCGTCGAAGTCGACCATGCGATTGCACTTTTGCTAGTCAATAGCGTGGTGCGAAGGTTTGCGCTACCTCGTCAGGCACGTACAGACTGGCTAGAGCGCTGTTGGCAAACTCAAGTTGTTTCTCCTGTCGCAACCTAACAACGGTTTCAAGATCCCTACTCTGTTCATTCTAAATTACTGGAAGTAATCTTATGACTGCTCAAACTGTTCAATCTATTCAAAACCTAGTTCGCGCCTTTGGTGATGTTGGCCCTAATCCTGTCGGCATTGATCAAGACATTGCAATTCCCGTATGCGAAGGACTCAATCTAGCGTACGCCAGCTTTCAAGGCCTGTATTTACAGTACCAAAAACAACACTTTGTCACCGAAGGTGCCGAATTCTATTCTATTCACGAGTTTTTTCAAGAGGGCTACGGCACCACTCAAAACCATGCCCACGACATTGCTGAACGGCTCAACGGTTTAGGCGGTATTCCCGCAGGATCTTTCGCAACGCTAGCAGATCTGTGCTGCTTTGAAATGGAGCCCGAGGGGGCCTACGTTTGTCGGCAGATGATTGAAAATGATTTGGCCGCTGAACAGGCAGTGATATCGCTGTTGCGACGCCTGACGACACAAGCCGAAAGTGTGGGAGATAGGGCTACTCGCTACCTCTACGAACAAATTTTGCTAGCCACAGAAGACCGCGCCTTTCACCTCGATCACTTCTTGGCTGAAGACAGTCTCACCTTTGCGTTCTTGAAGTAGCGATCTAGTCTGGGCGTGCCTATTTGCCTGCAGGCTAAATAGGCACGCTTCAAAAGCAGCTGCCCCTGCTCCCGAAGCCCTTTATCTGGTCGATCATATGTTTGACAACATACACATTAACGACACTACCCTGCGAGATGGCGAACAGGCGGCGGGTGTTGCCTTTGGAATAGAAGAGAAAGTTGCGATCGCAAAATTTCTCGATGCCATTGGTGTGCAAGAGCTCGAAATCGGGATTCCCGCCATGGGACAAGCAGAAGCCGAGGCGATTCGGGCGATCGCAGGTCTTGGCCTCAACGCCTCTATCCTCGGGTGGAACCGCGCGGTAATCTCAGATATTCAAGCCTCTATTCACTGTGGCCTCAAGCGGGTACATATTTCTATCCCCGTTTCCGAGATGCAAATTCAGGTCAAGTTTCATGGTCGATGGCACGCCATGCTGCAACAGCTGCGAGACTGTATAAACTTTGCCCTCGATCATGGACTAGCCGTGAGCGTAGGCGGCGAAGATAGCTCTCGGGCTGACGAGCTATTTTTAACAGACGCGGCTCAGTTTGCACAAGAGTGGGGCGCGTTTCGCTTTCGTTTCTGTGACACAGTAGGTATTCTCGATCCATTTACAACCTTTGAAAAGGTAAAGACACTGGTCAACGCGCTAGAAATTCCGGTAGAAATGCACACGCATAATGATTTGGGCCTAGCAACGGCCAATGCCCTAGCAGGCATTCGAGCGGGTGCAATATCTATTAATACTACTGTTAACGGTTTGGGCGAGCGCGCTGGGAATGCCGCACTAGAAGAAGTCGTAATGGCGCTCAAACAAATCTACAGTCTCAAAATAGGCATTCAAACGCAACACTTACTAGAACTCTCTCGCTCAGTTGCCAAAGCTGTCAATTGCCCAGTGCCTCCCTGGAAGGCGATTGTAGGCACCAACGCCTTTGCCCACGAGTCTGGCATTCATGCTCACGGGGTGCTGGAAAATCCAAACACTTATGAACCTTTTGAACCGCAAGAAGTGGGCTGGCAGCGACGGTTAACCGTGGGCAAACACTCTGGTCGCCATTTATTGAATCAGCTTTTGCACAGTCACGGCGTAGCCTCTACCGCGGCTGACAGCCAACTAGTGCTAGATGACGTGCGCGACCTAGCCACCCAACTCAAACGCAGCCTCACCGTAGATGAACTGCTCGCGATTGCTACCAAAAGATCCTGAAAAAGCACCCTTCAAAAGGAACTCAAAATGAAAATTATGCTGCACACCGACCGCGCCGGGAAATTAATGGTTTATGTTGCAAAAAAAGATTTAGAGCAAGAAGTAGTCAAACAAACGGATGCTGACGATGCTCAAATTCTCACATTAGCCAACGGCTGGGACCTGCGCGTGGAGGGATTAACTGATCCCATTAAAACCCCTCAGACAGTACGAGCTAGACGCTTAAACTAAATTGCTTTGTCATCCTCATGCGCCATAACACCTGCACCATAACAACCAGGAGAGCTTCCCCATGCCAGATATACCATCGAGGCTTGAATCGAATATGAAGTTGCAGATCAGCTCGAATGTGATCTCAGAAACCTTACCAAATATGGTGTCTGAGATCACCTTAGATGCTAAATCAGACAGTAGCCCATCGATCCCTTGGATGTTCAATCTGGAAGGGACCTTTTTAGGTCTGCTCGGAGAGCCACCTGAAAAGGTAACGGCCATTGCCCTAGAAGTTGACCAAGAAAGAATATGCATAGAACTCCCTGAAAATTTGCGCAATGCGGTGAAGCACGCGGTGCGACGACATACGTTGCGGTTAGGCGATCGCGTGAGCTGTATTGGTCGCAGTCGGCTCAATTTTTCAGCAAGCATCATTCAGCTCAAGGCCTACTGCCTGTTTACCGATCGCCAGTCATCCCGCTCGCCACTATTTAACACCCACTCATTCAACAATACTCAACCTCAAAATCTCCACAGCCAAAATTTTCACCAGAAAGACAACCAGAGAGACAAACTACCGACGTTTTCTCAACCCCCTGCTGCCATTTCGCTTGATCCCAATAGTCCGCAGGACAAAATCAGAGGCAAAATCATGGTTTGTCATAAATCTGGCTGTAAAAAAAGAGGCGGCAAACAGCTGGTCGCAGCGTTAGAAAAAGCGATCAGAGAACGGCATCTAGAAAACATCGTTGAACTGCAATATACAGGCTGCCAAAAGCAATGTTCCAGGGCACCCGGCCTGATGATTATGCCGGGAAATTATCGCTACAGCAGAATAAACCCTGTAGAGGTACCTGCTTTGCTCGAAAAACACTTTCCGCAGCCAACTTTCTAACGCCACCTTCCACAAATCACTTTATGCTAGGTAAACCACCTCTGCGCGTCTAGCCGTAGCGTCTAACCATGTTGACTTCTGATGCTTACTTTCACTATTTTGCCTACGGTTCGTGCATGTGCCCGGTAGATTTAAAGCGATCGCTGGGAGAAAATACACATCCTTATATTGTTGGTCCGGCCACTTTAAAGGGCTACCGCTTGGGGTTCAACTACTACTCCCAGCGGCGACAGTGCGGCGCACTCGATATTTCACCAGATGAAGGCAGTGAAGTTCAAGGCGTTCTTTATCGGCTGCCTCTGTCGCTAAGCGATCGCCTCGATCAGCGCGAAGGCGTACAGCAGAACTTTTACCGCCATCAGCGAGTAACGGTAAAAAGTGAAGGGCGGCCCTACATTCAGGTAAGAACCTACGTAGTAGTCAACAAACTAGCGACAGAAATACCGCCTAATGATTGGTACTTTAAAACGGTGATACGAGGTGCCACCACCTGTGGACTCTCAGAGCACTACTGCTGGGAGCTCTTTGAATACATGCGTAGGCTGCAACGAACAGACTCAAGTGTGATTGCCTAACCGCTCCATCGCAACGACTTGAGCAATCCGTTCTGGAAACTCTGCCAAATCTGCATCTTCTCCTTCTGGCATTGGAGAGATAAAGGTATAGCAGGGATCGCACAGCCCTGTGTCAAAAACTTGCAGCACCCACCTATCAGGCAGCCCTGCCACGCCAATTTCTATCACACACCAGTCGTTCTGGGTTTGGCGTGCAGCCACAACAGAGAAAAAATCTCGATCTGCTTCAGGTATTTCAAAATCTTCTATCAAGAAATCGATCGCTAATTGTTCAGCCTTGGCCGTCAACACGTTCATCGGTGACCTCGCTAGATGCTTAGATTTTAGTCGAAGATGACAGGTCAAGGTCTAAATTTCAAGAAACCCTGAATAAAATAGTAAAGAAAATATTAAACCGTATCGTGTGACATAAAACACCTAATGCTAGATTGTTATACCTGCTGTATTAGAGACAGAGTTCTTAGGTATAAAGTTTTAGAGATAGCGCTTTAGAGATAGCGCTTTAGGGAAAATGCTCTAAAGGGCGAATGTTTTGTAAATGCGCACACGCTGCTTCAATGGGCAGTAAATGGACTGTTGGGCCATGGTTTACACCATTAAAGACGATTGTCATGATTGCGATAGCTGTCAACCTCAATGTTTAAACGGTGCCATTAAGCCTTCGGATGAACGGGAGGGCTACTGGATCGATCCAACCCTTTGCAACAGCTGCCCAGACCTAGAAGTTCCTCGGTGCGTGGCAGTCTGTGATTCACAAGATAACTTGAGGCAGCTACAAGCAAAGAAAGGACGCTGTAAAAGCACACTCCTGCCACCCGCAATTCCAAACATTTTTATCAATGGTAAAACGACGCCTTTCGCCTCCTCAATGGTGATTTGGGAAACCTGTACGGTGTTATCTCAGCGGCAGCTCCTGCCCTGGCAAGGCGATTCTACCGGCAAACTTTGCTATCGCCGCGCGGTCAATCACAATCGGGGAGAGATTCGATTTCGCCTAGCAAAAGATCCTGAGGAAGAGACTCTTCTACCCATGCCAGCAGATGATGCTAGGGAGGCGATCGCAACCTTCGACATTCGCGCTGCCTGCGTCCACCTCATTCTGGCTTCCTATGCAGTTACGCTTGAGTGTCCTTGGCAGGACTGTTTTGAACTGAACGATCAGCACATCGAGAGATATTTAGGTCTTGATAAGCGCAAGGATCTCACCAAACTACAGAAGCTTACTTTGCTCAAAGACCTGGTGTATCAATGCTGCCGGCTGTTGGTATCACTCGACTGGCCTCGCCAGGGAAAGATTCAAGCCTTTAGCCTAGATGAACAGCCAATCTGGCACCTGCTGCACACGCAATACTACTTTGAAAAAGATAATCAAGGTGCTCAGCATCTGATTGGCCTGAGCTTTACTCTGCAGCCGGGGCAATGGGCCAAGCACTTTCTCAACAAACAAGACTACCGCCGTCAAACAGCCTTTTTTCAATACGGCAGTTTACCCCGCGCTCTGCTCACAGAAGTTATGAGCAACTGGCAACAGCACGAAGGCGCCGTTCGACTTCTTCTATGGCTACTGTTCAAGCTAAGGTTAGGCGGCGACCATCGACTGACACTGCGCACCTTGCTGCGCGTTGCTTATGGTGAAGCCAGGCTGCTGGAAGCGACAACGGTACGAGGCGCACACAAGCGACTGCTCAAAACGTTTGAAGGCGACCTGGAAACGATCTATCACCATGGCCTGAAGCCTGTCTTCGATCCTGAGACTTACCCACTTGATATTCAGCCGCTATGGGCTCGGACCTGCGCGATTCCAGACGATGTTGATGAAGCGATAGACTTTTGGGCCGATGAGGCCAATCGAGCGCTGACAGAAAATGCTCCCAGAGACAAATGGCAGCGCTTGCTCAATGCCCGTTTGCTAGGGTTTGAGCTATCAGAAGAATGGCAATCACTGATGCGGCGTCGCAATGCTAAAAAAAGCCGTAGCCAATCTCGGCTTGCCTCTCGCATCGATCCTCGTTCTCCGGCTCGGACAAAACCGCGCGCGCCTACAGCGATGCCATCCCGGCTGCTTTCTGGCAACGCCATTAAAGCAGCCCGTCAGCAGAACAATCTCAGCCAGCGTGCCTTAGCCGATCGCTTAGGCAAAAGTCAGAGCTGGATTCGAGACGTTGAGAAGGGGCGGTTTGGCCTGAGTGCCAAAGACTGTGCACGAATGCAGCAGGTGCTGAATATTAGGTAGATGTGTTTAGAGAGATTTTTTTGAATCGGCGATCGCGTTAAAAAAATGTCGCCAATCATCAGCTTGTTCAATCGATTGCCAAACAGCTGCGATCGCTGATTGCGAAAAAGTTGTTCCTAAATTATGCTGCCTTAGCCGCCTAGCGATAGCGACCATCTCAGACACTGGCTGCTGACACAGTAATTTATGATAAATACGTTTCCAAGCTGTGAGGGCGTTAGCCAAATCACTCACTGAGCCCTGCGCCTGCCAGCCTGCCGTTAAAACACTTAAATCAGCAAAGACAAGCGTAAAGTCTTCTCGCCACTGAGAACAAAACTGTTGTTGAAGAGCCTGAAAGAAGTGATGATAGTTGATTTGAGTGATCAGCAACAACTCTCAGGTAAGCTGAACCAAGACCTGAGTATCTTCATCGGCGAGTATCCCGTTAGCAGGTAATTTATCAGCAAGAGAGGGTTGAAATCCTAGCTTTTGCAACATTGCCTGATAATAGGCTTTCTCATAAACCTCTGTAAAACCGGATAGCGCAAAGCCATACTCAAAGGCTTAGTAAAAGAGCGTTTTAGAAATTGACAAAAAGCTTCTACAAAGTGGCGATCGCATACTTCTGTTGGCGATAATCCCAGCAAAGGTAACAGATCGTCGTTACGAAAACGAAGCAACGGCTTGGGAAAACAAGCAGGTTGAACATAATCGTAAAAATCGTTACCTAGCGCCTCGAAAGCTGACTCATAAGGCAGATCAAAGAAAGGATTACTGTCATGCATAAATCTCCTACTGAATCTGGTAATTCGTTTAGTAGTGCTTGGCCTGATGAGTGATTGAATCAAATTCAAATCGTTGTTTATGATCAGTCTCTCCATAAAGGTTAAACGTAACCAGCGGTTCCACGCCGACCGATTCTATGCTATGAATAGCGGTGGGCATGAAGCTGATAATATCCCCATACTTTAAAGTCATGTCAGCAACACAAACAATCTTGTCAGGCAAGCTTGGCTCAGGCTGTCGTTTCCATAAGGTATTTTTCTCTTGTCCCTGAAGCACCGCAACAATTCCCCAAGTCCCGTGGCAGTGAATAGTAGATACCCTGCCGGGTGCAAGCGTCTCTATTTGAACAGTTAAAGGATAGCCAGCTTCATCGTAGAGGTTTATAAAATCGGAGCCTTGAGATTGTTTAGAAGGTGATAACGCAGAAGGAAAATTTATTTTGGGATGCGACGGTGAGTTAGTACCTTCTGAGAAAGATCGCAACCAATAGGCGTTCACTATAAGTTTGCGAACCAGGCAGCGCAGCGCAGGTAAGCACTCACACTGTTGAATAGTAGTGGCCTGTTTCAATGCATTTTCTACCTCTGTCAAAAAGCGGTAGAAATGATATGGCGTTTCGAGCAAATCCCATTCTCGCGGCGCAGCACACGGATAGCATTGACCATTTTCTATAGCTATCCAATCTTTACCCACTTTCCATTCCTAAAGATGCTGATTAAATAGAACAATAATTCATGCAAACAATAGATAACTTACCAAAAAGTCTCTTAGGAAATTTCTCCATTGTTCTATCTTTCCATATCTGAGAATTCCAGAATTTTCAGGCTTTTGAGGCTATTTTCAACAGTTGTATTTTAATTCATGATACCTGCTTTGAACGTTTCTTCAATCACAGATAAAGAAAATATTAAACTGTAACAAATGACATAGAACAAGAAATGCTGAGTTGATATACCTAAATCAACTAAGTGAAAATGCATAGACAAAGATGCACAAGCAAAAAAGAAATCTGTTGAAGCGAGCTTAAAGCACATCTCATCCTGTCGGATATCTGCCCATTGGATATCTGCCCATTGGAGAAAGTCACTTTGGGTCGTAAATTTTGAACGTTCCAGTGAACACAGCGCTAGGAGATACTCACCGATATAGAGGTGGCTTTATCCTGAAGATTCTTAGTATGCAGCGCTAAACAAGTCCTCCAGAAAACTAAAAGAGAAAAAAAGATATCAAAAGAGAGAATATCTAGCAAGAAAGCTAACAGAAAGAAAACTAAAAACGACACTACCACCTGCTTCACTAATTAGCAGGCCATTTCCCCCATGACTTACACCGTTAAGGATAATTGTATTGCCTGCGATCTGTGTCAGCCTAATTGCCCAACTGGAGCAATCAAGTCTGACACAGACAGAGACGGCTACTGGATTGATCCAACGCTATGCGATGGCTGCCCAGACGTAGCCGTGCCCCGATGTATTCAGTCTTGTGAAACGGGCGCTCTAGTCCCCTTACAACCTAAAAAAGGCCGCTGCAAAAGTACGCTGCTGCCTGTTGCGATTCCTAGCATTTTTATCAATCAAGCCACCACACCGTTTGCTTCTTGCATGGTGATTTGGGAAGCCTGTAATATTTTGGCCCAGAGAGAAGCCTTGCCGTGGCAGCCTGATGCGGATGGATTCCTCTGCTATCAGCGTTCTGTGAATCGCGATCGCGGTGAGATACGCTTTAGGTTAGCCGCAGACCCTGAGGCTGATGAGTGCAAACCGATGATGACAGCTGTAGCGAGTGAGGCGATCTCAACCTTTGACATTCGCGCTGCCTGCGTTCATCTGATCTTTGCGGCACAGGCAATGACAATCGACTATCCCTGGAGAGAATCCTTTGTGCTAAACGATCAGCACATTGAACAATACCTAGGGCTCGATAAGCGCAAAGACTTGAGTAAATTAGAAAAACTTACTCTAATCAAGCAATGGGTTCACCAATCTTGTCAAATCCTCGTTTCTCTCGACTGGCCTCGGCAAGGGAGAGTTAATGCGTTCTGTTTAGCTGAACATCCTATTTGGCAGCTACTGGACACGCAATACTATTTTGACGAAGACGCTCAAGGCGCTCAGCATCTGATTGGACTTGGCTTTACCATTCAAGCGGGGCAGTGGGCTAGGCACTTTCTCAACAAACATGAGTACCGCGCTCAAACGGCCTTCTATCAGTATGGTGTCTTGCCTCAATCACTGATTAAAGAAGTTATGAACAACTGGCAGCAGCATGAGGGCGCTGTTCGGTTGTTGTTATGGAACTTATTTAAGCTCAGAATTGGCGGCGACCAGCGCATGAAAATCACCACACTCTTGCGTATTGCCTACGGAAAAGAGCGTTTGCAGAAGGCGATGACTGTACGTGGGATTCACAAACGACTGATTAAGACATTTGAGGGCGATCTCGAGACGCTTTACTACTACGGACTAAAACCACTGTTTGACGCTGTCACCTATCCTTCTGATATTCAGCCCTTGTGGTTTAAGTCAACTGAGATTCCAGACGATGTTGACGATGCGCTTGATTTTTGGGTGGAGGACGCTAACCGCACTGATGGACTCACAGCTAATGCACCTAAAGATAAGTGGCAACGTCTGCTCAACGCGCGCATTATAGGGTTTGACCTCTCAGATGAATGGCAAGGAAACGTCCGCCGCCGTAACCCGAAAAAACGTCGTCAAAAGTCTAAACACTGGACGGTTACACAGAAGAACAAACAGAAGCTTTCAGGTGAAGATATTAATACTGCCCGTCGACAGCAAAAGCTCAGTCAACGTGCGTTAGCCGAGCAACTAGGCAAGAGCCAAAGTTGGATTCGAGATGTTGAAAAAGGCCGCTTTGCAGCAAAAGGTAACGACCAAGCGCGGTTGCGAGAGGTGTTGAGTATTCGAGAACAGACCGAGAGCCATTGAGTAGCGATTTTTTTGTTCTTTACCTTTATCGTTTCCTGTTTTTTACTTTCAAGAATTCTATGCCAAACTTAACGAGAGGCGAGCATCAATCGCACTTTTGTTCTTCACTTCTGTTCTTCATTTCTGTTCTTAAGACTAAAAAGC